>NZ_QXIK01000136.1:0-61889 GCF_003666065.1 Haloarcula sp. Atlit-7R | reverse complement strand
GTGAAACTGTACGGGCGCTTCGCAGTTCGTGCGTCGGTGTTGTCCGCATCCGCTGGAACCGTGCGAGCAAGGATGCCGACCGGACAGTTGTCGACCTGATTGCCCGTGATGGTGATATCCGACGACCGGGCTTCGGGGGTCCCGGCTACCTCGTCCCGGAGATGCGTCTCCTTGTACTCGATCTCGATGCCCGCCTCGCCGCCGGGGTCGGGTGCGAACTCGGTCAGGTCTCGACAGACATTCCCGACGATGGTTCCGTGTTGGGCCGGCGAACACGCGATGAGGCTGTGGCCGCCGTCGACGGCGACGTTCCCGATGACGGCGAAGTTCGCCACATTGTACGGGGCGATGTTGTTGAATTTCACGCCAACGACGCGGTTACCGGCGACGACAACGTCGCTTGACTGCCGGAGGTCCCGGGCGCTGCCGGTCGGTGCGGCCCGGCTGGTGATACCGTACCAGTTCGGATCGACAACCTCGTTGTGTTCAACTGTCACACCAGTACACCGCGTGAACGACAGGGCCATCTGGAAACCGCTCACCGTCCGGTTGCGAGCGATATAGACGCCGTCGCACTGATCGGCCTGAATCGCCTGATTATTCAGTTGCGTCCCGTCGGCGTCGAACTCGATGTCGGTGATAGCAGTGTTATCACCGCGCACGCGGATGAGGTCGTGGCCGGCCGGTAGCGGGTTCGACTGTGATTCAGACGGCGCGGGGTCCTCAGCTGTGCCCGTCTGCGAGACAACGAAACGGGTTCCCTGCTGTCCGATCAATGCGGTGTTATCGCCCATCGTTGCCGGGCCGCCAAAGCGGAAGCTGTCGGCGCTAGCCATAACGGCCCCGCCGCTGTCAGGCACGTTGTCGAAGGCGTACTGGAACGCTTCATCGGCAGTACCGTCAGTCGAGAACGCGACACCGCCGCTGCCGTCAAGCACCAGATACTCTGTCCCATTGCCGTTCCCGTTCGACTGGCCTGCTCCGGTCGTGACGAGATAGGCCGCTCCTACTCCCGCCAGCCCAGCGCCCGCCTGTGCCCGTCCGGTTCCGCTGAACAGTCCGATACCGGCTGCAGCACCGATACTCGACAGCACGGACCGACGTGTCGCCTGCCAGCCCGACTGCTGTGACCCAGTCCCAGCGCCGTTTGTATCAGTTGCCATGCACTTACAGCTGCCCGGCCGCTCGCAATAACCGCTTATAATAGCGGTCTGAATCATACGTACCGGTCAATACCTGAACTGTCCGGCCCAGCTACCGCTGATTGGTGAGCTATTTGTTGTCGACGTAGCGTCCAGACGACAGAACAAGACGCCAGGCCGCACCCGCCCCGCCGCTGACAGCAGATTTATGCCGACAGCGCCGGGACGATACGATAATCCGACGTGGGCTCCGACGACTCGCCGTTCGACGACGTATCGGCAGACCGGGACTACCTCCGTGTCCTCCTCACTGCTGTGTGTGTCGTCGCTGTGGTGCTGGCGACGGCGACGCTCCCGGTTCTGGCACCCGGTGGGACACAGAGCCCGCTGGAGTCTCTTATTCCGCTTCCCCAAGAGAATCCGTTCGGTGAGGCTGGCGGGACCGCAGCCGGCGGCAGCGGCGGCCAGCTCGGCGCGCTGAACCCGGGGAGCCAGACCAGTGTCGGCGGCTCGCTTGGCGGCGACGACAGTCCGTACCAGTCACAGAACACGGACCCGCATTTCACCGTCACGAGTTCGGAACCGGCGTACTGGCGGACTGGCGCGTACGAGACCTACACCGGGACGGGCTGGGACGGGCGTGCGGACCCGCAGGCCTATCAGGGACCGATGGCGGTCGACGGGATGGCCGACTCGACGGTCGACTATGAGGTGCGACTGGCCAAGTCCGCCACGTCGCTGCCGACCGTCTGGCGGCCGAAATCAGTGTCTCGGGACGACGTGATGGTCACCGAGTACGGCGCGGTCACGTCCGAGCGACCGCTTCCTGCCGGAACGACATACAGCGCGACCAGCGTAACGGCTCCCGACGACCCAGCGGTACTTCGTACGAGCGGCCGGGATTACCCCGACACCGTCGAATCGCGCTACACGGGCGTCCCGGCGTCGACCTCGGCACAGGTGGGGCCGTTTACTGACCGACTGACCGAGGACAGCGATTCGCCCTACGAGACGGCAGCGACCATCGAGCAGTGGCTGGAGGCGAACAAGAACTACTCGCTAAACGTCAGTCAACCGCCCGAGGACGACGTAGCCTCGGAGTTCATCTTCCAGATGGACGAGGGGTACTGCGAGTACTTCGCCACGTCGATGGTGGTGATGCTGCGGAGTCAGGACATCCCGGCGCGCTACGTCGTCGGCTACTCCACTGGCGAGCGGACCGGCCAGAACCAGTACACCGTTCGCGGAATGAACGCCCACGCGTGGGTCGAGGTGTACTTCGAGGGCGTCGGCTGGGTGAAGTTTGACCCGACGCCGGGGCAGGAGCGTCTGGAATCCGAACAGCAGGCGATGCAAAACAGTAGTCAGGCCTACAGCGCATCGGAGTCCGGAAGTCCCGACGAGGAGTTCGCCGTCGGAACACCGGCGGGCGAGACGCAAACCGAAGCCCCGACTGGCGATGAACAGGCGGCAGAGAGCGATGGAGTCGAGGGCACTGAGACGGGTGCAAACGGGACCCGTGGCGGCGACGAAACCGGCGACTCGGGCGACGGACAGACTGTCTCGCAGTCCGGCGAGTTCGTCATCGAACTCAATCGGACGGCGACGCCGGGCGCGGCGGTGGCCGCGACGGTGACACGCGACGGCGCCCCGGTCGAGGGCGCGATGGTCGCGTTCAACGGTGACCCGGTCGGAACGACAGGTCCGGACGGCACTGTTTCCGGGACCGTCCCTTACGAAGCCGAGCTGACGATTTCCGTTGAGGCACCCAGCAACGAGGAATCACTTGTCGCTCCCTCGGTCCCGCGTGACAGTGCTCGCGCCTTCGCCGTGGCCGGCCCGCAGGCCCAGCAGTCGACAAACGCGAGCTACGAACTGAACACGACCGCGTCGGTGAGTATCACCGGCGAACAGGTCACCGGCGGCGAGGTGACCGTCACTGCGACCGTCGACGGCGTGCCGGTGCGGGACGGGGATGTCCTGCTCAGTGGCGAGCAGGTGGCAACGACGGACCGGCAGGGGCGGGCAACGGTCACGCTCCCGACTGAACCCGGCAACGTCTCCGTTGTCGTCGAGCGCGACGCCGTCAGCGGTAACACAACTGTCGTGCTTGAGCGGCTCTCCGTAGCAACGTCGCCGTCGCTCCCGTTGGCCGTGCCCGTCGCTGGCCAGACGGTGAACGCGACGATGGGCGGGGACCGGGTCCCGAACGCCACAGTTGCCCTCGGCGGGGAGCCGACAGCACGCACCGGTGCGGCCGGTCGGGCAACCGTCGGGATGCCGGTCGCGGCAAGCGCCGAAATTTCCGTCTCTAAGTACGGACAGACGGCCACGACGACCGTTGGTGGTCTGTTCGTCAACGCCGCGGGCGTCGTCGGCGCTCTCGGTGTCCTCGTTGCCGGAACGGTCGTCGGCGCTCGGCGGCGGAACGTCACGCCGGGGACGCTCTGGGACTGGGTACGGGCCGTACGCGAACTTGCTGTCGGGGCGCTTGTCGGCGTTGCGGTAGTGGCCGATGACTTACTGGGCCGTTTCCGAACACGACTCGAACTCACTGTCACGGCGCTCCGTGACCTGCTCGCCGGCCACCGGTCGCCGGCGACACTGCTCGACGCGTTGCGAGCGTGGATTTCTGAACGACTCTCAGCAGCCGAAGACGCAGCCAGCGATGCGGTGGCGGTTGTCTCCACGACTGCATCCAACGAGGGCGACGGAACGCCCGCGGCTCGCGTCACCATCCGCGAAGCGTGGACGCGCTTCCTGACCCACGTTTCCCTTCGGCGGTACTGGACACGGACACCCGGTGAAATCGCGACCCACGCAATCGAACGCGACGGTCTCCCGCCGGCTGCGGTTCGGACGGTCCGGGATTCGTTCCGGGCGGTCGAGTACGGCCAGCGGGACCCACAGGAACACGTCGCGGCCGTCGAGGACGCGATTCAGACCATAGAGACGGCTGCCGGACAGCAGTCCGCCGCGACCGACGACGCTGACGACGCAACGGAGGGGCAGGCCTGATGCGCCTCCGAACGGTCGTCTTCGGGACTGTGGGGCTGCTGGCGACCGCTGTCGCGGCCTCCCTTCTGTTTGCGCCGACGGCCGCCGGCGAGTCGCTGGTCGCCGTGGTCGGGAGTGTCGCCCCGACGACCGCCCTTCTCACTGGAAGTCTAACTGTAGGCCTCTGTGCGGTCCTCGCCGGCTGGCTCGGCGGGCTTCTCGGCGGTAGCTCGCCGACTACCTTCGACGTGGCCCTCGACAGTCCTCCGGAAGACGTGACAGCGACGGAGAGCCGGCTGTTCGCCGCTGACATAGACGCGGCTATCGACGACGCCGTCGCTGGCGACGACGCGGCGATGGACACGGTTACCGAGCGACTTACCGCGGCAGCAACGACGGCCTATGCCATTGGAGCCGGCGTCTCGCAGGCGTCCGCCCATCAGGCAGTCCGTGCGGGGACGTGGACCGACGACGCCGTCGCGGCGGCGCTGCTCGCTCCCGACGAACCGCAGTCGCTGCTGGCCCGGCTCCGCCTGTGGCTCGACCCGGAGAGCGAGCGCCGCCGCCGCATCCGCCGGACCGTCGACGCTATCGAGCAGGTGTCTGGAGGTGAGCGCTGACGATGCACCGCCGCGTGCGGCGCTGGAGTGGCGGCCTCGCAGCCGCGCTGTTTCTCGTTAGCGTCTCGCTTCTGACCGCCGAGCCGCTGTTGCTCGCGGCGACCGCAATCCCGCTCATCTACGTCGCGTACGGCGCGCTCTCGCGGCTCCCGGCGGGAACTGACCTGCAAGCGACACGGTCCGTCTCCGACGCCCAGCCGACGCCGGGCGAACCGGTTACGGTCGAGCTCACACTCGCGAACACTGGCGGCAGTTCGCTGACCGACGTGCGGGTCATCGACGGCGTGCCCGAGGAACTGGCCGTCGTCGAGGGGTCCCCGCGGCTCTGTACCTCGCTGCGGCCCGACGAGAGCGTGACGCTGTCGTACGCCGTGATGGCAAAGCGGGGGACCTACACGTTCGACGCCGCCGCGGTGCGGGTGCGGACGCTGTCTGCCAGCGACGAGGTGACTGTCGACCTGACAGTGGCCGGCGACGGGACGCTGACCTGCTCGAACACCGTTTCCGAAGTCCCGATGGCCGACGCCACGCTCCCGCGGGCGGGCACACTCCCGACAGACACCGGCGGAAGCGGCCTGGAGTTCCACTCGACGCGGAGCTACCAGCCCGGCGACCCGGTCAACCGCATCGACTGGCGGCGCTACGCAAAGACCGACGAGCTGACCACCGTCGACTACCGCGAGGAACAGGCCGTCAGGACGGTGCTGGTCGTGGACGCGCGGCCGCCGGCCCGGGTGACGCCGGAGCCGGGGTACCCGACCGGAGCCGAACTATCGGCGTACGCGGCCGAGCGTCTGTTCGACGCGCTCTCCCGGACTAGCGTCGTCGCAAGCGTCTGTGCCGTCGGACTGGCCGAAGAAGATGTCCCCGGCGGGCTCGGGCCGGACGGGCTGGCGTGGGTCGACGCCTCGGGCGGTCACGCGGCCGCCCACGCGAGACAGATATTCGACAGCGTGGGCCGCGCCGCGGCCCGGCAGTCGGACGGCGAGACGGCCGATGACGCCGACGCGTCCGAGGACGGGCGACCACAGCAGTCCCGGGGCGAAGCGGCGAAGGTGACGACGGCTGACGGTGGCACCATCGAGGACCCGGCCCTGCTCGCCGTGCCCGCCCGACTCCCGCCGACCGCGCAGGTGGTCGTGTTCTCACCGGCCGCCGACGACTGGCCCGTCTCGCTGGTGTCGTCGCTCGCGGTCCGTGAGTACCCGACGACGCTCGTCAGTCCGTCGCTGGCCCGCGGCGACTCGCTTGGCGCGGCTGTCGCGAGTACCGAACGCGCCGCCCGCCTCCAGCGAGCCGAACTGTCCCGCTCGACCGTTATCGACTGGGACCTCGACAGCCCAATCGACGTGGCGCTTCGCGCCTCGCTTGCGGACCTGTTCAGCGTGTAACAATGGACACTCACACCACACTTCCGACCCGAATGCCCTGGACAAGCCTCGCCATCGTCGTCGGCGTGACGGCGTTACTGGTGGCGGCACTGCTGGAAACCGTGTCAGCCCATCGGGCCGCACTCGTCGGTGTGGCCACCGGCGTGTTGCTGGCGCTGTCCCTGTGGCTGAACGGGTGGGACCGCTGGCAGGCAGTCGGAACCGTTCTGGCTAGCCTTCTCGCCCTGCCGGTCGCCGTCGGGCTTTCCGTTGCCACTGGCGGCACAGTTGTCTCACTCGGTGCCGAACTGTTCCCTGCCCCCTCGCAGGCTGGCGTCCGACCGGCAGTCGTCACGCTCCTGTCGCAGGTGTTCGTCGTCCTCGGTTGTCTGACCGCTGTCTTCGGCGCGACCGCGGCTACCCGCGGTGTCGTCGACACTGAGCGGGTGGAGACCTACGGTGGCGTCGTCGTTCGGACGACCGCCGTACCGTTCGCTGTTGGCCTTGTGCTGTTTGCGCGTGGTGCCGTCGACTTCCTGCAGTCCAACGCCGGGACGCCGGGTATCCAGCAACTGACCGGCGAACTGCTCACACGGGTGCTGGACCCGATTTTCGACCCGGTCCCCGGGCGGACCCATATCGCCATCTTCAGCCTGTTGCTCGCCCTCGCCGCCGCGGCACTGGCCCGCGGACTCGACGCCTTGCCGTTTTCCGAACTCGTCCCGGAAACGAGCGATGCGCCCGATGTCGACAGGGCCGTCGCCGCCGTCGAACGAACGCTCCGGTGGACGGGCCGACTCGCCCTGCTGGTCGCGCCGGTCGCCGGCCTGTTCGAACTGGGTCTCGGTCAGGAGTCATTAGCCGGACTGCTCCCGGTCGGGCCGTACGAACTCATCGTCGCAATCACAGCCGCACCGGGCCTTCGCGGCCTCCTCTGGTGGCTGTTCCTTATCGGGACGGTCGCCACAGTGGCTGTCTGGTTCCTCCGGCGGACGGTCCAGAGTTCGGCCGACCGCGTGGGGACCGTCCTCGCACCGTACGTCGGCGGCGGCGTCATCGCGCTGGCCGCGGTTGCGGTCGCGGGGCCGGCAGTCGATGCTCTCGAGACGGCGCTCCGGACGACGCCGGCCGCGCCGGCTGTCGAACAGTTCCTCGTTCCGATACTGGACGTGTACGGTCCGGAGACGGTCACGCTGGCGCTGGCCGTGGTGGCGCTGTTTTTGGCCATCGGCGTGACCGGACAGCTGTGGCTGGCGCTGGCGACGAATTACCTGCGTGCGCGGACGGCCGGCGTCACGCTCGCCGCGGCCGGTCTGTTCGGTGCAAGCGCGTTCGCCGCGACGCTTTCGACGCCGACGTGGCTGGTGCTTGGAGGTCTGGTCGGTGCCGTCGTCGTCTGGGACGCCGGGGCATTCGGGACGACGCTGAGACACGAGGCCGGTACCGGGGCCGCGACGCGCCGCACCGAACTCGTTCACACCGGCGGAACTGTCGGGGTAGGCGGCGTCGGTTCGGCGGCGACGCTGGGTCTCTCCGCCGTCGCCCGTGGTTCGATAGCTGTCGAGCCGTCGGTCGCCGTAGCCGGCCTCGTCGTCTGTCTCGTCGCCGTGTTGGCGCTGGTGGCTGCGATACGGTAGGCCCGCACCGAACAATCCATTGTGGTGTGGTGACAAGCCAGCAGTATGACTGACTGGTCTCCGCTGGGCCGAGCCAGAGCCAACGCGACGGAACTCGCCTCGCTGGGGGTCACCGGCTTCTGGCTCGTTGCTCTTTTTACCGGGCAGGAGTGGTGGCTCGCGGCGCTGCTCGTCGGATATGTCGTGGTCGTCCCGCTGACCGAACTGCTGTACGGTGAGCCGGACGAGGCGGAGGAAGATATCGAGGGAGCGGACTCAGCGCCGTCAAGCGATGCCAGTGACGAGTCACCGCTGGAGCGACTGCGCCGCCGGTACGCCGAGGGGGAACTGACCGACGAGCAGTTCGAGCGGAAACTGGGGCGGCTGCTGGAGACGGAGACACTGGAGGGCGTCGAGGACGCGACTCGGGACGAGTCGGAACGGGAGTTCGAGCGGAACTGAGGGGGTGTAGCGTCGCCGGTCGGTGTCGTTCTCACTCCGAGCGGGTGCCGGGCATCGATTTCTCCCGGTGAAAGCTATGGATTCCACCGCCAATCCTGCTGAGTCAGTGGGCGGCCATCGACGACAGGACGTTGAGGCAGTAGACGCCGGCGACGATGAGTGCGATCCCGACGACACCAACCGGGTCGACCGGTTCGTCGAACACGACGGTTCCGATGGCCGCGACACCGACGATACCCAATGCGGCCCACGTCCCGTAGACGACGCCGATGGGGAGTTCCTCTAAGGTCAGCGAGACGAGGTAGAACGCCGCGCCGTAGCCAAGGACGACGCCGAGGCTGGGAACGGGATTCGAGAACCCCTCCGAGAGCTTGAGCGCGGTCGTTCCGAGTAGCTCCGAGGCGATTGCGGCCCCGAGCAACACGTACGGATTCATACTGAGAACGCCGGCTGGCGGGGGAATGAACGTACTGAAACGCCCCGCCACTTTCGGTGTGTTTCGGCCGCTCGGCGGCTCTGGCGGCGCTTCCGGTGGCAGGGAACCCACGCGGGGGCGCTCCTCGCGCCGGCCGCACCCGCGTCGAGTCCGGTCCTGTGGACCTTTGTACCGGCCGCTCGATCACCTGACGATGACCGAACTGGCCGAACTCGGGCTCTCGAACTACGAGGAGACGGCGTATCGGACGCTGCTGGTGACCGGTGCGGTGTCCGCGAGCGACCTCTCCGACGCGAGCGGCGTCCCTCGGGGACGGATCTACGACGTCCTCAACGGCCTCGAAGCCCGCGGGATAGTCCAGACCCAGCCGACCGACCCGACGCGGTACACCCCCGTCGACCCGGAGACGGTCGTCGACAGGCTACTCGCGGAGCGGACCCGCGAACTGGCGTCGGAGCTCGATCGGTACCGGTCCGTCGCCGCGTCCGTCAGGGCGGACCTCCTGCCCACACCGCCCGTCGACAGCAGTTTTTGGCTCGGATCGCTCGGAAGCGAGGAGATGCGGGCGGCGATGAGACGGCACGTCAGGACCGCCCGAGAGCACGTCCGGGCGACCGTCGGTCCGCCGTACGAGCGCGCGTCGTGGGAGACGTTCCAGACTGAGGTCGACGCGTTTCTCGACGGCGTGGACGACGGTGTACGGGTCGATCTGCTCTGTAGCGAGGCGGTACTCGACGTGCTTCCCGAGTCGTTCCCCGACCTGCTCGCCGACCGCAACGCGGCGGTCCGGGCGGTGCCGACGGTCGGGGTCTCCTTCGACGTGATCGACGCCGCGGCGGTGACGGTCGACGTTCCGGACCCGCTCTCGCCCGCCGACAGGCTCGGCGTGGTCGGGATCACCGATTCGGAGGTCGCGGCGGCGTTCGAGGCCCGCTTCGAGCGACTGTGGGCCGAGGCGGAGCCGCTGCTGGGGCGGTAATCCGGAACCGACCGGCGGTGCCCGGTCTCAGCGGCCGGGGCTGACTGCGGGCACCTCGACGCGGTCAAGCACGTCCTCGACGACGGTCGCCGGGTCGACCCCGCGAACGCCCGCGTCGGCGGTCAGGACGAGTCGGTGGGCGAACGCCTCCTCGACGACGCTCTTGACGTCGTCGGGGACAGCGTAGTCGCGGCCGTCGAGGACCGCGGCGGCGCGAGTAGCCTCGAACAGCCGCTGGATGCCACGTGGGGAGACGCCGACCTCGACGCGGTCGTCCTCGCGGGTGGCCCGGCCGAGCTCGACGACGTAGTCCCGGAGCGTGCCGTCGACGGTGACCGATTCGACTGTCCGCTGGAGCGCCGGCAGGCGCTCGCCGTCGATGACGCTGGTGACGCTCGGAGCCTGTGCTGTCCGGTCTGCCCGCCGGTCGATGAGTTCGCGTTCGCCGCCGAAGTCGGGGTAGCCCATCGACGTTTTGACGATGAAGCGGTCCCGCTGGGCCTCGGGCAGGCCGAAGGTCCCTTCTTGTTCGACGGGGTTCTGCGTGGCGATGACGAAGAACGGGTCGGGGAGGTCGTGGGTCACGCCGTCGACGGTCACCTGCTTCTCGCCCATCGCTTCGAGCAGCGCGGCCTGCGTCTTGGGCGGCGCGCGGTTGATCTCGTCGGCCAGCACGACGTTGGCGAAGACGGGGCCGGGCTGGAAGTCGAACTCGCCGGTGGCCTCGTTGAACACGTTCGAGCCGGTGATGTCGGACGGCAGCAGGTCCGGCGTGAACTGCACCCGCTTGAAAGAGAGGTCCAGCGCCGTCGCGAACGACTGGGCGGTGAGCGTCTTCCCCGTGCCTGGCACGTCTTCCAGCAGGACGTGCCCCCGAGCGAGAATCCCGGTCATGACGGTTTCGAGGAAGCGGTCGTCGGCGATGACGGCACTGCCGACGGCGTCGAGAATCTGTCGGCTGGTTCGTCCGGCAGTGTCGTGGTCCATACCGGCGTGTAGATAGCCACCGACAAATACCCTCTCCCTCGGTTCCACTGGCCGGCGGGCCGATACCGTGCTATCCTATCACAATAAGAGAGTATTGCCGTAACTATGAGTTATAGATAGCTAGAGATATATGCATACTGCACATGACCGACGACTACGGATTCGGGACGCGCTGTGTCCATGCCGGCCAGGAGGAGCCGGACCCGGCGACGGGGGCACGCGCGCCGCCAATCTATCAGACCTCGTCGTACGTCTTCGAGGACGCTGACACCGCGGCCGACCGGTACGCGCTGGATGACGACGGCAACGTCTACTCGCGGTTCGACAACCCCACTGTCAGGATGCTCGAAAGCCGCATCGCTTCCCTCGAAAACGCCGTCGACGCCGTCGCGACGGGGTCGGGGATGGCCGCGCTCGACGCCGGGACGTTCGTCCTCGCGGCCAACGGCGACAACATCGTGACGGCGTCCTCTATCTATGGCGGCACTCACTCCTATTACTCCAACACCGCCAGCCGCCGGGGTATCGAGACGCGCTTTGTCGACACGCTCGACCCGGACGCCTACGCCGAGGCCATCGACGAGGACACGGCCTACGTCCACTTCGAGACCATCGGCAATCCCTCGCTCGTGGTCCCGCCGATGGAGGAAATATCCGAGGTGGCGCACGACCGCGGCGTGCCCGTCTTCGTCGACAACACGTTCGGGACGCCAGCGCTCTGTAACCCGCTCGACCACGGCGTCGACCTCCTCTGGGAGTCGACGACGAAGTGGATCCACGGCTCCGGGACGACCGTCGGCGGCGTCCTCGTCGACGGCGGTTCGTTCCCCTGGGACGAGTACTCCGAGAAGTTCCCGGAACTGGGCGGCGAGAACGAGGCCTTCGGCAAGAACTTCTCCGAGGCCTTCGGTGACCGCGCGTTCTCCGTCGCTGCCCGCCAGCGCGCCCTCCGCTCGCTGGGCGACGGCCAGAAGCCCTTCGACGCGTGGGCGACGCTCCAGGGTGCTGAGACGCTCTCCCTGCGGATGGAACGCCACTGCGAGAACGCGATGACCGTCGCACAGCACCTTCAGGACCACCCCGAGGTCGCCTGGGTCACCTATCCCGGGCTGGAGAGCCACGAGACCCACGACCTGGCACAGCAGTACCTCTCCGGCGGGTTCGGCGGCATCGTCACCTTCGGGCTGGAGGACGGCTACGACGCCGGCCGACGGTTCTGCGAGGAGACGGACCTCGCCCAGTTCCTCGCCAACATCGGCGACGCGAAGACGCTGGTCATCCACCCGGCCTCGACCACCCACGCCCAGCTCAGCGAGGCGGAACAGCGCGCCAGCGGCGTCACGCCGGACCTCCTCCGGTTCAGCGTCGGCATCGAGGACTCAGCGGACATCATCGCAGACATCGACGAGGCAATCGAACGAGTCACATGAACGTCGAACACAACACCCTCTCGCTGGGCGAGTTCGAGTTCGACTGCGGGGAAACGATTCCTGATCTGGAAATCACATACGAGGCCTACGGGGAGTTCGACGGCGACAACGCGGTGCTGGTCTGTCACGCCCTGACCGGCAGCGCCCACGTCGCCGGCCGCGACCGGGTCGACAGCGCCGACCAGGCCCGCGCCTGGTGGGACGACATCGTCGGGCCGGGCAAGGCCATCGACACCACGGAGTACTACGTCGTCTGTGCGAACGTCCCGGGCTCGTGCTACGGCTCGACGGGCCCGAAAAGCGAGAACCCGGAGACGGGCGAGCCCTACGGCACGGACTTCCCGCCGGTCACTGTCACGGACTGGACCGAGGCCCAGCGCGCCCTGCTCGACGAACTCGGCATTCCGCACCTCCACGCCGTCGTCGGCGGTAGCGTCGGCGGCATGAACGTCATCGAGTGGGCCAAACGCCACCCGGACCACGTCGACCGCATCGTTCCCATCGCCGCGGCCGCGCGACTGGACACGCAGTGCCTCTCGCTCGACGCCATCGCCCGCCGGGCCATCACGACCGACCCGAACTGGAACCAGGGCCACTACTACGGCGAGGACGACGAGCCACCAAGCGACGGGCTGGCGTTAGCCCGCCAACTGGGCCATGTGATGTACCTCTCGAAGGCGTCGATGGAGCGCCGCTTCGGCCGCCGCGCCGCCGGCCGGGACGCCGTCCGCACGTTCCCCACCGACGCTGCGGGCGCGTTCTTCCCGTACCGTGACGTGGAGTCGTACCTCGATTACAACGCCGAGAAGTTCACCGAGCGCTTCGACGCCAACAGCTACCTCTACCTGACGCGGGCGATGGACAACTACGACCTCGCCGCCGGATTCGAGTCCGATGCGGACGCGCTGGCGGCCTTCGACGGCGACGCGCTGGTGATGTCTTTCACCGCCGACTGGCACTTCACCACTCAGCAGGCCGAGGCGCTGGCTGATTCGCTCCGGGAAGCCGGCGCGAACGTCGCCCACCATGTCATCGACTCCGACCACGGCCACGACGCCTTCCTCGTCGAACCGGACAACGTCGGGCCGCCGCTCGCGGACTTCCTCGCTGCTGGTGTCGACGGCAACGCCGTCACCGACTCGGTGGTCGAGGACAGTCAGGAGAGCGATTTCGCACCTGTCCACAACAGCCTGTTCTCGCGGTAGCGACGCTGGCGTGCCGTCTGTCAGCCCGCGGGCTTGCTGACCCCACGATTCGGCTCGTCGATCATGCAATTCCTGATTCGCGGTAGCATTTAACACATCTCGGACCGACTAGCTCTATGTATGGCTGACATGACCACGAACATCGAAAGCGAGGAGTATTCGTTCGGACAGACGGTGTACGACGGGGACGGTAACGAACTCGGGACTATCCGCGGATTCGACGAACACGGGTTCTACGTCACAGTCGAAGACGGCATCGAGGCGATGTCGAGCGAGCACTTGCGCGCCGGGGCCGCGGGCGAGGCCGAACTGATGTGGCGCTGCTGGGAGTGTGGCGAAATGGGCCAGATAGCGGACATCCCCGACGAATGCCCGTCCTGCAACGCGCCAAAAGAGGACATCTACTACTGGCAGGAGGATTGACGGACCGGTAGCTGTCTGGACCCACCGACCACAAATGTGGGCCTACGCCTGCTCGAATCGCTCGGCGACGGCCGGTCCGACTGTCTCTTGCACTGTCTCGGCGGCCGACGGCGGGAGCGAGAACCGGAGCGTCGTCCAGTCGAGTTCGAGGATCGCCTGCCCGTCTTCGTCACCGATGACCACGTACACCAGCGTGCCGCCGTAGACCCGCGCCAGCGCGTCGAACGTTTCTGGCGTCATCGGCACCGTTCCGGTCGTGTGCGTATCGGTAGCCGAAACGTCGGTGTGGCCCGCGAGCGTCTCGACAGCGAACCGCTCGTGCTGTGGGGTGTCTCGCCGCCCGACACCGAGGTGGACGAACGCTTTTTCAGGAGACCGCGGTGACGCGTCCAACACCGCTGCGAGCACGTCTAGCCCGACCGCTTCGTCCGGTTCGGACAGTTCGAACCGCTGTGTGGTCTCCTCCTGTGGCCAGGTCGGCCCCGGTTCGGCGCCGCCACCGATCCCCTCCCACGCCGTGACAATCGTCTCGGTCAGTTGGTCGATACCAATCTCGTCGATGGCCCGGACTACCGCCTCGGCGTCGTCGGAGTCGCCCATGCCCACTCGTTCGTCACTCGCGGCCAAGTGCGTGCTGATTTCGCCTGCCGGTGATGGGTTTTTGTCCCGGCCGTCCCTGCGAGATGGTATGGATATCGTCGTCGTCGGGGCAGGGAGCCTCGGCAGCCTCGTCGGTGGCCTGCTCGCCCGCGAACACGACGTGACGCTGGTGGGCCGTGAGCCACACGTGGGCACCATCTCCGAGGACGGACTCTCGGTCGTCGGAGCCGAAGAGTTTCGGGTCCACCCGAACGCACAGACGACAGTCCCACAGGGTGCCGACCTCGCGCTGGTGACGGTCAAGGCCCACGACACCGCCGCCGTTGCAGCGGACCTCGCGGACTGCACCCTTGACGCTTGCCTCTCGCTGCAAAACGGGATGGGCAACGAAGCGGAGTTAGCTGCCGAGGTTGACTGCCCGGTGCTGGCAGGGACGTGTTCCTACGGGGCACGACTTCGAGAGCCGGGCACCGTCGCGTTCACCGGCCGCGGCGAGGTTGTGCTGGGGGACCGCGACGGCGGCCGGTCCACAGTCGCTGACGAGGTCGGGTCAGCGGTCGGTGCGGCCGGCATCGAGACGACCGTCGCGGCGGATATGCCGGCCCGCCTCTGGGAGAAACTCGCGGTCAACGCCGGCATCAACGCGGTGACGGCCCTCGCCCGCGTGGAGAACGGCGCACTGGCCGATTCGCCGGCCGACGCCATCGCCGCAGACGCCGCCCGTGAGACGGCCGCCGTCGCCCGCGAACAGGACATCGACCTCTCCGACGAGCGTGCAGTATCGCTCGTCGAACGTGTCGTCGACGACACCGCCGCCAACCACTCGTCGATGTACCAGGACATCTCGGACGGCCGCCAAACGGAAATCGACGCCATCAACGGCTACGTCGTGGCGACTGCGACGGCACCAGTCCCGGTCAACGAGACGCTTGCCGGGCTCGTCCGTACGTGGGAGCGACACCGCGAGCGGTAGGTTCTGGAATCACACAACGACTATATACACGTCTCCTATGTGTGTCTCACATGACTCCACAGACCGACAGAGCGCGGCTCGACGCGCCGCGTAGTGCTCCCAGCGGGACTGCTACTACAGCGAGGAGACCACTGGTATGACAGCGGACGACGCGGGTGGGAACCGAATTGTCGACTACGAACTGTTCGAGGTCCCGCCCCGCTGGCTGTTCCTGCGGCTGGAGACGGCCGACGGAACCGTCGGCTGGGGTGAACCAGTCGTCGAGGGCCGGGCACATACGGTACGCGCCGCCGTCGAGGAACTCCTCGACAGCTATCTCGTCGGCGAAAATCCCGAGACAATTCAGGACCACTGGCAGGCGATGTACCGCGGCGGCTTCTACCGCGGCGGCCCGGTCCTGATGTCCGCTATTGCCGGCATCGACCAGGCGCTGTGGGACATCAAGGGCAAGCAACTCGACACACCGGTCCACCAGCTGCTTGGCGGGCAGGCCCGCGACCGGATTCGGGTGTACCAGTGGATCGGCGGCGACGAGCCCTCGGACGTGGCCGACGCCGCCCGCGAGCAGGTCGAGGCAGGGTTCACGGCGCTGAAAATGAACGCCACGCCCGAAATCGAACGGGTCGACACTCCGGCGACGGTCGAGGCCGCCGCGACCCGGCTCCGGGAGGTCCGCGAGGCCGTCGGCCCCGAGGTCGACATCGGCGTCGACTTCCACGGCCGCGTGACGAAGCCGATGGTCAAGCGGTTGGCCTCGGCGATGGAACCGTACGACCCGATGTTCATCGAGGAACCGGTCCTGCCAGAGCACAACGACGCGCTGCCGGCGCTTGCCGCCCACACTGACATCCCCATCGCCACGGGCGAGCGGATGTACTCGCGGTGGGACTACAAGGAGGTGTTCGAGGACGGTGCCGTCGACGTGATTCAGCCCGACCTCTCACACGCCGGCGGCATCACCGAGGTGTACAAGATAGCCGCGATGGCCGAGGCCTACGACGTGGCGATGGCTCCACACTGCCCGCTCGGTCCGGTCGCGCTGGCGTCCTGTGTGCAGGTCGACGCCTGCTCGCCCAACGCGCTCATTCAGGAACAGAGCATCGACATCCACTACAACGAGGCCGCCGACGTGCTGGACTACCTCGCAGACCCGTCGGTGTTCGACTACGAGGACGGCTTCGTCACTGTGCCCACTGACCCCGGCTTGGGCATCGAAATCGACGAGGCGTTCCTCCGGGAACAGTCCCAGCAGGAGGTCGACTGGCACAACCCCGTCTGGCGACACGACGACGGTAGCGTCGCCGAGTGGTAGGCCGGCGGCGATTCCACCGCCATGCTCCCTCGCCAGTGACTGCGTGGGACACAGCACGGAACGCACTAAAGGAAAGGGCTCATATCCCGCGCCCGACACGTATCTGTATGGCCTCCTCAACGTCGTGGAAGCGCGATTTCGCGAGCGGCCTTATTATCCTGTTACCGCTGCTGGTGACGGTGTACGTTATCATCTATCTCTACTCTATCCTCGCGTCCGCGGCGGTTATCCCGGCGATTGACGCCGAACTGCTAGCGGCGCTCGGGCTCCCCTCGGGAACGTCGTCTGTCGAACTCGCTCGGGTGTTTACGACGCTGATTATCTTCATCCTCATCGTGTTCTCCATCGGGTACCTGATGCGGACGGCCTTCGGCGACATCGTCGAACGGGCCATCGACGACGCAATGAATCACGTCCCCGGACTCCGGGTGGTGTACAACGCTTCGAAGATGGCGGTCGAGACGGCTGTCGGGGGAACCGAAGACCTTCAGGCGCCGGTGAAACTCGAAGTGTGGGACGGGATGCGGATGACGGCGTTCAAAACGGGACAGACCACCGATGACGGCCGCGAGGTGCTTTTCCTGCCGACCGCACCGAACATCACGACCGGCTACGTCGTCGAGGTCGAACCACACCGCTACGAAGAAATCGACGAGCGCGTCGAGGAAGCGCTGACGCGCATTCTCAGCGCCGGCTTCGGCGACACGGACCGCAGCAACGCCACGCCGATTCCGGTCGCCGACGAGGACGACCTCGCGGACGACTGACCGCGCCGCTCACCCCGCTCTCAGACGTAGTGGAACCATTCTTCGCGGTTGCCGCTCTCGATGACGTCGAAGAAGGCCGACTGGATGTCGTCGGTGACCGGCCCTTTCGTCCCCTCGCCGATCTCGTTGTCGTCGACGCTCCGGATCGGCGTGACCTCCGCCGCCGTCCCAGTGAAGAACAGTTCGTCGGCGGTGTACAGTTCGCCACGGGAGATGGTCGCTTCCTCGTGGACGGTGTAGCCCATTTCTTCGGCGAGCGTGATGGCGGTGTTGCGGGTGATGCCTTCGAGGATGCTCTCGGCCAGACCGGGCGTGTATATCTCGTCGTCCCGGACCATGAAGATGTTCTCGCCCGGCCCCTCGGCGACGTTCCCCTCCTTGTTCAGGACGATGGCCTCAGTGTAGCCGTTGCGGCGGGCCTCCTCGCCGGCGAGCATACTGTTGACGTACAGGCCGGTCGTCTTGATGTTGGTCGGGATCTGGCTGGAGGCGTGCTTGCGCCAGGACGACACCATCACGTCGACGCCCTCCTCCAGCGCTTCCTCGCCGAGATACGCGCCCCACGGCCACGCTGCAATAGTTGTCTTCGTCGGGCAGTCTTTCGGGCTCACGCCGAGCGAGTCGAAGCCGTAGTAGACGATGGGGCGGATGTAACACGACTCGAACCCTTCCGTCTCGATGAGTTCGGTCGTCGCCTCGGTGAGTTCCGCCTTGCTGAACTCGATATCGAGGTCGTAGGGCTTGGCTGATTTGTACAGGCGGTCGAGGTGCTCCTCCCAGTGGAAGATGGCCGGTCCCTGCTCGGTGTCGTAACAGCGCACGCCCTCGAAGACGCCGGTGCCGTAGTGCAGCGCGTGCGTGAGGACGTGGGTCTGTGCGTCCTCGAAGTCGACGAACTCGCCGTCCATCCAGATACGGTCGGTCCCCTCGAACATCTCCGGACGGTCGCTCATCGCACGATCCCTCCGCTGAGTCGACAGTCGCGATGCCCGCGGGTGGTGCCTCCTGCAGTCTCGTCGTGTGTCATATCTACCCCATTGATTCCCGTGGTTAAGAGTGTTGACGGTCCACGAGAGAGCGCCCTGCTCCGATCAGGGTCGCGCTCATTCAGCCGGGAACGCCAGTCCGCGTCTCACCGCATGTTCCCGGTCTCGCCGGCGCGGACGACGACCGTATCCGCGACGATGTCTCCGAGCCGTTGCTTGCGGTCTGTGCCGAGCACGGCGACGATGCCGATAAGGTAAAACGCCGGCAGCGCGTCGACGATGCGAAGCACAGTCCGTATCGCTGCCGGCCCGTACTCGATTGGGTCGCCGTCCTCCATCACGACGACGATGTCGAGGGCCATCTTTCCGACCGTCTGACCGTACGTTCCTTCGAGGTAGATGTAGTAGCCAAAGCCGATGACGAGTCCGAACAGGCTTCCAAGGAATGCGAGTCGAACCTGCGCTAAGATGCCGCTGATGACTGACGAGACGATGGCGATAAGCACGATGTCGATTATTATTGCGCCAATCCGCCGCCCGATCACGTCGCCTTCCGTGCCCATTTCGGGTGCTGGGCGTTCAAACCAAGCCATACGCACAGAATGACATGCCACTGATATAAATCTGGGTCAGACATCGCGTATCTCTATAACAGAGGCCAGTACACGCCTTTTCGGTCAATTACTGCCGAGACAGGTCTCCGTTGCCGTCAGTCGAACCGCTCTAGCAGGCTCGCACCCTCGACGTAGACCAGCCCCTCCCGGTCGGCGTAAGCCCGCGCCGCTGCCGGGGGCAACGCTGCACCCGTCTCGTCGTCCAGCATCTCACAGACGACGGCGGCCTCCGGCAGGTCGGCCGCGTCGGCGAGTTCGAGCGCGAGTTCGGTGTGGCCCTCGCGGTCAGAGAGGCCATTGGGGGCCGCCCGGAGAAGGTGAACGTGGCCCGGCGACCGGAAGGCATCGCTGAAGGCCTCGGGGTCGGGGTCCGTCGCGGCGGCGGCCAGTTCCTGAATCGTCAGCGAGCGGTCCTCGTCCGTGATGCCGGTGAAGGTGTCGCGGTGGTTCACCGTCAGCGAAAACGAGGAGCGCTCGTCGTAAGCGAGGTCGTGGTCGGCCGCTGTCGGGTGGTCGAGCACCTCTTGCATGAACGGCAGTTCGAGCGCGTCGGCGACGCGGTCGGAGAGGGCAACACAGACGAGGCCGCCGGCGTCGTTGCGCATCCGGGCGACGGCCTCGGGGCTGACGGCCCCGGCCGGGTAGACGAGGTCGGTCTCGCCTTCGCGGTCGGCGGCGTCGTGGATCAGCACCGGCTCGCCGCGGGCGAAGGCGGCGACGGCGTCGGCCACGCTGTCGGCGTCGACGGCGGTTTCCTCACTCCGAGACATGCACGATCACCTCGTCGCCGTCGGCCAGTTCCAGCACCTCGCGGAGCTTTTCCGGTGCGATCACTTCGAGTTGCTCCTCGCCGTGGTGGGTCCGTTCGGGCGCGATGACGTGGGCCGGCTCGTACTCGCCGTCGCTGCCCTCTATCGAGGCGGGGTAGCAGTACGCGGGGCCGTACGTCCGCTCGTCGTCCTCCCAGCCCTCGATGGTGACCGGCTCGATGGCGCTCATCCGCGCCCGCTTGCGGACGCTCTCGGCCGTGAGTTCGAGGTTGAGCGTGCCCGCGAACGGCTCGTACCCCAGTCGCTCGATGAACTGCTCCATGTAGCCCGGCAGCGTGATGTAGTGTCGTCCCTCCCCCATCCCCGAGGTGACGACCCCGGTCAGGTCGACGCTGGCGTCGGCCTCGAAGATGCGCCGGTAGTCGGCGTACTCCGACTGGAGGCGGCGCTCGCCGTCGCCGGTCAGCTCCACCTTCTGTCCGTCGCTGACCATGTCCCGAGAGAGAAAGCCGGCGTCTTCGAGTCGCTGGAGCCGCCGCGAGGCGGTCTGGTTCGACGCGTCCAGCCGGTCCCCGAGGTCGGCACAGGACACTTTCGTCGGCTCGTCGAGCGCGCCGTCGAGGGCGAGCAGTTTCAGCGTCGCCAGCTCGTCCCGACCGACGCCCTGTCCCGTTGATTCAGCCATACGCCGACGTAGGGAGTCGTGCCGGATAAGCATACCGAAGGTGGAATGCATCCCACTTTTGGAACGGCTAGAAACTACTTCGGCGTTGGTAACGGGAGCGCACCACTATTTAGGCCGGACACAACTTAAACTGCCGTCTAACACGTTCAAATCTATCACACTGTTGTGATGACGCTGTCTCGTTTGCGATACAGTCAGTACTCCACGAGTGCGTCCCGCTCCCAGAACTCGCTCGACTTCTCCAGTTTCGGGACCCACGTGTTCTCGTCCTCGGCGAGCATCGCCACGCGGGAGTCTTCGACCTCTTTCAGTACGTCGTGGTCGGGGAGGTACTCACTCATCTCTCGCGTGAACTCGCGGACCTCGCTGTGGTCGGGCATCGAGTCGCGGTCGAGGCGGCCCCGCGAGTGGCCGACGTGCATGTACGCCTTCATCTCGACGAAGTCCGCGTCGGCCCGGTCGCACATTGCCGCGTACCACTCGGGGTGATGCATGTTGTGGCCCTTGACAAGCGTCGTCCGGATGACGGTCCGGGTGTCGTCTTTCTCGGCTAGCACGTCCAGCGTATCGATGAGCGAGTCCCAGGCGTCGTCCTCCATCGCCTGGACCGTCGAATCGAATGTCTGGCGGTCGGCGGCGTCGACGGAGACGTACAGCTGGGTCGGGTCACAGCGCTCCAGCATCTCCGTGTTGGTCCCGTTCGAGACGAGGAACGTGGTGATGTCGCGGTCGTGGAACTCCTCGATGAGTTCCGGCAGGTGCGGGTAGAGCGTGGGCTCGCCGTCAAGCGAGATGGCGACGTGGCGCGGTTCCATCGCCTGGTCGAACACCTCGCGCGGCACTTCGTTGTTGCCACCGAAGCCGGAGAGGAGTTTCCGCTGGAGTTCCACGGAGGCATCGGCGACCGCCGCGGGGTCGTCCCACTCCACGTCGCCGAGTTCGTAGGCGTGGCCGGCGTGGTCCCGCCAGCAGAACACGCACCGCTCGTTGCATTTCACCACCGGCGTCATCTGAATGCAGCGGTGGGACTCGATGCCGTAGAAGATGTACTTGTAACACTTCCCCTCCCCACGCAGGGCGTTTTTGGTCCAGCCGCAGGTCTGGGCGGCCGTGTGGTTCTCGCTGTGGTAGGCCGGGTCCGAGACCTGCTTCGGACCGCCGTCGGCGTCACTCATTGCTGTCGGCTTCGACAGCCAGCGGCAAAAACTGTTGGGAGATGCTCGCTGTGACAGGTCCCTCTGTGCAACAGAATCAGCTTTTATATTACTGCACAACTGATCGACATTTATCGGTGCACAATAACCTATACTATCACTGCTAAGTACTTACCAATTCAATAGATTTAATTGCCGGGCAGATATATCAGCCAAACAGCCACGGGTGGAACGGCTCTCGTGGTGCGGTGCTGTTCCCCGTAGGGGGGGGGAAGGTGCATACAATGTCAGAAGGCAGTTCAGGAGACGATAGTCTCTCCGTTGACAGGCGAAGCGTTCTGAAACTGTTCGGTACAGCCGGTGTTGCAGCGGCCGGCACGGGACTTGGATCGATTGCGTTTTCAGGTAATAGTGCGGCGGCGTCGGTTGATATCGGCGCGACGAACCCGGGCAGCGTCACAAACGACCGCGGTGACCTGAGTAAGGTCACCATTGACCCGACGTTTCGGGTGGAGTGGTCCAATCTGGACACCGCTGTCGGGAAGGTGTTCTACGTCATCGAAGGCCGGACTAGGGACAACGGCAACTGGAGCAACTGGTCGCCGGTGTTCCGTTCGACGCCGTGGCTGACGCCGGGTTCGGTTCAGGGTGCGGACGCGTCGAAACCAGGGACCAGCGGCCATCTCGAGTTCACCGACCCGTTGTCTGCAATCATGAATCGGTCGTCGGCGGCCCGGGGTGCCAAGAGCGAGGACCCGCGACCGCTGCCTCGCCCAATTGAGGTCGTCAATGAGCTCGGCCGTCCGGACTATGATAGCGCGGACTACTCCAACATCGGCGGTGTTGACGCTTCGACGTATCTGGCTGGGAACTCGATGGGGGGTGCTGACAGTGCCTACTCGAATCTCGACAGCGGCGAACTCTCCCGGACAGAGGGTAGCGCTGTCGAATACGGCGACTCGTCCTTGGATGACAACGGCGGGACGCTCCCGCTGGTCAACAACTTCCCTGGCGCCGAAAGTGGCTATTACGGCGCGGCCGACGACACGTCCCGGTTCGACGTCGACGAGGACGGTGCTTCAGACACTGATACTGTCGAAATCAGGTACACGTTCGCGCTGCAGCGGTTGAATACCGGGTCAGCTGATCTCGGAGACGACCCCTCTAACATCGGATACACTCCGGTCAGTTCGTTCACGCAGAACCCGCTATCAGACTACTCGACCATCGAAGAGGCTGTTCGTGCGGACCCGTGGCTCGAAAACGTCCGTCCAGAAGACGTCAACACGGGGAACTCCGAACTAGTGATGGACGGTACCGACGGCTATCCCTCGATAACGAACAACGGCGCAAACTCAGCAGCGTCGAACGTCTACGACGCGTACCAAGCAATCGCCGATTCCCATCCGGCCGTTATCAGCACTACTGCACAGTTCACCGTCACCGTAACGAACGAGGCCGGTGACAGTGGCGTCACCGGGTCGACCGGTGCCGGCACAAGCGGTGGTGGACAGTAACGCTGGTACGGGAATCGGCCGTCACCTGTTTGAATGAGTACAGACCACTCACTGTTATCTCCACGGGCCGTGCTTTTTACGGTCGCTATAGCTGTTGCGCTACTTGGTATTGGCCTTGGAATGCCACCGTTTGGCGGCAGCGAACAACAGCCCGGAGTGGCGCCGCCGAACGAAACAGCCACACCCGGACAGCAACCAGAGACATCGGGCGGCGGCGCTGGACCGCAGCAATTGACACGGCCGACACCAACGGTGACGGCAACGCCTGTCCCTGAGAAGCCGATAGAACCGACGGATCCTGATCCGGAAACCGATGCCGGAACCGAACCCAGCGACTCGCCCGTTTCGAACAGTAACAATGGAGGCGCCAGCGGTTCGACCAGCGACTCGGATCCGGCGGAAACGGACAGGGACCCGACAGCTGGCGTGGAAGGGTCGACTAATGCTAGCGTCGAGTAATACCGAGCGTCCGGTAGTCGTACGTTGGTGAACTCGGGACGGCGTCATCGGAGAATACAACACCCCCACACCAAGCCGGTGCCAGTCTGTGGCCAGTCAGCAGGTCACGTCAACTTGACGATGGGGTTGCTCATGTGGTGGCCGACGACGTTGCCATTTTCCATGATCCGGTCGTAGCCATCGTCGTCAACTTCGATTCGCGTTTCGCTGTCTTTCTGCATCAGATAGAGTGTTTCGCTCATACATCTGTGGATGCCCCTGATACGCAAGACAAGAACTACTAGGTGTATAGATACGCGCTGCGATGGATGCTATATGTATCAAACTGCACCGGAAATGTACTTCAGCCGGAAGATTTTGGGGCTTCGACGCTGAGTGTACTAGTATGGGTGTGCTTGACACGGTTTCCGAGCTATTCGGCTCCGGAGAACGACACTACAGGTTCCGCTGTGATGACTGCGGGACCGAGTTCGCACAGCGTGCGGCGACGGTCGAGGACCTGACCTGTCCGGAGTGTGGCGCTGGAACGGTGCGGCCGGCCGAGGCGGCGTGAGAGCAGGCGGTCAGCACGCTGGCCGCATCAGCGGCCCAGATTGTAGAACTCGTCGTTCGGGCGGATGTCGGCGAGCTGTGCGAGGCGGTTCGAGAGGTTAAAGAAGGCGGCAACGCTGCCGATGTCCCAGATGGCGCGGCGGCTGTAGCCGTGTTCCTCTAGCCGTTCGAGGTCCGCTTCCTCGATACGGGCGGGCGACTCGGTCAGTTTCACCGCGAAGTCAAGCATCGCCTTGTGGGTCTCGTTAATCTCGGCCGTCCGGTGGTTCGCGGCGACCTGCTCGGCGAGCTTGGGCGCGTCGGCGTAAATCCGCAGGAGCGCACCGTGGGCGACGATACAGTAGAGGCAGTCGTTGACGCCGCTGACGGCGACGATTATCATCTCGACTTCCTCGCGTTCCAGCTCAGTCTCCTCGACCAGCGCGTCGTGGTACGCAAAAAAGGCCCGGAAATGCGAGGGACGGTACGCCATCGCTGGGAAGATGTTCGGTGTGAAGCCGGCGCGGTCGGTCTCCTCCTTGATGCGGTCCTGCAGGTCTTCGGGGAGGTCGTCGATGTCCGGGGTATCGAACCGTCTCATCACTGTATCGGAGTCTGCCATACCACCTGTCCGTCCGGCCTCGGCTTGAAAGTTAGTTGCCTGTCAGGCCATGGCCGGTGAGAGCTGGTGTATAGCTCTTGCGGGGCCGTGGCACAAGGTCGAACAGCCACGCTGGCTCTTTTGTCAGACGACACGACGAGTCAGATGCATGTCAACGACGACAGAAACGACGCAAACGTACGATCTCGGTACCGGCAACTGGAAAGCCGGCGTGCTCGGCGGCATCGCCGGGAGCGCCGTCATGGGGGCGCTGATACTGGTGATGAATCCCCCGACGCTCGCCGTCGCAATCCCGTCCCTGTACGGCCTCGCGCCGCCGCCGAGCCCGGCCGCTGGTCTCGTCGTCCACCTCTCGCACGGGGCTGTGATGGGCGTGCTGTTCGCCGGGCTAGCGAGGGTCCTCGGTCTGGAATCGTCCGGTAAACTGCTCGGACTCGGCGTCGGCTGGGGCGTCGCCACCTGGGCGCTCTTCGCCGCGCTTCTGATGCCAGTCTGGCTCGGTGCAGTCGGCTCGCCGGCCTCGCCGCCGTTCCCGAACTTCGCGCCGCCGTCGCTGCTGTGGCACGTCGTCTACGGCGGTGTCCTCGCGGTCGTTTACGCCGCGACCATGGACCGCATCTGAGGCCCAACCTGAGCCGTCGCGGTCGCCGCTACTGCTCCTGAAACACGGTCCACTGTTTCTCGCCGGTTTCGGCGTCGGCTATCGCTTCGACCTTCTCACGCTGCAGGTCGTCCAGCTGTGCCGTTGCCAGCCGAACCCACGACAGGAACTCCTCGCGGAGCCGCTCTCGCACGACTTCAGGCGGCTGTGGCGTATAAACGTACACGTGCCCGCCCTCCGTCCTAATCCGTCGGCGCTTCTCAACGACACCGAGGTCGGCAAGATGGTTGAGATGCCGCGCGACGACGCTCCGGTCGTAGCCGATCTGCTCGGCCAACTCCGCCACGGTCAGCTCCCCGCCTTCCATCACGCAGAGGCAGATGTCCAGTTCGGTGCCGGACATATCGAAGACGGTCTTGAGCAGGGTTTCGAGCGACGGCTTGCTGACTGCTGCCGCCTCTGTCTCGGTCGCTGCCATCGGCTCGCCACAGCACTCCGGACGATTGTCGCCGATGCCGACGCTACCGCAGGTCGCACACTCGAACAGCCGCGGTCCCTCAGCGGGGGGTGTCATGCGATGGGCTACTCGCCCCGTCGGTAGAAGCTTCAGGTATGGTCAGGGTAACTACGGGCGGGTGCCTGCGGGCCGTGGTTTCCCCCTCGTGATATAGATGTTAGTCCAAAGGTCTAAGCCCTCCCGGGACCGAATACGAGTCACTATGAGCACTGACACAGAGGACGCCAACGACCTGCGCGAGCGAATCACGAACTTCCTGCGCCGCAACTTCCCCCAGATCCAGATGCACGGCGGGAGCGCGGCCATCGAGGAAATCGACCGCGAGGAAGGCAGCGTCACCATCCGCCTCGGCGGCGCCTGTTCCGGCTGTGGCATCTCGCCGATGACCATTCAGGCCATCAAGACGCGCATGACCAAGGAGATCCCGGAGATCAACGAGGTCACCGCCCGAACTGGGATGGAACAGCAGGAAGGGATGTCCGGCGGGAGCGGCGGCATGAGTCCGTCCTTCCCCGGCGAGTCCCGCGGCGGCGACGTTGGCGGCGACGATGACGAAGGCCCCGAAGCGCCGTTCTGAGGCCAGTTCTCGATCTTTTTTAGACTCGTGACCAGCAACGGGTGTCGGCGTGCCCGCGTAAGTCCCAGAGTCTGTGGCCACTCTCGCCAACCCCATCGCAGCGAGTCACACAGATTAAGACGACGGCGGCAGACAGCGGGGATATGGAGACGGTCGACACGGTCGTCTGGGCGCTGTGGGCGATGTTGCCGGCGTATATCCCGAACAACGCCGCGGTGCTCGCCGGTGGCGGCAGACCGATAGACGGTGGCCGAACGTGGGGCGGGCGGCGAGTGCTGGGCGACGGCAAGACCTGGCGCGGGACACTCGTCGGCACCGCCGCGGGAACGGCCCTCGCGCTCGGCCTCACTCAGGTCGGGCCCGCCGTGAGCGCCGCGCTGGGAACGGACCTGCCGGCGTTTCCGTTCCGCGCGGGACTGGGCCTCGCCTTCGGCGCGATGCTCGGGGACATCGGCGCGTCCTTCCTCAAGCGCCGCACGGGCCGGGAACGCGGGGCCGCGTTCCCCGGTCTGGACCAGTTGGATTTCGTCGTCGGGGCGTTGCTCTGTGCCTTCGTGGCCGCCCCGCCGTGGTTCACCGCGACCTTTCCCCTCCCGGTGCTCGTCGTCGTCGTCGTCGCGACGCCGGTGTTACACGTCGTCACCAACGGCATCGCCTACCTGCTCGGGCTGAAAAACGAGCCGTGGTAGGCGACCCGTAGACCTACGTGCCAGCGCACGACATCACTCGTGATGGCCCTGACCAATTCCCTCCCAGTCGTCAGCCGCGCCCCGCCGACCGTCCGACGCGCGACGGCCGCCGGCCTGCTCTGTACCGCGATTTTCCTGCCGGTCATGTACGTCCTTCTGCACGCGTACCTGGTGCTCACGGTGAGCGTCGGCCCCGTCGACACGCTCGAACGACTGATAGACTTCGCCCTCGTCGCCGGGGGCGCGACGACGTTTCTCGCGGGATTCGTCTCGAAGTTCCTCACTGAGACGTTCCTCACCGAGCGGACTGCCTAACCCCACCGAACTGACGAAGAAGTGCGTTTTTACGCGCCGACCGTGGAGTGTCGGGTATGACAACACGCGGGGAGACACTGCAACTGGCGACGCGGGGCTCGGACCTCGCGTTGCGGCAGGCGGCGACAGTTCGGGATTCGCTGAGCAGTCGCCGGCTGTCGGTCGAACTCGTTGAGGTGGAGACGACGGGCGACCAGATACGGGACGAACTCATCCACCGGCTCGGCAAGACCGGCGCGTTCGTCCGCAGCCTCGACGAGAAGGTACTGGAGGGCGAACTCGACGCGGCGGTCCACTCGATGAAGGACATGCCCACCGAGCGGCCCGACCGCCTCGTCGTCGCGGCGGTCCCCGAGCGGGCCGCTGCCGAAGACGTACTGGTGACGCCCGACGGCCGCTCGCTCGATGACCTGCCGGAGGGTGCGACCGTCGGCACGTCGAGCCTGCGACGCAAGGCGCAGTTGCTCGCCGAGCGCGAGGACCTCACCGTCGAGCCGCTCCGGGGCAACGTCGACACGCGCATCGCCAAACTGCTGGCCCCGTCGCTCCAGCGGGAACACCAGGAGCGCCACGAGGCCGAACAGGAGCGGAAGGGCAACGCCGGCGATCCCGACACCGACGAGGAAGAAGAACACCCCTACGACCGCACGGTCGAGGAGTGGTTCGACGACCTCACTGAATTCGAACGGCGGGCGATGGAGCGGGACCCGGACACCGAATACGACGCCATCGTGCTGGCGAAGGCGGGGCTCCACCGGGCCGGCCTCACGCGCTACGTCGGGATGTCAGACCTCGACCCCGACCGGTTCGTGCCGGCTCCGGGCCAGGGCGCGCTGGCGGTAACCGCCGTCGACGGCGACCTCGCGCTGGACATCAAGGACCGACTGGACGACCCCCAGACGCGCGTCGAGACGACCGTCGAGCGGACGATTCTCGAAGAACTCGGCGGTGGCTGTGTCGCGCCAATCGGTATCCACGCCCACCTGGAGGGCGGTGTCATCCACACACGAGTTCGCGTCCTCTCACAGGACGGCACAGAGGAGGTGTCGGTCGGTCGTGACATCCCGGCTGAGTACCACATCGACGCGGCACAGGACCTCGCAGCGGAACTCGCTGAACAGGGCGCTGACGACCTCATCGCCGAGGCCAAGCGGGACTCGACGGGCGCGGACGATGACGCTTCAACGGCGCGGGAGGACGACGAGGAATGACGGACGCTGCACCCGGCAAAGTGTACCTCGTTGGCTCCGGTCCCGGCGACCCGGACCTGCTGACGGTCAAGGCAAAACGCCTGCTGGAGGAAGCCGACGTGGTGTTGCACGACAAGCTCCCCGGCCCCGAAATCATCGGGATGATTCCTGAGGAGAAGCGCGAAGACGTGGGCAAACGCGCCGGCGGCGAGTGGACACCGCAGGAGTACACCAACGCCCGACTGGTCGAACTTGCAGAGGAGGGAAACACTGTTGTCCGACTGAAGGGCGGCGACCCGACGGTCTTTGGCCGCGGCGGCGAGGAACTGGCCCACCTCGCGGAGAACGACATCCCGGTCGAGGTCGTCCCCGGCATCACGAGCGCCATCGCCGGCCCCGAGGCCGCCGGCATCCCGGTCACGCACCGGGACTACACCTCCTCAGTCTCCTTCGTCACCGGCCACGAGGACCCCACGAAAGAGGAGTCGGCCGTCGACTGGGAGGCCCTGGCCGCGACCGGCGGCACGCTGGTCGTCCTGATGGGCGTCGGCAAACTGCCCCAGTACACCGAGGCCCTGCGCGAGGCTGGCATGGACCCCGACACGCCCGTCGCGCTGGTCGAACGCGCGACCTGGCCCGACCAGCAGGTCGCCACCGGGACGCTCGACAGTATCGTCTCGGTCCGTGACGAGGCCGGCATCGAACCGCCCGCCATCACCGTCATCGGCGAGGTGGCCGGCGAGCGCGAGCGGGTGGTGGCGTTCCTGGAGGGGTACTGATGCGCGAGGAACCGCGCCTGCGCGTGGCCGCCTTTCGTCCCGCCGACGACCGCCTCGACGACGCGGTCGAACTCATCGAATCGCTCGGTGCTGACCCGGTTCCGGACCCGATGCTGGCGGTCGAACCAGCGGCGGCCGGCGACATCGACGGTGACGGCGACGACGGCCCGGTCACGCCGCGTACCGACGCCGACTACGTCGTCCTGACCAGCAAGACCGGCGTCGAACTCGCCGCCGAAGCCGGCTGGGACCCTGGCGAGATGACGGTATGTGCCATCGGCGAGTCGACCGCCGCGGCGCTCCACGAGGCTGGCTATGGCGTCGACATCATCCCCGCCGAGTACTCCTCGACGGGGCTCGTCGAAACGCTGTCCGGAGCGGTGGCCGGCGCAAGAGTCGAAGTCGCCCGCTCGGACCACGGCTCGGCGGTGTTGACCGACGGGCTGGAGGCGGCCGGCGCGTACGTCCACGAGACCGTCCTTTACCGACTGGTTCGGCCGCCGGAATCGGGCGAGTCCGCGGAGCTGGCAGCAAGCGGTGACCTCGACGCGGCGCTGTTTACCTCCTCGCTCACCGTCGAACACTTCCTCGATGCGGCCGCCGAGCGCGGGGTCCGCGAGGCCGCCGTCAACGGACTGAACGAGGCGACCGTCGGCGCAATCGGTGAGCCGACGCGGGAGACGGCCGAGGCCGCCGGCATCGCCGTCGACGTCGTCCCCGAGCAAGCCGATTTCGAGGCGCTGACCTGCGAGACCGTCGAGGCGGCCGCTCCGACACACCACGAGTAACGTGACCGCGTGCGGCTCACTCCGCCGCTTCTCTGGTGGCCTCTCGGCTCTCAACCTCGGTCCGGAGCGTCGCCAGTTCGTTCTCGATGGCCCGCTCGCTGGAGAGTCGGTCGAGTTCCTGGTCGATGGAGTCGCCCTCGTCGAGCACGGATTCGAGGTCGCCGCTCGCTTCGAGTTCCTCCAGCGCGGCCGCGCGGGCCTCCATCTGCTCGGTGCGCTCCGTCGCGCGCTCTATGGAGCGGTGGACGTCGGCCATCGTATCGCCAGCGCCGGTAAAGGCCTCCGAGACCCGCGCCGACGCCTCGGCGGCCTGATAGCGGGCCTTCATGGTCTCTTTCTTCGTGCGGAACTGCTCTATCTGGCTACTGAGCTCGGCCCGCTTGCCGACTAGCCGGTCCTGTGTTTCCTGCAGGTCGTCTATCTGTCCCGACAGCTCCGAAATCTGGCTGACGTTGACCTGCTTTTTTTCCAGTGCCCGGCGTGCGAGGTCCTCACGGCTCTCCTGCAGGGCGGCCCGGGCCTGCGTGTCGTGTTTCTCGACGTTGGACCGCAGCCGCTGGCGGTGTATCTCCAGGCGTTTCTTCTGGGTCGTCACGTCAGCGATGCCGCGGGTCACGTCCTGTAGTTCGTCCCGCATCTGTTCGTAGGAGTAGTCCAGTTCCGCCGCCGGGTCCGACGTGCGGTTGAGCAGGGCGTTGAGCTTGGCCCGGACCGCGAACGCGAACCGCCGGAGCAGGCTCATCGCGCCCGCTCCCGACCGCCTGCGGCTCGAATCGGTCCCGACCATGGCTCGGCTGTGACAGCGTGCATGTCCTCTCGTATGATTGACACCGTTATAATAACAGGGTGCCACCCGGTGCGATACGCGACTGCGCGGCGAAATCGGGAGACAGTCGCGGCGATTCGACCGTCGCGCCGGCCCCCACCGAGCGACCGCACGTCTGAACGTTTTTATGCCGGAGCGCACCAATCTCCGGTACGATGACTACGACCGGCCCCGTTCCGGCGCTCGCTGATCGCGCGGCCGCCTGTGCCGACCGACTCCGGGCGGCCGAGCGCGTCCTGCTCGCGTCCCACATCGACGCCGACGGGCTGACCAGCGCCGCCATCGCCACCGCGGCGCTATCGCGGGCCGGTATCTCCGTCGAGACTGTGTTCAAGAAGCAACTCGATGCAGCCGAAATCGAGAGCATCGCGGTCCGCGAGTACGACACCGTCTTGTTCACCGACTTCGGCTCGGGCCAGCTCGACGTCATCTCCGAGCACGTCGCCGCGGGTGATTTCGAGGCAATCATCGCCGACCACCACCAGCCGTCCGACCCGGGCGACTGCCATCCCGATGCGGTCGACGGTACTGACGGCTATGCCGACTTCGAGACTCACCTGAATCCGCTCCTCGAAGGCATCAACGGGGCGTCTGAGCTCTCGGGTGCGGGCGCGGCGTACGTCCTCGCCCGCGCGCTCGCGGCCGACGACACCGACAACCGCGACCTCGCCGCGCTCGCGGTCGTCGGCGCGGTCGGGGACATGCAGGCCGTCGGCGGCGAACTCGTCGGAGCCAACGCCGGCCTCGTCGAGGAGGGGGTCGACGCCGATGTGCTGGAGGAGGGGACCGATCTCTCGTTGTACGGCAAACAGACCCGGCCGTTGCCGAAGCTGCTTGAGTACGCAACCGAAGTGCCGATACCGGGCATCTCGAACGACGAGGCCGGCGCGACCCGGTTCCTGGAGGGGCTCGGGGTTGACCTGAAGACCGACGGTGACTGGCGGACGTGGGCAGACCTTTCTGACGACGAACGCCAGACTGTCGCCAGTGGGCTGGTCCAGCGTGCCGTCGAGCGCGGCGTCCCGGCAGACAAGATCGAGACGCTCATCGGCACGACTTACACGCTGACCACGGAACCGCGCGGGACGGAACTCCGGGACGCAAGCGAGTTCTCGACGCTCCTGAACGCCACGGCCCGCTACGAGCGGGCAGACGTGGGACTGGCGGTCTGTCTCGGCGAGCGCGATGCGCCACTTGAACGGGCGCGGACGCTGCTGTCGAACCACCGCCGGAACCTCTCGGAGGGACTCACGCTCGTCAAGGAGCGTGGCGTCACGCAGGCCGGCTCGGTCCAGTGGTTCGACGCCGGCGACGCTATCCGCGAGACTATCGTCGGCATCGTCGCCGGGATGGCGCTGGGGACCGACGGCGTCGACTCGGACAAGCCGATTATCGCGTTTGCCAGTACTGACGAAGACGAGACGAAAGTGTCATCTCGGGCGACCGGCCCGCTGGTGGGCCGGGGCGTCGACCTGTCGGTCGTGATGCGCGACGCCGCTCAGTCCGTCGGTGGTGACGGGGGCGGGCACGACATCGCGGCGGGCGCGACCATCCCGGCCGGGGAGGAGTCGGCGTTTATCGAGGCCGCCGACGAGATTATCACTAACCAAGTGTCGTAATCGAAACGCATCAAACCGCGCGGTAGTGAAACTGACGACGCTGTCACCAGTATCAGCAATAAAAGCTATACGTCCGCTTCTCCGAACACCCCACGATGGACTCTCGGGACCTGTTCGATCTCGTGCTCGTCGTCGTTGCCGGCCTGCTGGCTTACACTGAGACCTTCGGGTTTGCGAACCCGCGGACGACGCTACAGGAGATTATCGCAGCTATTGCCGGACTGGACATCCGCGTCTTTCTCGTCATCGGTGGCATCTTCGGCATCTGTTTCGTCGCGTACCTCACGATGTATCTCCCCCGGAAGGACGCACGCACGATACAACGCTGAACATCGGGCCATCTTTATCCCCAGCCCCGTACCGTTCTGGCAATGACAGAGTTCGATCCCGAGAAGTTCGAAGACAAGTACGCGAACTACTTCCCGGAGCTCCAGAAGGCCTACAAGAACGCCTTCGAGCGGATGAACGACACGTACGACTCTGAGCTGGTCCACGCTATCGACCAGCAGATCCTCAACGAGTCGGAGCCGTTTTATGATGACGGCGAGTTCAGCGTCGAACTACCCGAGGACCCGACGGAGCGGCTCTCAGCGGTCATCGTCGACGACGAGAAACTCGACGCCGTGCTTTCCGAATATCTCGACGAGATCGAGCGCGAACTGCACCGCGTGTTCGATCTCGACGACTGACTGCAGTCGCCGCGGTTTGGCGGTACCTGTCTACCAGTACTTCCAGCGAAAACGCGTGGTGATGTCTTACTCGTCGGACATCACAGTCTCGTTCGGGTCGGGCGCTGGGGTGGCATCCGGTTCGGACGGCAGTACACCGCCGCTGCCTGTTCCAGCACCGGGGAGCGAGCCGCCAGGTCCGGAATTACCCGATTCTGGGGGCCGCGGTGCGTCTGCGGGTGATTTTTCGCCTGTGACGAGGAAGTCAAGCAGATTTCCGACCAGTTGCTCGTTGTCGGCCCGGTAGAGGAACTCCTGCGTGAACACGCTCGTATCACCAACGGTGGCGACGTTCCCCGAGCGGGCAACGACGCCGTACGTGTCCTGTCGCCGGGTCTTCGAGAGCGTTGTCTGTTCCGTCGTCGTGAGTGCGGTGTCACCGCCCTGAACGGGGATCGCGGCGTAGAAGACCGCTCGGTCGACGCCTTCGGTGAGTTCCGTCTCGCCCGTCGGCGTCGCGTAGACGTTCTGGTAGTTCGTGTCGTACTCGTGCATATTGTACAGGTAGCCGTTCCCGTACGAGAGGCCGTACTGGCTCGCCAGTGGGGCCATCGGCTTGGTTACGCTATCCGACCGAATCGGGCCGAACAGTCCCAAGCCGGCGGGACTCGCCTGTGACGGCTCGTTTAGCAAGAGCACGCGACCGCCCGCATCGCTGAACGCGGAGAGGCCGTTCAGTTCGCTCTTGGTGTAGCGCTGTTCTGCGCCGAGAACAACGAGGGCGTCAGCCGAGCGGAGGGACTCGTTGAGTGGGCTCCCGCTCTGTCGCTCACCGACGTGGTAGCGGACCGTCGCTCCGTTCTCGGTCAGGGTCGAGACGAGCGGCGTGAGCGCTTCGCGGTCGATATCACCGGCGTGAGCGACATCGATAACGACGACCTTCCCGGACGCGTCGGCCGACATCGAGAGTTCACCGCTCTCGTCTGCCGGCGTTGCGACGGACTCGCCGCTGTTGAACGACGGGGCGTTCACCTGGGACACATCGGGGGCTGATTGTGCGCCGCCACCAATCGCGACGGTGCCGACAATCACCGACAGGACGAGTATCCCAGCAAAAAACCCTGCTCGGACGACTGGACTCGAACGTAAGCTATCGGCTGACATTTCAGGCACCTCCCTGTGCGGTACTGTTGTAGACGACCTGTTGATTCTCCGGCGTGCCGTATATCATGAGGAAGTGGACTGTGTCGACGCCCCGGAACGTGTACGGTGCGCCCTCGGCGACGACGGTCGCGTTCCCACCGGCTTCACTCCCGCCGGCGAGGAGGAACAGCCCCTGTGGGTCCGCGGGGTTGTGGTACACGACCTGATACTCCGAGAGGCCAGCAGCGTCGGCTGCGCCGGCTATCGCGGCTTCGAGTCCGCCGACTTCATCTGCGTAGCCGGTCTGGACCGCGCGACCGCCCTGATACGCCGAGGCTTCGGCGACAGTCTCTCGGGAGACGTTGAGCCTGTCACCGCGTTCGGTCATGACCGCACCGACAAAGGCTCGTTTCATCGACTCGAGGCTGGCGTAGTACTGGTCCCGTGTCATCCCTCGATGGGCCTTGTCGGGGCCAGTAGTGGCGGCGGGGCTCAGTCCGTCACTCGGTGCGGTTCCGATGACGCCGACGTGGCCGACGAGGCTGGCCGGCGTCACGTAGATGCGGTCGCTCGGGACCGCGGTGTAGTACGCGCCGGAGGCGGCGTACTGGTCGACGCTCGTGTACACCGGCTTCTCCGCTGCGAGCCGCTTGACGGCCAGATACATGGACTCACTGGAGGCGGCGCTTCCCCCGGGACTCGATATCCGCAGGACGACCGCTTCAACTGACTCGTTGCTGCGGAGTTCACGGAGCTGCTGTACCGTGTCCTGTGAGCTAGAACTGGAAATCGTTTCGTCGATATTCACTACAGCGACGTACTGTTCGTCACCCTCGGCGACCGACGCCGCATACGGTACGACGGCGGCACCAATGAGAATGGCAATAACCGCAAGTACCGTATATGATTGGAGGGCAGTCGCGACCCGTCTATCGATTGGGTTGTTCATACGACAACATCGATTCGCTGTCACGTCGGACTAATAAAAGCATAGCCTGAACTGCTGGCCCAGAAGTCGCCATCCCGGAACGACATGGGAAGTTTCCTTACTGTCGACCTGTAATCGGCGACTATGGACCAACGAAAGCCGCCAGCCACGGAAGAGGGCTGGTACGCGCTGCACGACTGCCGGAGCATCGACTGGGACGCCTGGCGCGAGGCCCCCCAGCGAGTCCGCGACCGTGCGCTCTCTGAGGGTATCGGCTTCCTCGACGCCTACGAAGCCGTCGAAGACGCCGAGGAGGGCCAGACGGCAGTGTACACTGTCATGGGCCACAAGGCCGACATCATGATCCTCCACCTGCGGCCGACGATGGGCGACCTCGACGCGGCCGAACGGCACTTCGAGCAGACGGAGTTCGCCGCCTTCACTGAGCAGGAATTCTCCTACGTCTCCGTGACGGAGGCGTCGGGCTACACCGAGAAGTCCCGCGAGTACTTCGAGGGCGAGGTCGACGACGACTCCGGGCTGGCACAGTACATTCAGGCTCGGCTCCACCCCGACGTGCCTGACGAGGAGTTCGTCTGTTTCTACCCGATGAGCAAGCGCCGCCAGCCCGACCAGAACTGGTACGATACGTCCTTTGAGGAGCGGGCGGCCCACATCAAACGGCACGGCGATATCGGCCGCGGGTACGGCAGCGAGGTGAGCCAGATGATAGCCGGCTCCATCGGCTTTGACGACTGGGAGTGGGGCATCACGCTCTGGAGCGACGACATGCGCCACATCAAAGAACTGCTGACCGAGATGCGCTTCGACCCCTCGACCTCGCAGTTCGCAGAGTTTGGTCCCTTCTACGTCGGCCGGAAGTTCGACCCGTCCGAGTTGCCGGCCGTTCTGGCTGGCCAGCGGGTGCCGACCGACGACGAGTCGGTTCCGGAGACGCCGGCGGATGTTGCGGAACACGAGCACGTGCCCACCGACACCGGCGCGAGTCACGGCCACGGCGAAGAGCCAGCGGCAAGCGGTGCACAGACGGGGGTACACGCCGGTGGAGACACCGACAGCCACGGCGGGACCCATCCCGGAAGCGCCGGCGAAGGTGACCACCCCCACGCCGAGGAGTCGTCCGACGAGGACGCGGATTCCGGCAGTAGCTCGGGCGGCCGGCCTGACGTTTCGGCCGACTTCGAAGAGATAGACGACGCCGCACAGCGACTCGGCCGGCTGGGGCTGCACGAGGGCGACGCGTATGACGCCGGCGACTACGCGCTGGTGTTCCATTCCTCGGCCGATGCGGAGGACATCGTCGACGACGTATCCGACCTCGAGAGTAACTTCGACCACTACGACCGCCACGTCCGGACGGCTGTGCGCGCCGACAGCGGGCAGACCTACGTTGTCAGTATCTGGACGGCGAAAGACGCCGCCGAGACGGCAGCCGGGTTCCTGAAAGACATCGACGGCGTTGACGAACAGCTCGGCGGCTCCCTCGGCGAAGGGGCCGCAAGCGAAGAGACCGAGGACGGCAGTGACGCCCAGACCGCAGAGTCATCGCAGTCTATCCGCGAAACGCTCGAATCGGCGGGCGTCTACGCCGGACAACCGCACGGTGAGGACGTGTACGCTCTCGTGGTGTACTCCGAAGCCGACGCCGAAACGCTCGACGCGGAAGTCGCGGACCTCCGGAGCGCGTTCGACCGCTACGACACCCACGTCCAGACGACAGTGTATGGCGATTCCGACGGCAACCTCTCGGCCGTCGCATCGCTATGGGACACTGAGGACGCCGCACAGACCGCCAGCGACTACCTCACCGACCTGCCCGGCGTCGTCGGCCGCCACGGCGAGGGCGACGGGTTCGGGACGATGGGGATGTTCTACACGGTCAAGCCCGAGTTCCACGACGACTTCGTCGAGAAGTTCGACACGGTCGGCGGCCTGCTCGAAGAGATGGACGGCCACCGCGAGACCTCGCTGCTGTTCAACCACGACGACGAGAACGACATGTTCATCGCCAGCCAGTGGGACTCACAGGAGGACGCGATGGCCTTCTTCCGCTCCGACGACTTCTCGGAGACGGTCGACTGGGGCCGTGACGTGCTGGCCGACAGACCGCGGCACGTGTTCCTGGCCTGACGACCGGCCGTCAGTCCACTTCTCCGCTACTCGGCGACAAGCCGCCAGAACTGTAGTTCGCCACCGTCGTTTTCGACCCGGGTCGCTCGTCGTAGTCGTTGCCTGGCATAGCCTGCGCTATCCTGGACTGAAAGGCAAGAGAATAGCAGCGGTGTTTCTACCCGTCTTAGTCGTCGTCTTCGGTCGTCGTCCGGTCGATGTCCTTCTCGCCGAAGTAGATCTCCGCGCCGTCCTGTGCCACCTTCTCGGCGAGGACGGCGCATTTCACCCGCATCGGCGAGATGTCGACGCCGAGCATCTCCGTGATGTCGTCGCGGTCCATCGCCTCCAGGTCCTCGACCGCCATCCCAGCCAGTTCCTGTGAGAGCATCGACGCGGAGGCCTGTGAGATGGCACAGCCGTCGCCCTGGAAGGCGACCCGCTCGATGGTCTCCTCGTCTTCGTCGAGGACGACGTCCATCCGTATCTCGTCGCCGCACATCGGGTTCTCGCCGACGTGGGTGAACGTGGGGTCCTCGATTTCCCCGTAGTTCCGGGGGTTCTTGTAGTGATCGAGGATCTGCTGCCGGTACATATCCGAGCCACCGATACCCATAATTGAGCTATGATACGGCTGTCAGTCGGAAAAGGGTTCCGAGCCACCTTTTTCTGCGTCGGGTTCGAGTCGCGCTCTCCGAGCGCGTTCGAACCACGTCTGGAAAAACGTGGTCTTGCTGAGCAGCGCGAAGCAAGGCTCGAAAGACGAGCAAAGCGAGTCCTTCGGTGGCGAAAGAGGCCGGACGCTCACTTCGTTCGCGTCCGGGGGAAACCGCGCGCCGAGGGCGCGCGATAGAGATTGATTACGCGAACAGCTGACGCGCGTCGTCGATAGCCTCAACCAATTTATCCACTTCCTCGCGCGTGTTGTAGATGTAGAAGGACGCACGCGCAGACGCCGGGACACCCATCTTGTCGTGGAGCGGCTGGGTGCAGTGGTCGCCGGCGCGGATGGCGACGGCGGAGTCGTTGAGAATCGAGGAGAGGTCGTGGGCGTGGACCGAATCGAGGTTGAACGCGACCAGACCACCCCGTGCCGTCCCCGCGGGCGGGCCGTACGTCTCCACGTCGCCCTCTGCTTGGAGCTGTTCCAGCGCGTACTCGGCGAGCTGTTCCTCGTGGCGCTGAATCCGTTCCATGCCGATGTCGTCGAGGTAGTCACAGGCCTCCGCCAGCGCGATGCCCTGGCAGATGACCGGCGTTCCGGCCTCGAACTTCCAGGGGAGGTCGTTCCAGGTGGCGTCCTCGAAGGTGACCTTCTGTATCATCTCGCCGCCGTAGAGGTACGGCTCCATCTCTTCGAGAATGTGCTTTTTTCCGTAAAGAACGCCGATACCGGTCGGACCGGCCATCTTGTGGCCGGAGAAGGCCAGGAAGTCGGCGTCGATGGCCTCCACGTCGACCGGTCGGTTCGGCACCGACTGGGCGCCATCGACGAAGATGTAGGCGTCATGGTCGTGGGCGATGTCCGCCAGTTCTGAGACGGGGTTGACCGTCCCGAGCGTGTTCGAGACGTGGACGACGCTGACCATCGCGGTGTCGTCGGTGATGAGTTCGCGGGCGTGGTCCATGTCCAGCGTGCCGTCCTCCTCGACGCGGATGTACCGACAGGTCGCGCCGGTCTTCTTGGCGATCTGCTGCCAGGTGACCAGCGAGGCGTGGTGTTCCATCTCCGTGAGCACGACCTCGTCCTCGGGGCCGAGTTCGTTCAGGCCCCAGGCGTAGGCGACGAGGTTCTCGCTTTCGGTGGTGTTCTTGGTGAAGACGATTTCCTCGCGCTCGCCCGACGCGCCGATGAACTCGGCGACGCGGTCGTGGGCGTCCTCGTAGGCGACGCTGGCCTCCTGGCTGAGTTGGTGGAGCCCGCGGTGGACGTTGGCGTTCGTCGTCCGGTAGTAGTCAGCGATGGTCTCGACGACGGGTTCGGGCGTCTGCGTGGTGGCTGCGTTGTCGAGATACACCACTTGTTCGCCGCCGAATTCGCGCTGGAGGATGGGGAAGTCCTCGCGGATACGCTCCACGTCCAGTAGTTCAGATTCAGCGTGTCCCATTACTTCTGTTCAGGGGCTCAACAGGCAACATTCCTTCGGTTCACCTAGAACTCTTTCCACCCGGTAGCGGCCGTTCCTCGCCCTATTCGGAGTCAGACTCGGACACGGATGTGGCGGCCATCGCGTGTTGTTCCCGGTAGGTCTCCAGCAGGTAGTTGTCCCAGACGAGGTCCCCGAGGACGTGGGCGTACAGGACGAGGGCGGTAAACAGCGATAGCGGCTCGGAGACGAGCCAGAGGCTCCCGACCGCGAGACCGCCGATGAGGTGGTGGCTGAGGAGCCGCTGGAGCGGCCAGAGGTCCTGCGGGCCGAAAATTTTGTCTTGGTCAAGCAGCACAATCTTTGGATTCCGGAGGCAGCGGCGGAGCGCGGCCCAGTCTCCGCTCTCCAGTCGAGCCACGGCGAAGTGGTCGACGTCGATGGCGACGCCGACGACGACCGCATAACCGACAGCGGCCCACCAGGGGAGCGAAAGGGGCAGGACGACAACGCCAGCGGCCCCGACGGCCGCGGAGACGATGGCGTGGTCTCGAGAATACATACGTACCCCTGTCGACGGGCGTGTGCAAAGACTGTCGGGGTCGGGCGTGCGGTAGCGACCGCAGCTACATCCAGAGCAGTTGCGCGTGGCGCGTCTCACCCAGATCGAGGACGTTCTCCTCGTCGACGAAGCCGTGTTCGACAGCGACGCTGACGGCGTCGTCGCCGACGATGTTGGCGACCGAACACCGGGTGAGGCTGTCGACAATTTCGTCTTCGGTAGCCGTTTCGCCGCCGTAGAACTCCTCGTTGACGGTGAGTGACACGGGGCCGTTCTCGAACGTTTCGCCCATGATGTCGGGGTCACAGACGGAGACGAGCAACCCCTCGTCGGTGTCGCGTTCGTTGAGTATCATTCAAGCAGTTGCTGTTCGGCCTCCTCGCGCATCTCGTCGACTTCCTCGGCCAGCTCCTCGGCGCGGTCGAACTCGCCGACCTCTTCGAGGGCGCGGGCCTTCTCTTCGAGCACGTCGGCGTTCCGGAAGCCGAGTCGGACCGCGTTGTCGAAGGCGTCGATGGCCTCGTCAGCCAGCCCGCGTTCGAGCAGGAAGAAGCCGCGGTTGTACCAGCCCTCGCCGAAACGGGGGTCGATTTCGACGGCGCGCTCGGCGTGTTCGAGCGCCTGCTCGGAGCGGCCCGATTTCCACAGCGCGTACGCGAGGTTCGTCTCCGCCGTGGCGGCGTGATCGGACTCCTCGTCGAAATTGAGGGCTTCCTTGTACGCGCCGATAGCGGCGTCCCACTCCTCGAGTTCCGCGTGGGCCGCGCCCTTGTTCGTCCAGGCTTCCTGTTTGAGCCGCTCGTCGTCCGTGTACTGGGCGACGCGCTCGAACGTCTCGGCGGCCTGTTCGTGACGGTTGATGTGCATGTACTCCAGCCCGACATCGAGCAGCTGCTCGGGGTCGACGGCGTCGGAGGAGATGTTCCGCTGGTCCAGCAGGTCAGTGACGACACGGGAGTCGACGGGGTCGACCTTGTCCGGGTCGACCTCGAACTCCGGGGGTTCGAGGTCGAACCCCTCGTAGGGGTCGTCGAACCCCTGCCCCTCGGAGAAAGCGTGGTCGTCGTCGTGGTCTGTCATGCCTCCTGATTGACGGCCAATCCGGTTAAGGGCTACGTCCACGGCTCGTGAAGATATAGGTGTCCTGCGGTCGAATTCCCGGATATGCGGGACCCACTGGCAGTAGACGCGTTGCTCGTCTTCTCCGGGGGTGTGTTCGCGGTCGTCGGCTGGGCCGCTATCACCGCCAACGCGGTCCCGCTGTCACTGCCCGCCGCTGGAGTGGGCGTTGCTGGGACGGTCGTTCTGGCGGCTCTCGTTGGGCGCTACCACGCGCAGCTATCGAGGTTCTGGCGCTGGGTGTCCAGTCCGGCAGAGACGCCCCGAGAACGAGCACGGGTGGGTCTCCTGCTCGTGGCGGCCATCCTCGCTCGGCTCTCCCTCACACTGCTGCCCGACACCGCCGTCCCCGCTCTCTTCGGCATCGCGGTCGCAATGGTCGCTCTGGGGCTCGGACACAGTCTCTGGCGGTGGTATACGGCCCCGGAGCACAGCAGCCACTGACCCGTCGTAGCTTTCTTGCGGACACGACCGGAACCGCTAGCTATGGCCAAGCGCCTGTTCGTCAGCGTCGACCTGGACGGGCTCGAAGACGCGGTTGCGAACGTACAGGCGCGCTTCGACGGGGTATCGGGTCTTCGACTGACCGACCCCGAACAGGCTCATATCACGTTGAAGTTCCTTGGCGATACAGACCCGGACCGTGTCGGTGACATCGTCACCGCGCTCGAAACCGCGGTCGAAGACAGCGGCATCGAGCCGTTCGAAGCCGATTTCGGCGGTTTCGGCGTCTTTCCGTCGCTGTCCTATATCAGCGTTGTCTGGGTTGGCGTCCGCGAGGGCCAAGGTGGCACGAGACTGACTGCGCTGCACGACGCTATCGAAGAGAGGACCGCCGCGATGGGGTTCGAGCCGACAGACCACGAGTTCACACCCCACGCGACCGTCGCCAGAGTGGACCATGCCGGCGGCAAAGAGACAGTACAGAACGCAGTCGAGAACGACGACCCCGACGTGGGTCGCCTGCTGGTCGAGGAAATCCGACTCAAGGAGAGTGAGCTGGGCCCCGACGGACCGACGTACCGGACCGTCGAATCGGTGCCGCTGTAAACGTGTGTTGTCACAGTCAGACGGCTACGCCGGTCCGACTTCCAGACAGACGGTTCTGGCCGGCGCTTATTGTAATAATATTTATACGAGCTGCGCGACGGCGTTGCGACCGCTGTGGCATGGCCGGTATTCCTTCCAGGGGCGTCAATTAGACCCCCGAGTAGCTATCGACAGCGTCTGGCTGCCCGTTTAGGTTAGCCAAAACAAATCAGGTTAGTGACAATTTTTATCGGTCCGAGTGGCGTAGGACCGATATGGTCGCCGTCGAGAACGTCGTCTTCGTGTTTGTCGCGGGGTTGCTTACGGCACTCGCCACCGGCCTCGGTGCGATCCCGTTCTTTCTGGTGGATGAGTTCTCTGACCGATGGAACGTCCTGCTGTGGGGGTTAGCCTCGGGGATCATGGTCGCCGCCTCGCTGTTCGGCCTCGTCCGGGAAGGGCTATCCTACGGGTCGCCGGTGCTGCTGGTTCCCGGAATCCTTGCCGGGGTCGCGCTTGTGGCCGTGGCGCACGAACTTCTGGACGACTTCGACAGGTCACCCAAAGAGTTCGAACAGGCGGATTTCACGAAACTCCTGCTGATTCTGGGCATTTTGACTGTCCATAGCTTCCCGGAAGGCGTGGCTGTCGGCGTCTCCTTCGCGGAACTTGGGCTGGAATCGGCGACGCCAGACTCCGCCGTGAGTCTCGTCGGTGTCTCCGTCCCGCTGCTGGCAGTGTTCATGACGGTCGCCATTTCTATCCACAATATCCCCGAGGGGACTGCCATCGCCATCCCCCTCCGCTCGCTGGGCGTCAGCGAGTGGAAGATGGTCTGGTGGGCAGTGTTCTCCTCGCTGCCACAGCCGCTTGGGGCCGTTATCGCGTATTACTTCGTCACGCTGGCGAAGGCGTTTCTCCCGTTCGGCTTTGGCTTCGCCGCCGGAGCGATGGTGTATCTCGTGCTCACGGAGTTCGTCCCAGAGGCGCTGGAGTACGGCGGCGGTTTGCCGGGTGGGGGCAAACGCGAACTCCTCGCTGGCGTCGCTGTCGGCGTGTTGGCGATGGTGCCGCTGGCGTTCGTTTAGAATGGGAGCCTGTTCCGGATGACGGTGAGATCGACGAAGGCCTTTAGCGGGTCGTCGTAGTCGTCAACCCGGGTTTCCATCCGGTAGTTCGAGTGGTCGACGGCGAAAAAGTACGGTCCGGGCTCGTCAAGTGACTCCCGTGCGCCGCCGTCGTCTGTCGACGCCTGATAGATATCCGACCCCTTTGGCTGAACTGCTGTCTGGCTGAATTTGGGGTTCCCCGGCGGTGTCTCGTCCGGTTCTCGACCCTTGATATACGCATCGTACTGCTTGAACTGCGCACGGTCAGTGAAGAAGTACACGTTGAACGGCGTCTCAGACTTGACAATATACTGTAACTCACCGCCGGGGTCAGATACGTCCGGAATCCGCTCTTTTATCCACGCCTCGTGTGGCTCGACTCTGACATCCTGCTTCACGCTGACGACGACTTCGCCGCCACCACCCATGCAACCAGAGCCGACGGCTGTTGCACCGACACCCACTGTCTGGAGGAATCTCCGGCGCTTCATCCATTGATAATCAGGGTTGCGCTCTACTTAGTTCTACGTCCGCAGTTATAGTCGCTGATAACGGGTTCGAAAAGGAAGGAATTTAAACCACGGCACGGAACAAGCACCATACCATGGGTAAGAAATCGAAGGCTACGAAGAAGCGACTGGCCAAACTCGACAACCAGAACAGTCGAGTCCCGGCCTGGGTCATGCTCAAGACGGACCGCGAGGTCCAGCGCAACCACAAACGACGCCACTGGCGGCGCAACGATACTGACGAATAATGAGCGCCAGTGACTTCGAGGAGCGTGTCGTCACCGTCCCGCTCCGAGACGCGCGAGCCGAACCGAACCACAAGCGCGCAGATAAAGCGATGGTCCTCATCCGCGAGCACCTCGCCAAGCACTTCTCTGTCGACGAGGACGCCGTCCGTCTGGACCCCTCCATCAACGAGGCGGCCTGGGCCCACGGTCGCGCCAACACGCCGAGCAAAATCCGTGTTCGCGCCGCCCGCTTCGAGGAAGAGGGCGAAGCCATCGTCGAAGCAGAGACCGCAGAGTAACGTTGCTCCGCGCGGCTTTCTCCGGGTCGTCGTACGTGGGTGTGTTCGCCCGTGCGACCGACGACTGCGTGCTGGTTCGCCCAGACTTAGACGAATCGCTGCTTGACGACCTGAGCGACGAACTCGACGTTCCGGCCGTGCCGACCACCGTTGGCCGCTCCGGGACCGTCGGCGCGCTCGCAACCGGCAACGAGAACGGGCTAGTCGTCTCCCAACGCGTCCGCGAGACCGAAATCGAACGGATTCAGGACGTCGTCGACGTGCCCGTGACGCGGCTGCCCGGCCGGATCAACGCCGCCGGCAACGTCGTCTGCTGTAACGACTACGGCGCGTACGTCCACCCCGACCTCTCCAGAGAGGCCGTGCAGGCGATCAAGGACGGGCTAGACGTACCCATCGAACGCGGTGTCATCGCCGGTGTCACGACTGTCGGGACCGCCGCCGTCGCCACCAACAAGGGCGTCCTCTGCCATCCGAAGGCCACTGACGGCGAACTCGATGCCCTTGAGGACATCCTCGACGTGCCGGCCGACATCGGGACCATCAACTACGGTGGCCCGCTCGTCGGCTCCGGGCTGGTCGCGAACGATCACGGCTACGTCTGTGGTTCGGACACCTCCGGGCCGGAACTGGGCCGTATCGACCAGGCGCTGGGCTACATCGACTGACGCGACTTCTCTTTCACCACTCAGGATGGATGCTGGTGGCTGAGTTTCTCTGCCACCACGCCCGGAACGGGTAGTCCACAGTCAGCACACGCCCAGGACCGGCTGGTCCCGCCCCGCTCCAGCGTCAAATCCTGCCTGAAGCGCAGAGTCGCACCACACTCACACTGGTAGGTTGTCTCGCTCATATCTCAACGTATGTGGTGTCCGGCCAAATCCGCCGGGGTCAGTGACCATGATAGATCGTGTCAAAGAATAATATAGTGCGTTCCCAAACATCACGTATGGTCCAGCGAACACCGACTGCGGAAGACCAGAACCGCCTCGTCTGCCGGAAGTGTGACTACTCGACAGGTGTGCTCCGGCCGTCCTGCCCGGAGTGTGGTGGTGATATGGTGTACGCGCCAGAACCCAGTGAATAGAGGTATTTCGCCCGTTTCTTGATATGTCGGTACCGGACTGCCCGGGTCTGAGAGTGGTGAATACTGGTTGGTTCTGTCGCGGACAGTTGCGTTACTCGAAAAAGGCGGAAGGGGAAGATACTTCCCTGCCCTGCCCGCATCTGCGTGTATGAGCACGTACACTGTTCGCGGTAGTTTCCCGGCCCGAGACGGCCCACAGGAGTTCGAGAAGGAGGTCGAGGCGCCAAACGAGAACGTCGCTGAGGAGCGCGTTTACAGCGACTTCGGCTCCCAGCACAACCTCAAGCGCACGCAGATCACAATCGAGGAGGTGGCAGCATGATGGGCGGTGGCGGCGGTGGCGGCGGTCAGATGCAGCAGGTCGCACAGGAAATCGAACAGATGGAGCAGGAAGTCGACGCCATCGACGAGGAAATCGAACGCCTCCGCGAGAAGCAGACGAACATCGACGAAGCCATCGAGGCCATCGAAACGCTCGACTCCGGCTCCACGGTGCAGGTCCCGCTCGGCGGCGACGCCTACATCCGCGCGACTATCGAGGACATCGACGAGGTTGTCGTCTCTCTCGGTGGCGGCTACTCCGCAGAGCGCGAACAGGACGGCGCTGTCGACACGCTGGAAACCAAGAAGGAAACGCTGGACGACCACATCAGCGACCTGCAGGAAGAGAAGGCCGAAGTCGAGACCGAGATGGAGGAACTCGAACAGCAGGCCCAGCAGATGCAACAGCAGCAGATGCAGCAGATGATGCAACAGCAAGAGCAGGAAGACGAGTAAGGCCGCCATGTTCGACGGACTGAAGGACAAACTCAGCGGGTTCACGAGCGACGTCGAGGAAGATGTCGACGACGACGCGCTCGAAGCGGAGGACGAACCGGACGCCGGCGAGGCAGATGGGGACGTGCCTGCCGATGCAGAGACTGAATCCGAGCCCGCACCGGACGCACAGCCGTCCGAAGACGACACGCGGGTGGCGGAAGCGACAGCCGAGACCGACCAGCAACAGGCTGACGCTGAACCGCCAGCAGCGGACTCTGTGGCGACAGAGGAGTCAGCCACAGCGTCGGCTACGGAACTCGAAGACACGGACGCGGTCCCCGACGACGAGTCACAGTCGGACACCGCCGCGGCGACCGAGGAGGACTCGGAGTCCGAAGCCGATTCGGAGTCTGAGGAAGACGACGGTGGCCGCGGCCTCGCCGCGAAGGCGAAGCTCATGGCGACCGGGAAGACGGTCATCGAGGAGGAGGACCTGCAGAGCCACCTCGACGACCTCGAACTGGCGCTGCTGTCGAGCGACGTGGAGATGAGCGTCGCCAACGAAATCCTCGACGGCGTCAAGGAGAATCTCACGGGCCAGACCCGCAGACGGCTCTCTAGCACGGGGAACCTCGTCCGGGACGCACTCCGAGAGTCGCTGTACGATGTCATCAACGTCGGCCAGTTCGACTTCGACGAGCGCGTCCAGCAGGCGGACAAGCCCGTCACCATCGTGTTCACCGGCGTCAACGGCGTCGGGAAGACGACCTCAATTGCGAAACTCGCCCAGTACTTCGAGGACCGTGGACTCTCGACGGTGCTCGCCAACGGCGACACCTACCGCGCTGGCGCGAACGAGCAACTGGAGAAACACGCCGAGAACCTCGACAAGAAGATCATTACCCACGAGCAGGGGTCGGATCCGACGGCGGTTGTCTACGATGCCGTCGAGTACGCAAAGGCCAACGACATCGACGTGGTGCTTGGCGATACGGCTGGCCGACTCCACACCTCCGATGACCTGATGGCCCAACTGGCGAAGATCGACCGCAACATCGACCCCGACATGACGCTGTTCGTGGACGAGGCGGTCGCGGGTCAGGACGCCGTCAATCGGGCGCGCGAATTCAACGACGCGGCCGAAATCGACGGAGCGATTCTGACGAAAGCCGACGCCGACCCGCAGGGCGGTGCGGCTATCTCCGTCGCCCACGTCACCGGCAAGCCAATTCTCTTCTTGGGGACCGGCCAAGACTACGACGACCTCGAACCGTTCGACCCCGAGGAAATCGTCGACAGTCTCATCGGCGAGTAGGCCTCTTACTTTGCGGTTATTGTTGCCGCAGCCTCCGGGCTGTGCGTAGCTATTGTGCACCCTGTGCGTGGAAAACACGGAGCGGTCACACGCTTCTGCCGAGGGCCCACTGCACTCGATGCGGCAAATATTACTACATGAGCGGAGGTGTGGTCGTTTTCGCCGACAGGAGCGCGCTGAAGTCACTCGCTGTGCATCTCTGACGTACACACTATCGTAGCGTGACACCAATGCAGACAACCGAACGACGCGACGTTTCCAGCGATGTTGTCAACGGGGGAGATAGCGATGTCTGACGGCCACTACTGTCGGCAAGCCGCGCCGGCTGATGTCGCACCTGAACTCGTCGGGCCGTCTCCGGATGATCGTCCTCTCCCTGTTGACGAGCAGCGGTCGTAACTGGCGGGGGCGAGTTGCTGCCCGCTGTCTCAGTTGGCAGTGACGAGAACTGCGGCGATGGGAGTTCCCGCAGGCTGGAGACTGCTGCTGGACACACGCGTTATTACGTTGCTAAACGGGGCTGAGTGGATGAGTTCTGACCGGTGAACGGCTGTCCGTCACAGTGCGGAGCAGGCCGGCATTCCCAGAGGCGCAGATGTCTATGTGTTTGATAACTGCTTGGGAACAGTATGCATACATATAAGCCGGGCACCGAACAACACCGCGACACCTCAATGTCTGGGCAATCAAAGCCAGAACTCCCGGTGAACCGGACGAAATACTGGCTTTGAACGAATCAGGGTCTGGCACAGACTGTTTATCGTTGTTCTGTGGACCGGCCCACCTTCGGATGTGTCTAATTCGTTCCGTCGGCTCCCTGTCAGACGCTTAGCAGGCCATTCATAAACTGCCCTGGTGGTCTTCGGGCAAACGCTATGGGACGACTCACAACTCGACGAAACGTTATCAAAATCGCAGGCGGCGCACTCGTAGCGCTCGCTGGCTGTAGTGACACTGGCGGTAGCGGCGGGAACGGCACGATGGAAACTGACGGCGGAGGTGGTGAAGCCCCGAACACACCCACGGCAGCAGCGACTGATGCGATGACGGAAGACGACACAGAACCGGCGATGGAGACTGCGTCCGACACCGAGGGCGAAACTGGAACCGATACCCAGACGGAATTCGACGAAAACGAGACCGGGATGCCGGACGGCGAAACCGACATACCCGGCAACGATACCGAGGGGCCGGGCAACGCAACAGACCTGCCAAGCAACGAGACCGAACTGCCGGATAACGAAACCGGTCTGCCCGGTAATGAGACCGACACGGCCGGAAACGAGTCGGGCAACGAAACGACTGCCAACGAAACCGGCACATAAGCCGCTGACGCCGTGCCGGACCGCGTTCTGTCCGGCCGGGTACGTCTGGTGTTACTCTCGGGCGGCTTCAACGGCGTCGACGAATGCCGCGGCCTGCTCGCGGACACCGTCCATGTCGTCGTTTTCGATGGCCTCGTAGTTGACCAGCGCCGAGCCTGCGCCGACGGCGACCGCGCCGGCGTCGAAGTACTCCCCGACGTTGTCCGTCGAGACACCACCAGTCGGCATAATCGGGACATCGCCAAGCGGCCCCTGCAGCGCGCCGATGTGGCCCGGGCCGACAGTCGAGGCGGGGAACATCTTCAGGATGTCCGCGCCAGCTTCCATCGCGTCGGCGGCCTCCGTCGGCGTCATGACGCCCGGAATCGCGAGGACGCCCTCGCGGTTACACACGTCGATGACCTCTTCGTTGAGGTTCGGTGCGAGGACGAATTCCGCGCCGGCCTCGATGACGTTTCGGGCGGCAGCGGCGTCCATGACTGTCCCGGCCCCGATGATGGCGTCGGTATCGTCGAGGGCCTTGTCGACGGCGGCGATCATGTCCGAACAGCGCTTTGCGTCGGCCGTCAGCTCCAGCGCCGTGACGCCGCCCTCGTGGACCGCCGTCGCCACGTCGACCATTTTCTCCTCGGGAATCCCGCGCAGGACTGCCGTGACGCCGCTGTCGACCAGTTCCTGTTGTACCGCCTGTTTGCTCGTCATAGGCGCAACTGTGGTGGGGTGGCTGAAAAGCGTGTCTGAACCGCCGGCTCACTCGCTAGGCGTCCGGGTTGTACGGGCGCGCGATATCAGTCGGCGGCGCGCCGACGCCCAGCACAGTAACCGACTCGTCGGCATCAGCAGGGTTGTGGGCACGGTGTGGGCTTTCCGGTTCGGCGACGAACGCTTCGTCGGACGAGACAACGTACTCCCCGTCGGGCGTTTCGACGTGAAGTGTCCCCTCAAGGACGTAGAACAGTTCCTCGCGCGTCTCGTGGTAGTGGTAGGTCCGCGAGAGGTCCTCGCCGGGGGCCATCTCGTAGGTGGCCGCATGGAGCGCGTGGAGTTCGGCGGCGTCGGAGATGCCGCGCCGGTCACAGGGGTAGTCCTCGGTTTCTGACAGGTCCCGTGGGTCGATCTGATGATAGCCCATATCGTCGGTGGGGGCGTCGGCGGGCAAAAGCGTGCCCACGGCGCAGTGTCAGGTGAACAGCCAGACGAGAAGCGAAAGCGTTCCGATGGAGACGACCGTCGACGTGAAGACGTTTAGCGAGGCAAACGCCGCGTCGCCGCCGAGTTCCGTCGTGTAGACGTACGTCGACACCGCCGTTGGGGTGCCGAGCATCACGACCGCCGCGCTCAGCGCCGTCGTGTCCATCGACAGCGAGGAGTACACCAGCCACGCCAGCGCCGGCATCCATAGCACCTTCAGCCCGACGACGCTGACGGTCTTCTGCAGGTCAGCCATCGGGAGGTCCGTGTCAAGCGTCGCACCGATACACAGCAGCGCGACCGGCAGCGCCAGTTCGGCCGGCACGCCGAGTGCACCGATGAGTGACTCCGGAACGGACAGCGACAGGACCGAGGCTGTGATGCCGGCCGCCAGCGCGATGAGGACCGGGTTCGTCACGAGTTTCTTGCATTCGCCCAGCAGCGAGGCGTCGCTGCCGTTGATGCGGACCAGCAGGAACACCGTCACCGGGACGTGAGTCACCGCGCCGATGCCGAGGATGACGCTGGCGACGGCTGTCGCTTCGCTGTCCATCGTCGCCGCCACGAGCGGCAGGCCGAGAAACCCCATGTTGCTGTGATACGACTGCACGACCGACACGCTCCGGCGACCCGCTGACTCCATCCGTCGATGGACGAGCCAGCCCAGCGCTATCGTCAGTCCGATGACGGCCCAGAACCCCCCGAGGAGCGCCGGCGAGATAATCTCCTGTAACGGGCGGGTGTAGGTAGACCGGAATATGAGCGCCGGCAGCGCGACGGTAAAGACGAGTGTGGTGAGGATATCCGTCCGCCGCTCGGTCAGCAGCCCGAAGTGACCGGCAGCGACGCCGGTCGAAAGGAATGCGACCATGAACCCGAGCTGCCCGAGAACGGCCATGTTGGTGCCCAATCGGTTCGAACGCTTGACCCTTTCGTCACAGGCGAAAGCGAATTTTAATCATGTAGTTCCCGCGCGGAGGGAGTCGGTTCCGCTCCCAGCCAGGGCGTGGCGGCCCGACAACAAGCCTTTACCCGCACCGTCGCGTATCTCGCGCCAACAATGGTACTCGACAATCTGGGGAGTTCACTCCGGGGGACACTTGACGACCTCCGGGGGAAGTCCCGGCTCTCTGAAGAAGACATCGAGGACATCGTCAAGGAGATTCAGCGGTCGCTGTTGCAGGCCGATGTGGATGTCGGGCTCGTGCAGGACCTCTCCGACAGCATCGAAACACGCGCGCTGGATGAGGAACCGCCGGCGGGGACGACCCCGCGGGACTGGGTCCTGCGAATCGTATACGAGGAACTGGTCGACCTCGTCGGCGAGTCGACCGAACTCCCACTAGAAGAGCAGACCATCATGCTCGCCGGCCTGTACGGGTCGGGGAAGACGACGACGGCCGCGAAGATGGCGTGGTGGTTCTCGACGAAAGGACTCCGGCCGGCTATCATCCAGACTGACACGGACCGGCCCGGTGCGTACGACCAGTCCAAGGAGATGGCCGAACGAGCTGAGGTCGACTTCTACGGCGACCCCGACGAGGACGACCCGGTGAAGATCGCCCGCGACGGGCTGGAAGCGACGGCGAACGCGGACGTTCGTATCGTCGACACGGCAGGTCGTGACGGCCTGAACGAGGAACTCATCGAACAGATCGAGCGCATTGAGCAGGAGGTCCAGCCCGACCGGGACCTGCTCGTGCTGGACGCGGCGATGGGCCAGAGCGCCAAGAGCCAGGCCGCCGACTTCGAGGAAGCCATCGGCATCGACGGCGTCGTCATCACCAAACTCGACGGGACGGCGAAAGGTGGCGGCGCGCTCGCCGCCGTCAACGAGACCGATTCCACCATCGCCTTCCTCGGTTCCGGGGAGACGGTCAAGGACATCGAGCGCTTCGAACCGTCGGGGTTCATCTCTCGACTGCTCGGCATGGGCGACCTCAAACAGCTCACCGAGCGCGTCGAGCGCGCGATGGAGGAGACCCAGGAGGGCGACGACGAGGACTGGGACCCCGAGGACATGCTAGAGGGGCAGTTCACCCTCAAGGACATGCGCAAGCAGATGCAGACGATGAACAACATGGGGCCGCTCGACCAGGTGATGGACATGATTCCCGGCCTGGGCGGCGGGCTGATGGATCAGCTCCCCGACGACGCGATGGACGTGACACAGGAGCGGATGCGTGACTTCGACGTTATCATGGACTCGATGACTGAGGAGGAACTGGAGAACCCCCGCGTCGTTGGTCAGTCCCGGACCGAACGCATCTGTCGCGGCTCGGGCAAGCCCGAGGAGCGCGTGCGTGAACTCCTCCAGCAGCACAAGCAGATGGAGCAGATGCTCAAGCAGTTCCAGGGCATGGGCGACGGCGACATGGAGCGGATGATGAAACAGATGCAGCAGGGCGGTGGCGGTGGTGGCGGCATGGGCGGTATGGGCGGCGGCATGGGGCCGTTCGGCGACTGACGCCGCTGTGTCGAGTCGCGGGCTGTGATACCCTACGCTATTTTGATGATTTATATTCGAAATCCGGGCCAGAACTAAGGGTTGGCCCGTCCTACGGATAAAGCGAGCATGTACGAAATTGTCGCTGGGATAGACAAAAGTGAGGCTCGTGGGACCGCCATCGCGGAAGCGATAACCGAGATTCCGATGGACGCCAGCCAGGTCCGCGTCACGTTGCTACACGACTTCGAGGAGAACCCCGAAGGTGCGTCCGTCGATCAGGTGGCCTCTATCCGCCGGGCACGGGAAGCTCTCGAAGAGGCTGGCGTCGAGGTGGCTCTGGAAGAGTCGAGCGGCGAACCGGCTGACGCCATCCTCCGGCTAGCTGACGAGCAGGACGCTGACATGATTGTCGTCGCCGGGCGCAAGCGGACGCCGACGGGTAAAGTGCTGTTCGGCAGCGTCACACAGAGCGTGATTCTGGGCACGGACCGCTCCGTGCTGGTCTGTAGCGGCGAAGAAGAGTAACGCCGCGGTCAGACGCCGTACACTTCTTCGACCCGCTTAGCGAGCGGCGACGGGTCCGTCCGGCCGGTGATCCGCTCGACGGGGTCGCCGTCCTCGAACAGCACGACGGCGGGCGCCGCGTTGACACCGACTGACCGACAGAACTCCGGCGACCGCTCGCCGGCGACGCCGCCGACCGGAACGCCGTCCGGGAACGCGGCCAGGACGTCGTCTAACTGTTCTTTCATCGCTTCGCAGGGGTCACAGAACAGCTTCCATACGGTCACGACACACCGCTCGTGGGCGTCGACGAAGGCCTCGTAGCTGTCGTCGTCTAGATGTTCGACCCCGTCGGGGACCGGCGTCTCCGGTCCCAGTTCGGTCGCCATCTGTGCCATCGTCGTCAGTTCCACGGTGGTGTAGGAGCCGTCGACGTTCGACCGCAGGGTCAGGAACGTGGCGAACTCCTCACGCGAGACGTCGAGTTCGTCGACGCGCTCGGCCGCTTCGGCAGCCGAATCGAGGCCGAACACGTCGGCGACGGACTCGTGGAACTCCGCGTCGCCCATCGTGACGTAGGTGTCGTAGTACACCTCGCGGTCGGCCTCGAATGCCTCTGTCGTGCTGACTTCGTCCGTCTCCTCGTCGATGACGGCAACGCCTTCCGACTGCAGCGCGTCAAGCAGCGCTTCGGGAGAGCTTGTGTCCGACATTCAGACACCCAGATATTTGTCGCGCGTTTCTTGATCTTGCTGTAGTTCCTCGGCGGGTCCCTCGAAGACCACTTCTCCGCGATCCAGCACGTAACACCGGTCGGCAATCTTCATCGCCGCTACGGCGTTTTGCTCGACCAGCAGTATCGTCGTCCCGTCCTCGCTGATACGTTCGATGGCGTTCTCGACGGACTCGATGATCTGGGGGGCCAGCCCCTCGTACGGCTCGTCGAGCATCAACAGGTCGGTGCTCTGATGGAGCGCGCGGGCGATAGCGAGCATCTGCTGCTCACCGCCCGAGAGCGTGCCGGCCTTCTGGGAGCGTCGCTCGTCGAGTCGCGGGAAGTACTCGTAGATCTCCGCCGTCGACATCCCTTCGTCGCGGAAGTCGAGCTTCCGCCGCCAGGTGTTCGACTTGTTGCGGACGGTGTCCGCGAGGTGGAGGTTCTCGGCGACGGTCAGATCAGTGAACACGCGCCGTTCTTCCGGGACCAGCGAGATGCCGCGGACGGCGATGTCCTCTGGCGGCTGGTTCGTGATGTCCGTTCCGTCGAACTCGATACGGCCGCTCCGGACATCCGGCGGCGTCGCCCCGGAGATACACCGGAGTGTCGAGGTCTTCCCCGCGCCGTTTCGGCCCAGCAGGGCCGTGATTTCGCCGTCATCGACGTTCATCGACACGTCCTGGATGATGTGGCTCTCGCCGTAGTAGCCGTTGATGTTGTCCACGTCGAGCAGCGTCATTCTTCGACACCTCCAAGATACGCTTCCTGTACCGCAGGATCGTTCTGTACTTCCGTCGGCGTCCCTTCCGCGATGACTGCTCCGCGGTTGAGGACGACGATTCGGTCCGAGATGTCGAAGACGATCTCCATGTCGTGTTCGACAAGCAGGAAGGTCAGGTCGAGGTCCTCCTTGACTCGCTTGATGAGCTTGACGGTCGATTTCGTTTCGTCGGGGCTCATTCCGGCAGTCGGTTCGTCCATCAACAGCATATCCGGCTCGGCGGCCAGCGCGATGCCGAGTTCGAGCCGGCGCTTGTTCCCGTAGTCGAGGCTATCGGCCTGATTCTCCCGCTCGTCGTACAGGCCGACCGACTCGAGGACCTCGTTCGCCAGTTCGTCGACCGCCGGGTAGCTGTTCTGATTCCGGAAGAAATTGAACCGGAACGAGCCGTGCTCGGCCGCCAGCGCCGCGATGGTCGCGTTCTCCTTGACGGTTAGTTCGGGGAAGATAGAGGCCGTCTGGAAGGACTTGCTCATCCCTCGCTGGACAACCTCGTGTGGGTCCATCCCGATGATGGAATCCCCTTGGAACGCGATCTCGCCGTAGCTCGGTTCGAGCCGCCTGGTGACGAGGTTGATGAACGTCGACTTCCCCGCGCCATTGGGGCCGATGAGGCTCACGCCCTCCCCCTGTTCTATCTCCAGGTCCACCTCATCGACGGCCGTGAGGCCGCCGAACTGCTTGGTGAGCTGTTCCGTTTTGAGGACCGTCATTCGTCCTCACCCCCGACAACCATGTCACGAAGGTAGTCGATACCGCCCCAGATCCCGTTGGGGAAGAGGACGACAGCGACGACGAATACGATACCAAGAATGAGGTGCCAGAACGGGCCGAGCGTCTCGAACCCGCTGACGATGTTCTCGATGTACAGGTACAGGCCGGCACCGAACAGCGGCCCGAACAGCGACCCGACGCCGCCGAGCACAGTCATGATGACGACGCGGCCGGATTCGGTCCAGTACAGCGACTCCAGTGGCACGTAGTTCCCCTCAATGGCGAACAGGCTCCCGGCGATGCCGGCGAAGGCAGCCGAGATGATAAACGCCATCAGCTTGTACCGCCAGACGTCGAGGCCGACGAACTCCGCCCGCCGCTCGTTCTCTCGAATCGCGCGGAACACGGTCCCGTACGGCGAGTGGAGGATGCGGTTCGCCATCGCGACCGACAGCACCGTCATGACGGCCACGAACACGTACAGCATGTTGTCGACCAGCATCGACAGCGGGAACGGCACGCCGCCGTGGATGTCGATGACGCCCAGCAGGCTGCCGATGTCCACGGAGGTGAAGCCGTTCTCACCGTTCGTCAGGAAGGCCAGCGGCGAGGCCGCTAGGTAGAACGACATCTGGCCGAACGTCAGCGTCAGGATGGCGAAATAAATCCCACCGCGGCGCAGCGACAGGAAGCCGACGATCCACGCCAGCAACACGGCAAACGCCGTGCCGGCGAGCAACACCAGCAGCGGCGAGCTACTGACGCTCGCGCTGAAGATACCGGCGGCGTAGGCTGCGCCCCCGAAGAAGACGGCGTGACCGAACGACAGCAGGCCGGTGTACCCCAGCAGGATGTCGAACCCAACGGCGAAGATACCGTAGATGAGAATCAGCGTCGCCAGCTGCGTGTAGCCGTTGAGGTAGTTGTTGAAGAGGAACGGGAAGACGGCCACGCCCACGACTGTGAGCAGTACCGTCGATATCTCCCGGTCGCGGAAGCTGGCCCACCGGTCGGCGAGGCCGCCGGTGACCTCCGCCTCAGCGTCGGCCGCTGCCGTGGCGGTCGCGTCACCCGGTTCGTCGCTCATGAGACGTCCACCTCCGAGCCCAGCAGACCCTGCGGACGCACCAGCAAGACGAGTGCCGCGAGCGCGTAGATACCGACCTGACTCCAGGCGGCGTACCCAGTCTGGATGAGGAGCACCTGTAGGGTTCCAAGCATCAGCCCGGCCACGACGGCCCCCTCTATTTTCCCGACGCCGCCGATAACGACAGTCAGAAACGCCGGAACCAACTGTTCAGTCCCGATGTTCGGATTGACATTGGCGAGCGGACCGCCAACGACACCAGCCACGCCGGCGAGTGCAGCACCGATGCCGAACACGACGAGGTACGGCCGGCTCAGTTTAATTCCCAGGAGGCGAACCATCTCACCGTCGAGGGTACCGGCCTGGACGATGAGTCCGAAGTCAGTGTACTCAACGAGGCCGTACACGCCCAGGACGAGGACTGCCGTAATCGCGATGACGCCGAGTCGCCAGCGCGGGAAGTTCCCAACGACGGGCAACGCGATGGGGCCGGATGCCCACGATGGCTGTGGGAACGGCTGGCTGTTCCCGCCAAGCAGCGCCCGGAGCAGTTCCTGGACGATGATTGCGAGCCCGAAGGTCACGAGAATCTGGTCAGTGTCGGGGCGGTCGTAGAACGCCTGTGCGACGAATCGCTCCATCAGGAGGCCGACGACGAACACGACAATCGGCACGATGATGAGCGCGGCGACGAACCCCAGACCGATGCCGTATGACTGGATGCCCCACTCTGCTAACTGGCCGTTGTTCAACGGGACCTGACCAGTTATGAACAGCCCCAGATACGCGCCGACGAGGTACAGTGCCCCGTGGGCGAAATTCACGAACTTCAGTGTCCCAAGGATAATCGACAGTCCAACCGCGAGTAGGACGTAAATCGCACCCTGTTGCAACCCGTTTAGTAAGATAGTGAGGATGTCCGCGAGTAGCGTCACGTCGGACTCCCCCCACTGCACTCCGCTCGTACTATCTGCGTATTCCTAATCATGCTAGTTTTTGTGTATCAAGTAAGGCGACCTCATGAACTATAAATCATGAGGGAAGCGGTCCCCTGTCGGGATTATGGCCTATTCGTCGCCGTATTCGCCGAGTTCACACTCCGCGGCCGGCCCGGAATCGCACGCGTATCCGACATCGTCCCGGGACGTGACCTCGACGATTTCGATGAAGTTCCCGTCGCCCTGTTCGCTCTCCGGGAGTCCGCGGGCAACTGGAATCGCTCGCTGGGCTTGGTGGTCGCAGGCCCGCATCGTCTCCTCGCCCATGCCGATATTGTTGTAGTTGTAGTCTTCCAGTTCGCGGATGACTTCCGGCGGGTAGAACGTTCCCGCCCGCTCGGCGGCAGCCGCGTACTGGAGCGTCTGGGCGTAGGCGAGCTGGGCCGGGCCAGAGGGAACACGGTCGTACTCGTTCTGGAACACCTCCGTGAACGCGTTCGAGGGCTCGTTGTCGATCTGGGAGTCCCAAGCAATCGTTCCGAAGACGCCCTCGATAGCCCCGCCGGCGGCCTGTGCCATCGGTCGGTTGTATAGCGGGACGACGATTTCCATGTCCTCGTCGATACCGGCATCGACGGCCTGGGAGACGGAGTTCGCGCCGTCCAGCCCGTAGTGGTCGAGCAGCAACACGTCCGCGCCGCTGTTTGCTGCCTCCGAGAGGTACGACGAGAAGTCGCTGGTCCCGAGCGGCGTCGGCACGCTATCGACCTGCTCCCAGCCGATTTCCGAGAGGAACTGGTTCATCGACTCCTGGACGGTCTGGCCCCAGGAGTAGTCGGCGTACAGCTGGTAGAAGGAGTTATCCGAGCCGTACTCGCTTTCGAGCACCGGCGCAAGCGCCTGTCCGGTCATGTACGCGTTGAACATCTCCCGGAAGCCGTACCGGGCGCAGTCTTTTCCGGTCGTGTCGTTGGAGTGAGTCAGGCAGGCCATGAACATGACCTTCTCCTGCTGGCAGAGGCCCTGGACGGCGATGGCCACCGCGCTGGAGGAGCCACCAGAGATCATCACTACGTCATCCCGGTTTATCATCCGCGAAGCGGCCTGTCGGGCGGTGTCGGCGTCGGTCGCTGTGTCGCCGTTCACCGACTCGACCGTATAGCCAAGGACGCCGTCTCCGCTGAGGTCCTCGAAGCTGTCCACCCAGCCACCCCCGTTATTGAGGTGTTTCTGGGCGAGTTCGTACGCCCGGAGTTCGTCTTGCCCCTCAGACGAGTAGGGTCCGGACTGTGGCACGTTGAACCCGAACGTGACCGTGTCGCCCTCGACCGGGAAGTTCCCGAGCGACGGGTAGTCGTCGCCGCCGTCGCCACCACCGCCGTCGCCACCGTCGCCACCACCGCCGTCGCCACCGTCGCCACCGGAGCAACCGGCCAGTCCTGTTAGCCCTGCCACACCTGCGACGCCCGTACTCTTCAGCAACTGTCGTCGGTTGACCGATCTGCCATTAGTTGGCATGTTCCATACGGTGTGTGTATATATCATAATAGTTTCGGTAGGTTAACTAACGATTTAACATCTACAGGCCGACAGATTCCGGGTAAATTGCGATCCGCAGACTTATTTCGATCTGAATGGTTTGTTATAGCATGGCGAGGAACGCAGGGTGGCAGCTACTCGTCCTCACCGTCGTCGTTACCGCAGGCTGTGGGGGATTCGGGTTCAGCGGCGGCGACGGCTCGCCGACGCCGGTGACGCCCGCTCCGGTACCGACCGACTCTGCGACCGCGTATCCGGCCGGCGTTGGACCGACGGGTGTCACCAGCCCATCTCTGCTTGGGTCCGCACACGGCGACCGCCTCAACGGAACCGGGTACACGCTGACGATGACCCGCACCGTCAGATATGCAAACGGGTCGTTGCGGTCCCACCTTCGAGTCCACGTCGCGCTGGACAAGAACCGGACACATCTCGCGAACATCTCTGTCCGTGGACATGCAGCCCCAGTGCTCCTCGGCCGACCGCCGGCGACCGCCTCATTCTGGTCCGACGGCGACACGTATCTCCGTCGACTTGTGCGCGACAACCGCACGGTCTACAACGAGTACGACCCGCCGGACAGCTACGCTGGTACGTGGCAATACTGGGTCCACACCGCCGCGCTGAACGGGCGTCCTGCCGCCGACGTCACTCGAACTGTTGCTCCGTTCCACACTCGGACCTCGCGGTCCGGGCGGTCCGACGGGGCGGTCTACGTCATCAGCGGTGACCGACTGCGGGACAACGCAACGTCGACAGTGTGGGCGAGCCGGAAGAACGCGACGCTCGTCGCCCACGTCACCCGGTCGGGACTCGTCCGCAACTACCGGACCGAGTACACGACGGTCACGGACGGCGGCGACCCGATCACCGTCACCAGAACTGTTCGGTTTACCAAGGTCGGGAACACGATGGTCGGGCCGCCGCCGTGGCGCGACAGGGCACAGTCGACTCCCGACTGAGCCGTCGCCAGCGCTATCAGGGGGCTTTTTTTCACTCGCCGTCCTTCGGCCTGCAATGACTGTCCGTGAGGTGGCACTCGAAGCCTACCGGGAATCGCTCCCGGTACTGGCGCTCAGTGCAGTCGGTGGCCTCTTCGCGGGCGTCGTCCTCGGCGGCATGGACGCGGAGTTGCAGGACGTTGCGGGACTGCTCGTGCTCGTGCCGGCGTTGCTTGCCACCCGTGGGAACGTCTACGGCTCGCTCGGGGCCCGTCTGGGGTCGGCACTCCATCAGGGACTCATTGACCCGCGGTTCTCCTTCGACGACGACCGCATCAACGCCGCCGTCGCGGCGGCACTGGCAAACGGCGTGCTCATCAGCGGGGTCGCTGCGGTGATGGCTGTCGCCCTGCTCGCGCTGATCGGCCGACCGTCGGCCCCGCTCACGACCCTTGTCGCCATTGCGCTCATCGCGGGCTTCGTCTCCGGGCTGTTGTTGACTATCGCTGTCGTCTCGGTCGTGTTCGTCGGCTACCGCCGCGGGCTCAACCCGGATACGCTGGCCGGCCCGGTCGTGACGACGACGGGCGACGTGGTCGGGGTCGCGACGCTACTGGGCGCGACCCGCCTCGTTCTCGCGCTGGGGGGTGGCTGAGTGGCGGAGTTCGCCTCCCAGTGGTCGGTTTCGGGCATCGTCCGGACGATGTTTCCCATTCTGATTGTCCTCACTGCTATCGAACTCGGGAGCGGCCTCGTGCTGGATACCTTCGAAGGAACCCTGCTGCAGTATCCCTCGCTGCTCGTCCTCGTCCCCGTGACAATCGGAATGGCGGGCAACCTCGGCAGTATCCTCGCGGCGCGGTTCTCGACGGCGTTTCACCTCGGCCTCCTGTCGTTTACGGCGACTGATGACCGGTTGGCCGGCAACGCCATCGCTACCCTCGCTCTCGCGGTGACACTGTTCCCGCTGGTCGGTGCCGGCGCGTGGCTTCTTCAGACCGTCATCGGCGGCGCTGCGCTCCCGCTCCGGACCGTCGTGCTGGTCGCGTTCGTCAGCGGCAGCCTGTTGGCGGTGCTGGCTATCGTTGTGACGACGGTGACGACGTACGCCGCTTACCGGTTCGAACTGGACCCCGATGACGTGGTCATCCCTGTCGTCACGAACGTCTGTGACGTGTTGGGCGTGGTGGTGCTGTTCGGTGCTGTCCGCGTGTTCGTGTGAGTGGCGACTGACGCTACCGATGGGCCTTTGCGGGACAGGCCGCTACGTCGAGTCGTGCAGTCGCTCGCCGCCGTCCTCGGGCACCCGGCCGTCTCGGTCCTCGGAGAGGTCGCCGTCCGTGTCCTGCGCATCACCGTCTTCCTCTCGCTGGGGGTGTTCCTCGCGGAACTGGCCGTGGCGTTCGGCCTCGTCGAGAAAATCGCTGTCGTCTCCCGCTATCTCACGTCGCCGGCGAACCTCCCCGACGAGGTCGGGACGGCCATCCTGACCACGACGGCCTCGACGACCGCCGGCTACGGCATGCTCGCCGACTTCCGGGAGTCCGGCGTGCTGTCCGACCGCGCGACGCTCATCGCCGTCACCATCAACACGTTCTTCGGCTTCGCCCAGCACATCATCACGTTCTACGCGCCGATACTCATCCCCATCCTCGGCTTCCGCGTCGGGGTGCTGTACGTCGCCACCCGCGGGCTCGTCGCGCTGGCGATTACGCTGACCGGCATCGCCGCGGGCGCGGTCCTGCTGGACCCGGCCGCCGTCGGCCGGTCGGGTGCCGGCGCGGGACCGGCCCCCGACGGCGGGACGGCCGACGACCCCGCGGACGTGTTCGACGAGCGCCCGGCCACCCGCCGGGCGGCCGTCAGGGCCGCGTTCGACGCGACGGCCGGGAAGGTCCGGGACATCCTGCCGCGGTTGGCGGCCATCTACGCCGTTGTCTCCCTGCTCGTGGCCTACGGCGACGAACTCCTGGCGCTGGCTGGCAGCGACGGCGCGTCCGTGACCGCCGCCGCCGACGGGTTCGCCGGGCTGCTCGGCCTGCCCGGCGCGGCCATCCCCGTCATCGCCGCGTACGCGCTCGATACCACCTCGGGGGCAACGGTCATCGCGCCGCTCATCCGGAACGGGACTTTCACCGCCCGGACCGCCGTGGCGACGATGCTCGTAGGCGGC
>NZ_QXIK01000135.1:0-222 GCF_003666065.1 Haloarcula sp. Atlit-7R | reverse complement strand
CGTCGACCCCCCGGGGGGAAGCACCCTATTGATGGTCGACGGAAGGTCTTTACTGTGACCCGCCGTTAGCAGCCTTATGGCCCGTATATCGGGCATGGTTTCAGACGAACCCTCGTGGGGTTGAAGCCCGCTCCGGGCGGCCCGAGTACCAAACCGATACTCGTTTCAGACGAACCCTCGTGGGGTTGAAGCCGGCCACAGCGCCTATGAATCCCTCCCTGC
>NZ_QXIK01000134.1:0-245 GCF_003666065.1 Haloarcula sp. Atlit-7R | reverse complement strand
GTGAAACTGTACGGGCGCTTCGCAGTTCGTGCGTCGGTGTTGTCCGCATCCGCTGGAACCGTGCGAGCAAGGATGCCGACCGGACAGTTGTCGACCTGATTGCCCGTGATGGTGATATCCGACGACCACGCGCTTCGGCTGTTCGATGTCACAGACGGCCCTGTCGACACGCTGGACACTGACGGCGTCGTGACGGCGGCGGCAGTCTCCGACGGAACCGCCGTCGCCGTCGAGGAGCCGGTCGT
>NZ_QXIK01000133.1:0-254 GCF_003666065.1 Haloarcula sp. Atlit-7R | reverse complement strand
ACCTACATTATAGAGGCGCTGATCATCATGGCGGCGATTTCGTTGATGATGAGTCGTGTTATTGTGGATGAGTTACGGTCGATTGAGGCAAGACAGCGTGAGGGCGAAGCCGCCGCAGACGCCGACAAGTCGGCGTCGCGGCTCCCTCGTCGTCGCTGTTCGCTAGCCGTTGAACGCCACGCTCATCTGATCCAGCTGTATCTCATGGTTGAGTTGGGCTACGAACTGCCGGATTTGGACGAGCTGTTGCTGTG
>NZ_QXIK01000132.1:0-255 GCF_003666065.1 Haloarcula sp. Atlit-7R | reverse complement strand
GGGGGGGGGGGGGGGGGGGGGGGGGGGGGGGGGGGGGGGGGGGGGGGGGGGGGGGGGGGGGGGGGGGGGGGGGGGGGGGGGGGGGGGGGGGGGGGGGGGGGGGGGGGGGGGGGGGGGGGGGGGGGGGGGGGGGGGGGGGGGGGGGGGGGGGGGGGGGGGGGGGGGGGGGGGGGGGGGGGGGGGGGGGGGGGGGGGGGGGGGGGGGGGGGGGGGGGGGGGGGGGGGGGGGGGGGGGGGGGGGGGGGGGGGGGGGGG
>NZ_QXIK01000131.1:0-430 GCF_003666065.1 Haloarcula sp. Atlit-7R | reverse complement strand
GCACGCGATGTCCGTTTGAAGGGGGTGAGCGACGATGCGTGATGCTGGTAACGTTCGCGTGCTCGTTCCCGTCGCCGTGCTGGAGGGGCAGGTGATTCCGGACCAGGTGATACGCTTACTTTCGAGTGCGACAGTCGTTCTCTTGGCGTACCACGAAATTCCCGAACAGACGGCACCAGAGCAAGCGCGCGAACAGTTCGAACCCAAGGCTCGGACCGAACTCGAAGACCTCGTAGAGGCATTCGGAACCGAGGGAACTGCAGTCGAGACACATCTCGTGTTCACCCACGACTCCGGCCAGACAATCGAGCGGACCGCCACAGAAGCCGACTGTGACGCGGTGTTACTTTCGAACCCAGCCCCCACTCTTGACCGAATCATCGTCCCGGTCAAAGAACACATCAATATCGACACGATTAGCAAGGTCGTC
>NZ_QXIK01000130.1:0-430 GCF_003666065.1 Haloarcula sp. Atlit-7R | reverse complement strand
GGCGGCTGCTCGCTCTGCGAACGGCGCAGGGCGGAGGGGCCGAAGGCCTCGGCGTGGATGCGCTGGTCGGGGATGTTGAGGCCGCGCAGGCCGTCGTACATGTCCTGCAGAAAACCGCTGGGGCCGCACAGGTAGAAGTCGTAGTCATCCAGCGGCAGGCGCGCCTTGACCTGGGCGAAGCTCAGCCGACCGGCCAGTTGGTAGTCACGTTCGAGCTGCGCCTTGGCGCCGGGGCTGCTCAGGGCGCGGTGGATATGCAGGAGTCCGGCCGCCTGCTGTTGCAGCGCGCTCAGCTCTTCGCGGAAGGGCAACTCGGCCAGGCTGCGCGCACTGTGGAACAGATGGATGTGCCGCGCGCGCTGGTGCTGGCGGTTCTGCGCCACCACCTCGCGGGCCATGGAGACCATCGGGGTGATGCCGACGCCAGCGC
>NZ_QXIK01000129.1:0-431 GCF_003666065.1 Haloarcula sp. Atlit-7R | reverse complement strand
CTAGACACCGAGGAATTCGACTTCGACCTGCTGGAGGACGGGGAAGACATCAAGGAAGGCCTCGACATGATCTCTACGATACAGGAGAAGATCGCGGAATCGGCGGAGATACGGGAGGAACACGGGATCCCGAAGGGCCGGCTTGATGAGCGGAAGACGGAGCTGGACCGATTAATCGACTCGCTGGACGATCCGGTCGCGGAGCCGGACGGCGTCGATTCCGTCCTGTTCGTTGAGGGTGACCGGGCGGCAGTCGGTGTGCCAGAGAGCGAGGTGGACGCGCTCCAGGACGAGCCGTCGTACACCGACGTTGCGAGCACGCCGCAGGTTGTGCAGACGGAGGATGGGTCGACCGAGTCACTGGATGCGTACCGCGACGAGGTGGAGGGGGATCGTGACGAGATCAAGGAGGCGATTGAGGCCCAGAACGA
>NZ_QXIK01000128.1:0-433 GCF_003666065.1 Haloarcula sp. Atlit-7R | reverse complement strand
GATATCAGCGGCGTCCTGGTACAGCGAAACGATGGTTGCGTCAGCAATGAGGACGTCTCGAAAGCGTTCGAGACGGCCGTTCAAATCTTCTCGTCCGGTATCGAGATTCTCGATTGCGTCATCGAGAATCTCTCGAAGGAGTGCAACGAATCCTGGTTCGAACCAGTCGTGGAACGATGCGTAGGAGAGTTCGTCACAGTCAGCCATCTCGACGTAGCGTTCGAGAAATGCTTGGAGAGAGCGGTCTGAGCCAGCAGCGAAGCCAAACGAGAGTGTGTAGAACAGCGCAACGATGTCGAATTTCCGCTCTCGTTGGACGAGATTCGTTGCGCGAGCGCGCTCGCGCAACTCATCAGAGGGAAACGCTCTTTGAATCCGGTCACCTATGACCGAATCCGGTGGGCTGTAGGTCATACTTCCCACCGGGTTTCTC
>NZ_QXIK01000127.1:0-434 GCF_003666065.1 Haloarcula sp. Atlit-7R | reverse complement strand
CCCGACCCTGCGGGACGCCGACGAGGTGGCGACGCGAATCACCCGCCGCGACGGCGTGACCTACCGGGCGCTCGTCCCCAACCTCCGGGGCATGGAGCGCGCCGTCGAGGCCGAGGTGGACAAGGTGAACGCGCTCGTCACGGTGAGCGAGACCTACACGAGCAAAAACCAGAACCGCACCCGCGAGGAGGTGCTCGCGGAGATGGACGACATCGTCGACCTCGCCCACGACCACGGCATCGAGGTCGAAGCCGGGATGGGAACGAGCTTCTACTGCCCCTACGAGGGCGCAATCGACCCCGCGGAGACGCTCGCGGTCGTCGACAGCGTCGTCGACTCCGGCGTCGACGAGGTGACGCTGGCGACGACGATGGGCCTCGCCAACCCCGTCGAAATCACGGAGCGGTTCACCGCCGCGTTCGAAGCCCACCCCG
>NZ_QXIK01000126.1:0-436 GCF_003666065.1 Haloarcula sp. Atlit-7R | reverse complement strand
CGAGGACGTTCTTCAGGAACGTCAGGTCGGACTTCTTCGTGCGGCGGACCGCCAGCACGCCCTCCTTCGCGAGGTAGTGCTGCGCGAGGTCGTCGATGCCCTTCTGACAGAAGACCACGTCGGCGCCGGAGTCGACGATCTGGTCGACCTTCTCGCGGAGCTGCTGTTCCTCCTGGTCGAGGAACTTCTGGAGCTGGTCCGGTGAGTCGACGTTGACCGAGGTGTCGACGTCCGCCTCCTCGACCTCGATCGGGTCGTTGAGGAGGAGGACGTCGGCCGCGTCGAAGTCGGTCGGCATGTCCTCGTGGACGGGGTCCTTGTCGATCGCCGCGCCGGAGAGGAGGCGCGACTCGCCCGCCGCGCGGCCGGTGCGCGTCTCGATGTTGAGGTTGGCCAGGTCGACCACATGGGAGCCGTCGTCGGCCTCGACGGTGAC
>NZ_QXIK01000125.1:0-437 GCF_003666065.1 Haloarcula sp. Atlit-7R | reverse complement strand
GGTTCAAGCCCGAGAACGTCGCCGAGGGCGAGTTCCCGCTCGTCGGCACGCCCGAACAGGTGCGCGAGCGACTGGCGACGTTCGTCGAGATGGGCTTCGACGAGGTCGTCGTGGAGTTCGTCGACTTCCCCGAGACGACGAGCGCCGAGTTGTTCGCCGAAGAGGTCGCGCCGGCGTTTCGGTAGCTCGCGGGACGAGAGACGAGAGGCCGCCAGCGTTCGGTGCGGCAGGGAAACCGCCGGACAGCCCGACGAAACTGTCGAGAGGACTGTTCGGCGTCGACGTGGGCGCACCCCGCGTCCTCGACCGCTTGGACGAGTTCGGCGTCGAGAGCATCGTGGACCTCACGGAGCGGCGGCCGACCGGCTACCGCTCGCCATCGTGGGACTTCTCGACCCACACGCTCGGCATCCTCGACGAACTCGGCTTCGAGTGGG
>NZ_QXIK01000124.1:0-437 GCF_003666065.1 Haloarcula sp. Atlit-7R | reverse complement strand
ACGTCTTGGAACTGATTCGCTCGGTCGAACACCCGTCCGAAGCGTAGGTCGCTCTGGCGAGTCGCCTCGGGGGAGCCTTTTTCTCGTCGCCGCGGGTCGGTGGTTCCATGACTCGCGTACGGACCGCAGGTATCGCGGTGACGGCGCTCGGCGTCGTCGGCTACGGCGTCGGGACCCTCGCCGCCTATCCGGGGCGGGCGTTCTCGGTGACGGCCGTCATGGTCGGCATCACGCTCTGGGCCATCGGGGGTGACGTGCGGTGATTTCGGCGCTCGTCTACCGCGACGACGGCGCGTCGGCCTACGGGGAGACCGCGCTGGACGCGGCGCGGGACGCCGACGGGACGACGTGGGTTCGCGCGACGACCGGCGAGGAGTTCGACCGCGTCGCCGAGGCGTTCGGCATCCACTCGCTTTCGGTCGAGGACGTGCGGAACG
>NZ_QXIK01000123.1:0-437 GCF_003666065.1 Haloarcula sp. Atlit-7R | reverse complement strand
GTCATGGTAAAGGACAAATCCTATGAGCAGATTGATGAAACAGATTTTCCAGACAAGGCTTTGCGAGAAGCAGTTATTGCACAGGTTGGAAGCAGAAGAGGAGATTTGGAGCGCTTCAATGGTACCCTGCGCTTAGATAACCCAGATATCAAGAGCTTAGAAGGCCTAAATAAGCTTAAAAAACTAGCTAAGCTAGAGCTAGTTGGTCTATCGCAAATCACAAAGCTAGATCAATCAGTTCTGCCTGAAAATATTAAGACAACCAAGGATACGCTAGTCAGCGTTCTAGAAGCTTATGACAGCGCTAAGAAAGAAGAAGCTAAGGCTATTCCACAAGTAGCATTAACCATTTCTGGGTTAACAGGCTTGAAGGAATTAAATCTTGCTGGCTTTGAGCGTGAGACCTTGGCTGGAATTGACGCAGCGAGCCTAACCTC
>NZ_QXIK01000122.1:0-437 GCF_003666065.1 Haloarcula sp. Atlit-7R | reverse complement strand
TCGTCTCTGCGTACGAAAGATAGTCCACACCGTGATACCGAGGTAAGCGAACCCGTCCGTCCGGCGTCGTCGACGCCTCACCTTCGGCGGTCGGTCGGTGGTCGTCCTCCCTCCCTCCCCGAGGGCGGTCCGTGATTACACGGGTATTGTGGTTTGGTTTTGGGGTGTTCGTAACGTAGTCCTGAAGGGCCTTTTGTCGCTCTTTCTCTTTGGCTAATTCTTCGAGGTACAACGCTCCTTTGTCGAGAATCTCGATTCGTAGGTTTCCGCGAGCGCCGTACTTCTCACAAAGACCATACTCGATTAGCTTCTCGTTCAATCGCCGCGAGACCGTGGTCCTATCGTACTGACTGAACGCCGATTGTAGGGCGCTGTAGGCCATGTGTCCGCTTTCAGTCTCACCTACCGTCCGAAGTATCTCGACAGCAAGTCCGTCC
>NZ_QXIK01000121.1:0-437 GCF_003666065.1 Haloarcula sp. Atlit-7R | reverse complement strand
TAATTAGCAATCTCTGTTAAGCAACCCTTACTTAGCAACTTTGTTTTGGTTGGGACTAATGGGTGATTGGGTTTTAAACCGAGACATCTCATCAATGGAAACATGGAGAATGACACTGGGCATCCGGATTGGCTCACCGAGATGGACAAGGAAATCATCAACGTATTGGGTACTAATTTAACTCTTACTCCGTCAATCATCGCAGAAAATATCGACCGGTCACGTGAGGGAGTCGGAAACAGGCTAAACTCACTTCAAGCGGGTGGGCTGGTTAGAAAGGTTGACCGAGGCAAGTACGAGATCACTGAGGAAGGTCTCAAATACATGACCGAGTGGGCCGATGTTGACGATGAGTACAAACCTTGGCACGGGAAAACACGTGAAGAAATAAAAAAGGAAATCGAAGAAAGGAACAGTGATACAGAAAACGAGTGATA
>NZ_QXIK01000120.1:0-438 GCF_003666065.1 Haloarcula sp. Atlit-7R | reverse complement strand
GCTGCTCGTCGTCGCGGGCATCGTCGTCGCGACCACCGACGTGTACACGTCCGGCGGGGCGACCCTCGGCGAAGCGCGCGAACTCGGGGGCATCCTCGGAGGCATCGGCGTTCCCGCCGTCTTCCTCGGCGTCCTCGCGGTCCTCCCCGCGAGCCGTCGAACCCGTGCCGCGTCGCTCATCGGCGCGAGCATCGCCGTCCTCGGCGTCGCGCTCTTCTCGCACGCGTACCCGTGCCAGTGGACCGGCGCGACCTGCGGGGCCGGCCTCCCCGACCTCACGCTCGAAACCGTCGCCGTCTACTTCTTCGGCACGGTCACGACGTTCTGGTGTCTGTTCGTCGGCGTCGCCAACTTCAAGACGCGGAACGACCCCGGCGGCACGGCCACGGTTCAGGTGACGAAGAAGGGAGAAACCCGCGTCGTCGAAGTCGAGAAGTC
>NZ_QXIK01000119.1:0-438 GCF_003666065.1 Haloarcula sp. Atlit-7R | reverse complement strand
CAGAGACGAGTGCGAGTTCGAGCAACAGGCGGCCGTTGACCCACGCGAGATCCGCAAGCGACTGTTCGAGCGAGCCAACGATCGCTACCCGATCGTTCGCCAGCCCACACTCGGCGAAGACACGCAGAAACTGGAAGTCTACAGCGCGGTCGCCGACGAGTTGGGCATCTCACTCGAGGAGTGTTACCGGGGTATGTACGCTGATCTGGAGGACAACAAACGGCTCGTCCGGTTCGGCGACCAGTCGGTGCGCGATGACAGCGACGGACAGGAGTCCACGACGACAACGACGAAACTGACGGGAAATAGCAAGCAGGCGTACGATCAGCGCGACCAGACGGTCGACTGGCTGCTGGCTCGCTACAACCTCGCGCTGGCACAGGCCGTGCTCTACGACGCCTCGAAGATGCACTTTCGGGTGTGGGAGCACTTCGGAAC
>NZ_QXIK01000118.1:0-439 GCF_003666065.1 Haloarcula sp. Atlit-7R | reverse complement strand
AAGTTTTGTGTACTACAAACAATCACAGGTGGAGCGCATGTCCGTACTTGGGTGGCAGGAAATGCCACTATCAATAGAAATAAAATTCATCAACTGATGACTCAACGTATGCCGCAGGCAAACAGCTACGACGTTGTCGTCATAGGAGCGGGTTCCATCGGATGCAGCACTGCCGACCATCTCGCAGACGACTACGACGTTCTGGTGCTGGAGAAAGGTAAACTCGAAGAGAGCGCGTCGGCGAACGCAAGCGCATTTATCTCGGATTGGTGGTTCTTCCTTGAAGGTGAGCATATTCCAGGCGTAGCAGTGAAAGTCCGTGACTATTTCGAGGAGTTGTCGGCGACAGGTGATTTCGAGTTCCACGCTCAACCATTTATCAGTCTGGTCGACGAGGATGAGGCTGGCAGTCCTGAAACACGAAAGATGCGTAAGAATG
>NZ_QXIK01000117.1:0-439 GCF_003666065.1 Haloarcula sp. Atlit-7R | reverse complement strand
GAAAAAATCTGCAGGTATCGCTGTAGGCGCACTCGTTGCCGTCGCCGCCATCGGCGCGGGCGGCGCCTGGTACACCGGCAACCAGCTGCCCACGGTACTGGACGAATCGATCAAGCAGGCCAACGCCGACATGGCCAAGACCCTGCCGGCACTGGGCCTGGACGCTTCCATCGAGCTGCTGTCGCTGGAGCGCCATTTCCTCAGCAGCAACGCCCGCTACCGCATCACCTTCAACGGCTCGCTGGACGGCGACGAGCCGCGCCAGTTCGAGCTGGTGATCAACGACCGCATCGAGCACGGCCCTTTCCCGCTGTCGCGCCTCAAGGCGTTCAAGCTGATGCCGGTCATGGCCACCAGCAACTACGCCCTGGAGTCCAACCCGGCGCTGGAGAAATGGTTCGCCGCCGCCAATGGCAAGTCGCCGGTGGAAGGTCAGGCC
>NZ_QXIK01000116.1:0-443 GCF_003666065.1 Haloarcula sp. Atlit-7R | reverse complement strand
AACCGGTCGTCTGGTGGTCGGTTCGCGGGGACGGCCCGACGCACCGCGAGGGCCGTCCACGCTGCTCGACGGATCATGTTGATGAACTCCTTGAATGGCCACTGCCAGAGGCGACGCCCGCCTCGGCGGGGCGTCGCCACGTACTCCCAGTGCAGATACCGCCACACGTTCTGTAACAGCAAGCTCACCACGACGTACAACAGCCGTACGACCGGATTTTGTGTCGAGGTCGTCGCGATACTTTGCTCGGAGAGTCGATAGCTCGCCTCGATACCGAAGCGTTTCGCGTAGTGGTATCGAGCGTCTCGTGGTGAGTTGATGAACGGCGCGTCAGCGGCGTAGCCGTGACGCGCCACCCCATGTTCGTCGTACCGTCCGTTCTGGTAGGTACAGTCGATGTAGACGGGAAACTCGACGGTCCAGCTGTGACCGTCGAGTTTCGA
>NZ_QXIK01000115.1:0-443 GCF_003666065.1 Haloarcula sp. Atlit-7R | reverse complement strand
CGAAGCGGTCCGGGGGTCGCTCGCCGGTCGCGGCACCGACTTCACTCGACGCGCGTGCGACACCCGCGACGTACAGACGGTGCGTCCCGACTCGCTCCCGAACTCGGAACCCGTGCCGATTGCGGTCGTTCCGCTGGCGCACGGCGACACCGCCTATGGAGCGCTCTACGTCGCGCTCGACGGCCAAGCGGTTCCCGACGTCGAGGCGGACGTACTGGTGACGCTGGGTCGCCACGTCGGACAGGCAATCGCCGCCGCCGAGCGTCGGAAGCTACTGCTGGCAGACACGGTCGTCCAACTGGAGTTCGAATCCTCGGACGAGCAGGACGTGCTCGTTCGACTCTCCGCGGCCCTCGGCTGTTCGATTCGGCTCCGCGGCGTCGTCCCCATCGAAGAGCGGTCGTTGCTGTGTTTCCTCACCGTCCGGGAGGCGACGACGGACT
>NZ_QXIK01000114.1:0-443 GCF_003666065.1 Haloarcula sp. Atlit-7R | reverse complement strand
CAAGCACAACGACCTGACTCGCGGCTTCAACGTTCGGCAGAACAACTGAGACGCCACCGCCGACGAGGTCCATCGCCGACGCGGCACTCGTCCCCGTATCGTCTTTTTCCCACGCTCCGTACAGAGAGTCGTGACTCCGACGTTCAAAACAGAACGCGGGCGAGTCGTCTCCGCCGTCACCGCCGACCAGATGCGCGAGGTAGACCGCGTCGCGGTCGACACCGTCAGTCTCGGACTCCTCCAGATGATGGAACACGCCGGGCGGAACCTCGCAGAAGTCGCCCGCGAAACGGTCGAGAGCACCGAAGGTACCGAAACCGCCGAGAACGGTCGGATTGTCGTCCTCGCCGGAAACGGCGGGAACGGCGGCGGGGGTATCTGTGCCGCCCGCCATCTGGCAAACGGTGGTATCGACGTGACGGTCGTACTCGACAGAGCAGACA
>NZ_QXIK01000113.1:0-443 GCF_003666065.1 Haloarcula sp. Atlit-7R | reverse complement strand
TGGTCTTTCCCCCGATACGCGCCCGCACAGCCCCGCAGTCGACCGCGCCCCCGTGTCGACTTGATGCGGACGAACGCCCCGGTTCGAGCGTAAAACGCGTCGCGCATGCTGCCCGGTTGTTCTCTCTGCCCGTGAAGAACGTACGATTCGACCGATTCCCGCGCTAGTTCGACCGCCCGCGCCCCATCATCGTAGGTGAGGTGTACGGTCTGCGCCTCGGACATATTACCATTCAAGTTCTGTGGTGACTTCAACGCTTCCCTCGGATGTTATCCCGTTGTTATGTAGTTTCGTTGCAACATAACGTGCGGCTAAACCCCGGTAGGACCCCGTTAATCGAACCGCTTATCCGACCGACCTGACTAGGGTAGGTCGGCAGAGAGAGCCCAGTTCCCGTGCCCGAGACGGGCATGAGGAAAGTCCCCCCACCGTCCGAACGGGTG
>NZ_QXIK01000112.1:0-445 GCF_003666065.1 Haloarcula sp. Atlit-7R | reverse complement strand
CAGGTCGATAATCTCGTCGAGGTCCTCCGAGAGCAGCACCACGCCGGTCCCCTCGGTCCGCTGGTCGAGAATCGCCTCGCGGATGGACTCTATCGCGCCGACGTCGACGCCGCGGGTGGGCTGGTTCGCGACGAGGAGGTCGGGGTCACGGGAGATTTCTCGGGCGAGAATGAGCTTCTGTAAGTTACCGCCCGAGAGGTCGCCGGCCGTCGCGTCGGTCACGTCGTGGACGCCGCGAACGTCGAACGCCTCGACGAGCGCCTCGGCGTGCGCCCGGAGTTCGCCGTAGTCCAGCGTCACCCCGCTCCCGAAGCGGTCCTCGCGGAAATCCTTCATCGCCGCGTTGTGCATCACAGAAAGGTCCCCCGCGGAGCCGTAGCGGTTTCTATCTTCGGGGACGAACGAGACGCCGTTGTCGATAAACGTCCGGGGCGAGGCGTTCGTG
>NZ_QXIK01000111.1:0-446 GCF_003666065.1 Haloarcula sp. Atlit-7R | reverse complement strand
CCCGGGAAACTCGCGTTCTGAGGCGAGCGGCCGCGCCGATGACGTTCGTGAAGACGCCGGAAACGCGACCGACGCGACCGGCGTGACCGACGACGCGTCCGAGGGTTCGTCCGGCGCCGGCGACCGCGGCAACGCCCCGGAGACGCCGCCCGGAAACGACAAGCGGGCGAAGGACGCCGACGGGAGCGCCCCCGCGGTGACCACCGACGACGGGCAGTCCGACGACGACGGCACGACCACGACCGACGACGCGACGGCGGACGACGAATCGGAAACGTCGTCCACGGACGACTCGGGCGCTTGAAGCCGGGGACGGCGACCCCGCCTCCCGATACTGTTTAATATCCCCATCCTGTAGGTCCACACTGTAATGTCGGAAGTCTGCTCGACGTGCGGGCTCCCTGAAGAGCTCTGCGTCTGCGAGGACGTGGCGAAAGAGTCTCAGG
>NZ_QXIK01000110.1:0-449 GCF_003666065.1 Haloarcula sp. Atlit-7R | reverse complement strand
AGTCCGGCTACGCCGGCGCGGAGATCGAACTCAACACGCTGGTCGGCCGCTACCTGAAGGACCTCGAAATCGCGCAGGCGGTCGCGGGCTACATCGACGAGCTACCGAACGTCACGGCGACGGTCCGCCAGCGCGACTTCGGCTCACTCGTGGACGAACTGCTCGCGGGCAGTATCGAGGCCCGCCCGCCGTGGTTCCTCATCGGCTGGGGCGAGGCGACGTTCGACGGCGGCCTCGTCATGGAGGCGCTTCTCGCCTCCGACGGGACGCTCACGACGTGGCAAAACGAGGAGTTCGACGCGCTGCTCGAACAGGCCGGCAACCAGTCCGGCGAGGAGCGCGAGGCGACCCTCCAGGAGGCGAACGCGATGGCCCACGAGCAGTGCCCGTGGATATTCCTGAACCAGCAGTACAGCGTCTACGGCGTCAACGACGCCATCGCCTGGGAG
>NZ_QXIK01000109.1:0-449 GCF_003666065.1 Haloarcula sp. Atlit-7R | reverse complement strand
GGGTGGGTTACTACCGCTCTATTCCTATTCTTTCTCTTGGTGTACATTTCCTACCCAAATAACTCAACAGGGGTTGTGGTTACCCTGAGTTACCTACCATCACTTATCCTCATGTTCGCGTTTATGTATCGACGAACAGAAGACAGAAATAAACACTTTATCAACCGAATCATACACGACGCTAGAATGAATGAATATTCGAATGTATGTCTAGTTACTGGGAAAGCGCACCTGAGCGGTTTGACAACTCTTGCAGAAAATCGGGGAATCGAATACCAGTCCGTTGCTGTTTCCTAATATAAGTGGTTGTTCTCGGAACCGCAATCACAGAATCACAGAAACAGTAGTTGCGGTGACGTGAGAAGACAACGGTCAGATCAGATCAGGTCATCATTGAATTCTATTTCAATTTCTCCGTCCTCGTTTACGAGTTCGATATCGATTAATTT
>NZ_QXIK01000108.1:0-449 GCF_003666065.1 Haloarcula sp. Atlit-7R | reverse complement strand
ACTAAGTAGTGTCGTTATAGACTCCTATTCCATGCCTGATAGCATGAATAGGCGAAACTTTGTAAAGTTTGCGAGCGGAGCGGCCGCCGGGGCCGCCCTCGCCGGATGCGCCGGGAACGGCGGCGACGGCGGATCGGGGACGACGAGCGGCTCCGGTGAAGGTGACACGACGTCGAGCAGTTCCGGCGGCGGAACCACCGACGGGTCTCGGCCGCTGGAGTGGATCGGTCCCGCGTGGGCGGTTCGCGACGGACAGGCTGACAAGTTCACCGAGATGACCGATATCTCGGTTAACGTCACCACGGCCGACATCCCGACGACCCAACAGCAGGTGCTCAGCGGCGGGCAGGCGAACATGGACATGGTCTCGTCGGACTCGCCCGGCGCGGGCGCTATCGTCCAGGACAATGACGCGAGTATTCCCGTCCCGGTCGACGAACTCGACAACT
>NZ_QXIK01000107.1:0-450 GCF_003666065.1 Haloarcula sp. Atlit-7R | reverse complement strand
GTTGCTTTCCGATCTTCATTCCTGCTCAAGAGCGCTATTCAACACAGCACTTTGAGCAGGTTTGAGAGTAGCATAGATCACTAACTTTTCGTCCTGCTCGTGCCTTATCTAGACAGTGCCATTAACTCTATAATGTCCCAATCATAAACATGTAATGTGGCACGAAAGAACGAAAAAGTGACACGAAGGAAAGCCCTCCAAATGATTGGCGCTGCTGGTTTCACATCTGGTATAGTTGGCACCGCTAGTGCCGAAGAACCTACAGTTGGGCTCCCAACTGGTAAAACAGTCCCTGAATCAAACGTAAAGCTGACAAACCAAAATAAAAGAGGAACAGGAAAGGCTAAACAACGCCCACCAAAACGCCCTCCTCGACCTAAAAGAACCTCTTCGATTCCTGATTCACCAACTAAGCAGGCTCAAGATCGAACAAAGCCGGATACAAATACG
>NZ_QXIK01000106.1:0-450 GCF_003666065.1 Haloarcula sp. Atlit-7R | reverse complement strand
CACTCGGCGTCGTACAGGTTGCGAATCAACTCCCACTCTTCGTCCGTCACCTCTTCGGGGTGATGCGTCCCCTTCCGCGAGAGTCGTCGACACTCGGCGATTCCAACCGGTTCGTCGAGGAACTGCCGCTGATACTCTTCGGGGGCCTCGTAGGGGTGATGGACGTCCATGTAGTGAAGCCAGACGAACCAGTCTTCGCCTTCCTCACGTTCGTATATCCAATCGAGTGCGCGACGGTTGAGCGAGGCGGCCCGCTCGTACTCGCTTTCGTTGCCGACGGTCGTCGACCACATCGCGTCGACTTTGGTGTATATTCGCTCGATGGTTTTGAACAGAATCCCGTCCTTATTGAGGTTCGACTGGACGAACTGCTTGAGCTTCCCGGCCTCCGCCGAGCCACTGGCGTCGTGCATCGTGTCGAACCCCCTATCGAAGTGGTACGACCCGCTG
>NZ_QXIK01000105.1:0-451 GCF_003666065.1 Haloarcula sp. Atlit-7R | reverse complement strand
GTAGAGCGGACCCAACACGGCGTCGAGTCCCGAGCCGGCAACGGCGGTCGCTCCCGGTGGGATCGCCCAGACGAGGCCGTGCGAACCGTTCGTCGCGACCGCGAAAGCGACGAGCAGTGGTTCGACGGCGAGGAGTCCGACGCGGCCGGGCGTCACCCACTGGGAGTGGCTGACGTACTGCGCGACGAAGATGAGCCAGAGGACCGGAACCGCCGTCGAGGCGGCGAAGGAGATTTTCCACCAAAGCGCTTGCGCCGCCACGGAGTCGAACCCCAACTGGATCGAGTACGCGAGTGCGGAGATCCCGACCGCAATGTGGAGCACCGTGATCTCCGGCCCGCAGCGGAGGTCGCTGTGGCGCCATCCGAGAGTCGCCACCGCTGCGTAGACGGCGACAGTCACGAAGCCGACCGCGGAGATCGCAGTGAGTGTCCACGACATACGAGAGTAG
>NZ_QXIK01000104.1:0-452 GCF_003666065.1 Haloarcula sp. Atlit-7R | reverse complement strand
CAGCGTCCATCGTACACCGGGTTTGGTGACAGGTGGGTTAAAATTCACTCCCGGCTATGCGTGTGACCCGTTCCATCCGCACGCTTTTTACGCCCCCTCAAGCAAAGAGCGACCAATGAGCTATCCGTGGGAAGACTGGGATCATATCACCAAAATCGACCCTGACAAGGACCTCGTCGACGGCGAGACGTTCGAAGACGTGTGTGAGACGGGCACCGACGCCCTCGAAATCGGCGGCACGCTCGACATCACAGAGGAGAAGATGGAGCGCGTCATCGAGGCGACCTCGAAGTACGACGTGCCAATCTACCAGGAGCCGTCGAACCCCGGCGTCGTCATCGACGACGACGCGCTTGACGGCTACCTCATCCCGACGGTGTTCAACGCGAGCGACTCGTTTTGGATCACCGGCGCGCACAAGGAGTGGGTCCGCATCGAAGACGGCCTCGACT
>NZ_QXIK01000103.1:0-452 GCF_003666065.1 Haloarcula sp. Atlit-7R | reverse complement strand
CGAAATCGACCCCGACGTGCTGCTCCACAGCTACGGTATCGACTCGTACTACGACGTGGCGTCGATTCGCGAGACCCTCGAAAACCACCCCGTCGGGGGCGAACTCAGCGCGGTCCGAAACGACCGCGTCTACCCCTCGGGAACCCCGGTGCAGGGGCCGATTATGAACCTGTTCCAGACCGAGATGACGGCGAAACAGCTCTACCCCGACCGCTTCGGCGCGTGGCCGGCGTACGACGGCGGTGCGTATCCCGTGATTCCCGAGGGCGAGCGGTTGTTCGACCGCGAGCGCGTCGCCGGCATCGTCACCGGCGACTGAGTCGTCCGTCTTCGCCACCGCTGACGCCGACGGCCGACTCGCTCGACCTCGTTCGAGGCCTTACCAGAGTTGGACCGCGGGCGTGCCGCAGTCGTCGCAGACGATGGCGTCGTTGTCTTGTAACTTCCCGTCA
>NZ_QXIK01000102.1:0-454 GCF_003666065.1 Haloarcula sp. Atlit-7R | reverse complement strand
GACCGCCCCGACTCGACCGACCCGCCGAAGCTCGGCGAGCACACCGAGGCCATCCTCTCGTCGCTCGGCTACGACGACGCCGACATCGACGCGCTTCGGCGCGCGGGAGGGGTCTGAGTGGCCGCCACGGTGCCGGTCCTCCTCGACGTGACCTGCCGCGAGGGCGAGCAGCGCCCCGGGGCGTCCTACACGACGGGACAGAAAGCCGCGGCCGTCCGCGCCCTCGACGACCTCGGCGTCGACTACGTGCAGGTCGGCTTCCCCATCGCGGGCGCACAGACCGGCGAGGTCTGCGACGCGGTCGACGTGGAGACGAAACTGACGGGCATCGCCCGGGCCGTCCCGAAGGACGTCGAGGCCGCGGTCGACGCCGGCGTCGACGTCATCTTCATCGACTGCGCCCACGCGCACAACCTCAACGTCATCGACACCGCCCGCGAAATCAAGGAGTCCG
>NZ_QXIK01000101.1:0-454 GCF_003666065.1 Haloarcula sp. Atlit-7R | reverse complement strand
ACATAAACGCCACGGGCGGTGCAGGCCGACCAATACGCCCGATTCTGCGGGCGAACTCGACGCGAGTATCGGTGCGAGCGACGGCAGCTACGGATGACGATGGACTTAACTACAGTCCAGCAGTGTTCTACACATAAGGAACTTCTCCGGGGTGATTCTCTATGTCTGACACCGACGCCGACGCCGCCTCGACAGCCGAATCGAACGCGCTGCGTACACCGATCGTCGCCGTTCTCGGCCACGTCGACCACGGCAAGACGACGCTGCTGGATACGATCCGCGGGTCCGCCGTGAGCGAAGGCGAGGCGGGCGCGATCACCCAGCACAGCGGCGCGACGGCCGTCCCGCTCGACACCGTCTCGGAGATGGCGGGCGAGCTCGTCGACCCCTCGGACTTCGATCTGCCCGGTCTGCTGTTCATCGACACGCCGGGCCACCACTCGTTCACCACGCT
>NZ_QXIK01000100.1:0-456 GCF_003666065.1 Haloarcula sp. Atlit-7R | reverse complement strand
CGAACGAGGACGACTTCTTCGGTTCGTACGTGTTGAAGAGGAGCGTGACAACGCCGTCGTCGTTACCGTCTTCGACGGTGACGTTAGCGGCGTAGCCCTGTTCGAATCTACCGATGGAGACCGTTGCGGTGTCAGTGTTCTCGACGGTCACCGGGATGGCGACAACGTCGCCGCGCTGCTCGGTGATGACGGACTCGCCGAAGTCGGCGGAGCCCTCACCGGCGTCTTCCACGGTGATGGTGTCGGATTCGACGGAGACACCGGAGGCCGTGTCGGTCACTTCGACCGTGTAGTCGCCAGTGTCGAGGTCGAGTTCGCTCGCGTTGAACTCGAAGTCGTATTCACCCTGACCGTTGAGGTCGACAGTCATGCTCCCGTCGTCGACTTCGTCGCCGTCGTCGTCGAGGAGAGCGATCTTGACGTTCTCGCGGTCGGAGTTCGCGTTAACCGTACCTT
>NZ_QXIK01000099.1:0-457 GCF_003666065.1 Haloarcula sp. Atlit-7R | reverse complement strand
GGGCAGCAAAATGTACGATTTGACCGGGTTCCAACGAGACCTGCTGTACGTCACCGCCGGCTTGGATGAACCACACGGACTCGCAATCAAAGACCAACTCGAGGACTACTACGAAACCGAGATCCACCACGGCCGGCTGTACCCCAATCTCGACACGCTCGTTGAGAAGGGACTGCTCGACAAAGGCGAAAAGGACCGCCGAACGAACGTCTACGCGATTACAGCTCGCGGTCGTCGAGAAATCGAAGCCCGTGACGACTGGGAACAACAGTATACCAGCGAACTGACCACCTGACTGCTGCTACGAGACGAGTAGCTGGGATGACAGACAACTAGTGGGGGAACGTGCTGTTTAAATCGCTTAATCCGGCCAGTATCTTCTGCCACACATTACGAATACCGACTTCTCGTCTCACTGGTCAACTTCGGCAAACGCACGAATAGGCATTGCAGCAGT
>NZ_QXIK01000098.1:0-458 GCF_003666065.1 Haloarcula sp. Atlit-7R | reverse complement strand
GGCATTCGGATCACGGTATCGACTCCTGGGTGGTCATTCTATCGGTGGCCGGGAGCGGCAGAGCGCCCGGATGCCGCCGTTGGAGGGCCGGGACTTTTGCCCCGCGGTCCCGTTCCAGCGGGTATGGAAACCCGCCGTACGCTGCTCGTCGACGCGTTCACCGCCGACCCGCTCGCCGGCAACGCGGCCGGCGTCGTCCCGGAGGCGGACGGTCTCACAGCGGATCAGATGCGGGCAATCGCCCGCGAACTCGCCGTCAGCGAGACGGCGTTTCTGCTCCCCTCGGAGACGGCCGACCGCCGACTCCGCTACTTCTCGCCGGAGCAGGAAGTCGACCTCTGCGGGCACGCGACTGTCGCCGCGCACGCACATCTCCGCGAGGCCGGGGCGATAGACGAGGGTGAGCACACCATCGAGACGAACGTCGGCGTCCTCGACGTCGAGGTCGAATCTGACGG
>NZ_QXIK01000097.1:0-459 GCF_003666065.1 Haloarcula sp. Atlit-7R | reverse complement strand
TTGTTGATCTCTTGATCGTTAATGAGTGTGTGCTAATCGATTTTCAGTACATGCTAGATGCTCAGGCAAGGCGCTGCCTAGATTTTATTGATGGTGCTAGTAAGGTATTGTATGGTACTCTGCAAAGGGTTGGCTCTTCCATGTATCTGTTGACCCCATCAAATGTATCTGTTACTATTGAAGAGATGAATATCCCAAATAATGGCCAAGATATTGGCTTTGATTCTGATATGAAGAGACGCGAGTGTGATGATTTTTATACTGTTGATACTTCTAAAGCTAATTAAGGTTTATTCCTATTTGCTGCTAGCCTATGCCTTACTGTCTTGGTTTCCTGGAGCCTACGACTCTTGGCTTGGCAGGCTGGTCAGCGATATAGTGGAGCCTATCTTAAAGCCCTTTAGATCATTGAACCTGCAGTTTGCGGGCTTGGACTTTACTATTTACCTGGTGATGATT
>NZ_QXIK01000096.1:0-459 GCF_003666065.1 Haloarcula sp. Atlit-7R | reverse complement strand
GCGAGCGTCTCTTCGGACAGCTGCACCGATGGGTTCAGCCAGTCGCGAAGAGCGTCTCGAATTGCCTCCGACCGAGAGGTGTACCCACGTCGGGCGAACTCTTCGTCGATGGCGTCAACCATTGCAGTAGGGACTCGGACATCGATTTTCGTGGTCCCACCGTCGTCGTTTCGCCCGTCGTCGGTATCAGTGCTCATATGCTGTGAGACGTGTGTCTCACAAATAAGTCCTCTGTACGAGCCAGAGTCGCTCTTATGTAGAGCTGATGAACGACCGTGTAGTTACGGTGAACGAGCCGAAATCATGAGGTTATGTCTCAGACTCAGCCAGCGTTCGGTGGAATGCTTCGCCAGCTCGTTGATCTTGGATTGTTCGAGTTGGACACCGAGCCGCTCGATGCCCTCATCGAGCGGCGACTCAAGCAGTTCTGGGAGTATACCACGTGTCCTCGCTGCGGCC
>NZ_QXIK01000095.1:0-459 GCF_003666065.1 Haloarcula sp. Atlit-7R | reverse complement strand
TCCTCGCGGACACCGCGCCTCAGATGCCGAACCACTCGGGCATCCGCTTTCTGAAGCCCGTGTAGAACAGTGCGACGGCGACGCCGACCGCGACGGCGACCCGGACGCCGCCGGAGAAAGCGAGGAAGCCGGGGACGGCGAACAGGAGCGTCAGCGCGAGGTCTTCGGGCGCGCCGTCGTAGCGGACGAGATAGCGGGGCCGGAGCCAACGCTTCGCGGGGTGGACGTACACCGCGCGGTCGGAGGTTCGGTCCCACGGCCGGAGTTCGTCGCCCGCGCCGAACCAGTCGGACGCGGAGTGAAGCCCCGCCGAGAGGAAGAAAAAGGCGACCCCGACGGTGAGCGTCGAGGGCGAGGCGACGGCGACGGCTCCGAAGACGGCGGCGGCAACGCTGTAGTAGACGGGGAAGTGTAGCGTCTTGCGGTGGACGCCGACGAAGAGGTCGACGTCGGGGAAGA
>NZ_QXIK01000094.1:0-460 GCF_003666065.1 Haloarcula sp. Atlit-7R | reverse complement strand
GTCGGTTCTGGACTTCGACGACTTCGGGCACGTCGAACTCCACCTCGGCGACGGTCGAAAGGCGGTCGCGCGCGTCGCGAACGTCCGCGGCGTACCCCGCTCGCTCCGCCTCCGAGAGGTCGAGCGAGCCGGGGTCGGTCGCGGCTTTCGCGGCCTCGGCGACGGCGTCCCAGTCGATGGTGCCGGAGCCGGTCGCCGAAGCGTCCGCGACCGCTCTGACGCTCCGAAAGAGGTTCATACTGTATCGTGGCGGGCCGGACGCAAAACGCTTCGGTCGGGCGAAACGAACCCTCTAATTCGCAGACACGACGCCACTAAACACTATACCGAGTCGAACGTGGGGGGCGTATGGACCGAACCATCGACCACGTCGCGTTCGGTGGTACCGAGCTGTACGAACTCCGGGCGGCCGCGAACGAGGTCGGTCTCACCCCGACCTACGGCGGCGAACACGGGACCG
>NZ_QXIK01000093.1:0-462 GCF_003666065.1 Haloarcula sp. Atlit-7R | reverse complement strand
GCGGCGGTCGTCGGCATGCCGAGGCCGAGGATGATACAGATGATCATCGCCAGCATGAACGCGACGATGGCGATGCCGCCCGACAGGTCGAGCAGCGTGAGCGAGATGGCGGTCGGAACGCCCGTCGCCATCAGGATGTCGACGACGCCGTTGATCGCCGCGAGGATGATCGTCACCGGCGCGACGACGATGACCCCCTCGCGGAAGCCGTCGATCGTCTGTTCGAGCGTCTCGACGAACGCCTCGCGGTTGCTCTCGCCGTCGAGGGCCGCCTGGATCTGCGGTACGCCGATCCCGAAGGCGATCATCGACAGCGCGGTGTACAGCGCCGCGGTCATCACCGTGTACTGGAGCACGCCCAGCACGTAGATCAGGATGACGAGCGGCACGCCGTACTTCACGGACTCCAAGAGCACCGTCCGGCGGTCCATCTGATCGCCGATGAGGCCGTCCATCTCGGGG
>NZ_QXIK01000092.1:0-464 GCF_003666065.1 Haloarcula sp. Atlit-7R | reverse complement strand
CCGTGCCTCCGACCTGTTCGCCGAGGACAAGTCCGACGGAATCACAGTCAACGATGAAGTAAGACTGTACACGATTCCGCACGACGAACTTCGGTGAGCCTGCGCGGACAGTTTCACGGTCGTTTTCGGGTTGTTCACTCGTCGGCTGCGGGTGTTATTCGAAGGTGTGACGTGAGTCGGTTGCGGTAAACCGGAAGGAATCACGTTTCGCCGCATTCGTGAGCGATGCGGTCGGTCGCTGTGAGAGGACTGTGTAGCCTGCTCTGCAGACAACCTACACAATCATAGTCGTGCTCACAAAACTACTCACTGAGCTATTGCTTTATCCAATGCATTTTCTCAGCCCTCGCTGTTGGAGCGAAGAGGCTACATTTCTCAACGACTGCATCACGATTAATGACACTCGAGGACGACGCCCGAGACTACCACCGCCGACCACCGTCGGGGAAAATAGAGATTGCCAC
>NZ_QXIK01000091.1:0-465 GCF_003666065.1 Haloarcula sp. Atlit-7R | reverse complement strand
CCTCCCCAAGCGTTATCGGTAACAATCTTTTGACCACTTGACGAATCATACACTTCATCGTTAGTGGTAGCGACACTCCCTACACTGAGTGTTTCATACACATTTCCTGGTGACCCAGAAGATCCTGCTCCGGAATTTCCGGTTGCGCCCACGACCAACGTGCCACTAATCCGTGCGTTTCGAACGTGCTCTATCGTATCATCGTTGTAACACGACTTAGCGAACGGGCCCCCAGTACAGCCGAAACTTGCCGAAATAACATCACCAGTAGCCGTCTGGTCCCACGCCCATTGCATGCCACTAGTAAACTGCTCGAAGGTCATCTGACAGCCATCCGAGTCACAGTTGAGTACAGCCCCATGATAGAACGTTGCCTCAGGCGCAACCCCGGTCCAAGCTGCCTCTCTTGACCCCCATGCGCCGTTGTTACCACCGACAACAGTGCCGCTCACGTGTGTCCCATGC
>NZ_QXIK01000090.1:0-466 GCF_003666065.1 Haloarcula sp. Atlit-7R | reverse complement strand
GCCCGTCGGCGTCCCCTCAGCGACGGCCCGAGACGTAGACGATGGGGCCGACGACGAGGAGCGTGATGCCGAGGAACATGTAGTGGGGCTTGGCCAGCATCACCGGGGTCAGAAGGAAGATGAGCCCGAACAGCGTGGCGTTGATGCCGAGGATGTGCCGGGACTTCAGCGGCAGCGTTCCGACCGTCGACAGGACGAACACGAGCAACAGCGCCTGCCCGATGTTGTAGTCGAGCAGGAAGGTGTCTATGAGCTGAAGGGGAAGCATTCTTGTTTTCTCGGTCGGTTCGAATCGACTATCAAAGTTCCGTTATTCTCGCTGGAGACGCGTGTCCACGACCCATCATATAGGGGCATTCCCGGTTGGAGTGGTCTCGGCACGGAATTACGTCGCCATCAGGTCGTCAGGGATTCTGCTCTTTTGGACCGGTGATGTCGAGCGGTCGAATCCAGCCGAACCAGACGA
>NZ_QXIK01000089.1:0-466 GCF_003666065.1 Haloarcula sp. Atlit-7R | reverse complement strand
AGGTTTATTCAATTGTGATTTTGTTGATTAATCGTTTTTCCAACATCAATCCTTTATTGTCTTGATAGTTATCTCCAACTTTGCCTGTTATTTTAGGTATATTATTTTCTGAAGTGTGAATTGTAATAGTATCTCCGTCTTTAACTAAACCTTTAGATTTTAATTGTTTAGTTAGAGAATTCCATATAGAATTAGCATCAACTCGATCATTCAAATTTGCAGGTGGCACATTTATTTTTTCCATATCAATATGCAATAATCGAGAAAAATCCGCTTTATAGGAGAGGAAATCTTCATTAGAGTTACCAGGTGCAGAGACTTTCGTTGAATTGCCAGAATTTTGTAAGTAGGTAACATCAATTGTTTCATATTCATTTCCCAAAATTATATTTGAATCAATTAAAGAATCTTTAACTTTTTTCCACAATTGACCTTCTGTCATATTTTCTTCTGCTTTTGCTGTTTT
>NZ_QXIK01000088.1:0-467 GCF_003666065.1 Haloarcula sp. Atlit-7R | reverse complement strand
CGTACGTGAACGGCCCCGTGCCAACGGGCGACTCGGGGTTGTGCTGGGACGGGTTCTCCACGTCCTCCCACTTGTGCTTGGGGATGATGACGCTGCGAACGACGCGCTGGGTCATGAACGCCGCGTCGGGGCCCTTCAGATTGAACCGAACCTCGTGGTCGCCGAGCACCTCGACCGACTCGACCGGTTCGTAGAACGGCGTCTGACTGGTCGAGGAGTGTTCCTTGTACAGTTCGACGGTGAACTTCACGTCCTCCGCGGTGAACGGCTCGCCGTCGTGCCACTCGACGCCCTCGCGAAGAGTGAGTTCGACGGTGGTGTCGTCGACGAACCCGCCGCCGGTCGCCAGCGCGGGGACGACTTCGAGGTCCGGCGTGGCGTCGAAGAGGCCGTCGTAGATGAACGTCAGCCGCTTCGCCTCCGCGCCGCCGGCGGCCCACGGGAGGTTCAGCGAGTTCATCGAGGTG
>NZ_QXIK01000087.1:0-471 GCF_003666065.1 Haloarcula sp. Atlit-7R | reverse complement strand
AGTGTGAGACGGACAGATGTGTCATCCAGCGGTTGTGCCGTCCACGTCGACGGACGGGGAGAGACGGTTGTCAGTCCTCGCTTGAGAGTGAACCAGCATCCGGTCCAGCACCCCACAATGTAGCCCGGTTACTCGACGTAGAGGAACCACTCCCTCCCGTGTGGTCCGACTCGTGTTTGAAAGAGAGCCGAATCTCCTTACCGAGTTGGTCAATGGCATCCAGTACCTCAGATTTGAGGCGTTTTCGGTCTTCTCCGTCCTGAGTCCAGCGGTCCCACAGGTCGGATTGTGCCGCCAAGAGAAGGTCCTGACGGAGGACGATGTACTGCGCCACCGCGACCGCCTCTGTCTTGTGCTGAAACTCAGGGCGGATGTCCTCGTATAAACTCTTGAACCGCTGTTCTTGGTCACCATCCATCGCGCGGAGCCGGGAGACGGTGTCCATGTACAGACCCGTCCGCATCGCGTTCG
>NZ_QXIK01000086.1:0-477 GCF_003666065.1 Haloarcula sp. Atlit-7R | reverse complement strand
AATGTCGTCGTACGGCTGGAAGTACGTAGTAACATTGTCCTGCCACGTAGCACTGTAGTTCCGGGTGATAAGGCCGGTGACATCGTCGCCGTCAGTATAGATTCGGGTTGGCTTAATCGCATCGTGGCTATCAACGTCGGTACAACGAGCCACACGATACGTGGTACCGTTGAATTCCCGAGTGATACCGCTCGTCGCGTAAGCACCGTCTTTGCACTCGTAGTCGTGAGCCTTCACACTCACGTTGTCCCCGCCCTTGACAGCGAAGACATGACTGTACTGTGAGTCAGTCGACGGGTCATTGATATTGCGAAACTCGTTGCCGTTGATCGTCACCTGGGCGACTTGGCTGTCGTCACCAGGAACCGCCGGTGTGTATACAGTACCGTTAGCCGTCATGTTTGAGGAGATTGGTTCCCGGGCAATGATCTGTGTACTGGCGATGGAGCGCCGAATATCGTCAAAGACGTCGTTCAA
>NZ_QXIK01000085.1:0-486 GCF_003666065.1 Haloarcula sp. Atlit-7R | reverse complement strand
AATGTCGGTTGACCTCAACGAGATCGAACAGGCAGCGGTCGACCTCGAAGAGTGGTTAGTCGAACAGGCAACGTCCGGTGTTCCCGAACTCGTCCTCGTCAATCTCCTCCGTGACTACGCGGACGACGTCGAGGACCTTGGCTACGTCCCACGAATGTGGGGCAACAGCAAGCAGTGATGTGAATTCCGTTCGACTCGCCGTTGTTTTTTCGCGCCCGCGATGGGCGGAGGCGCGCGGAAGTGCAGACGTGCCTCGACAACCATGCCAGACGAACGAATCCGAACAGTCGTTGCGTCGCTCGTCGAGCCGACGTCGCACAAAGAGCAGAAGCTTCAGAACCTGCAGTCAACCTATCGGGAAGCCCTCTGTGAAGCGTTCGACGCCAACGCAACGACGATGACGGCGGTCAACGATATTGTAACGCCCTACGACCTCCCGTACCAAGCGAAGGACGCGTTGAAGCGCCATGTTCCAGGCCTCCTCAA
>NZ_QXIK01000084.1:0-487 GCF_003666065.1 Haloarcula sp. Atlit-7R | reverse complement strand
ACTGGTGTCCCCTCGAGCCGTTCTGTTTTGATGTGCGAGTCACAGTTGATGCTCCCACAATTTGCACAGTACGTGTACGATTTCGCTGTTTCTTTCTCACAGTGGACGCAGCGATGGATTCCATCTTCGATCGCTACTCCGGAGGGCCCCGCAGCGTAGTACGAGTACGGATAGGTGTACTGCTGGAGTTGCAGTGTCTGTCGAACCCGTGGGACGTAGAGCGGTGAAATCGCCTGGATAGAGATGTCTGACTGCTTCGGTTTACACGTCTTCTCGTAGGTGACATTGTTGCCACCTGTGTAGCTGACAGTCGTCGTGTGATGTTGCTGGAGACGAGAGACTGCCCACTCTTTGTAGTCGGTTTCTGTCTGCCCGTAGCGAGTGACGTCGATGTCGTCGAACATCGTGCTGAAGCGGTCGGAATCGAGTTCGACTGCTTGCTGGCTGTTGTTCGCGATGAGGTCTGCAAGCTGGCTGTCTGCGATGC
>NZ_QXIK01000083.1:0-490 GCF_003666065.1 Haloarcula sp. Atlit-7R | reverse complement strand
AGAATAAGTTCAAGACTTTTGTGGATAGATACACGCCGATTGAGATCTTCAGATATCGTATCGTGGTCCGTGATTGTAATAGACTCTAGGCCGATATCTTGAGCCTGTTGAATACGATTTTCAACCGTGCTGGTTCCATCTGAGGATGTTGTATGTAAGTGTAGGTCGGCCACTCCTTCGCTAAGGTTCATACTGTTTGTAACTCTACTATATCTTTTCACTATGTTGGTTTAATATCTGTCTGTAGACAAGTCATACCACCATGACACGAACTTAGTCGTATGATCTGGAAAAAGGATGGATCACTGCCTATCGGACTGACGATTGATTGAAATAGTAGTCAGGAGTAAAAATTATGTAATAGAGAACGGCGAATAAAAGTGGCTGAGCAGCCCGTTATCTCCAGACAGTATCAGCAAACTACGCGATGCTCATAAGGAATCTCAAACCGAGTTCGCTGAACAGATAGGGGAGAACACATCGACCCCTA
>NZ_QXIK01000082.1:0-490 GCF_003666065.1 Haloarcula sp. Atlit-7R | reverse complement strand
CCTAGTCAACGATTTCCAAACCGAGGTGAACGAGATCTATGAGCAACGAACCAACTGATACTGAACCGACGCACGACGAATTCACTCCCGACCCGGACGAGGTCGAGTACCCTTCGACTCTCCGTATCACGTCGCTCCCAGCAGAACAGGCACAGGCGGCGGCTCTTGAGCGGGCCGAACGGTGGGAGCAGGGTGAAGAGGTACCGCATGTCGTCAACTTCGAGGATCGGACGCGGCTCCGCCAACTGCTAACCGACCGGCGGATGGAACTCCTCGAAGAGGTGATGGAACGCCCGCCCGAGAGTATCCGCGCACTGGCTAGTCGCTTGGAGCGCGACGTCCACGATGTGCACGACGATCTACACCTACTAGCCGAGTACGACATCGTCCACTTCGAGAAGGATGGTCGCGCAAAGAAGCCGTACGTCCCCTACGATACGGTCCGGATTGAGGTTGAGTTCGGTCTGCCGCGTGATGAGGGGTCTTCGTC
>NZ_QXIK01000081.1:0-492 GCF_003666065.1 Haloarcula sp. Atlit-7R | reverse complement strand
CCGTCGGTTGACGTACTCTCCACTGCTGTAGGGCTTGACGTGTGAGGTTGTTTGGACAAACGTGTATCCAATGACGTCACAGAGGTATCGAGCCCGACAATCGTCGCAGAGAATCCGCCAGCTCTCGATATCGTCGATGCCAAGCCGCCCGCACCAAAGTTCTTCGACCGGCGTTCCATCAAGGCCGACAATTGCACGAGCCCCATCAAGGTTCGGTGGCCGTCGAATGAAGACACGCGACTCGGTACGATCGTAGACAACCTGTGCACCGTCCTCAAGTTCGACATAATCAAGCTGTGCTTGTTCTCGGAGGCTATCGTCCCAGTCGTAGTAGTCTGGTCCCATATCATCGACAATCGAGCCGCCGAATTCGAGGTGGGCTAAAATAGCGGTTGGTGCCTCAGCGTGACCGTCCTCATTATTGACCGCTGCTGTTGGCTGGGAAATCGACTCCGTGTTCGTAAGTTCATGACGAATCGTGTCCTGGATGTC
>NZ_QXIK01000080.1:0-493 GCF_003666065.1 Haloarcula sp. Atlit-7R | reverse complement strand
AGCCTTTACCGACGCGACGGCGTAGGAGGGGACAATGGTACTCGATAATCTCGGGAGTTCTCTCCGCGGCAGTCTCGATAAGCTGCGGGGTAAGTCCCGCCTCGACGAGGACGACGTCCAGGAGATTGTCAAGGAGATACAGCGCTCCTTGCTCTCTGCGGACGTTGACGTGAGCCTCGTCATGGACCTCTCTGACTCCATCAAGACCCGTGCGCTCGAAGAAGAGCCGCCGGGTGGTACGAGCGCTCGCGACCACGTTCTGAAAATCGTCTACGAGGAACTCGTCGGTCTCATCGGCGAATCTACGGATATTCCGCTCGAATCGCAGACAATCATGCTCGCCGGTCTGCAAGGGTCGGGGAAGACGACCACTTCCGCCAAGATGGCGTGGTGGTTCTCGAAGAAAGGCCTTCGCCCGGCGGTCATCCAGACCGACACCTTCCGCCCCGGTGCGTACGACCAGGCCAAGCAGATGTGTGAGCGCGCCGAGGTC
>NZ_QXIK01000079.1:0-494 GCF_003666065.1 Haloarcula sp. Atlit-7R | reverse complement strand
CAATTAATTAATAGAAATCAGCTTTTTTACTTTGTCTAAGAACATTATGTCCCAGACTCACTGCTTTGGTTTTGTTAATCAATAAAGCTACACTAGGATTTTATACCTTTAAATTTATCAAAATATATAAACATATTTTCATTATTTGAAAATCGAGTATTATAAATAGAAAATAATGAACTTTTTTAGTTACACTTCACTTAATTTAATTACCATATCTTTATTATTCATTAAATCTATAACTTTCATACTAAAAAATAATTAAAATAAAATATTGACTACAGACATATTGCGTGATATATTTCAGTTTATAAATAGTAATTTTACATCATGTTTCTTAGGGTGAAGGAGGGCGAAATGATGAAAATTAATAACCATACTATTAATGGATATTCAGACATTAGTAGTTCTGAAGCGATGCAATATGCAGCAGGTTGCTGCTCTTGTAGTTGTTCATGTAGTTGTAGCTGTTCATGTTCTTGTACAAGTGCATC
>NZ_QXIK01000078.1:0-495 GCF_003666065.1 Haloarcula sp. Atlit-7R | reverse complement strand
ACCTCTTGACAGCCTGTCCTCTATGAGACAGCTTGTTTTTTTCATCAGCAGCTAGCTCTGCTGCATGGCGCCCAGTCTCCCCAACAATAAACAAGGGATCATAGCCAAAGCCATGCTCACCTTTTGGCTTGGTTGCAATATAGCCAGGCCAATCAGCCTCGACAACCAAGCTGTCTTTACCAGGTGCAGCCACCACCAAGGTCGTATGAAATTGAGCAGAGCGATCCTTTTGATCAAATACCATTGCCAGCTCATGCAATAGCTTAGCATTATTAGTCTCATCAGTAGCATCAGGGCCCGAAAAACGAGCTGACCAGACCCCAGGTAAGCCACCTAAAATATCCACCTTGAGGCCTGAATCATCTGCCAGAACCATTTCCCCAGTGAGCCTTGAAATGGTTTCTGCTTTTAGACGGGCATTTTCTTCAAAGCTAACCCCTGTTTCTGCCACATCTGGAAGCTCTGGGTAATCATTAAGATTTTCAACGCGATACC
>NZ_QXIK01000077.1:0-496 GCF_003666065.1 Haloarcula sp. Atlit-7R | reverse complement strand
ATCTGCCCGTGTCATGATGTCCACTACAGCCTGAATCTGGAGGAAGTCTTTGGCTTTATCGAGGTAATATCGTGACGACATACCGCTACTTGTCTTTGGCTTGACGGACTCTCGGTACTGCTCTCCATGGATTGTCCCATAGGCCGCCCCCTGGAGGCCGAAGTCGTGAAGAAGGTTTGCGAAGAAGTCACCGTAGTAGAAGTACGGATCAATACCCGCAGACGAGAGATCATATACGAAGTCGATGATATGTTTGTATTCGGACTCTGTGGTATCGTGCTTATCAAGATCTTCAAACAGAAGGAAACACTCTCCAATATCCTCGTTGTTGAGTAGCTGAACCAATTCAGTCCGGTTCTCACCGCGAGCGATTTTTCCCGTCGATGTGTACACTACCGGTCGCAAAGGACGAGTTGCTTGGGCCTTCGAGGCTTCAAGAATTGTCTCGAATGCGTCGTAATCTTGCTGTGTTTCCAGTTTATGTCCCCATGGGATA
>NZ_QXIK01000076.1:0-499 GCF_003666065.1 Haloarcula sp. Atlit-7R | reverse complement strand
ACTTCGTAAAGACTTAGAATTATCACCTATTAATGATAAAAATGATTTCTTAGATCAACGTGTTATCAACCATTATGGTTCATTAATACCATTAACGCCTTTAGATAGTAGTTTATTGAGAAAAGAACAAAATGATACGACAGATAAAGATAAATCTTCGAATAATACTGACGACAGTAATAATAGTAATAACAACAATGGTGTCAATAATCAGCAACAACCTACTACGGGTCAAAACACTAACCAAGATCAAGGTAATCTTCAACAAACGCCACAAGCTTCAAATAACCACAATGGTGTTGTAAACTAATATTATATGACGATTAACATTTACTATTTATGAAAGGAGCATCATACATGAGTAGAAAAACATACGAAAAGATTGCAAATATAAATGGCATGTTTAATATGTTAGAACAACAAATTATTCATAGCCAAGTTATGGCTCATTTTAGCAGTGAATTTCTTTACGTCAATCATGAGCGTCGCGAAAACTATG
>NZ_QXIK01000075.1:0-506 GCF_003666065.1 Haloarcula sp. Atlit-7R | reverse complement strand
CTCTAACTCCTCGTTCGTCCGCTCTAACTCCAGTTCACGACTGCGGCGGGCAGTCACGTCCTGAATCGTCCCTCTGAGGGCTACGACACGGCCGTCTCGGATAACCGGTTCACCGCGGGTTCGAACCCACAGTTCCGCACCTTCGTTGGTCACGAGTCGGAACTCGTCTTCCCACGCGAGACCCTCGTTTCGACAGCGGTTGACCAGTTTGCGAACGTTTTCCTGTTCGTCGGCGGCGTAGAAACCGAACGCGTCGTCCAGCGAAGGTTCGTAGTCGAGGGGAACGTCGTGGATTCGTTTCGTCTGGTCGGTCCATTCGAGCGATTCCGTCAGCAAGTCGAGTTCCCAGCCACCGACTTTCGAGATGCGTTGTGTCCGCTCCAAGAAGTCGCGACTGCGTTCGAGTTCGCGCTCGCGCTCCCGCCGTACGTGGGTGTCGATGCCGTGGGCGACGGCGTGGCCGAGGTTCGAAATCGGCTCGTCGAGCTCCGCGGTGAACGCCCGCT
>NZ_QXIK01000074.1:0-508 GCF_003666065.1 Haloarcula sp. Atlit-7R | reverse complement strand
GGCGCGCCGACGGGCGCGGCGAGGAACTCCTGGATGTTCGTCGCTTCCTTGGCGTGTTCACCGCCACCGATGACGTTCCCGAGCGGCGTCGGGAAGTTGTCGCCGCGGAACGCGCCACCGAGGTGCTGGTACAGGGGTGCACCGAGCACGTCGGCACCGGCCTTGGCGGCCGCCATCGAGATGGCGACCGCGCTGTTCGCGCCGATTTCCGAGAAGTTCTCGGAACCGTCGGCAGCGCGCAGTGCGGCATCGACCTCACGCTGGTTGCCCGCGTGGACTTCGCCCACGAGTCGGGGAACAGCGTGTCGGCGTGCAGCAGCGATGGCTTCGGTCGGCGGCAGTTCGATTGCCTCGTACTCGCCGGTATATGCACCACTGGGGGCCGCAGCACGACCGAACCCACCGGATTCGGTGAGAACGTCGGCTTCGACCGTCGGGTTTCCACGGGAGTCGAGCACGCGGCGCAGAGATACGGATGTGATTCGAGTCATGTTGTCACTTGCCCTCT
>NZ_QXIK01000073.1:0-510 GCF_003666065.1 Haloarcula sp. Atlit-7R | reverse complement strand
TGTCGTCACCAGGAACCGCCGGTGTGTATACAGTACCGTTAGCCGTCATGTTTGAGGAGATTGGTTCCCGGGCAATGATCTGTGTACTGGCGATGGAGCGCCGAATATCGTCAAAGACGTCGTTCAACTCGTCAGCGTCGTCGGCACGATAGAACTCACCGCCGGAGACAGTCGCGACACGCTGTAGTAGCCCCTGGTCAATTGCGCTGGAATCACCGTATCCGATGGTGTAGATGGTGACGTCGTCCGCTGCGGCGTCCTTGGCGTACTCGACCGTCAGTTCATTGTCAGTCGGGGACGAGCTACCAGATCCACAGTCAAATGGATCGAGATCATCGGTATCGTCACCGGCCCACGGCTGCTGACAGTCGTCGTTGACCCCGTCTGTCAACAGTATCATGACTTTTTTACGGGACTCGTTACTCTGAAGCGCGAAGACATTGTTCGCTTTCCAGACCCCGTTCTGAGTCTCAGTGCCGCCACTGGCAGGAATATCTTCGATAGTCTCGT
>NZ_QXIK01000072.1:0-511 GCF_003666065.1 Haloarcula sp. Atlit-7R | reverse complement strand
CGGGTTCAGTGCCGTGTTTGGGTCCTGCGGAACGTGAGCGATCTCGTTCCCCCGGAGTTCTCTGAGTTCCCGTGAGGAGAGATCAAGGACGGGTCGCCCGTCGTACTCGATTGTTCCACCCGTGATTCGGCCGTTTCCCTCCAGATACCGGAGTATTGCGAGTGCGAGCGTACTCTTGCCGCTCCCACTTTCGCCGGCGATACCGAGCGTCTCGCCGGGTTCGATATGGAGCGAAACGTTGCGAACCGCCTTAACCGCCCCGTCGTCGGTTCGATACTCGACGGACAGATCATCGACGGAAAGCACTGAACGGCCGTCTTGACTAGTATGATTCTCACTAACAACACTCATTCTTACGCTTATTGTGTACAGTCTCATACAAATATGTTTCTCACAGTGTCCGGTGACGGCCTATGAGATTCATAGGGGGAAAGATATAAGATAGTATGTGAGGGTTGAACTCATGTAGCATGTCCGCATTTAGCGCATACCTAGTCAAGCGGATGGGGTA
>NZ_QXIK01000071.1:0-520 GCF_003666065.1 Haloarcula sp. Atlit-7R | reverse complement strand
GTTCACAAGGCGTCTTCGACATCTGTTCCGAGTGAGTTCGTATATAGTCTACATGGCCATGAATATCCGCGATAGGCCCTGAGGCCCGAATTAGTGAATTTTGGATTCCTACTCAACTCGTGTTCCGTACTGTACCGAAATTCCGTATTGCCGGTACACCTCGACGTAGGTAGGGTGTATCGGGGATATAGAAATATGCTGTCCACTCGAATAACCACCTGAGACTGACAGTGAGTCAGAGCGAATCACCAGTGGTTGAAATCGTCGTAGAGAGTATACAGCCCTGTTCGAGCTAGTATTCGACTTCACGTCGACGTCTCGAAATAGGTATCTGACGGCCGTTTCACGACAGCACCACGGGCGATAGCTGGCTACACCCCTGTTCGAGCCTTATGTTGCGGATACACCCAATCGGTGTACTCGAAGCGGGGAGAGTGAATCCGTCTCGATATGAAGTGGGGGTTGTGATGCAAAGGGAGATTTCTCTGACTGCTCTTCCGGAAGCTTCTCAAAGGATTCG
>NZ_QXIK01000070.1:0-525 GCF_003666065.1 Haloarcula sp. Atlit-7R | reverse complement strand
GCTACGGACGCTTTAGGCCCAATAATATCGGCCATCACTTGGACTGCCGGTATTACCGCGGCGGCTGGCACCGGTCTTGCCCAGTCCTTGTTCCTGTACCACCTTACGGTACAGAAAAGCGAGGGCTATATGCCCTCACACTCGGAGTCCCCCTATCGCACTGTCGTGCAGTGTAAAGGTTTCGCGCCTGCTGCGCCCCGTAGGGCCCGGTATCTTGTCTCAGATACCGTCTCCAGGCTCTTGCTCTCACAACCTGTACCGATTATCGGCATGGTGGGCCGTTACCCCACCATCTACCTAATCGGCCGCAGCCACATCCTACAGCGCCGGAACGTTTCTCACTCTCGACACTCCAGTCTGAGAGTGATATCCGCTATTGGCCTCAGTTTCCCGAGGTTATCGCGGTCTGTAGGGTAGTTTGGCCACGTGTTACTGAGCTATATGCCACGAGTCTGAACTCGTGCGACTAGCATGGCTAAATCGGACTCCGATAGCAATGGCCTCCGGCAGGATCAACCGGAATGT
>NZ_QXIK01000069.1:0-526 GCF_003666065.1 Haloarcula sp. Atlit-7R | reverse complement strand
CGCTCCGGGTGTCGGTTGTAGTCGGGTAAGCGAGCCTCCCAAACGACGTCAATATCGAGTAATTCGAGGACGTGAAACGCGGTTCCCGCGAGACCCATCGCCGTTTTCGTGATTCGACTCAGGTACTCGGACGTCTCACACTCGTAGTCCTCATGTGCAAGTGACCGCGTCATGTCGAGTAGCTCGTCTCTCGCGTCCTCGAGGACGTCGACGTACTCACCCGCCGAGTCGACAGAGTCAGCCAACCACCCGAGGTTTCGAGACCCACGAACGTACGTCCCATCTTCGATTAGTCCATCAAGTTCCGCGAGACGGTCCTCGGTAAGGACCTGGTCGAACGTCTTAGGATCGAGTAACGCTCGTGCAATCATCACCACATGAGACATGGCAGAGTCGTACTCTGCAGAGACGACGAGCGTATTCTCGTCCTCAAGGTAGCCCCACCCGGCATCTCCCCGGTCAGATTTGGGTTCGACAGGGTAGTTTGTCACACTAACGCCTTTCTTCGGCGGTGTCTTCGCCGCTG
>NZ_QXIK01000068.1:0-529 GCF_003666065.1 Haloarcula sp. Atlit-7R | reverse complement strand
AGCGCGACCGAACAACAGATGACACTCGAACTGTTTGCGTGGCTTCGCCTCTACGCGGACGAAGGTGTCGCCCCCGCGCAACTCGTCCAGTTGTTGTTGCAGACGGCCGTCGTCGTCGACGAACTCGATGGCGTGCCGCGGACCCCACCGGGCCGGAATACGACGGCGTACACGCAACTGCTGGCGCGGACAGAACAGGTGCACGAACGGTTGGATATCAGTGACGTGAACAAGTAGGGCCGAAATCCCCTCACATCACTTCGAACTTGTTCCGCGGTCGACGACGACTCGCCGAGTCTGTTTGGCGTCGATCCCAAACAGGAGTCCAGCAAGGAAGAGCAGTTCATTCCCCTGGTAGTACTGTGTCGCGATATAATTGATGAGGCCGATATCTGGCGCGGCCACGCCGAAGACGACTAACAGAAGTGCAACGATGGCTGCGAGTCCGGCCACTGTTCGAACCACCACCCCCGAGACGAAGCCGACGGGGAACACGACGACTGCAGTAAGTAGACTCATCGTGTCTCTC
>NZ_QXIK01000067.1:0-530 GCF_003666065.1 Haloarcula sp. Atlit-7R | reverse complement strand
TGTCGTCGAGGTCGACGTCTTCGAGCGCGCTCGCGCCGTGGATCGCGGCCGACTCGAAACTGTCGTAGAGAGACTCGAACTCCGCCAGCAACGCGTTCGCGACGGCGCTGTAGCGCTCGTCGTCGACGTCGTCGCCGAACGCGCTGACCGGCTTCAGCGGGCGGGTGTGGGCGGTCAGGAATCCGGGCGTGCTCAGGTTGTAGGCGTAGATGGACTCCAGGTCGCTCGGGCCGAGAAGCACGGCGGTCGGCCGGTCTTCTTCCGCGGGGAGGTCCGCCGCAATCGTCGCGAGCAGTTCCTCGTGGACCGCGGCGAGCGCCTCGTACTTCGCCTCCGCTTGGAGCACCTGTGCGACCTTGGCGAATATCTCCCAGAGGCCGTAGTATTCGTAGGCGTCGACCCACTCGGTCGGCGGCGCTTGGTGCCGCGCGCTGAAGCTGTTGCCGAACCACGGACTGATGTTCTCCTCGATTTCGTCGAGGTCGGCCTGACTCCAACTGCCGAGCGCGGAGACGCTGGCGGGGTCGGCC
>NZ_QXIK01000066.1:0-532 GCF_003666065.1 Haloarcula sp. Atlit-7R | reverse complement strand
GGCGTCACAGTGTTCCTCGGCGAGCGCGAGGCGACTGGGAACGCGGTCGACGACGTAAATCTCGGCCGCGCCCTTGAGTTTGGCGCTGTAAGCGGCCATCAGGCCGACCGGACCCGCCCCGTAGATGGCGACGGAGTCACCGGATTCGAGGTTGGCGAGTTCCGTGCCGTGCCAGCCCGTCGGGAAGATGTCCGCGAGCAGCGCGAACGAGTCCTCGTGTTCCCGTCCGTCCGGCAGTTTGAGCGCGTTGAAGTCGGCGTACTGGATGCGGAGCTTCTCGGCCTGCCCACCCTGATAAGGGCCCATGGCGACGTAGCCGTACGCTCCCCCGGCGAAGCCCGGATTCACGTTCGTACAGAAGCCGGTGTAGCCGTTCTCACAGTTCTCACAGAAGCCACAGGCGACGTTGAACGGCGCGACGACGCGGTCGCCCACTTCGAGACTGCTGACGGCATCGCCGACCTCTTCGACGATACCCATATTCTCGTGGCCGAACACGATTCCCGGCTCCGCGGCCGTCCGCCCCTCGTAC
>NZ_QXIK01000065.1:0-535 GCF_003666065.1 Haloarcula sp. Atlit-7R | reverse complement strand
ATCAACAACGTCGAGAAGATTCGCGCGCCGCTTTTCGTCCTCCACGGCGAGAACGACCCGCGGGTGCCGGTCAGCGAGGCCCACCAGCTCGTCGAGGAGGCGAGGGAACACGCCCACGTCCGGGAACTCATCTTCGACGACGAGGGCCACGGCTTCTCCAAACTGGAGAACCGCATCGAGGCATACTCCCAGATAGCCGACTTCCTCGACGAGTACGTCCGGAGCGCGCCCGCCGCGGACGACTGAACTCGGACCTGCCTTATTTTCCGTTAGAGTCAAAGCGCGGGACATCGAATCCCCGTCTATGATCGCGGACTCCGAACAGCGAACGATCCGGTGTCTCATCGCCAAGGTGGGACTGGACGGCCACGACCGCGGCGCACACGTCATCTCTCGCGCCTTCCGCGACGCGGGATTCGAAGTCATCTACTCGGGGCTACACCGGGCCCCGGACGAGATTATCCAGGCAACGGTCCAAGAGGACGTGGACGTGCTGGGCATCTCTATCCTCTCCGGCGCGCACAACACGCTCGTT
>NZ_QXIK01000064.1:0-541 GCF_003666065.1 Haloarcula sp. Atlit-7R | reverse complement strand
TGTCGTGCGTCTCGCGCCTCGCACTCGCGACCCGCCGCCGACTCCGCCCCCGTTCGGTGCCAACGGCGCGAACACCCGCGATAGAAACGTTCAGAAGCCACCCTCCCCGAACTTCGAGTGACTATCGGATGACCACGGACACCGACGCGACGCGCGACCGCCACACCTGCACAGCGTGCGGCGAGGCGTATCCGACCGAGCGACTGCTGGTCCTCCACCGGGGCGCGAGACACCCCGACGACCTCGACGCCGAGGAGGTCGAGGCGTACCGCGAGGCGTACTACGAGGAGGAAGACGAACTCAAGTCGTTCCGCATCCGCGCGCTCGGCATCCTGGTACTGTTGTACTTCGGCTTCCTCTTCCTCTACGTGTTCTATGCGTCCTGAGCAGCCGTCGCGACCCGAAGCAGACACAGAGCCGGACGCAGCGAGGGCACGCGACCGCCTCCCCCGAGCCGCCCGGCTCGGCGCGGTCGCGCTCTCGCTGGTCGGGGTACTCCTGCTCGCGCGCGGCGTCGCCGCCAGCAACGCCGCGGTGGGAC
>NZ_QXIK01000063.1:0-562 GCF_003666065.1 Haloarcula sp. Atlit-7R | reverse complement strand
CGGCGTGGACCGTGACGGGCACGCCCGCCTCGCCGGCGCGCTCCGCGGCCTCGGAAAACAGGTCGGCCTCGATGCCCATGTCGCCGGTCGAGTCGGCGAGGAACACCTCGCCGAGGGCGAAAAGCGGGCGGTCGAGGAGGCTGTCGGGGTCCCAGTCGGCGGTGACGCCGCCGTTGATGCCGTAGTCGATACACGACTTCGCGGCGCGCTCGGCCTTCGCGTCGAAGCTCGCGCCGTCGGTCGTCGTCGGGTCGGTGTTCGGCTGCTCGGCGACGGTCGTCACGCCCCCCGCGGCGGCGCTCCGCGCGCCCGTCTCCCACGTCTCCTTGTGTTCGAATCCCGGTTCGCGGAAGTGGACGTGCACGTCGATAGCGCCCGGTAGAAGCAGGTTCTCCTCGGCGTCGGCGGTCTCCTCGTCGGCGTCGGGGTCGAGGTCGCCGACCGCCTCGACGGTCCCGTCCTCGACGCGGACATCGACCACGCGGCCGTCGGCCAGCGTCGCGTTCTCGATTCGCATACGAGGGGGTGCGACGCGCCGGGTGCTAAGTCCGGCGGTTCGGGT
>NZ_QXIK01000062.1:0-563 GCF_003666065.1 Haloarcula sp. Atlit-7R | reverse complement strand
GGAGCCGTCGGCATCTGCAACACTGACGACTGTCACACACGAGGTTTCAGGTGTCTCAAGCAGTGCTGGGACAGAGGGGTCATCACCACTGACGCCCATTCAACAGGAAGCGGAGTTCATTGTCAGCTCGGTTGACGGTGATATCTCTGTCTTCGGAAGTGGCCTCATCTCTGCGGAGTTGAGCAGTGTCATCTCCGACTCATTGGGGCTCGTCGTCCCGGCCGCCGTGGTTCTGATTCTGTTCTTCCTCATTATCGCGTACCGGGACCCGTTTGACCTGCTTATTGGCCTTGTCTCCCTTGCGATGGCGATTGTGTGGACATTCGGGTTCATGGGATGGGCCGGTATCCCCTTCACGCAGATGTTGATCACAGTCCCGCCGTTGCTTCTTGCCATCGGAATCGACTTCGGCATTCACGCTGTGAACCGATACCGTGAAGAACGGATCGAGGACATCGAACCAACACCCGCGATGCGGACCGCAACTGACCAGTTGCTCCCAGCGTTCTTTATTGTGACAGGAACGACAGTGCTGGGATTCGCCGCAAACGGGACCAGCCAGC
>NZ_QXIK01000061.1:0-566 GCF_003666065.1 Haloarcula sp. Atlit-7R | reverse complement strand
CGGAAGCTGGCCGAGCGGGTCGGAGACCGACAGGAGCTACTCATTCCGACCGGGGAATCACCCTTCGAGAAGGCGAGCCTAAATCACTCCTAGTTCGGTCTGCTTCGTGGCCGCTGCTGTTTTTCAGAGACCGGAATGGGTGAACCCCGCCGTAGGCTCGTGATTCGATGACCTCAGACGACGATCCATTCCACGACTGCGAGTTGGACCCCGAGGCAATCCTCGGGGCACACACATTCGAAGACGTCCTGTTCACCGACGACACGGAAGCCCCGGTGAACGTGCTCACCGGCGAGACACCAGCACATTCGCAAGCAACCGTCGAGGAAGCGAAGGAGTTCGCTGCGAGTATCGACACGGAGACGCCCCAGATCGCGCTCCCGGCGTCGGTGGAGACGCAAATCGAGAGGCAGAGCAAGCCCTACACGTCGGCTGCGTTCTTCCACTTCAAGGCGACAGGCTCACTCGAGCGTCACCGCGCCTACCACGCCGCCTACGACTCGGACGCGTTCACCGTCGACTTCGAAGCGGACTACGAATCCGGGAATCTGACCATCACTGTCGAA
>NZ_QXIK01000060.1:0-569 GCF_003666065.1 Haloarcula sp. Atlit-7R | reverse complement strand
CGGACTGTGTTACGCCCTCGGCGGGCCGTTCCTGACGCAGGCGGGGAGCGTCTTCGACCCCGCCGCCGTCGACAAAACGACGATGGAAGTGCTTTTCGACAACGTCTATTACAGCTATATCAGCTTCAGTACGGTCGGCTACGGCGATATCAATCCGCTCGGGCCGGCGGCGCGGGTGCTCGCGGCGAGTCAGGGCATGTTGAACGGACTGTTCTTCACCCTGCTCACGTTCACGCTGTTCAAGCGCGTGCTCGGCGGGAGCTAATCGCGCGGAGTGGGGCTGTACTCCCCGACAACCCCGTTGAACGCAGTAGTAATTGATAGAATCTGTGTGACCCAGTCAAAGGGGCGTCAGCAAACCGACACCCGTCTTAGTGCAGTTAACGGGGTGAAATCTACATAGAGAACGCGATTTACAGGCACGTCTGCAATCACCGGCAATGGGTAGCTCCGCAACGTCGCTGAATTGGACCGACGAGCCGTCCGAAGATGACGTGCCTCAGGCTCGGCTCCGTGATCTACGTGACGCATGTCACTTGACTCTTGTATTCAAGTCTAGAAATATTCTA
>NZ_QXIK01000059.1:0-571 GCF_003666065.1 Haloarcula sp. Atlit-7R | reverse complement strand
AAGTCGTCAACCTGACCGTCATTACTACTGTCGGGACCGGTGAGATGTCCGGCGTTGAGTCCAATTAAACCGCAGGCTCCTCCGGTTGTGGTGCTCCCCCGCCAATTCCTTTAAGTTTCATCCTTGCAGACGTACTTCCCAGGCGGCTCGCTTCTCGGCTTCCCTAGGGCGCAGCGCAGGCTCGTAGCCTACGGCACACCTAGCGAGCATCGTTTACAGCTAGGACTACCCGGGTATCTAATCCGGTTCGAGACCCTAGCTTTCGTCCCTCACCGTCGGGTCCGTCTTCCTGAGGTGGTTTCCCCATTGGTGGTCCGTCCAGGATTACAGGATTTCACTCCTACCCCGGACGTACCCCTCAGGTCTTCCGGCCCCAAGCCGGACAGTTTCCGCTGGACGCCGACGCGTTGAGCGCGTCGATTTCCCAACGGACTTGTCCGGCCGGCTACGGACGCTTTAGGCCCAATAATATCGGCCATCACTTGGACTGCCGGTATTACCGCGGCGGCTGGCACCGGTCTTGCCCAGTCCTTGTTCCTGTACCACCTTACGGTACAGAAAAGCGAGGGCT
>NZ_QXIK01000058.1:0-571 GCF_003666065.1 Haloarcula sp. Atlit-7R | reverse complement strand
AAGTCGTCAACCTGACCGTCATTACTACTGTCGGGACCGGTGAGATGTCCGGCGTTGAGTCCAATTAAACCGCAGGCTCCTCCGGTTGTGGTGCTCCCCCGCCAATTCCTTTAAGTTTCATCCTTGCGGACGTACTTCCCAGGCGGCTCGCTTATCGTCTTCACTACGGCACATCACGTGCTCATGGCGCGTGACATACCTAGCGAGCATTGTTTACAGCCAGGACTACCCGGGTATCTAATCCGGTTCGAGACCCTGGCTTTCGTCCCTCACTGTCGGGTCCGGTCTCTCAACGTGGTTTCCCCATTGGTGGTCCGTCCAGGATTACAGGATTTCACTCCTACCCCGGACGTACCCGTTGAGTCTCTCGGCCCCAAGCTGTGTAGTTTCCACCGGACGCCGACCAGTTGAGCTGGTCGATTTCCCAATGGACTTACACAGCAAGCTACGGACGCTTTAGGCCCAATAATATCGGCCATCACTTGGACTGCCGGTATTACCGCGGCGGCTGGCACCGGTCTTGCCCAGTCCTTGTTCCTGTACCACCTTACGGTACAGAAAAGCGAGGGCT
>NZ_QXIK01000057.1:0-585 GCF_003666065.1 Haloarcula sp. Atlit-7R | reverse complement strand
GACGGCTCCTCTCGGTTTAGATCGTTGCTGAGTAGCCCTGCAACTGCTGGCTGGCGCTCAAGTGTGGTTCGGGTGGCGGACTTAATCTCTGTCTGTGAGGCTGCTTCTACGGTATCGATCTGCTCTGAGAGTGTGTCTGCGTTCGGGTCCAGCGTCTGGGCGACTGCCTGTGCGACGCTTGTCGTCCCGACAACGTCCTGAGATTCACGCTGCGTAAGCCGGTTCTGTGCTTTCAGCATGTTGAGGATAGCCGGCTTCGACAGGACGTTCTGGTCCTTTTGAATAAGCGTTGTAGAGCCAGTCCCCTCACCGAACGGTTCGCGCTCGAAGTTGTCGTTGACCTCGTCGAACGCTTCCTGTGCGGGAACGCCGTCAGTGAACTGTGATGTCCCTGAGTCGGTCGCAGTCATGCCGAAACCCGCTGACAGAATCAGCGTTGTGACAATAAACACAGCGATGACTGTCTTGTCACGGTTGACAATCCAATCGTCCAGTATGTCGATGTATTTCTGATAATCTAGCATTGTGACATAGATGTTAGCCTCGGACGGTCACTGACGGCTGTACCAGACGACGCCGCCAACG
>NZ_QXIK01000056.1:0-593 GCF_003666065.1 Haloarcula sp. Atlit-7R | reverse complement strand
GGCGTCTACCACGTCGCGATGGCGGTCGTGACCGGCATCTCGCTCCGCGGGTTCGCCTTCGGGACCGTCGGCCTCGGCGCGTTCGCGCTGGCGATTCGCTTCCGCGGACGGGCGCGACGGCTCGGCGACGGCACCGCCGACGCGACCGGACTGGTGGTTCTCGCGCTGGCGTCGCTGGTGCTCGTGGTGCTGTCGGTTACGCTCCTCGGATAACTCGCGGTCGGAAAACGGGTTCGACCGGGTGTCGGCGGTGGCGACTCCGTCGCGTCGTCAGGTCAGGTCAGGTGTCGGGCTCGACTTCCGCTTCCTCGTCGCCGCCGTTCTCCTCGTCGTCGTCGCCGTTGCCGTCGGCGGCTTCGATGCCCGCGTTGGTCCGGATGCGTGCTTTCATGATGCGCGTGTTGTCGACCTGCTCGATGCGGATGACGATGTCGTTGTAGCTGATTTCTTCGCCCTCCTCGACGAGGCGGCCGGCGCGGTTGAAGATGAAGCCGGCGAGCGTCTCGAACTCCTCGCCCTCGGGGAGTTCGATGTCGAGCATCTCGTTGACCTCGTCGATGTTGACCTCGCCGCGGACGAGGTAGGTGTTCTCG
>NZ_QXIK01000055.1:0-617 GCF_003666065.1 Haloarcula sp. Atlit-7R | reverse complement strand
GACCAGACTCGCCGTGGCCGCCTCCGGATATGCGTTGAATACGATAGCCACCACGAGGGCGAACACCGCGACGACGAGGACGATAGTGAGGAACGCGAACCAAAGCAGCATGTTCTTGCCGCGCTCGCCGACGTACTCGCCGATGATGTACCCGACGGACTTTCCATCGTGTCGCAGACTGCCCGAAAGCGACACGAAGTCGTGGACGCTCCCGAGAAGCGGGTTTCCAATCGCAATCCACGCCAGTGCGGGGACCCAACCCCACACCACGCCCGCCGTAATCGGCCCGACAATCGGCCCGCCGCCTGCGATGCTCGAATAGTGATGCCCCAGTAACACCGGCTTTTTCGCCGGAACGTATTCTTGACCGTCTTCGTACTTGTGCGCTGGCGTCTCACGACTGTCGTCGAGTTCGACGAACTGCGCGAGATATCGGGAGTAACCGAGATACCCGACGGTAAACAACGCAAATACCGTGACGACCATCCAAATGACTTGTACCATGGTACGCTGCCCCATTGGAAGACACGAAAATGCCTACCTTAACGGTAACGATAGATAGGCATCTATCGTGTTCGAACGACAGGTTCGTTCGGAGAGGTACGTCGAAAACTCCA
>NZ_QXIK01000054.1:0-632 GCF_003666065.1 Haloarcula sp. Atlit-7R | reverse complement strand
GACGACCGCGTGACGTTCGCGGGCCGGCTCTCGGACGCCGACCTCGCCGCGACGCTCCGGGAGTCACACCTGTTCGCGCTCCCCTCCCACTACGAGGGGTTCGGCATCGCCGCGGTCGAGGCGATGGGGTTCGGCCTCCCGGCGCTCGTCTCGTCGGCCGGCGGCGCGAGCGAACTCGTCACGCACCGCGAAGACGGCTTCCTCGTCGACCCGACCGACCCGGCCGAACTCACCGACGCCGTGGCCCCGCTGTGTCGGAATCGCCGGCGGTTGCAGTCGCTCGCTATCTCGGCCCGCGACCGCTTTCTCGCGCACCCGACGTGGGACGAGACGGCGGCGACGGTTCGCTCGTTTTTGCTCGATATCGTTGGTGGCGCCGACTGACGCCGACGCCGACGCGGACCGGGCGTCGACGTCGACCGCGGCGTCGACGCGGCGCTAATCGCCGCGGGCGGGCGAGGGACTGCCGCCGCCACCGCCGCCGACCTCGACGGTTTCTCCGACCTGCGTGTAGACGAGGAGCAGGCCGACCGCGCCCAGCGCGGTCGCGGCCACGAAGGGGACGGCGAAGCCGAAGCCGACGAGGACGCCCGAGAACAGCGCGCCGATGGCGACGCCGAGGCCGAACCCCA
>NZ_QXIK01000053.1:0-670 GCF_003666065.1 Haloarcula sp. Atlit-7R | reverse complement strand
CTCGTCGAAGCGGGCTTTGAGTTCGACCATCGCCGCGACCTGCTTACCGTAGTCGACGGCGTCGATGAGCGACTCGATAATCTTCGAGTCTGATGCCGTGCGGTAGATTGCGGCCTTGATAGCGAGGACGTTCGGGTCGTTCGCGGCCGCGTCGAGGAACTCCTGAACGGTGTCGCCGAAGGAGTGGTACGGGTGGTGCAACAGTACGTCCTTGCGCCGAATCTCGTCGAAGATGGTGTCACCGTCCTCGGCGGCTGTCTCGGGGGGAGACGCGCCCGAGCCGATGCCCGCGTCGGTCGCGTCGAGGTCCGAAAACCGCGGGTGCGGCTGCGGCGTCCACGACTCCAGCGAGAGGTCCGGCCGGTCGAGGTCCGTGAGGTCCATCAGCTCGCGGTAGTCGAGCGGTCCGCGGAGTTCGAACACCTCGCGGTCGGCGAGGTCCAACTGCTCGACGAGGAGGTCCCGCGCCGCCTCGGGCGCGTCGGCCTCGATTTCGAGGCGGACGACGGTGGCGAAGCGGCGCTGTTCGAGCACCTCCTCTATCATGTCGATGAGGTCCTCCGCGACCTCCTCGTTCCGGCGAACTTCGGCGTTCCGGGTCAGCTTGAACACCGCGGTGTCGACGACCTCGACGTTCGGGAACAGGAGGTCGAGGTTGGCGCGGATGACC
>NZ_QXIK01000052.1:0-700 GCF_003666065.1 Haloarcula sp. Atlit-7R | reverse complement strand
CAGGAAACGGTCGACCTAAAGATGACTAACGAGATATCCTTTTTCCAGAACCCAGATGGAACCCGCGAGGAGATTCTTGAAGCTACATTCTATGCATTACGTCAATACGGGTACGCGGATCTGACTATTTCAAAGATAGGTGACGAATTCGGGAAGAGTCAGTCGCTCATATATCATCATTACGATAATAAGGACGAGCTGTTGGTAGATCTTCTGGATTATATGCTGGAGCAGGTCGAAAATCAGGTTCCACTTCCCAACCAGTCCCCTGAGGAGTATATCGAGATAATCGTCGATGAAATATTTGGCACCAGCAGCAACAGTGATATCGAGTTTTCGCAGGCCGTAATTGAACTGCGAGCGCAAGCAGCACATGACGACGATTACAGCCGTCTCTTTCGAAGGAGTGATGATTTCATTCGAAAACAAATCGCGCGTGTCATCCAAGCCGGTGTTGATACAGGCGCATTTGATGTCGAAGACCCATCACAGACAGCCGCGCTATTCCATACAGTTTTAGTCGGGATCCAGGCGGAACGGATTACCAGTGATGAGGAAACTATCGACGATGTAAGAGACGAGTTTCAGCGGTATGTCGAGGACTGTCTGCTCTCTGCGTAGCCTTTCACAGTTGCGTTTCGCTACGCGATTACTGCCACCGTCAACCGTCATGCCGCCACCGGGCATTGACTGGTAGTTC
>NZ_QXIK01000051.1:0-714 GCF_003666065.1 Haloarcula sp. Atlit-7R | reverse complement strand
ATGTGCGAGTGGTGAACGTCACTGGGAACTTCGAGCGTGGAAACAACAAGGCCCGCCTTCGTCCGGGTTCATCGCAGGCACGGACGTTCTCTGTGCGGCAACAACTTAGCGCGGGCGACTGTGTTCGCCCCAATAACGTCACTATTGCTGTCCGAAGCGATTTCTATCGAGCATGGGGAGCCTATCTCGAGCAGGAGTTTGAAACCTCTGTTTCAGTACACGATGGTAATCAGACGGCTGTCATTGGGCTGAACGACACGGAACTTCCCCGACGAGTGGACGTGGACCGTAACCGGGTTGTCAATCTTACCAGCAGCGAATATAACGACGTGACCTTGACCAACGAGAGTATCAAGGTCGATAAGAACGTCAACAACACCTACCGCGTATCGGCCCGTCCGCTCCAGAATGGGACGATGCAGGTCGGTAATATCACCTCTGTTGAGGCGGATTCCGAGATTCGTCGACAACCACTTGATGTGATGTTTGTCATTGACGAGTCAGGGTCTATGGGTCGTTCTGACGGCGATGCAACGACTCGGTCGGAGGAGGCACAGACAGCTTCGAAGGCTTTCGTTGCAGACCTAAATGAGTCTCGGGACCGAGCTGGGGTCACCTCGTATAATAATGGAGACGGCATCTACCGAGTGACAGACAATAATAGATACATCACCTCAAACTTCGGTACTGCGTCGGCGAATACCGGCCTAAACG
>NZ_QXIK01000050.1:0-734 GCF_003666065.1 Haloarcula sp. Atlit-7R | reverse complement strand
ACCATCTTGTCGGCGTCTTCGACGGAGACGATACCGAAATATATGTTGACGGCAATCTCGCGGCCACAAAAGATTCAGCAGACGAAATAGATCCGGCATCGTCTCCCGCTGGTATTGGCGAAAACGTGGACCAATCGGGCCGGCATCTTGATGGGCAACTGGATGAACTGCGCGTGTATAACCGATCGTTGTCGCCGAATGAGGTCAGGAACCTCACCGATACAGCTACCGAGGGCGAGTACCGAAGCGGGTGGAAGACTGGCCCCTCGATCAGGGGTAACGATGTCAACTTGCGGTACAATGTCGACCAAGCACCCGGTCAAACTGTTGAGGTCATTGTTGTCGCCGACTACGGAGCACCTGGTCCGGGGATAAAACGGAGCAACAGCATAACGCTCTCTGGCGCCAGCGGCGAGGTGGGCGTGACTGGCCTGCCGGGGGGACAGTCAGCCGACCGATATTCTCTGATTGTCCGGCTCGATTCGTCGACGCCGACCGACTCCCCGACAGTCCAGGGTCTTGAGCTCGTGGAGGACACATGAACGACCGTGCGATCAGTGAGTCGCTTGGATTTGTATTCGTGTTCTCTATCATCGTCCTCTCTCTTGGGCTCGTGAGCACGGTCGGCTTCTCTCAAATTGAGGAAGTGCGCAACGACCAGCAGTTGGAGAATGCAGAACGTTCGTTCCGGATTGTCGCACAAAACATCGAGGAGTTGCAGACGGGGCAGTCCG
>NZ_QXIK01000049.1:0-745 GCF_003666065.1 Haloarcula sp. Atlit-7R | reverse complement strand
GGCACTGTCTAGTTCTGGATGACCTCAGCTGGCGTTCGTCCGTCGAGTGCTTGGTTCGGTCGTTCGTGGTTGTAGTGGTGTCTGAAGCGTCGTAACCACTGTTTCGCGCTGGATTGACTGCCCCGCCAAAACGTGTGAAAGCGGTCGATTCGCATGGTCACAGTCTGGAACCACTTTTCGATGTGGTTCCGGATTCGGTAGTCAAGCCGACCGCTCAAATCGTGACGTGAGAGGGCAGTCAGATAGCCGCCAGCATCGACGAGAAACTCTGTATTGGAAACATCGTGTTTCTGAGTGAGCCGATGCAGGAACGCCGCCGCGGGGTCGGTCCCGCGGCGGCTGAACACGTCAACTTCAAGCAGTAGTTTTGATTCGGTGTCGACAGCGGCGTACAACCACTTCTTTTCGCCGTCAACCTCGATTTGTTTCTCGTCGACTGCGACCCGCGACGGCTGCGCCGTCGGCGGGTCGCTCTGTGCTTCAGACAGTGTATGAACCCAGTTCCAGACAGCACCGTGAGAACGATCGACACCCAGCAAGTCTAAGATAGCTACCGTCTCCCTGATCGACAGCCCCGCCGCGTGGAGACGCACCCCAAACCGCCGGACGGGTGTCGGGGTGCGCTCATTCTCCCAAACGTCTTGGCTGTCCTCATCTAACGTTTCTCTGAGGAGGTCTGCGAGTGGCATGAACACTTCTCGCTACGACCTCCTCGCTTCTCAAACTCGCTCAACTAGACAGTGCC
>NZ_QXIK01000048.1:0-765 GCF_003666065.1 Haloarcula sp. Atlit-7R | reverse complement strand
AATTCGTGGCCTTTCGTATCCTCGTGTGAGTTATCGTAGCGACGGATCGTTCCGTCGTCGAGCGTCTCGGAACCGGCGGTCAATGCTCCGTAGTGAAGCGTGTACCGCCACCCCGACGGATAGGCGTCGTCGTCCGTCCGCCGGATTGAGACGCGAACGACAGTCCCGTCCTCGTACACTGTGGCGTTGTCGTATCCATCGAGGTCGTCGGCCGTAGGTTCCATCCGGTACTACGTTGGTTTCGTAGCCAACGATAAAGAAGTGTTGGTTCCTCAAACAACGCACTGGAAACTACGCTGTGCAAATCATTATAAAGCTCGGTCAATCAAACCGCGATAATCACGATCAGTAGGGCTATATCATCTCAAATCGATACAAGTAATGTCTGATATTTTTTAATACCGCTTGTGTTTTATATTGTGCCAGTATATACATCAGATTGTATGTGTTTCAAAGGTGAGTCATCCGAGTGCGTGTAATGACTCATTTGTCGGCACGCGCGGATGCAGCTTATCAGAACGATTATCACCACAAGCTCCGTGGCCGGCTCTGGGAAGCGCTTGACGACACCAAGTATGACCAACGCCATGACGACGGCGAGCCGCCGGGATTCGTCTACTCCAACCCGTTTCCTCCCCACGATATGGAGGCAGGTGATGACCGGAAGCTATTGGTCGCCTCGCCAGAGGAGGAGCTACTGGCACACGTCGCTGCTGACTTGCTGGAGGAACCGGAACTGAACATCGGCGAAATGCCGTTTCGCGT
>NZ_QXIK01000047.1:0-826 GCF_003666065.1 Haloarcula sp. Atlit-7R | reverse complement strand
GACACCAGCCGGAGCCTTCTCAGGGTTCAGTCCGTCAGGTCGTCGGGAAGCTCGTCGAGCGACACCGTTTCGCCGCGCTCTAACTCGCCCTCAACCGCTTCGACGTCGGCCAGCACCTCGTCGGAGAGCCGTGGCGCGACAAGTGCGGTCCACTCGACCGTGGAGTTCTCGGTGCCTTCGCTTGCGACCAGTTCGTCGCTCTCCATCTCCCGCAAGCGACACTGAATAACCTCGCTGCTGACCTCAATCTCGAAATGCTCGGCCAGCGCGTCGGCGACCTCGGCGACGGTCAGCATCGGTGCATCCACAGTGGTCTCGTAGTCGAACGCTTTCAGCACGTCTTGTTCGGTCAGCTCCGCTGTATCGCCTGCTCGCGTCATGAGCTACTGTTCTCCAGCAACGGTCACTTCGGCTTCGATATGCACGCGCTCGTAGGGCACGAACGGCGCTTTCTCCCGTCCTTCGCCCTCGCGGAAGTGGACGATGCCGGCGTGTTCGAGAACACTCAGATCGTTGCTCACCTGCGGGTTCTTCCGGTTGAGGCGGTCGGCCAGCTCGGTGACGCTGTCGGCTGGCTCTCGTTGTAGCTCGCGGATGAGCGCAACACGCTGCGGCGACAGGAGCGTTCGCAGTTCTGACGGATTGTCGAAGTGGTGAATGACAGCGGCCGCTCCCTGGTCCTCGAACTGCTCGATGAACGTGTCGGCTGTCTCGTCGACAGGTGGCTCGTCGAATCGGGCGGTCACGGCAATGAATCGTTCTGCTACTGTCATAATACCTCTCTACACACGCCGTAGAACTAGGAGTTCGTCATAGAAGCCGTCGC
>NZ_QXIK01000046.1:0-888 GCF_003666065.1 Haloarcula sp. Atlit-7R | reverse complement strand
GCGGCGGAGAACTGGACCTCAATCGGGGACGAATCAGCACTATTTCATCAGCTGACTCTCGACTCCGAGTATCTGTAAAGAGCACCACAGGACCGACCGACGACTACCAAGCCACTTACGAACTGAGTGGACTCGAGTACCAACTCGAGGGGACAACTGTCAGCTACGAGGGAGGGGCTGTGTTCCGCCGAGATAGAGGCGGGACAGCTGTCATTGGCTCGCCGACGCTGGTCTGCACTGATGAGCGCGCACTTGTGTCGCTGGTAACAGTAGATGGGCCAGAGGGCCGGCAGTTGGGCGGCGGAACCGTCTCTGTCACAGTCGAACGTCGAAACGCCACCGTCACATTCCCGGTAAACAGGAGTGGGCCAAACAGTACGGCCGGCCGGGCCAACGTCTCGATTGAAGTGGTCAACTCCCAGTTCAAATCCGGCTGGAACCAGCATCTCGAGTCACGTCAGGGATGGCACCCCAGCGGAAGCGGATTCGTCTGCGACGGGACCGGTAATGGAGTGCAGACATATCAAATCGTCAGGATTCACGTCAGCGTGACGTTCACCCGGTGATTATCCTGAGACCTGGACATCGTTAACTTGAACGTTGATAACACCGGCGGCCTCAACGTCAGACTCTGCAACTCCGACCTGGAACAGCAGTAGAAGCATATTCTCAGACTTATCACCGTCCGGGAGGTCATAGTAGATGACCGCTTGGTTGCTCTTCAGATTGAGGGCGTAACCCCCGCTCTCGTTTGTAATCCCAATGTCGTCGTACGGCTGGAAGTACGTAGTAACATTGTCCTGCCACGTAGCACTGTAGTTCCGGGTGATAAGGCCGGTGACATCGTCGCCGTCAGTATAGATTCGGGTTGGCTTAATCGCATCGTGG
>NZ_QXIK01000045.1:0-1052 GCF_003666065.1 Haloarcula sp. Atlit-7R | reverse complement strand
ACATGTCGGGCCAGGCCTTGGCGGCCCGACCAACGCCGGTCACGTCGTTGATCCAGCGGGCGGCAATCGCCTTTTTCAGCAGTTTCGCCGGCAGCCCGCCAAACGTCTCAACTGGGACGTTCACCACGTCGTGGGCAACGGCTTTCTCGCCGACCGAAACAACCGTCCCTTTGTCCTTGTGGGTCCAGGTCTTTAGCGGCTGGCCGCGGGCGGCGCGAGCGAGGTTCTCGCCGGCCACCTCGGCGGCCTGCCAGGCGGCCTGAGCGGTCGGTGGCGCGGGCTGGTCGCCCGGCTGGTCGATCAGCGCCGAGTCGCCGATGGCGAAGACCCGTTCGTCCTCCGTCTGGAAGTTCCCTTCAGCGTGGACGCGGTGGTTGCGCTCGTCCTTGTCCAGATCCACATCCTGCATACAATCGCGGCCGGTGATGCCGCCGGTCCAGACCAGCACGTCGTAGTCCAGTTCGTCCTCGTCGCCGATGTATACGGTCTCCTCGTCGACCTCGCCGATGAACTCACCGCACTTGATGTTCACGTCGGCGGCTTCTAGGCGCTTGCGCAGCGCGCCCTGCAGCTCGGGGTCGCTGTTGGGCAGCACCTGGTCGAGGCCCTCGACGAGGTGGATGTCGATGGGCGCGTTGTGTTCGTCGCGGAACTCGGCGACCTCGCCGGCGGTCTGGATGCCCGAGAGGCCAGCGCCGCCGATGACGACCTGCGCGGGGTCGTTGGTCGAGGCTTCGCGAGCGGCCTGCTGGATGTTGTCGTGGATATTGAGGGCGTCGTCGAGGCTCTTGAGCGTCAGAGCGTGCTCTTCGAGCCCGTCAATGCCGAAGAATGCGGTCTGGGAACCCAGCCCGACCAGCAGGTAGTCGTACTCGACAGCAGCGGAGTCGGCGAGGGCGACCTCCCGAGCGTCGGTGTCGATGCCGACGACCTCGTCCTGAATGAAGGCGGTCGAGGGCTGCTTGATCTCGTGAACAGGGATAGCGATGTTCTCCTGGACACTCGGGTCCCGAATGCACCGATGAGACTCGTGCAAGACCAGATGATAATCC
>NZ_QXIK01000044.1:0-1064 GCF_003666065.1 Haloarcula sp. Atlit-7R | reverse complement strand
ACGTTTTCGCCAATACCAGCGGGAGACGATGCCGGATCTATTTCGTCTGCTGAATCTTTTGTGGCCGCGAGATTGCCGTCAACATATATTTCGGTATCGTCTCCGTCGAAGACGCCGACAAGATGGTACCAATCACCGTTAGAAATATCGTTTGTGGCGGTAGCTATTGTGTAACCGCCGTCGTGAACGGTAAACGTCGGGTACATCCCGCTATCGAACTGGAGATTGTACGATGTATCCGAGTGCTGGAAGATGGCGATCCAGCCACCCTGTGGCGTGTCCTTATTGACCCAGGCAGAGACGGTTACTTCGTCAGTGTCGCTCATTTCCAGCGACTCGCTGTCTGGGACGACTGCGTAGTCATTGGCCCCGTCAAGGTCGTATGCGTTGGTGCCAAACAATCCGATACTGGTTCCAGGGCTCCCCTGCACGGCCCCAGTGTTGTCGTCGCCGTGGGCGGATTGGTCGGTCGCCACTGCCGTGTTCTCGAATGGATAGTATGCGACGAGGCTTGATCCGCCGTTATCTGTCCGCCGATAACCGAGTTGGAGTTCGGTTTCCGACCGCGAACCGACATCGGCGTGCGTGATGCCGGTGGAGTGGCTCTCTCCATCCCAGTCGGCGGCAGTCGTCCACGTATATGGACCGCTGGAGACGCTGGTTGTATCATTGTATGGGGTTCCTGTCAAGGTCGTTCCACCGGGCGTCTCTGCGTCGGTGAGGTTCGCTTTGAAGATTCCATCAGTCCCGGTGGAGACATCTGCAGTATAGGTATATGGACCGGCACCGGACTCGGCGAAGTCCCCCGCAGTGAGCGTTCCGCTCGCGTCACCTCCGAGTTCGACAGTGATGTCGTCGAGCTGTTTCGTCGATTCGAACGTCAGGTCGACATCCTGTCCGCTGGCGGTCAGGTCATAGCTTACAATTGAGGCACTGCCAACAACGTCCTCGAAGCGCGTTGAGTTTGTCCGACCTCCGATATTGTACTTGAGGCCAATACGGACACGCTTTCCGTTCATATTGACCGCCGTGCTGTCTTCGAAATCTCCAATCTCGATTGTTGC
>NZ_QXIK01000043.1:0-1101 GCF_003666065.1 Haloarcula sp. Atlit-7R | reverse complement strand
CATCCGTTCTAGTTTAGTGGAGAATTCTGTCGCTGTCTGCTGATTAGATATCGTCGCAACTACCCGGTTGAGGAACCCGGTGGGAAGTGTGTACTCTCCACCGGACTCGGTAGTTGTTGACCGAATTCAAAGAGCGTTTCCCTCTGATGAGTTGCGCGAGCGCGCTCGCGCAACGAATCTCGTTGAGCGTGAGCGGAAGTTCGACATCGTTGCGCTGTTTTACACGCTCTCGTTTGGCTTCGCTGCTGGCTCAGACCGCTCCCTACAAGCATTTCTCGACCGCTACGTCGAGGTGGCTGACTGCAACGAACTCTCTTACGCGGCATTCCACGACTGGTTCGAACCGGGCTTCGTTGCACTCCTTCGAGAGATTCTCGATGACGCCATCGAGAATCTCGATACCGGACGAGCCGACTTGAACGGACGTCTCGAACGATTTCGAGACGTCCTGATTGCTGACGCGACCATCGTTTCTCTGTACCAGGACGCTGCTGATGTCTACGCAGCAACTGGCGAAGATCAGGCTGAACTGAAGCTCCACCTCACGGAGTCACTCTCGACAGGTCTTCCAACACGGTTCCGCACAACTGATGGCACCACTCATGAACGGAGTCAGCTACCCACCGGCGAGTGGGTAGCTGACGCCCTCATACTGCTTGATTTAGGCTTCTACGACTTCTGGTTGTTCGACCGAATCGACCAGAACGGCGGCTGGTTCATCTCCCGAGTCAAGGAGAACGCGAACTTCGAGATCGTCGAGGAACTGCGAACGTGGCGAGGCAACAGCATTCCGCTGGAAGGAGAGTCGCTGCAGGCCGTCCTCGACGACCTGCAGCGACAGGAGATCGACGTCCGTATCACGCTCTCGTTCGAGCGCAAGCGAGGGTCGGGCGCCAGCACGACCCGGACGTTTCGACTGGTCGGGCTGCGCAACGAGGAGAGCGAAGAGTACCATCTCTATCTAACGAATCTGGCGCGTGAGGAGTACAGCGCGCCCGATATCGCGCAGCTCTATCGGGCGCGCTGGGAGGTCGAACTGCTGTTCAAGGAGTTGAAGTCGCGGTTCGGCTTGGACGAGATCAAGACGACCGACACCTACAT
>NZ_QXIK01000042.1:0-1101 GCF_003666065.1 Haloarcula sp. Atlit-7R | reverse complement strand
AGGAACGTCTCTCGCTCGCGTTCGTCCGTCCGGGTCGCGTAAAGCATCCCGATACCGAAGTCGAACCCGTCGAGGACAACGTACATCCCCAACGCGAACAGCACGGCGCCGAACCAGATCTCCGGCAGGGACTCGACGAGGTACGCGTCGACGGGCAACAGCGTGTCAGTCATCGCTACTCACCCACAGAATCGGGCCGTGCCAGCGGCCACCACTCGACTCTCGAACGCCGAGTGACCGGAGCTCCTCCCGGACCAGCCACTTCAGGATGTACAGCGCAGTCAGCATCAGCCCGAGGTAAAGCACGACAAACGCAACCAGAGTCAGTGTCGCCTCGGCCCCGGTGAGCGTCGATGACACCGCCTCGCTCGTCTTGAGCTCGCCCTGGATGACCCACGGCTGCCGGCCGATCTCGGTGACGTACCAGCCGGTGAGCAACGCAGCGTAGCCGAACGGTGATGCAGCGATCATCGCCTTCAGGTAGCGTGTGCTGTCGGCCAACCGGCCTCGGTACATGAGGAACCCGCCCCAGAGCGCGAGCCCGATGAACAGGAACCCGAGCCCGACCATGAAACGGAACGACCAGAACACGAGTGCTACGGGGGGGTTCTCCTCGTACTCGTTCAGTCCGATGACCTCGGCGTCAAAGTCCCCGCCACTGGCGAGGAACGACCCGACCGCGGGGAGGCTTACGGTGACGAGATTCTCGGCGCGCGGATCGGTGAGTGCCTCAGGTGACTTCGGAAACGCGAGCAGGTGTAGATCGGCCTGCCCCGTCTCGTAGTGTGCCTCCATCGCGGCAAACTTCTGTGGCTGGGTGTCCTCAACGTGGCGGCCGTAGGCGTCGCCGTGGATCGCCTGGAATGGTGCGGAGGCGATCAGGAGTACGACAGCCAACTTGAGTGCGGTGTTCCAGGCTTCAGCATCGGGCTTTTTCCAGACGATGTACGCCGAGACGCCTGCGACCAGCAGTGCGACCGAGATCACCGACGCGTTCATCATATGGACGTACATCCAGGGCATTCTCGGGGTGAAGAACGCGGCGAACGGGTCGGTTAGTTTGGCGATTTCCATCCCGTTGCGGGTGACCATCTCGTAGCC
>NZ_QXIK01000041.1:0-1628 GCF_003666065.1 Haloarcula sp. Atlit-7R | reverse complement strand
ACCATCTTGTCGGCGTCTTCGACGGAGACGATACCGAAATATATGTTGACGGCAATCTCGCGGCCACAAAAGATTCAGCAGACGAAATAGATCCGGCATCGTCTCCCGCTGGTATTGGCGAAAACGTAAACCAATCGGGCCGGCATCTTGATGGGCAACTGGATGAACTGCGGGTGTATAACCGATCATTGTCGCCGAATGAGGTCAGGAACCTCACCGAGACGGCTACCGAAGGCGAGTACCGAAGCGGGTGGAAGACTGGCCCCTCGATCAGGGGTAACGATGTCAACTTACGGTACAATGTCGACCAAGCACCCGGTCAAACTGTTGAGGTCATCGTTGTCGCCGACTACGGAGCAACTGGTCCGGGGATAAAACGGAGCAGCAGCATAACGCTCTCTGGCGCCAGCGGCGAGGTGGACGTGACTGGCCTGCCGGGGGGACAGTCAGCTGACCGATATTCTCTGATTGTCCGGCTCGATTCGTCGACGCCGACCGACTCCCCGACAGTCCAGGGTCTTGAGCTCGTGGAGGGCACATGAACGACCGTGCGATCAGTGAGTCGCTTGGATTTGTATTCGTGTTCTCTATCATCGTCCTCTCTCTGGGGCTCGTGAGCACGGTCGGCTTCTCTCAAATTGAGGAAGTGCGCAACGACCAGCAGTTGGAGAATGCAGAACGTTCGTTCCGGATTGTCGCACAAAACATCGAGGAGTTGCAGACGGGGCAGTCCGTAGCTCGCGGCGGAGAACTGGACCTCAATCGGGGACGAATCAGCACTATTTCATCAGCTGACTCTCGACTCCGAGTATCTGTAAAGAGCACCACAGGACCGACCGACGACTACCAAGCCACTTACGAACTGAGCGGACTCGAGTACCAACTCGAGGGGACAACTGTCAGCTACGAGGGAGGGGGTGTGTTCCGCCGAGATAGAGGCGGGACAGCTGTCATTGGCTCGCCGACGCTGGTCTGTACTGATGAGCGCGCACTCGTGTCGCTGGTAACAGTAGATGGGCCAGAGGGCCGGCAGTTGGGCGGCGGAACCGTCTCTATCACAGTCGAACGTCAAAACGCCACCGTCACATTCCCGGTAAACCGGAGTGGGCCAAACAGTACGGCCGGCCGGGCCAACGTCTCGATTGAAGTGGTCAATTCCCAGTTCAAATCCGGCTGGAACCAGCATCTTGAGTCACGTCAGGGATGGCACCCCAGCGGGAGCGGATTCGTCTGCGACGGGACCGGTAATGGAGTGCAGACATATCAAATCGTCAGGACTCACGTCAGCGTGACGTTCACCCGGTGATTATCCTGAGACCTGGACATCGTTAACTTGAACGTTGATAACACCGGCGGCCTCAACGTCAGACTCTGCAACTCCGACCTGGAACAGTAGTAGAAGCATATTCTCAGACTTATCACCGTCCGGGAGGTCATAGTAGATGACCGCCTGGTTGCTCTTCAGGTTGAGGGCATAACCCCCGCTCTCGTTTGTAATCCTAATGTCGTCGTACGGCTGGAAGTACGTAGTAACATTGTCCTGCCACGTAGCACTGTAGTTCCGGGTGATAAGGCCGGTGACATCGTCGCCGTCAGTATAGATTCGGGTTGGCTTAATCGCATCGTGG
>NZ_QXIK01000040.1:0-2241 GCF_003666065.1 Haloarcula sp. Atlit-7R | reverse complement strand
GTCTTTCGATATCAGGCGATGCAGGATGTGCTCGCTCGCTTGATTGAGGAGCCATATGAAGAGTTCACCATCGGCCAACTCGCGGAAATGATTGACGGGAATCAGGCAACGGTCTCAAAGGCAGTCAAACTGCTCAAAGAACTCGGCACAGTTCAGACCCGTAAAGAAGGCCGGAAGCAATACGTGCGTATCCATCGTGACCGACTCACAAAATCTGATCCAGTCCTGTCGATCCCCCAGTCGGAATTTCACAAGCCTGTCCGGGCCTTCGTCGATACTGTTCAGGAAGAGATTGACCATCTCGTCGGCGTCCTGCTTTTCGGTAGCGTGGCACGGGGGACAGCCGACCGCGCAAGTGATATCGATCTTCTTGTCTTCGTCGAAGACGATAGGACACAGGCTCGCCGAACTGTTCAGTCAATCGTAAGCACTCTCCAAGAGACGAAATTTGAGGGGAACCGCTACACCTTCGAAACGTTGGTCGAATCGACCGAAAGCGCGAAACGGATTGGTGACCGGCTCCAACAGCAGTTCGATGAGGGACTGATATTAGTCGGGACAGATCAGTTATCCAATATCCGGGCGGGGGTGTACGCGAATGGAGAATGAATCAGTGCTTAACGCACTGGCAGCCGCTGAGCGTAGTTTCGAGCAGACACCACAGAATGTTGAGGACGGGCTCGATGTCGACGAAGCCGAATTGGTCCAACTTCGCCGAGCATGTCGGCTTCTGGCAGCTGCGTCCCGCCTGCTTGATGGTGGCTACTACACAGTTGTCATCGAGTCGTCGTTCGTTGCGATAGAGCGGACGATCCAGTTCCGACTCATCCACGACGGCGCAATGGACGCTTCTGAAGTCATCAGTAGTCATCGGCGACTGTACCAGCGAGGTGCAGAGATCGGACTCTATGATGACGCGTTTGGGGAACGATTAGCTGAACTATGGAACCAGAACCGAACAAAAACCTACTACCGGCTCGGAATTGCCACTGAATCGCAAGCAAAGGCGATGCACGAACTTGCCACCGATGTTCATCAAGATTTGATCAACGCGAGCCAAGTGCGCCACGAGTGTCTCTGTTAATCGACAGCCAAACGATACACCAGCCGGCCACCCGTCTCTGCCCGGCCGTCAGTCCCACGCTGCAAGGAACCGACTGCCAGCGCGAGTGCAGTCGTGTCCCTCTCGTCGCCAACTGCGCGCGACTCTGACGTGCGCGTCATCTCAACCAGCAATTAACGCTTATTGATTAGTGCAGATACGCATACAACGAATGCCAACAAGAGAGCTACTGACTGGGCTTCTGATCCTCGGTGGAAATATCGGGCCGCTTGAATCGATATTTGAGATCTATCCACCACTTGTGTTGCTGGGAACGTATCTCGCAGCAACGGGTGCGTATCTGATAGCCGCCGATGATCTGGCCAATTTTGCTGGACTCTGGGTCGTGATGACTGTCGTCTATCCGCCAGTTCTCATCTGGCAAATAAATTCTATGGATATAACACGCGAGATTATCTTCGGGTATTCATTTGCAGATAGCGTCGCCGGACTCCCACTAATCTTGATGCTTTTGGTCACGTACATCCTCGTTCAATCGTTACAGGACCGCTTTCGGGAGGTTGCATGATGGTCGTTTCGTGGATTTTGGATTACTTTCCGCCGTGGTTGGCAATAGTTCTGGTAACTACTGGATCTGTACTTATCACATGGGGCCTGCCGTTCGTTGATCCGAAGAGCGACTTCGCTGTCGAGGCTCCGAAGGGTGTTTTTGGGACGCTCATACTCGGTATCGGAACGGGTTTCACGATCTGGGGCGCACGAAAGACAGCCTCATTCGACACCGTCGTTGTTGGGATCATCCTACTCGGTTCGTTTATGCAGGGGGCAGTCGCGGTCAATTTCTATCGAAAAGTCTATGACTTCGTTTCGAATGGCTCGCTCCCATCAAGTGGTGGATTCAGACGAAAGATCATTGCTCACCTGTTGATGCTGTTTCTGTTACTGATCGCACTGTGGACCATCATTTACTTCATAATCTGGGGCAATCTAGACCTGGGAATACAGGATACTGTCCGACTGTACTGGACGATCGCCACGGTTATCATCAGTGTCTTGGGGCTATCCACACGGTTCTGGTTTATGCAGCGTGGATTCCCTCCGCAAATAATGTTTGGTGGGATTTTCCTAATTACTGGAGCAGAAATCTTCAATTTGCAGTTTGAGGTTGAGTTGACTAC
>NZ_QXIK01000039.1:0-2331 GCF_003666065.1 Haloarcula sp. Atlit-7R | reverse complement strand
GAACAGGCCGAACACCGCACCGATCCCGCCCCGCTGGGCGATGTCGGCGCGGTCCAGGCGGACAGACAGCAGCAGGCCGACACCGGCACACATCAGCAAATACGGGATCGAAAGCAGGTGAAGCGCGAACAGCGACACGGGGTCGATTGTCTCGTCGATAGCGAGGAGACCGACATAGACCACGAACGGCGTCACTAGGTTGACGCCGAGGACGGGGACCATCAATGAGAGGTACTTCTCGACCACGACCCGCGAGCGCGAGATCGGCGTCGCGAGCAGCATGTCTAGTTGCCCGGTCTCGACATCCCCCGCAACGAGCGCGCCCCCGCTGTACGCGACGTACAGCCCGAGCAACAGGAGCCAGAGGAACTGGTACATCTCGATCGAGAGGAACCCCTCGACGGTCGAGAAGTTCGCTGACCCGACGAATCCCTCCTGGAATGCCGGCGGGAGGCTCTCGACGTACTCGTCGAAGTCGACGCTCGACTCGGCGATGGACGGATACAGGAAGACGATGAGCAGCGCGTAGACCGCGAGCAGGACGGTGAGGACGGCCGTCCCTCGCATCCGTCGGCGGCCCTCGTAACGGGTCACTTCGAACATCAGTCCGCTCCATAGAAGTGCATGAACACATCTTCGAGCGGTGGTTCCTCGATTTCGAGATCGACAATGTCGTAGTCAGCAAGCACCGACACGAGGGTGTTGTAATCGCCAGTGAACGTGAACTGGACGCCGTCATCGAACGTCTCTCGGTCGAGGATACCCTCACCGCTTAGCCTGGCGAGGTCGGCATCGGACCGCGTGTGGACCCGGACACGCTTCCCGCCGCGCCGGAGCAATGCATCAATCTCCTCGAGGGTCACGAGTTTTCCCTCGCGGATGATTCCGACCCGGTCACAGACTCGTCGGACCTCGCCGAGGACGTGTGAGGAGAAGAACACCGTCTTGCCCTTCGATCGCTCTCCCCGGATGAACTCGTTGAACGCCTCCTGTTTCAGCGGGTCCAGCCCGGAAGTCGGTTCGTCCATAATGACCAGTTCCGGGTCGTGCATGAACGCCTGAACGATACCGACCATCTGTTTGTTGCCCCGGGAGTACTCCCGGATCTTCCGGTTGAGTGGCGGATCGAACAGCTCCAGCAACTCCTCACGCCGCTCGCCGCCTTTGAGCGACGATTGGTAGTCAAGGTACTCGCGGCCCGTGACCTGTTCGTCAAGGCCTGGATCGCCTGGCAGATACCCGATTTCAGCCTTCGCTTCGAGGAGTTCGTCTTCGTCGCGAACGTCGTGGCCGAGCACCGTCGCGGTTCCCTCGGTCGGCGACTGGAAGCCGAGCAAACTGCGAATCGTCGTCGTCTTTCCCGCGCCGTTCGGCCCGAGGTAGCCGAAAATCTCGCCCTCTTGAACGGTGAACGTCAGGTCATCGTTGGCCCGAACGTCGCCGTAGTGTTTGCTCAGCCCCGATACCTCAATCGCCGCCATGGGCGCAAATGACGGCAAGAGAATATAATATTTTGTACGAGTGGGGTATTTTTACAGTTGTAGGTGGCCGATTGCTCCGCCTGCCTGTGAAGTTGTGAACGCCATTATCAGACCTGGTTGAGAGAGTACTCCGGTGTTTTTGAGCTGTGCCACGTTTCATTGGAAGCGTACCTGTCAAACATCTCTGTATTGCTAGTTTCGTATAGGATGTTCTTCGGAATACGGTATTGAGAGAGGTTAGGCCATCAAATGCGAGTCAATATGGGAGAACAGAGAATCCCTTGCTCGTACTGCTGCGGTTTCACGATTGGTTGTAAGACGAGTGTACATAGTCCCTTTGATCACCGCAAGAATGTGCTCGGCCTCTTGCGCCGGGTCAACGTCCCGAAACACATTTGTGCGGACACCACGCCGGACGGTCTTTTCGATGATTGTTGCGAGTCGGTTGTCGATTTCGGTGAACTGCTCGCGGAACGCCTCCTGTTCCAGCGCTTGCGGAGAAATCGTGACTAATACGCAGTGAAGCTGGCGTTTCTCCTTTTTTAGCTGGCTCGGTAAGAGTGTCGTTATGATGTGGTCAAGATCTGCTTTCGGATGGTCGCCGATGGTCGTATTGATTGTCGATTCGAATCGATCGATAGAAAACTTGAGAAACTCAATTAGTAGAGCGTCTTTTGAATCGTAGTAGTGATATATCGTCGATTTAGCTTTGTCGAGTTCGTCCGAGATGAGCGATATCGAGAGTTTAGCGTAGCCACTCTTAACTAGTGCTTGGTGCGTTGCATACATGATTTCTTTCTCGGTGGCACCCAGTGTGTCACTATTATCAGTCACTTGGACAGTCCCTCCC
>NZ_QXIK01000038.1:0-2438 GCF_003666065.1 Haloarcula sp. Atlit-7R | reverse complement strand
AATTCGGTCAACAACTACCGAGTCCGGTGGAGAGTACACACTTCCCACCGGGTTCCTCAACCGGGTAGTTGCGACGATATCTAATCAGCAGACAGCGACAGAATTCTCCACTAAACTAGAACGGATGCCCCTCAACTAGACAGTGCCGTCAAAACGTACGCTAAAAAGATCCACCAAATCACACTATTATTTAAGTTGAATATGATCGCGCCACCAACAAATAACCCAGTAAATAGATATCCAGTTATAATCGTCGAGGCAAGCATTACATCTTGATTTTCGGGGGTGACATCAAATACTGAAACTACCTTCCCGATCTTCCAAAGCCATAGAGTAAATATTGTACCAACTAATATTCCTTTATCTACCAATGTATTAATCAAAATATTATGTGTTGTTTGTGGCAAACTTGCTGGGTATGGCAATGGGAAAAGATCAGATAAAGTGTATCCTCCTTCACGAATAATGAAAATATTATTTACTACGATGTCTATTCCTCCAATATACAAAAGAGACCGGTTACTAGTGAAATCATTCACCAGCCTGAAAATATCACTAAAAATAATATCTGGGTATATTACATATATCCCATATCCCGCAACCCATAATAAAACAGGAGAAATCATAACCAAAGGAATTACTTTATTCAAATTTAATACATATAATATAGTAAATAGTATAAATGCAAACAGAAGTGCCATTCCAGTTCGGCCAGTTCCGGTCAGTAATACATAGAGGAATAAATGAGACCCCGTCAAGAAAATGTAGGCAGAAAATAATTTTTTAGGCCACTTCCTATATCTAGCTAATATATATGACGAAATAAAAACCGTAATTGCTAAGTGAAGGTATATTTTCCCACCACTAAAAGCGTAAATGCTAACGGGTGCTCCGCCAATAGCCCTTACATGCGTTGTGTGGAAACTCGGGATAGGTGAAAATGTTGTTGTTAGTGCATAAACTGACTGGAGTGCCACAAACGTACAATAAATGTATAGAATGTTACGGAAAATATACTGCTCTGAATAAAAATAAAAGTAAAAAATAGCAGATATAAAAAAAGCGAAATATAGTACCACAGTTTCCGGTCCCATAGTCGCTATATATACCGGGATTAATAGCAAGGGAAGCGTTGCTACGTCTGACCCTGGGATAGGAACCTGCTTTTTTAAAACGGTCAAAACAGATACACTAAATATGAATATAGCCATAATGATTACCCCGGTATAGCGAATTATAATAGGATTAGTTGAAGGTAGCCAACGGATCGTTGATATTAATATAATAACTATTAACAAAAGGTGAGAAATATTCTCTAACCGGGCATCAATCGACTCATTATGTACGGCTATGTTTCGAAGCGTCAAAATAAACTCACCTACTTTCGTTTGAAGATCTTCATCTGATTAATCGAGATATTCCGTGGGGGATGTATAAACTAATTGTTTCTGCCTTGGGGATTATAGCAATGTGCATAACAATTTCGCCTATAGAAATTCTGCCACCTGAACGAACCACCGTTTACGACATAGTATTTTGGGCTGGCGAGCTGCGTTAAGTTGAATCACAGTCTCGCCAACCGCAACGTGATTCGGATTCTTCCCGTTGACCGGCTGTAGGCCGGCTTTCTGCACCCAATTATGAACGGTGGAACGACACCGCTCGACACCCAGACCAGCTAAGACAGAGACAGTATCCGACAGCGACAACCCCACCACATGCAGTTGGATACCTAGTTTCATCGTCGGCTCGGGTGTCGCTTCTCGCTCCACAAAATCTAATTCGAAACCGCTGTTAAATTCACTAAAGCACTCGATTTCGGGCATGGGCACCTAGAAATCGAGTCGCCTCGTTCTTCAGACCTTATCTGAACAGTGCCGGCGAGCTGATTGGTTCAGGGAGAAAGAGAATCACCAGACAACAGGCCGATGCTATTCTCAATCAGCGGCAGGCGGAGGACATCGTATGCGGAAGCTGTGGCTGGGGCAGCCTGCGACCCGGCCACTGACTGCTGCCGGCCCGGCGGCAGTCAGCCACTCACACCTGTGGGATCATACACCCCCTCTCGGTCGAGCATGTGGAAGATAGACACCACAACTTGCGAGCAGTTGCAACGATTGCCTTCTGCGACCCTTTCTTTCCCGCCAATCGATTGTAAAACCACTCAGGTACTCGTTCTTGCACGTGTGGACAGCTGTCCACGCACACTGGACGAGGATCCAGCGTAACTGCCGTGAGCCATGTTTCGAGATCCCGCCCTTGATCCGCAAGTCGCCTGACTCGCGGATCACCGGGTTCAATCCAGCGTAACCATCCGTTCTAGTTTAGTGGAGAATTCTGTCGCTGTCTGCTGATTAGATATCGTCGCAACTACCCGGTTGAGGAACCCGGTGGGAAGTGTGTACTCTCCACCGGACTCGGTAGTTGTTGACCGAATT
>NZ_QXIK01000037.1:0-2611 GCF_003666065.1 Haloarcula sp. Atlit-7R | reverse complement strand
TCTTGTCACGGTTGACAATCCAATCGTCCAGTATGTCGATGTATTTCTGATAATCTAGCATTGTGACATAGATGTTAGCCTCGGACGGTCACTGACGGCTGTACCAGACGACGCCGCCAACGACTGCAAGGAGTACAATGCCACCGATCAGCCACAGTGGTGTCCCCCCGTTTCCGGACTGGTCCGTGACGTCTATCGGGAGACTGTAGGTGTCAGAAACCCGTTTTTCTCCATCAGGCGTCTCGTACTGGAAGTCCAGGTTGAGCGGATAGGTCTTATCCAGCGCGTCGCTCCCCGCCGAAAGCTGGACGGAGACCGTTTCTGACTCTCCGGGTGCCAGTTCAGCGATGAACGTTTCGTCGTCACTGCTGCTGAGGGGATCATTGACGAACGCCTTCCCCTCGATGCTTGTCAGCGTCTTGTCCTTTGTGTTGGTTATCGTAAACGTGATTGACCGGTCTTGGCCCACACCGAGCGTCGAATTCTGTATTCCGATGTCAAATTCGTCCTGACTACCAGCCACCTCTGAACGGACCTCAAGCGTGTCTGCTTCAACCCTGTCGCCGTTATCATCGCGGTAGCTCACGCCGAAGTCAAACTGCCGAGCACCTGCCTCTGCACTGTTGGATACATCAACGCCAAAGCTGAAGTTAGCTGATTCGCCCGCATCGAGATCTCCAACAGCGTACTGTGACTCTTTTGGCGACAGTGTCGACTGCTGACTTTCCCATGCGACGACGACGTTCTCGACGTCACGAGTTCCAGTGTTTGTGAGGGTTGCACTCAGCGATCCGTCTTCCCCGGCCTGCAGCGACGCTTCGATGTTGGACACGTCGAAATTCTGCTCAGGCGCTGGGCTGAGGCTTAACGGCACATTGTCGTATGTGCTGGTATCGCCTTCTTGATCGTCATACTGCACGTTGGCCGATAGCGCGTAGCTTCGGTCCTCGGCATCGGTGCTCGCCGTTGTGTCGACGCGGACAGTCCGGACTTCTCCCGGTTCCCATGCCCCCACGTAGGCGGTTGTGGACGAACTCTTTCCAAACGTTATATCGGCGTTCTGTGAGACAAACGTGACAGATGCGTCGTTAACAGTCAACGGGCCCGTATTGCGGAGTTGCACCTCATACGTGCCTGTGTTACTGACCGCGACAGAACTACTTGAATTGACAACCGAGAACCGCTGTTCTGGGTCAGGTGCGACTGCGACGGACTGTGCTACAGATTGTGTGCGGAGGCCCTCTTCGTTATCGAATGCGACCGAGAGCTCAAATCCGTACGGCTCCGGCTCCGCAGCTTCAGCAGAACTCACGCGATAGTTGAACGTCCGGACTTCTCCCGGTTCCCACGTATCAACGAATCGCGAAGTGGCAGCGCCGCCGCTCACTGTGAGATCCTGATTCTGTGATTCCAGCGTTACCGCAGCGTTCCGTGCGGCGCTATCTCCAGTGTTTTCGACCCTAACCGCCACTGTGCCTGTGGAGGCGACGCGTGCATTCGAATCAATGTCGGTCACATTAAACGTGGCATCATCGGTGACATCAATTTCGATGTCGACCGTTCGGGTCTCTCTGTCTTCGTCTCGTGCCCCTGTTCCCTCAGAAATGTAGCTTGTATGCTTGTAATTGAGCCTCAGTTGTGCCTCATACGTTCCAGAACTGGCGTCTTCATCCACGCTGATAGTAAACGGCACTGTCACTTTCGGTCCGGCCTGTAGCGTGCCGAGGCTTCGTTTCGAGTTCTTGACCGAGATAGGTGCGTCACCAGATCCGAGTGATACAGTAAGCCCCTTTGCCGTTGTTACCTCGTTGTTCAAAGCTGGGTTTCGAGTGGAGCCGCTGTCAAGCTCCCCGCTGTTGACCAGTGAAATTTCTATGGTCTTTTGTTCGCCCGGGGCAACAGTATCATCTTCAAGCGTTGCCACGATATCGGGGCTTCCAACGACCGCAGCGGTTGCCGTTCCGCTGGTAACGATAATCCCGACTACAGCCAGAAGTAGCAGTTTATACTTTGTAGAGGCCATGTTACTTGAGGTTTCGTTCAAACCGCGTCTCGTTTCTAGCGACACTCCGTCTCGGAATTCTTCGTTTGTGAGTAGCCATTTCCTGATGTTGACTAAACGTTCAATCACATATAGTGCTTTCGTATCTTTCGGGGAGACGAAAACAGGTACCCAGTCAAAGCCACACTAGCTCACTATCTATCGCCTTTAACACAGTTTCTACAGGTATCATGGGACATTAGACGGTTTGAGGCAGCAGAGAGGTGTCTCTATGAATAGAGCGAACTAGAGTACAGTCCAATGTACTCCGCTGATACAGCGGACGACAATACGCTTAAGTTTATTGAACGTATATTCAACTTTATAGTATGTGCAACTGTACCCGCTATCCAGTTCAATGATAAAAAATACAACCCAGATTGGTCTTGTGCTCTACAGAGAGAGTAGTGAAACCGTGAGCCATTTGAACCGTACCAGACAAACAGGAAACGGTCGACCTAAAGATGACTAACGAGATATCCTTTTTCCAGAACCCAGATGGAACCCGCGAGGAGATTCTTGAAGCTACATTCTATGCATTACGTCAATACGGGTACGCGGATCTGACTA
>NZ_QXIK01000036.1:0-3193 GCF_003666065.1 Haloarcula sp. Atlit-7R | reverse complement strand
AGGCGAATTCTGAGTCCATGTCTTGGAGCACGATACTCGCCTGCCTCTCATCTCGATCCTCGGTAACTGCGTCAATTGCTGGCGCCCCGATTACGATAACACCGATTGCCCCAGTCACGACCATTCCTAGTAGCAGAATATACCCAACAATTTGAGATATACCTCGAGAATTTCCACCAAGATTTTGTTGTTTACTTATCATGCAATAACACTTATGAATCGACTGTTAATACTACTATCACTAGCTGCTCCAACTAATATCTACTGCCAGTAGCTAAAACTGAATTGACATACTGATATTGTTATTATCAAATCACTCCGAGCCAGGTGGATCACTAGACTGCGTGCGGATTGGAACTTAGAGCGACGGACAATCGCGGCCAGAAACCACATGTGTTGGCAATCTCCCCAAACCCCTCGACTAATCCTTGTCAAAGGGGTTACAACGACCGCTCACAGCTGAATACGATGCTCTATGGCGATTCACCAGAGCCGGTAGTTTCGCATTCCGCTGAGGAGAACACCGAACCGCTCACATCCGGCGCATCGTCGTCACAGTCTCCCGCCCGGTCACCCGCCACCGACACCGTTCCAGGCAACCTCGATGCGCTTGAAGCCGCCGTCCGGCCGCGCCTCGAACCCAATTTCCCGCTTTGGAACGCGAACACGTTCATTTTGAGTACGAGCAGTAGCGACGGGGTTGCCTGCCACGTATCGACTGGCACTGAATCGTGGGCCAGTGAGCGTTCTTTCACAACCCCATCACCGTCCTCGTGACCATCGCGTACGAGATCACTCGTCAGTCGGCGTAACCGACACGCGTTCTTTGCACCCAGCACAAGTGGTCGAGAATACCACAACTCAAACACTACCGATAACCTGCAATATCTCAATTAGACTGCCGACATTGGTCATGAAAGCGACTAAGCCGAAACCACTGAGTAATATGCCGAGAACCAGCAGAAAGAGTCCTCGAGCACCCGTTCTCAACGCGGCACTTTGTGGCTCATCGTTTGCCACTATCAGGCGTCCCTCCTTCGGTGTCATGACTGCATCTGCACCTGCAGCCCTTCGTTCCGGCGCTGTGCGTGCTTTCCCGACGATGTGTATCCTCTCGCCGACACCGAGTGTTCCCTCCACTAGCTCGACTGGATTATTGAACAAGCCGGAGTCCGTGTGCGCCGACGGGTCCAGATCGAGTCTTGCTTCATCTATTCGTTCCAGCAGTTCAGAACCTGTGACCGTGTTTATCTCGTGGTTCAGTGAGAGACTCTCATCGGTGGGATTGACATATATCTCGGCCGTCCCGTCAGAAACCATGAACGGACTGTATTCCATACCAGCGTCCATAGAAGGGTCTCCAGTCCCCTGCACTTGACGGGTGATGTTATACTCGTATGCTACGCACTCTTCTCCCCGAATCGGTGATACGAGCGTGTCGCCTGATTGAGGCGGGCGAACGGTCCCGTGGACTCGAACTAACCCGTCAGTCGTGATAGATTCACGAAGTGGCACCGACTCAGTGGTGAATAATCTCCACCAATCGCTCACGTTTTCGACTCCGCGGATCGTCGCGGCCACCCCTATTGCGGTCGCGATGGCCCCACCGGCTACTCCGGGCAGAGATCCGTAAACACTCAGTGTGAGAGCTCCGAACAGGACTGTACCCACAAGAGTTCTGTCCAGGGACACATTTCGCACCTCTGTACTCGCAGTATTAAGCGACGTTGCTTGTCGAGCCGGAAGTTTTCGACATGAACCATCGTCGGTTTCGGGCTTTCTACACTTGTCTGAAAGTCGTTTTATATTACTGTTTTCAACGCTCGTTTCAGGACATAAATAATGAGATTTACAACCACCACGAGAGCAACAGTCAGGACTATTCCAATGGGGTCGCTTGCCCCTATTTTAAGAGGCGAAATAGGCACATAACCAGCCAAAGTGAGCCCCACCATCATTAACAACATACAAGATATAAATGAAAAATTCGTTGATTTCAGGACTCAGTATTGGCCTTGGCCGACCGATCAACTCGTAGTCTACTGAGCAGTCTATTCATCTCATCAACAGAGAAAATAACTCTAAGATTTAAATAACCACTTGCCCAACGAGTTGTGCTTCGGCCAATACAGGGAGAAACAAACCAGTTAGGGCAGTACAGGGCGACCTCAATCAGGAAACAGCAGTTCCTGGAGTGGCTGCTCAAGCCCGTTGATATAGTATGCGACAAGATCGATCAGGAACTTGGAGGCGAGAACAGTGAACAATAGTGGGACACTGGCCGCACGCTCAAGACTGACTGGCGTACCCTCTATAGATTCACGGACAGTCAGCAACACCAGCATCTCGTGGCGACGGCCTGACCGAACCCAATAACTTGCTTTTATTATCAGGGCATCTGGGCTGCCGCGCGGGCAATCGGTCGTTATCATCACTCTCCAACACCACGGCGACCGATTCTCGTTGTTTCACCCCCCATTCCGTCTTTGCTGGCCGAACGCTTATGCCACTCATACAGCAACTAGAGATATGGCCAGTTCGACGCGCGATGGAGATGTCCATGAGGACGAAATTCGGATGTGGCGCGAGGGAGACTCGTGGGTAATCACGGATGTCGAAACCGGCGTCACCACACAGGGCGAGACTCGTCAGGACGCTCTGGAAATGCTTGACGATGCGGTCGCAGGCTACAAGGGCGAACGCGGCCACGAACCCACCGACGAAGAACTCCGAGAGTTGGGGGTTGACCCCGAAGATAACATGACCGGAGATGGCGAACTGCCCGATTTCATGCAGTAAATGGCTCGGGGTACGTTTTCTGGCAAAGATGTCGTGAAGGTTCTGATAAATGTCGGCGGTTTCGAGTGGCGTCGGACGACCGGCGACCACGCCCAACTCTACTACCAGCACCCGAGCAACGAGAGCGACCGACGGCACGTCACCGTCCCGCTGCACGACGAACTCAAAACGGGAACGCTCCGAAGCATCGCCGACGACGCCGGTGCGCACGACTTCGAAGCGTTCTGTGAGTGGATCGACCGCAATTCGTAGGCGGTCCAATCCGATGACACCAGCCGGAGCCTTCTCAGGGTTCAGTCCGTCAGGTCGTCGGGAAGCTCGTCGAGCGACACCGTTTCGCCGCGCTCTAACTCGCCCTCAACCGCTTCGACGTCGGCCAGCACCTCGTCGGAGA
>NZ_QXIK01000035.1:0-4200 GCF_003666065.1 Haloarcula sp. Atlit-7R | reverse complement strand
GCAAGGATGAAACTTAAAGGAATTGGCGGGGGAGCACCACAACCGGAGGAGCCTGCGGTTTAATTGGACTCAACGCCGGACATCTCACCGGTCCCGACAGTAGTAATGACGGTCAGGTTGACGACTTTACCCGACGCTACTGAGAGGAGGTGCATGGCCGCCGTCAGCTCGTACCGTGAGGCGTCCTGTTAAGTCAGGCAACGAGCGAGACCCGCACTTCTAGTTGCCAGCAATACCCTTGAGGTAGTTGGGTACACTAGGAGGACTGCCGCTGCTAAAGCGGAGGAAGGAACGGGCAACGGTAGGTCAGTATGCCCCGAATGGACCGGGCAACACGCGGGCTACAATGGCTCTGACAGTGGGATGCGACGCCGAGAGGCGAAGCTAATCTCCAAACGGAGTCGTAGTTCGGATTGCGGGCTGAAACCCGCCCGCATGAAGCTGGATTCGGTAGTAATCGCGTGTCAGAAGCGCGCGGTGAATACGTCCCTGCTCCTTGCACACACCGCCCGTCAAAGCACCCGAGTGGGGTCCGGATGAGGCCGTCATGCGACGGTCGAATCTGGGCTCCGCAAGGGGGCTTAAGTCGTAACAAGGTAGCCGTAGAGGAATCTGTGGCTGGATCACCTCCTACTGATCGGGATCAGGGCATTGCCCTGACCCACCTACACTGACTGGTGACCACAAGTCACCGCGAGTCGGCAAGCGCCGACTACTGCATGGGCCCACTGGGCTCACAAGACCTATCCGAGGCGGATATCCCTTCACGGGATGTCGGGTGCAACTCCCGACGGGTCCGTACTTCGTATCGCTCCCGAACCGTGCCCCTTAAGTGTGGGACGGCGATGGGATATGGTACGACGACAGATGCACCAGGCCGGGTGAAACCGAGCCTGGGAAGGGTCGATTCGCCCACCATCTCCACCTTGGGGGCGAATATGAAACCGTGTGTACGTGCGATCCAGGCGTCCACTGGACTCGTTCAGTTGAACGAGTCACAACGACGTTGGCTACTATGCCAGCTGGTGGATTGCTCGGCTCAGGCGCTGATGAAGGACGTGCCAAGCTGCGATAAGCTGTGGGGAGCCGCACGGAGGCCAAGAACCACAGATTTCCGAATGAGAATCTCCTCTGCAATTGCTTCGCGCAATGAGGAACCCCGAGAACTGAAACATCTCAGTATCGGGAGGAACAGAAAACGCAACGTGATGTCGTCAGTAACCGCGAGTGAACGCGATACAGCCCAAACCGAAGCCCTCACGGGCAATGTGGTGTCCGGGCTACCTCTCATCAGCCGACCGTCTTCACGAAGTCTCTTGGAACAGAGCGTGATACAGGGTGACAACCCCGTACTGAAGACCAGTACGCTGTGCGGTAGTGCCAGAGTAGCGGGGGTTGGATATCCCTCGCGAATAACGCAGGCATCGACTGCGAAGGCTAAACACAACCTGAGACCGATAGTGAACAAGTAGTGTGAACGAACGCTGCAAAGTACCCTCAGAAGGGAGGCGAAATAGAGCATGAAATCAGTTGGCGATCGAGCGACAGGGCATACAAGGTCCCCTGACGAATGACCGACGCGCGAGCGTCCAGTAAGACTCACGGGAAGCCGATGTTCTGTCGTACGTTTTGAAAAACGAGCCAGGGAGTGTGTCTGTATGGCAAGTCTAACCCGAGTATCGGGGGAGGCACAGGGAAACCGACATGGCCGCAGGGCATTCATTTGCCCGAGGGCCGCCGTGTTCAAGCGCGGGGAGCCATGTGGACACGACCCGAATCCGGACGATCTACGCATGGACAAGATGAAGCGTGCCGAAAGGCACGTGGAAGTCTGTTAGAGTTGGTGTCCTACAATACCCTCTCGTGATCTATGTGTAGGGGTGAAAGGCCCATCGAGTCCGGCAACAGCTGGTTCCAATCGAAACATGTCGAAGCATGACCTCCGCCGAGGTAGTCTGTGGGGTAGAGCGACCGATTGGTGTGTCCGCCTCCGAGAGGAGTCGGCACACCTGTCAAACTCCAAACCTACAGACGCCGTTCGACGCGGGGATTCCGGTGCGCGGGGTAAGCCTGTGTACCAGGAGGGGAACAACCCAGAGATAGGTTAAGGTCCCCAAGTGTGGATTAAGTGTAATCCTCTGAAGGTGGTCTCGAGCCCTAGACAGCCGGGAGGTGAGCTTAGAAGCAGCTACCCTCTAAGAAAAGCGTAACAGCTTACCGGCCGAGGTTTGAGGCGCCCAAAATGATCGGGACTCAAATCCACCACCGAGACCTGTCCGCGCCCGTTACAGGGTGATCGAGTAGATTGGCGCTCGCATTGGGTGGAAGCGGGGGCGAGAGCTCCTGTGGACCGATGCGTGACGAAAATCCTGGCCATAGTAGCAGCGATAGTCGGGTGAGAACCCCGACGGCCTAATGGATAAGGGTTCCTCAGCACTGCTGATCAGCTGAGGGTTAGCCGGTCCTAAGTCTCACCGCAACTCGACTGAGACGAAATGGGAAACGGGTTAATAGTCCCGTGCCACTATGCAGTGAAAGTCGACGCCCTGGGGTCGATCACGCCGGGTCTTCGCCCGGTCGAACCGTCCAACTCCGTGGAAGCCGTAATGGCACGAAGCGGACGAACGGCGGCACAGCGCAAGGTGATTCAACCTGGGGCCCATGAAAAGACGAGCATAGTGTCCGTACCGAGAACCGACACAGGTGTCCATGGCGGCGAAAGCCAAGGCCTGTCGGGAGCAACCAACGTTAGGGAATTCGGCAAGTTAGTCCCGTACCTTCGGAAGAAGGGATGCCTGCTCCGGAACGGAGCAGGTCGCAGTGACTCGGAAGCTCGGACTGTCTAGTAACAACATAGGTGACCGCAAATCCGCAAGGACTCGTACGGTCACTGAATCCTGCCCAGTGCAGGTATCTGAACACCTCGTACAAGAGGACGAAGGACCTGTCAACGGCGGGGGTAACTATGACCCTCTTAAGGTAGCGTAGTACCTTGCCGCATCAGTAGCGGCTTGCATGAATGGATTAACCAGAGCTTCACTGTCCCAACGTTGGGCCCGGTGAACTGTACATTCCAGTGCGGAGTCTGGAGACACCCAGGGGGAAGCGAAGACCCTATGGAGCTTTACTGCAGGCTGTCGCTGAGACGTGGTCGCCGATGTGCAGCATAGGTAGGAGACATTACACAGGTACCCGCGCTAGCGGGCCACCGAGTCAACAGTGAAATACTACCCGTCGGTGACTGCGACTCTCACTCCGGGAGGAGGACACCGATAGCCGGGCAGTTTGACTGGGGCGGTACGCGCTCGAAAAGATATCGAGCGCGCCCTATGGCTATCTCAGCCGGGACAGAGACCCGGCGAAGAGTGCAAGAGCAAAAGATAGCTTGACAGTGTTCTTCCCAACGAGGAACGCTGACGCGAAAGCGTGGTCTAGCGAACCAATTAGCCTGCTTGATGCGGGCAATTGATGACAGAAAAGCTACCCTAGGGATAACAGAGTCGTCACTCGCAAGAGCACATATCGACCGAGTGGCTTGCTACCTCGATGTCGGTTCCCTCCATCCTGCCCGTGCAGAAGCGGGCAAGGGTGAGGTTGTTCGCCTATTAAAGGAGGTCGTGAGCTGGGTTTAGACCGTCGTGAGACAGGTCGGCTGCTATCTACTGGGTGTGTTATGGTGTCTGACAAGAACGACCGTATAGTACGAGAGGAACTACGGTTGGTGGCCACTGGTGTACCGGTTGTTCGAGAGAGCACGTGCCGGGTAGCCACGCCACACGGGGTAAGAGCTGAACGCATCTAAGCTCGAAACCCACTTGGAAAAGAGACACCGCCGAGGTCCCGCGTAGAAGACGCGGTCGATAGACTCGGGGTGTGCGCGTCGAGGTAACGAGACGTTAAGCCCACGAGCACTAACAGACCAAAGCCATCATTCATACGCACTGTGACTCATTCACCGACGATTTACTCGTCGCTGAACGAGTCCAGGCGCAAACTGGATCGCACGTAATCACACGGTGGAGACCGACCGAGACTGGTATCTCGTGGTTCGAATCCACGACTCGGCGTTAGGCGGCCACAGCGGCGGGGTTGCCTCCCGTACCCATCCCGAACACGGAAGATAAGCCCGCCAGCGTTCCGGGGAGTACTGGAGTGCGCGAGCCTCTGGGAAATCCGGTTCGCCGCCACCATTCATACCTT
>NZ_QXIK01000034.1:0-4365 GCF_003666065.1 Haloarcula sp. Atlit-7R | reverse complement strand
CGCGCTTCACCTGCTTTCGATCCCGTATTTGCTGATGTGTGCCGGTGTCGGCCTGCTGCTGTCTGTCCGCCTGGACCGCGCCGACATCGCCCAGCGGGGCGGGATCGGTGCGGTGTTCGGCCTGTTCTTGTTGGATACGGTAACCACCGACACCGACTTCGAATGGCTCGGGGCTCTCAGCCCGACGCGGTACTTCAGTCCTGTAGACATCCTCAGCGAGGGGACCTACGACGTGGCCGGCGCGCTGCTCCTGCTCGCGGGGGCCATCGCCTGCGTCGGCGTGAGCGTCCTCCTGTTCGAACGGCGGGACATCTGATGGCGTGACCGATGCCACCGACTGCCGATCCACCGATACCCATGAACGACCCTACCACACTTCGCGACGGCGGAATCGCCACTGAGACGGATCGATCGACGGAGGGCGGATGAGCCGACTCGCCACCGGCGCGAAGCTGCTCACCGTCGTGGTCATCTGCTCGCTGCTTGTCTCCGGCGTCGTCGTGGGGTTCGTCAGAGGGGCACCGGAGCTCTCCGCTTCGCTCGCCGACAACCGCGTCGCCGCTGGCGAGGAGGCGACGCTTGCGGTAACGCTCACCAATGCGGGTGAACTGGAGACCATGTCGACGACGAACCCGGAGTTGAATCAGCGGGTTCTCACGGCAACCGGCGTCAGCACCCAGCTTCGGGCGGGCGACGCGCCGCTCTCCGTCACCACTGGCCGGCAGAGCGTCGGAAGCATTGCCGACGGTGGCGAGCGGGTCGTCCCATTCAGTATCTCGGTCGATGAAGACGCCTCACCCGGATCGTATCGCCTCCCCCTGCGCGTGGCGTACACGCACACGTCGGAGATCGACGAGGGCGGCGGCTTCTCTCGATCGCGGACAGTCGAGAGGACGCTGTCCGTGACAGTCCGGGTCGTTGAGCAAGCCCAGTTCGCCGTCGTCGACACCGAGGCCGACGTGGGACCGGCGAGCGTCGGCACGGTCTCTGTGACCCTCGAAAACGTCGGCAGCGAAGCGGCAAACGAGACGGCCGTCTCACTGGGTTCGCTGGATCCCGATGTCCGCGTCGGGTCGTCAGGAACGTCAAGCCACTACGCCGGCGCGTGGGATCCCGGGCAACGACGGACGCTGACCTACGTGGTTGCAGCGACCGAGACAGCGACGAACGCGACGTACCCATTTCGGGTGACCACTGCGTTTGACGACGACCGCGGCGTCCGGCAGACCGATGAGTCCAGCGTCGTCGGCGTTGAGCCACGGACCGACCGCCAGTTCGTCGTCACCGACGTGGACAGCGACGTGGCGGCCGGCGGGTCGGGAACGCTCGGCGTCACGCTCCGGAACGACGGGGTGCGGACGAATGAAGCCACGCTCACCCTCCGGTCGGCTGGCTGGGCACTCGCCGTTGACGGAGGGGATGCGAGCACCCGGTTCGTCGGGGACTGGCCGTCTGAGGCCGAACGGACGTTCACCTTCGACGTGACCGCGCCGCCCAGCACGGAGGGCGGGACCTACACGCTTGACGCGGCCGTCGACTACCGGACCGACCGGGGTGCCGATGCGTCGGCCAGGCCCGCAAGCATCGGGGTGGCCGTCGCGCCCGAGCCCGACTTCGCCGTCCGAAATCCCGACGTCTCGCTGGCTGTCGGTGAGGAGGGGCAGGTGCGCGGGACGGTCGTCAACCGTGGTCCCACACCGACACGCAATGCCGTGGTCGTCATCTCTTCTCCATCGCCGAATGTCCGGTTCGCGGAGACGACGTACGCCCTCGGCGATATCGAGACGGGCGCCACGGCCGACTTCACGTTCGACGCAGCAGTCGCCCCGACGGCTGAGGCCGGTCCCCGGCCGCTCGACGTGACCGTCCGCTACGAGGGACCGAGTGGCGATGCCAGAGAGAGCGCGCCGCTCCGCGTCCGCGGTGATGTCGTGCCCCAGCCCGACCGCCTCGCGTTCGAGGCGGTGAACGCCAGCTACGGCATCGACACGAGCAACAGGCTCAGCGTCCGCGTCACGAACGTCGGCGACACGCGCCTCGAAGACGTGCGAGTCAGCCTCGCGACGGCCCCGCCGTTCACCAGCGAATCCCCCAGCGCGTTCGTCAGCGCGCTCGACCCCGGCGAGACCGCGACGTTCGGCTTCGAACTCTCGGTCTCGGAAGACGCAGTCGAGAGCACCCACGCCGTCGCGCTCAACGCGACCGCCGAGACGACCAACGGTGACATGATCCGGATGGAACCGTCGCTCGTAGCAGTAACCATCGCAGAACCGTCGGGTCCGGGCGGCGACACTGCCCTCGTCGTCGGTTTGGCCGTACTCGCGGCAGTCGTGATTGTGAGCGGGTGGTGGTGGCTCCGTCAGTAAGCACCGATCGTCTCGTTTCAGTCGGATCTATTCCGTCGACCATCGAATTTCCACGCTGGGTGGTATTGGTTTGCGCTTCGTCCGCCATCCAGAATTGAACGTCAAGAGAAATATTCTTACGAACCACCGGATGCTGATGAGAGGGTCCCTCGTCTGTCAAAATCGTCCAAGTCAAAGGTGACACACGAGCCGGCTTGAAATGCTGGCTCTTAGCACTACAACGAAATAATCATGACTTGTTAATACGCAGTCGAACCTGCTCTAATATCTCAGAAAACTTTCCGTTGTCATTACCATTTGTTATCACAACAAAATTCTAAACATCGGTTTAAGAGTATAATAGCACTACAAACAGCTATAGTAGATTTAGAAGTTATCACTCACTTTTGAAAGAGATAGCTGGTCGAGAGCGGTGTCGATTGCCGAAATCGGCCACAGGTTAGGCACAAATTCAGTCCAGTTCATGCAGAACGCCCGATATTGACAGGTGATAGTGCGTTGAGGTAACTACAGTGTCGCTCAGATCGTATGCATTGAGAGAACCAGTCTCAACTACTGCGCTCAAATTCTGACCTTTGATAAACAACACTATTATTGTCTGCATAGGTTCATGATTCCTTTTATGCATTCTGTAGCTTCGGCCACTCCTGTACTGCAGACGGCAGACGAATCATCGCAGGGTCACGCATGAGATACCACCGGCGCTATTCATGACACGGAGACGATTGAACTCGTCCATTGAGAGCGGCGGTCTCAACTTCTGTGGGGATGCCGAAGACCGCATTGTGTCGCAGTTTGTCGAGCAGGCACTCTAATCGGGGCAAGCGAAGGAAGGTAGTTTCATATGCATTGAAACGACGGGTCTCAACCCGTGCCACGTAGCAATCGTCCGGTTCTGACTCACCAGCCCGTTTCGGCGGTATCTGACTTTCGTGTCGGTGCACGCGGAATCCCAACACCCGCATTCTGGGCTTCGCTCTTGGGTAGGGGATTGTTAGTGGAGGGCTGCCTGGTGATTTTCTAAGAGTTGAACTACGCGATCAATCGATCCAGAACTGGGGGCGAAACCGGTTGAACGAGGAATCTCAGGGGACTCACCCGAGGTACGAGATCCTCACCAACAATCTACGCCACAAGAGCGTCCATGTGATTGATTTGTTCGCCATAATATCGTTATCGTCGCCTCTACACACCCAATTCCGTCTTTTTATCATTTCGCAAACTAACATTGGCATATGGATAATAATATAAATCTATAATGTAAGAAATATAGGCTTATTGATTAAAATGTTGTAGTGAATGCTCCAAAGTGGGAACCGTGGGGCTACTCATAAGCTATTGTGTCGTAGCGTAAGGTCAATGAGTCCAATCACACTACTGGGTGCCATCGTCCCAGGATTAGTGACGTTCCTCTCACCAGAACTCGCGAGCCGTATGCAGTTTGGATGGACAATTTCCGTTCACATCATCTTCGCATCTCTTTCGATCGGGCTCGCACCGTTTATTATCTACTTCACTTGGAAAGACGTGCGGACGAACGAGCGGCGGTATGCGCGATTGCGCTCGTTCTGGGTGAATGTTTTCGCCGCCGGCTTCGTGATGGGTACAGTCACCGGTATTCCGATGAGCTTCCAGTTCGGCACAAACTTCCCACAGTTCGCCGAGGTGGCTGGAGAACTGATCGGCGGCCCGCTGGCCTTCGAAGCGAAGATGGCGTTCTTCTTAGAGGCCGTCTTCCTTGGCGTGTTGCTGTACGGCCGCGACCGAGTCAAAGATCGGACCTACATTATTTCGTCGGTACTCGTCGGCTTCGGTGCCTGGCTGTCGGGGTTCTGGATCTTGATCGTCAACGCCTGGATGCAGACCCCACGGGGCTACGAGATGGTCACCCGCAACGGGATGGAAATCGCCAAACTAACCGACCCGTTCGCCGCGTTCTTCACCCCGAGAATGCCCTGGATGTACGTCCATATGATGAACGCGTCGGTGATCTCGGTCG
>NZ_QXIK01000033.1:0-4594 GCF_003666065.1 Haloarcula sp. Atlit-7R | reverse complement strand
GTGCGCTCATTCTCCCAAACGTCTTGGCTGTCCTCATCTAACGTTTCTCTGAGGAGGTCTGCGAGTGGCATGAACACTTCTCGCTACGACCTCCTCGCTTCTCAAACTCGCTCAACTAGACAGTGCCAGACAGCACGTTTTTTCATACTACAAAATATAGCTGATTACTTATATATGAATTTCTGCACCTGTCCGATTCTAAACTAATTATTTTAACATATCATCGCTCATCCGTAGCACATTGTTGACTTCACAACGTTGCTCGAACAGCGTGCTTGAGACCGTCTCGGCCGGGTTTCCGAAACAGCTCTCGGCGTAGTTGAAACCCTCTGGGATACTGTGTTAGCTTGTCTTTGGAGATACCTCGGTGGGGCGAGAGCCACTGTTGCACCCGCGACGCGTGGCTCTCGCAGGCGTTGACGTGCACCTCGTCGTCGGCGTATTCGCCGTCGCCATGGACGACGTATTCGCGGTCGAATGTGTCGTCGTCTTCGAGCGGTTCGTACGCTCGAAAGCCGTCGGTATAGACAGTGAGCGACTCCTGCTGGCGGTCGGCCAGCAGGAGTCGAATCGTCGATTCGTCTGCGGCTTTCGCTGGAATCACGTACCGCTGTTCGGTGCCACGGTCGGCGATGATGAAGATCGGTGGCTTGTCGCTTATACGAACCACTCCCGCGCGTTGACAGGCCACGCGAGCGCGACTCCCGGTCGCGCTCGCGGCCTTTTTTGCCGGCAGAGACGTACACTTCGTCGATTTCGACCGGGCCGACGAGATTGAGGGAAGGCGCATCAAGCGCTCTGGCAAAGCGCTCGATGCGCCGGTGCATCGTTTTGTGTGTCACCTCGATTTCGCACTGTAGTTGGCGGAGACTCGTGTTAAACCGGAGAAACGCGTAAATTGAGAACAGCCACCGTCGGAGCGCAATCTTCGAATGAGCGAAGATTGTGCCAGTCTTATCGTTGAACGTGCGGTCGCAATTCTTACACAGATACCGCTGAAACTCTCTGTAGCTGCCGTTTCTGACCGTCCGGTCAGAACGGCAGCGAGGACAGGTAACACCATCACGCCAGCGAACCTGCTCCAACAGGTCCGCTGCGACCGATTCCGACCCAAACACATCTAGCGGAATCATTCGTGTCGGGCACCGCTGACGCGGTGCCCTTGTCCTCTTCGACTCCGCAGCCACCGCTCTGCAGTATCAACGATCTTCTACGCAAGAGCGTATCAAAAATGATTCCAGAACCATAAGAATCAAAAACACTACTATGATACCTAAGAGAAAGCAATGGCTCCCACCCGCGGAGGCCATATGGTAAAACGTTTATAATGACCACTGGAACAGACGCTGTCGAGGACTTTGCCACTGATAATAGGGGACAGACGTTACAGGACTATGTCTTTGGTGTGAGCGTTTTCCTTTTGACTGTCGCCGCAGTGGTGGGGGGCGGTCTCCCGACAATGCTGGCAACGTTTGACGACGGGACACGCGGGGACACGGACGCACAGGCCAAGCGGATTGCCGATCAAATTGTAACGAATAACTCTCTTGGCCCCGGAAACCGGCTAAATGTGACGCTGATAGAGGCAGTGGCTGGAAGTGATGTTGATACCCTTCAGAACCGATATCGTCTCCCAACGACTTCCACAGTGAACGTCACTATTAGAAAACCCAGCGGGTCCGGTGCTGTCGTCACAGATAATGGGGTGACCCTCACTGCTGGGCGTGACGCTACGGGGCGCACCTTTGGTAAAGCCGTTCGGCTTATCACGATTGGAGACGGCAGTTGTGACCCTGCCTGTCAGTTGATCGTGAGGGTATGGTGAAGATGTCGGGTACGGACCGAGGTCAGGCCTACAGTCTAGAAGCCATCGCAGGGAGTGTTATCGTCGTTACAGCACTCCTATTCGCTCTCCAGTCAATCATCATCACTCCGACCACCTCAAGCGGTGTCGACCCCGATGTCCGGAAAGATCTTCGGGCGCAGGCGAGCGACACGCTAGTGATCGTCCATAGTAACGAGACGACAGATCTCTCCTATTACACCCGCAACTGGGTCCCTGAAAGCCGGACGTTTGAGGGGGCACAGAACCCAAGCGTCGGCTACGGAACTGCTGTACCGCCTGGAATATTTGGAGAGATACTCAATACGACGTTCAGCCAGCGGTCGCGACTCTACAATGTCGAGGTTCTCTATTTGGGTGTGAACGCAACTGATGACCGTGGCCGAGTGCCGATGGTCTACCGGGGCCAGCCTGCAGAGGGTGCTGTGACCGCGAGTTACACGGTGACGTTATACGACAACCAGACGTTGACATCCGGTAAGACCGGTACTGCCGAACTCTGGGAATACGGGACCGACCCTAATAGCGAGGCGTACTATCCGATTCCGAACGCGGTTGAAGGACCGGTGTACAACGTTGTGGAGGTGCGTCTCACCGTATGGTAGCCCGTCAGGACCGTGCACAATTGCTTTTTGTTGGGGCGATAGTCCTGGCATTTCTTGTCGTTGGTATCGCTGTCGTCGTTAACACCACACTCTTCGTCGAAAACACGCAGACAGGTACGACGGGAAGCCAGAGTCGGTCACCAGGCACTATCGACAATGAGGTTACGGGTTCACTCCGGACTGTTGTCCTGCGCGTGAACCACCAGACACGGAATCATAGCGCCACCGAGATTGGAATATACGCAAACAATAACGTCACCAGACTCAGTACTGCGTTAGGCGAGTCGTATGCGGCCTCTAGCTCGTTATCTGTCTCTGTCAACTACCGGAACACATCAAGCCGATTTGGGAGCCGTGTAGTTCAGACCGGCGACAGCACTTTTGAGAATGTCTCGCCGGACTGGACCCCGGTCACCGGGGGATCACAGCGGGAGCTTGGATGGTTCGTCGTGAATCTCAATGCGACAGAGAGTCAAGACGACCCATTCCATGCCAGCGCGTCAAACGGGACTGATTCGGTGAATTTGACCATCGACAAAGTGAGCGACACAGAGTTCTGGGTCAACACCTCAAGTCCAACCGGAAGCGACTCAGTCCGCTGTCAACCCCGTGGGGGTCGACTGTTCCTTGACCTCCGACGTGGTCGGTCAGTGACTGACGACAATTGTCGGTTCAACGGTACAAGCGAACTCAACACGGTCTCGCAGGTGAATTTTGCGGGCGGAGACAATGCAGTCGGGAAATATGCCATCGTGACGAACTCGTCGTCAACGAGCGTCCCAGCCTGTAAAACAACCACCTCACGAACGGAGCCGTGTCATGCGCCTGTCGTCTGGACTGCGAACACGACTGTCAGCGTTGTCGGATCTAAGGTTCAATATGAGAGCGACAAGAATGTCACTATCTATCCGAGCAGGGGGCAGTAGTATGGTCGTACACGATCGCGCTATCACTAACGCCCTCTCGTACGTGCTGACGCTCGGTATCACCACATTGTTAATAACTGGATTGACCGTTGGCGCGGCAAATATGCTTGAAAATCAACAGCGAGATGCCACACGTGAAGAATTGGAGACAATCGGGAATCGGCTTGCGAGCGAGGTTACCCGTGTCGACACGCTGGCACAGCAGGGTGGCGCAGCCACGGTAAGCGTCAGCCAGCCGTCCCGAGTTACGGGGGACCGCTACTCGATCTCTCTTCTCCACGGTGCGAGCGTCTGTAGTGGCGGCCGCCTCGCAGCAAGCGTCGATACCTGTCTCAGGCTCACATCGATTGACAGCGAGATTACGATTAGGGTCCCGATCCGTAACGAGTCCAAAGTTTCACTGGCTGTGGCCGATGAGGGAACATTCCAGCTTCGTGCGAACGCAACCAACACCACCGGTGGCAGCGAAGTTGCTAGTCAGGATCTTAGTAGTCGGATCGGTGTCGGCGAAGACGTGAGCCGTGATACACTTTCTCTCGTTGGCGGCGTCGGCAACAGACCCCCGGTTGCGAGTTTCGACTTCGAGCCGGCTTCACCGTGGTCTCGCCAGCCCGTCACGTTCAACGCCAGCGATTCTTTCGATCCTGACGGTTCCGTGACTGAGTACCGATGGGACTGGGACGGTGATGGAGCGGTCGATCAAGTGACGACTGACCCTACGGCGACACATACATTCTCGAACGGGGGCGGCTATAATGTCACTCTCACAGTCGAGGATGACGAGAGCGCGAATACGCCACGCTCGCAGTTCATCGATGTTAGCGGTCTGGAGTATAACCGTGATATGACTGCAGTAGGGAGTGACGACGCGACGATTACGTTCACCGTCACGAACAACGCCGGGAGAGAAGTCGAGATCACGCACGTTCTGGTCGATCCGGCTGATGGTAGCATCGACAGTATCGATGGTGGAAATGAAATCGATATCGATGCTGACGATCAGGATGGTGAGTTGGACGACAGTTTCGCTCTCTATGATAGTGGCCGAATCGTTGAACTCGACGATTCCGCAACACTATCTGACGGATCAACAGCAACAATCGAGATTGGAGATTTCGAAGACAGCACGGCGGTCAATATGAACGGAAAGCGTGTCCGTATTGGCCTCAAGTACAATATCGGAGGTCGGACAAACTCAACGCGCTTCGAGGACGTTGTTG
>NZ_QXIK01000032.1:0-5292 GCF_003666065.1 Haloarcula sp. Atlit-7R | reverse complement strand
CGAGATGAGCGATATCGAGAGTTTAGCGTAGCCACTCTTAACTAGTGCTTGGTGCGTTGCATACATGATTTCTTTCTCGGTGGCACCCAGTGTGTCACTATTATCAGTCACTTGGACAGTCCCTCCCTCGTTGGTGGCTACGGTACCACCGCAGCCCGGTCTCCCCGAACCGCACACCTTCCGGGCCAGAACTGGACCATCCGATTTGGTCGTAACAGGCCACGAGTATGGGCAGAAGGAAGCCCATTAGTTCGGACTCCATGTTGAGCGCGACGGAAGCAGTGTTTCGATCGTGTCCCGACTATTGTCCCAGATGACAATCGATGTCGGGAGGACCAGTATGGACGCGATGAACGAATAAAGGACGCTGAGGGCGATCAGTAATCCAAACTGGCCCAGGATCGGAACAACCGCAAGCACGAGCACGCCGGTTCCGGACGTTGTGGTGACCATGCTGCCCGCCAGTGCGCCACCTGTTCCCCGGACGCTAATGTCGAGTGCTTCCAGCAAGCCAGTGTCACCTCGGTACTCCTCGGAGAACCGATGCACGAGGTGTGCGGAGTAATCGATACCAAGCCCGATTCCGATCGATAATGTCGTTCCGGTGAGGACGTTGAAGGGAATATCCAGATACCGCATTGTCGTTGCCAAGGCGGCAATAGTGAGCAGTATCGGCACGAGATTCGCAACCCCCAATCCGGGACGACGTTCAAGTAGCCAGTAGGCGAAGAGCAGGAACGCTGCAGACGCGAGAATGGCGAGAGCCAGGCTGATGTACGCCGATTCTGCGATTACATCTGAGACGGCTTTTAATACCACAACACTGCCAGTTGCGGTCGCCTCCATCCGGAATTCGTCCGCAACGGCTCTCGTATCGTCCGTCACTTCCTGTTGACTCGCATCAGACTCGACGGAGTAGACGATACGCGTTCGCGCGTAATCGTCAGTCATGTACGATTCCGCGCGGTCGCGGTACGGCGAATCATACAGCGCGTTGTAGATGGTCGGGAGATTCTGGTCAGGCACGCCGTTACCGTTCTGGTCGTTCTGTGCGACGAGTTGACGGAACTCCGGCGAAGCACGCTCGTACCGATTAATCACGGTAAGGATGCTTGTCGTATCTGCACTCCCGCCAGCTGTAACAAAGGAGTCGGGTGGATCCTGATTCGCCCGGTGGATCTCCTCTAGCGCTGTTCCGTCCTGTAGCGACCCTTCAACGTATATCGTTACTGTGTCACTCTCACCGCTCTCGAAGGTGTCTTCAAGATAATTTATCTGTTTCGTGACGGTGTACTCGCTCGGAGCCACAGCTTCCGGCAGAACCTCAACGTATCCGGGGTTCTCTTCCGGTGGGAGGAAGTCTTCAGTGGTGAACCGGGTATCAATCCCAGTTCCATACGCCCCCATGGCTGCCGTAGACACCAGTACGAGGGCAAAGAATATGTACGGGGCTCGGCGGGCGATTGTCACGCCGACGGTTAGCGACTTGCCGACTGCGGAGTCCTCAGAGCCGATTGGAGCGATACTGAATTCAGGAAGGTTGTATCGCACACGCTGCCGGTCCATGAAGTGCTTGAATGACGGCAGGAAAATACCGAAGATGAGGAACGTGAATATGATTCCGACGCTGGCCACGAACCCGAGGTCGCGGATCGGGCCGAGCTGGCTGGTCCCGTTTGCGGCGAATCCCAGCACTGTCGTTCCTGTCACAATAAAGAACGCTGGGAGCAACTGGTCAGTTGCGGTCCGCATCGCGGGTGTTGGTTCGATGTCCTCGATCCGTTCTTCGCGGTATCGGTTCACAGCGTGAATCCCGAAGTCAATCCCGATAGCAAGAAGCAACGGCGGGACTGTAATCAACATCTGCGTGAAGGGGATACCGGCCCATCCCATGAATCCGAAGGTCCAGATAATCGCCATCGCAAGGGAGACGAGGCCAATCAGCAGATCAAACGGGTCTCGGTATGCGATAATGAGGAAGAACAGTATCAGGACAACGGCTGCTGGGACGACGAGTCCCAACGAGTCGGAGATGACACTGCTCAGCTCCGCAGAGATGAGTCCACTGCCAAAGACAGAGATATCACCGTCAACCGTGCTGACAATGAACTCCGCTTCCTGTTGAATGGGCGTCAGTGGTGATGACCCCTCTGTCCCAGCACTGCTTGAGACACCTGAAACCTCGTGTGTGACAGTCGTCAGTGTTGCAGATGCCGACGGCTCCTCTCGGTTTAGATCGTTGCTGAGTAGCCCTGCAACTGCTGGCTGGCGCTCAAGTGTGGTTCGGGTGGCGGACTTAATCTCTGTCTGTGAGGCTGCTTCTACGGTATCGATCTGCTCTGGGAGTGTGTCTGCATTCGGGTCCAGCGTCTGGGCGACTGCCTGTGCGACGCTTGTCGTCCCGACAACGTCCTGTGATTCACGCTGCGTAAGCCGGTTCTGTGCTTTCAGCATGTTGAGAGTAGCCGGCTTCGACAAGACGTTCTGGTCCTTTTGAATAAGCGTTGTAGAGCCAGTCCCTTCACCAAACGGTTCGCGCTCAAAGTTGTCGTTGACCTCGTCGAACGCTTCCTGTGCGGGAACGCCGTCAGTGAACTGTGATGTCCCTGAGTCGGTCGCGGTCATGCCGAACCCCGCCGACAAAATAAGCGTTGTGACGATGAACACAGCGACGACTGTCTTGTCACGGTTGACAATCCAATCGTCCAGTATGTCGATGTATTTCTGATAATCTAGCATTGTGACATAGATGTTAGCCTCGGACGGTCACTGACGGCTGTACCAGACGACGCCGCCAACGACTGCGAGGAGTCCAATGCCACCGATCAGCCACAGTGGCGTCCCCCCGTTTCCGGACTGGTTCGTGACGTCTATCGGGAGACTGTAGGTGTCAGAAACCCGTTTTTCTCCATCAGGCGTCTCGTACTGGAAGTCCAGGTTGAGCGGATACGTCTTGTCCAGCGCATCGCTGCCCGCTGAAAGCTGGACGGAGACCGTTTCTGACTTTCCGGGTGCCAGTTCAGCGATGAACGTTTCGTCGTCACTGCTGCTGAGGGGATCATTGACGAACGCCTTCCCCTCGATGCTTGTCAGCGTCTTGTCCTTTGTGTTGGTGATCGTAAACGTGATTGACCGGTCTTGGCCCACACCGAGCGTCGAATTCTGTATTTCGATGTCAAATTCGTCCTGACTACCGGCCACCTCTGAACGGACCTCAAGCGTGTCTGCTTCAACCCTGTCGCCGTTATCATCGCGGTAGCTCACGCCGAAGTCAAACTGCCGAGCACCTGCCTCTGCACTGTTGGATACATCAACGCTAAAACTGAAGTTGGCTGATTCGCCTGCATTGAGATCTCCAACAGCGTACTGTGACTCTTTTGACGACAGTGTCGACTGCTGACTTTCCCATGCGACGACGACGTTCTCGACGTCACGCGTTCCAGTGTTTGTGAGGGTTGCACTCAGTGATCCGTCTTCCCCGGCCTGAAGCGACGCTTCGATGTTGGACACGTCGAAATTCTGCTCAGGCGCTGGGCTGAGGCTTAACGGCACATTGTCGTATGTGCTGGTATCGTCTTCTTGATCGTCATACTGCACGTTGGCCGACAGCGCGTAGCTTCGGTCCTCGGCATCGGGGCTCGCCGTTGTGTCGACGCGGACAGTCCGGACTTCTCCCGGTTCCCATGCCCCCACGTAAGCGGTTGTGGACGAACTCTTTCCAAACGTTATATCGGCGTTCTGTGAGACAAACGTGACAGATGTGTCGTTAACAGTCAACGGGCCCGTGTTGCGGAGTTGCACCTCATACGTGCCTGTGTTACTGACTGCGACAGAACTACTTGAATTGACAACCGAGAACCGCTGTTCTGGGTCAGGTGCGACTGCGACGGATTGTGCTACAGATTGCGTTCGGAGGCCATCCTCGTTATCAAATGCGACTGACAACGCAAACCCGTACGGCTCCGGCTCCGCGGCTTCGGCAGAACTCACACGGTAGTTGAACGTCCGGACTTCTCCCGGTTCCCACGTGTCAACAAATCGTGAAGTGGCATCGGCGCCGCTCACTGTGAGATCCTGATTCTGTGATTCCAGCGTTACCGCAGCGTTCTGTGCGGAGCTATCCCCAGTATTTTCAACGCTAACTGCCACCGTGCCTGTAGAGCCGACGCGTGCATCCGAATCAATGTCGGTCACATTGAACGTGGCATCATCAGTGACATCGATTTCAATATCAACAGTGCGAGTTTTCCTGTCTTCATCTCGTGAACCCGTCCCTTCGGAAATGTAGCTTGTATGCTTGTACTTGAGTCTCAGTTGTGCGTCGTACGTTCCGGAACTAGCGTCATCGTCCACGCTGATAGTAAACGGCACTGTCACTTTCGGTCCGGCCTGTAGCGTGCCGAGGCTTCGTTTCGAGTTCTTGACCGAGATAGGCGCGTCACCAGAGCCGAGTGATACAGTAAGCCCCTTTGCCGTTGTTACCTCGTTGTTCAACGCCGGGTTTCGAGCAGAACCGCTGTCAAGCTCCCCGCTGTTGACCAGTGAAATTTCTATGGTCTTTTGTTCGCCCGGGGCAACGGTATCGTCTTCAAGCGTTGCCACGATATCGGGGCTTCCAACGACCGCAGCGGTTGCCGTTCCGCTGGTAACGATAATCCCGACTACAGCCAGAAGTAGCAGTTTATACTTTGTAGAGGCCATGTTACTTGAGGTATCGTTCAAACCACGTCTCGTTTCTAGCGACACTCCGTCTCGGAATTCTTCGTTTGTGAGTAGCCATTTCCTGATGTTGACTAAACGTTCAATCACATATAGTACTTTCGTATCTTTCGGGGGAGACGAAAACAGGTACCCAGTCAAAGCCAACACTACCTCGCTATCTATCGTCTTCAACACAGTTTCTACGGGTCTTATGGGACATTAGAGGGTTTGATGCAGCAGAGGGATGTATCTATGAATAGAGCGAACCAGAGGACATTCCAGTGTGTTCCGCTGAGACAGCGGACGACAATACGCTTAAGTTTATTGAATGTATATTCAACATCATAGTTATCTGTAACTGTACCCGCTATCCAGTTCAATGATAAAAAATACAACCCAGATTGGTCTTGTGCTCTACAGAGAGAGTAGTGAAACCGTGAGCCATTTGAACCGTACCAGACAAGCAGGAAACGGTCGACCTAAAGATGACTAACGAGATATCCTTTTTCCAGAACCCAGATGGAACCCGCGAGGAGATTCTTGAAGCTACATTCTATGCATTACGTCAATACGGGTACGCGGATCTGACTA
>NZ_QXIK01000031.1:0-6486 GCF_003666065.1 Haloarcula sp. Atlit-7R | reverse complement strand
TGCCGGAGATCTGGTTCGGCGCCGTGCTGTTCGCGTTGGGGATGTACGTTGTCCTCGACGGGTTCGACTTCGGTATCGGGATGCTTTACGCGACCCGGACGGACGAACGCGAGCGAGAGACGTTCCTGGCGGCGTTCGGACCGGTCTGGGACGCGAACGAGGTGTGGGTCGTCGCCTTCGGGACGATGCTGCTAGCGGCGTTCCCGCGCGTGTACTCGCGCCTGCTGGCGGACAACTATCTGCTCGCGCTCGGATTCGTCGTCGCGTTGGTGTTTCGCGGTCTCGGTCCGGAGCTCCGCGAGCAGCGCGACGACGAGCGCTGGAAGCGCTACACCGACTACGCGTTCATCAGCGGGAGCGTGTTCGCGCCGCTCCTGTTGGGGATGCTCGCGGGTCGCTGGCTGTTCGGCGGGGCGACGCTACCAGTAGCGTTGACTGGCGTCGGCCTAGTCGCCGTCTCGATAGTCACGGGGGCAGCGTTCCTCGCAGCCAAGACCGAGCCCGGTCTGGCATCGGAACTGCGAGCGTACGGCATCGGTGCGACACTGGCGTACCTTGGCGGTGTGGTCGTGCTGCTGGGAACCGTCGTCCTGACCGATGCGGGTGGCGCTGCCGACGCGGTGCTCTCGTTGCCCGTCACTGCAGTCGTCGCTCTCTCGGTCACCGTTGGGCTGGGCGGGAGCGTACTGGCCAGACGCGGCCGGTACCGAGCCTGGCTCGCGAGCGCGCTAGCGCTGCCCACACTGTTGACGATCTTGGTCGCAATGCTGCTGTACCCGACGATTTATCCGCCGACCGGATTGTTGGTCAGAGAAGCGGTCGTGTCGCCACTAGCGCTGAACCTCGTGACCGTCCTCGGGTTTCCGGTCCTGCTGCTGGTACTGTGGTACTTCAAATTCCTCTACGGCGTGTTTAGCGGCCCAATCAAGGGCGAGGGCTACGGGGGATAACCTCACAACCTCTCGTCGTGCCATTCTCCGCTCAGTACTGGTGACTCTCGGATCGTGGGTGTGTACGGGATGATGGAAGCACATCCCCGCGATAGTGTATCACTCTCGGTGTCACACATCACCAGTGCCGCCAACTGGAACGCGACTAAGCGTATCGGCTTGGACTGCTACAGACTGCATTCTGTTGCAGTTTGTCGAGCAGATCTCCAGTTGGGGCCATCAAAGGAAGATAGTTCGATATACATTGAGAACGCCGGTCTCAGCTTCTGAGATTATGCGAGCCCACCAGACTGACGATGCTGATAATCGCCAAAGCCCAGCAGTGGGAAGAAGAGGATACCAAGGAAGGTGAGCCCAAGCCCAAACCCGATACCTCTCCCAAACGCTCGAGCTACTCCAGCATGAATCTTATACAGCGCGTATAGATTTATCACCGGGATAAATATGAGGAGCAACCACCACCATGCATTCTCCCCGATCCGAAGCATGATATAGAGGTTGTATAGCGGAATGATTGCCTTCCACCCTGCATGACCAGCTTTCTTGAATACCATCCACATCCCGGCAATCTGGATGCCAGCAATCAGTAGGTTGAACAGGAGGAGCACAATACCACCGGCATCACTGCTTTGGAGGGGGGTAACTAACACCTCGAGGGGAACCATATCAGTAGTGGTTTACTGATTTAATAAAAAAGTGGTGAATCTTATAGGCGTGCTTGAACACTGTCTCTGTCGGACGATAGTATTAACTAATAAACAGCTACTCCGGCGCAACGACATCTTCACACGTTGGACACTCGGCCCAGATACCCTCCGTGCCATCGTCTTTCTCGTATTCAACCAGCAGCCACGGAGTTGTGATACGCTCGTCGCAGTTTGGGCAGCGACCGAGACTTCGCGTGCCATCAGACATGGAAAGGGGATGGATGGAGCGTGTGACAGTGTTCCTTCCGTGCAGAACTCGCCCGGCGTCGAGGATAAATGTTTGCCAGACTACAGCATGAATATATACTAGAACCGGACGTCACACTGCATCTCTTGGGTGCTGGCGCTGCTGTCACCAGTGAGGAACAGTGCCCCTCAGGACCGGTTTCGTTAGTTGTCCAAACAATCAGCACACCGGCCAGCGCCCGGGAACGATGGGTCCCCACATTCTATGCACGCATCAACTGCGGCGTGGTTCTCTGCACCCGACTCAAGGTACTGTTTGACCGTTTCCCACACCCGCTGAATCATATCTAGAATGTCGTTCTCAAGGCGTATAAACCCACTAATCGAGACATTAGTGTATAGCGCTATAGAATACTATGTACCACACCTGCTCCTGTGAGCCCAGCTGTGGGATAGTTGTTTGCTGGTTACTCTCGTGTCGCTGTCGCGGCTCTTATAACAGTTCTCAGAGGCGGTGGACCGTTCTGGGAATGGTAAGTCGATGACTGGAGCACGACGACGACAATTGCGAAAGCGTGAATCGGAAGCAGGACTGATGGAACGGAGCAACCTATACAGAGACCATCGCCCGGAGGATCCAACGAAATCGCTGGACCAGCGTAGTCATAGACCATAGACTCAAATGCTGCTGGAGACGTACACTGCGTACGATATGACGATGGATATTCCGCCTCAACTACGCTGTTTGTTTGCTGGCACCGTCGAAGAACGCAACGACTCTTATGTGATTGAAGTGCCCAAACAGGAACTGGAAACTGGGTCTCTGCAGGCCGGTGCAATGTACCGCGTTGCACTGCTCTCGTACCCGGCGGATAGTGAACCCACACAGAGCGAGACAGAGCCACAGAGAGACCGCAGGCCACAGACCCCGCCGGTCGTGGAAGGTGAACAACGCACCGTCGACATCGAAGATCTCGGCGACCAGGGCGACGGACTCGCGCGTGTTGAGCGAGGGTTCGTAGTGATTGTGCCCGATACCGAGATTGGGGAGCGTGTTACTGTAGAGATTACTGATGTTAGAGAAAACGTCGCCTTCGCCGAAGTTGTTGCACGGGGTAGTTCCTACGAGTAAACTGTCTCGGATCTATTCTTCGTTGGCGTAGACGAGCTGCAGCGCTTCACGAAGGTGGTAGAGTACTTCGTCATCATCGGTCTGCTGGTGAGCGTGCCGAATGTGCTTTTCTACGGGGTTGTCGGTCTCAGTTTCGACGGTTTCCGAGGGCACATCTCTGTGTTTTATTGTAATCTCATATATTTGTTGGTTATTTGCTAGATGCATCTCAAAACATATTATACGCTATTTTGCTATTTGAACGGAGCAGGTACTCTCTCCTCCACTGGGCCTGCACATGTGATACAACCACTCATATTATGGCCTAGATTTATGAAGATCTGGGTGACAGTTCTATGTGAGCTAGTAGCATGGGTGGGTGCGACCAGTATTCAGATGATGAAGAAGCCCGATCTGGATGGACTTCAGACGAACAAGAGATTGCCAAACTTGTTGAAGAGTTCATCTCCGCAGACGAAATCCCACCCGAAATCGCAGCGGAGGTTGAGAAACTACACGACTCCGGGCACCCTCACCAGGCACTTGAACTTCTCCTCCGATCACTAGACTGAGCGCGCACCTCACCATGGGCCAAGCCGTGCTTGGTTCCGTCGTGAAAAATACTGACAAGCATTTTACTACGTCAGCTACTCTGGAATAATCGATTGCACCAGAACCCGTGTGAATTCACCCCGTACTACTAATGGTAGGAGGGTGAACGGTTCACTGATGGAAGTGAAAAACAGACTACAAGAAGCACTGAAACAGATTTCACTTGCGAAGGAAGAAGTGGACCAATCCGACGTTGCCCAAGAGCTTGAGCAGAGTCTTGAAGCACTGCACAACGCGTTGGAGGCTCTCGACGAAGAGTGATGCCTTGTCAGCAATATCAACGGGTAGAGAGTGCGTTGCGGCGTCACTCGATTCAATCGCACTCAATATCAGAGGCTTGTACTTCCGAGAGAGCGGTGCTAGGATGGAGAACATAACGGTCCCTGCCGCGCGCTCCGAGTCAGCACGCATCGCGTTTGGACCTGTTCCCAGCCGAAGCGGACAGGCGGATACTAGACTGTAACCGTGAAGCATGGACCGAGAGTCCGCTCTCTTGTCGTCCCAATTGGAGGCGAACGTGCGGTCCCGTTCGTCTCAGTACAACTCATGCATAACGAATTTAAATAGGCTGCTCGTCGTCCTGATAATGCTGGGCAACACGGTGAGATGCCCCAATTGTGAGCGGTTGTATGAGAGCATCGTCAACGAACACTGTCCATACTGTGCTGTCCACGGTGAGTGAGGACTCGGACTGAGCAGTTGTTTCGGGTGTGCAATCGAGTTGCGATGGGCAGAACGCGTATTGAGAGTTAGCTCCCCAGCCGTGGGCGGTATTCCTCGCTTGTTGATTAGCGATCCACTGTTTCACACCGTCGCCGTCAACGCCCAGAAAGAGTGGGTAAGCCTGGGTGTCCTTTTGCACGCTTACTGAGCAGTGGTTTCAGGAGCTACTTGGGTAACAAACGATGGGGCGAATTGGGAGGTAGCTACACTGTCGCCGCGACGGGCTGATAGTCGGCTTTCGACGGCGTCGGCTCCGACGTCAACCGGCCAAACCCTGACGCGGTGCCTGATAGGCAGTCAGATGAGATGCTCTATGGACTGGTCGTCGTGAGCTAACTCAGACTGCTCAGGCGGGGAATCTGTCTCACGCTCGGAGAACGACTCCGGTGAGACGGCCTGTTGCATCGCTTTGAGCTTCGACCGCAGTTGGCCGCTCGTCGAGCGCACCAACTCATCGTCTGGCCAGGAGTGCACTTCGAGGCCGTCGAAGCGGGTTGCCACCTGTTGGACTGTATTCAACTGTTCGAGGGCGTACTCGACCCAGTACTGGTGACTGTCCTGCATCTGCTGGAGTTCCTCGACCACGTCGTCGTAGCCGGCTTGCTCGGCGGCGGTGAGACACTGTTGGAAATTCGCGCCACGGGGATTGATTGGCTCGTGGAAGACGACAACCTCACCGAGCGCTCTAAAGTAGCTGAGTAGCTCGTGAAAGTCGTCTTCGCCCATCGTGGGGTATGTGGGAGACATCGAGACGAACACCGACACACCGGCCTGCTGGAGTTCGTCTAACGCCTGCCAGCGAGTCATCGGCGATATTCGCGATGGACGGGCAAGTTACATAGAGACTGATGAATTGTAGGCGAAGATCGAGTGGACTAAGGATTTGATTGGTACATTCGTCCACCAGCTGTTGGCGATTAAGCGAATCATCATCGAAGTATCAGACAAGTACCGCCACGATCCAAAACACTATGCTGAGCAGCGAGAGGGCCGCTGGAGCAGATGAGAGAAGCCGTTCACCCCTCCCCATATCAACACGCTTCCACCTGCCTTTTCGGCCATTTTCTTCGAACAGTTCTTGAGCTAGTGATGGATAGCTATCATCAGTAGTTGACTCATCAGGTTCGGAGAGGTACTCACGTCCGACATACCTAATCGGAAGTGACAGCACTGTGTAACCGAGATTTATCCATAAAAGCTGTATAGCTGATATTTCAGATGAGAGTAAAAATACCTGTGCAGATACTATCCCAAAGAGTATCGCGACTGGAATTCTGAGCGTTCCACCTAAAAATGCGTCATATGCTTCCTGAAGTAGTACCTGATTTTGGCGTACCGCACTTGCATACCTACTCTGGATAGATAGTGAGTGGCCAGATGAGGGTATTTTGTTGACTGGTATGACGACTTCAGACGAATCGAAGTGAATCGAACTTCGATACCCCACGGTCAGATTAAATAGTTTGTACTCTCCCTTCAGAAAGAAAATTACTGCTGTTGCAAGAATGGAAATAGAAAGGAGGAAATTGATCGCGATAATTCCTTGCAGCGTCACAGCTGACATCTCAATTGGGAGTTGACCAGCTGGTTTAGCGTATGCTGCTGCCTCTCCGGGGATTTTTGGAATAAGATCATATGTCGCGACAGCAATCGTCGCAATCACGGCGACTATCGTGATGCTAGCACCTAAAAAGCCCATAGCAAGGGACTGAAGATTGTGATACCGGTTCTGTTGCCACGTCAGCATTTGCTGTAGGGCATCTCGATCTGCATATGAGACCTGTAAATCTGCATCTGACGACTCAACCATTGATCTCCTCAATGAACTGGAAAAGAATCGTTAGGAGCGTAACGATGACAATGAGGGGGATTGCGAGGTCTACAAAGAGATTTACCAGCGAGGCGGTATTCCCGCCTCGCAAGCTTTGTGTGATAATGACAAGGGTAACTACCGCGAATATCAATATGAGCAGATTTGATGCTGTCTCAAAGGCATCGGCCATACAGAACGTACACCATCACTAGTAAAATCAGTTCTGGGATAGTCGGTTTCATTTGTACCACAATCAGGCATTCGTTCTAGTTTAGTGGCGGTCAAAGCCGAACTCACCTCGTTCAACCTGCTCACGTAACCGATCTCTGTGTGGATTTGGATTTCGTGATGCCCACAGCAACAGCTCGTCCAAATCCGGCAGTT
>NZ_QXIK01000030.1:0-11592 GCF_003666065.1 Haloarcula sp. Atlit-7R | reverse complement strand
GCACTTCCGACCGTTCGGTGCCGCGCAGCGCGTGGGTCACCCCCCGACACCCGGACAGACCACGTATAGTACACTCCTAGTGAGTCTCGTCCGGGGTCGTCGCTGACGGCTCGCGAGTCGATATCGGGCAGTTCGACCTCTGCAGCGCCCGGTTCTGCCTCGACGCTGAACTCGTTGGCGTACCCGTTGGGCGTCTCCTCCTTCTCGAGGTAGCCGAAGTCGGCCAGCTCGGAAAGGACACGCCGCACGGTTCGCGGGTCGGGGTCGAACCCGTCGATGCGCTCGGCGACGTCGGAGGTGGTGAACCGGGCCCTCCGGGCGAGGTCGCCGGCGGCCCTCGCGATAGCCTGAGCCTGCTCGCTGAAGGTGCGCACGACCTCGCCGTCGGCGACGACGGGAAGGTCGTCCCGCAGCGCGCCGGTGTGGGCGAACACGAGGGCGCCGTCCGAGTCGCGCCCGAACCGGAGTGCGGCCTGCATCACCTGATCCTCCCGCATGTGCTGCAGCGCCGTGTTCGCGACGGGCGAGTTGTAATCGAGGGCCATTCCGTGCCCGGTTCGGGCGGCTTCCTCTCCGCCGAGGGCAGCCCACCGCTCGACGACGTGGTCGCCGTAGTGCTGGCACCCGAGGAGCACGGCCAGCCGGTGATCGGCGAGGGCATTCGACCCCTTCAGGTCGCCGTAGTGGCCGGTCGCCGAGGCGACGCCGTCGAGGCGCTCCTCGAGCGTGTTCTCAACGACCTTCGTGGTGAGGACGGCGGGGTTCTCCCCGACGGTGTCGCTGTACTGCTCGGCGACCTCGTTGACGAGTTCGACGTCGTCGTCGAAGTTTTTGCCCGAGGGGTCACCCTCGTACGAGTTGGCGTGAGGCGACGTCTGCACCATCTGCAGCCCGTACACCTCCCGGAGGAACTCCCTCCGCTCGCGCATCGAGTCGTGGATGTCGCGGGTCGTCACCTCGCGCCCGAGTGCCAGCTCCCAGAGCGTGTCCCGGCCGGTCGCGTCGAGGCCGACGGTGGGGTTCTCGGCGCCGCCGGCGGTGAGCGCGGGCGGATGGTTGATGACGGCGCCGTGGTGGTTCCGGTCGATCACTACGCGTGATTTCCGGTACCCGACCGACGAGAGGCGAGTGTCCTCCTCAGCACCGAAGTTGAAGTTCGACGCCCGGACGGTCGCAACGTCGTCGGCATCCTCTGGGGCCAGCAGTGCGTACAGCAGCGCGTGCGCCAGTGGGTGGGCGTTCCCGTCGTCGGCGTGCATCGCGAGCGCCTCGCACCCGTCAGGGCCGCCCTGTAGCGCGGTGCGTGCGGCTTCAAGACGACGCCGGCCCCCGTCGTCGCGCTCACGGAAGCCGTCGACGGCTTCGCCGACGAGGCTGGCGAGGGCACCGTCGACGTGAGACGCGTCGCCGAGGGCGTCGGAGAGATCCTCGTCGAGACTCGCTCCGGCCAGCTGCACCTCGCGGAGTCGGTCGGCGAGGTCGTTCAGCTGACCGCTGGTGTTCGTGTGACCCCCACGGTTGTCGTCGTCAGTGAGCGCAGAGGAGATCGCGGCCGTCACGCTGGTGACGGCGCCGGCATCGAACTCGGGATGCGCGTCGACGAGACGCTCGAGGGCATCCTCGACGCCGAGGTCGCTACAGGCGTCGCGGCGCTCCTCGAGGAGCCACTCGGCGGTCTCGAGGGCGTCGAGGGCCGCCTCGGCGGCGCCGAGGACGGTGGCGATGCGGCCGTGCTCCTCGCTGCTACCGTCGTCGTCGAGCCACTCGCGGACGGTCTCGTCGTTCCAGAGGTCTCCGGCCTTGGTGAGGACGTCCTGCCGGTCGTTGACGTCCTCCCGCAGCGAGGTAGCCAGCCACGCCGCGAGGTCGGGGAACTCCTCGCCGAACTCGCGCTGGAAGGCCTCGCCGGGGAACTCGTCGACGGCGACGACGCGGGGTTCCTTCCGGACGCGGCCGTTCTCCCGGACTGAATAGGTGCGAGCGCCCTCAACGTGGGCGTGCGTGTAGTGGCCGATGAGGACGTCTATCGGGGCGTCGGGGTCGGTCGCAGTCTCCCACGCCTCGGTGTATGGACAGCTCTCGTCCTCGCAACACGGGAGTTCGGCACCGAAGAGCGCCGCGGCGTTCGAGTGAATCTGTTGAGGCCGGTACCCCCGCGCTCGGGCGGCGTGAACGGCGATCCACCAATCGAGACCGTAGTCACCGTCGGCGACGGGACAGCTCTCGCGGTCGAGTACCACCTCGTCCTCGCCGGCGCCGTCGTACTCCTCGGGCTTGCGAAGCTCCTCGCCGTCGGGGAGTTGCTTCTCGACGCGGTCGACGAGGCTCCACCGGTCGCGGAGAAGCTTCTGCCCGTTCTCACGGACGACGGCCTCGGCGGTGTCGGTGACAACAGTCGGGAGGCCGTTCTCGGCGAAAACCGGGAGTATGAACGACGACGCGCCGTTCTCCTCCGCCCGGTTGACGCCGTCCTGCATCAACTCCTTTCTCCCGGCGGTGTAGAGGACGGGGTGGTCAGTGGCGTGTCGGAACACCTGCTCGGTCTTCCCGAGCCCCGGCAGAACGCGGAGCAGAGACGCCCCGCCGGTCTCAGCGGCCTCGGTGTAGAGGTCGGCCACGGCATCGTAGGCAGCAGTGAGGCGGTCGTCGTTCCCGACGTCCTCCTCGACGAGCGCGTCGACAGGCGGGAGAACAGCGGTGTGGTAAGCGTCCGTCCCCTGCCAGTTCGGGAGGGGTGCGCCATACTCGCGCGCGGTCTCGTACGCGTCGCGGAAGGTCTCCCCGGAGAGGACGTAGTCCTCGTCGGTGAACTCCTCCCAGCTGACGACGCCGGCGTCTAGCGCCACGAACCTGAGGACGTCGAGGGCGCCCTCGTGGTCGGGGTGAGCTTCGTAGACAACGCCGCTCCGGAACACGAGTACGGACTCTCCGCTGTCGGAGTCACGCCACGCGGGGGAGAGCGTCAGCTGGCCCTCGCCGTCGACGTCGTCGCCCCGGCCGGTGACCTCGCTCTCGAGCGCGTCCTCGTCGAGGTGACCGAACTCGAGCTGGCGAATCGCTCCGCTGACGATGTCCCACCGCTCGGTGGCCGTCTCACGGTTAACGTACTCGGGGAGGGGGGCGTCGAGACCGCGCCGGGCGTGCTCGTAGGCGCGGGAGTAGTCGTCGTCCCGCAGCGGCGCCGAGCAGTCGCGGACGATACCGGCGTCGATGCCCGCCGCCCGAACGACGTCCATCTGGCCGCCGCAGCGCGGACACTCCCACCCGGTTCCGTCGTCGGTGATCGGGACGTCGGCATCGGTGCCGAGTTCGTCGGGGTGGACAGCTTCAGCGGCCCGCCACGCGACCTCGGGGTCGAGGGTGACGTTGAGTTTCTTCAGCTCCTCGGGGTCGCTCTCGGCGTCAGTCCTCCCGTTCGTGAGGGGTTCGCGGCCGGGAGCCACGCCGTACTCGTCCTCGAGGAGGTCGAGGCCAGCGTTGTACGCGTGCTGGGGAATCCGCCACCCGTTGCCGAGGTCGTCCCTGTTGCAGAGACCGTGGTCGACGACGAGGTGCCGGAGAGCGGCGTGGGGGATGGGGTCGTCGTTCGCGAGGTACCCCTCGCGCTTCGCGTGAACCCACGCCGCGAGGAGTTCGTCATCGTCGACGGGGCCGTTGGGAGAGGCCGACCGGCGTTCGCCGGCGTCGACGAGGAGGTACGTGAGGCCGTTGTACCCGATTTTGTGCTTGTGGTCGAAGCCGATTTCGCCCCTGCCGAGGACGGTGAAGTAGTTCTCCGAGTTCCCGTGGTGACCCAGCGGGTTGGTACCACGGTAGTCCTCGCTGACACCGGCGACGTCGACAAAGTCGAGGTCAAACAGGGCGGTGTCGTCGTCGCCTGCGCGCTCCTCGACGCTCTCTCGCTCTCGCTCGGCGGCTTCAATCGCCGCCTTCCGGGGGTCGTAGGCCGGGTGTTGCTCCGCTGGCACCGCGGACGCGAGGATAGGCGCGAGCGTGTCCGCCCACCCGCGGAGGTAGTCGTCGAGGTCGACCTTCTCCGACCCCGGCTGGGGCAGCTCTCCGATCCGTGCGTCGACACCCCGATCGGCGAGGTAGCCCGCGGTGGTGGCGGCGCCCTTGATACCCTCGCCGTGCTGCTCGATGTTGAGAGCGGCCCAACCGTCGGCGTCCTCGGTGAGGTCAGACGTCGGGCTCTCGGCGTCCTGCACGACGTACACGCGCCCGACATCGCGTTCTTCGAGGAGCGCGAGGAGCCGCTCGCGGTCGTCGTGCTTGAACGTCGTGGTGACCGGCGAGAGACAGGCGTAGCCCGCCTCGTTGGCCGTGATAGCGTCGGCGATGCCCTCGGTGATGAGGACGTCGCCGCCGTCTTCGAGAGTGTCGACACCGTAGATGGGCTCCTCAACGGCGGCACAGTCCTGTCCGGGTATCTTGTGGTACTTCGCGGGAGAGTCGTCCTCCCCGTACACGCCGGCGGTGTCGGCGGGGTGTCCGTCGTCGCCTAACCGTCGTGAGATAGCGAACGTCGGGCGCCCGTCGGCGAGGTAGGGGAAGACGAGCCGCCCCTGCCAGACGGGAGCGAGCCCGTTCTCCCAGAACAGACCGGTGCCGAGAATCGCCTCGCGCTCGTAGCCGGCGCTCATCAGGTGGTCGAGAAGTGCTGTCCGGTTGCCCGGTGCCCAGCCCAGCCGCTTCTCGTCGATCGTCTCGTCGTCCCAGCCGCGCACCTCGCGGAAGTACTCGCGCGGCGTGTCGACATCGGCCTCGGGGAAGTCGACCTCGCGGTCGAGCTGCTCGTGAAGGAAGTCGATAGCGTCCTCGAGGGCGTCCGCAGCCTCGGGACGTGCGTTCACGCGACTATCCGAGTGAGAAGCACCGGATTCGTCGTCGTCAACCCCGGGGTTTGCGTCGACAGCAGCCGCTCCGCGGGCCTCCTCGTCGGAGGTATCAGGTGTTTCGAGGCTGTAGACGGCGAAACTCCCGCTATCGTCGGTGACGACGAGCGGGCCGTTCTCGACACCAGCCTCGACGAGCGAAGCCGGGTCACCCGGCACGTAGTCGCGCTCCTCGAGGACGGCGACGAGCTCACCGAAGGTCGCGGGCGAGGCCTCGTCGACGACCGTCTCCCACTGCTCACGGGAGAGGGACGTCTCAGACATCGGCACCACCCGCCTGTTCGGCGGCCAGAAGCTCGGTTCGGTTAGCTGACGGTGCGGTAGATCGACCCGCTACCCCCCGGCGAGGCCGAGGGTTTACGGGCGGCAGACGAGTAGATCGGGGCGACGACGGACGGCTCAGGAACCGTGGGCCGTCGTCACCACGGGCTCGTCCCGTGGTTTCTTTCATCTGTTCAACTGTCGGAGAGGTAGCTGCGGCTTTCATCGTCGTTCGGATAAGCGGCTCGCCCGAGGGGGTAAGGCGGGTCACGGCTTACTCCGCAAGTAGTCGCGGCGGTGAGCTGGGCAGAGGACACGCGTCCCCCGCTCGGGGTGCTCGGCTGGCCGGAGATCGTCATCTTGCCGGCACCCGAGAGCGCCGCAGACGTCGGCAGCGGTCGCGACGGCGGCGTGGCTCTCGAGTGACGGGGTCGTCTGTGCTTCGGTCGTGGTGGTGCTTGCGTCGGGTTCAGCTGACATCGTGGTGCGCTCGTTCTGGGGGCGCACCGAGAAGGGGACGTAAGTCGGGTTCCGCCTTACGCCGGGCGAAACCCATTTGACCCCGGACGCCGAAGTCCGAGGCACAGTCGCGTGCCCTTCCCGGTGCGCTTCTCACGGCGCCGCCGGCCTCGAGACCTGCCACAGTACACGGAGGCTGACGGCGTCGGTGATACTACGCTTCTGAGTCCCTACTCCGCCGCTCGTTCGCGCTCTGAGCGGTCGAGGACGGGCTGGGGCTCGTACTGAGCCAACATACGCCGGAGCAGGAGGTCGTAGGTCTCGCCGTCGTCCTTGACCTCCTTGATCGCGGCGCGGGTGTCCTCGGAGCAGGGAATCCGCGTTTCGCTCGCTTTACTCATCCTATGGCCCCCACTTTGCAAGCATGCGGTAAGTATATTTCCCCGCGAGCCGATTTTGGGGTAAGCCGGAACCTGACTTACGTATGAGTGACCCACCGACTCCGCGCGAGGCGATCAGAGAGCTGATGGCCGACGACGATTACTGGGAGGAGCATCGCGAGCGCCCTCGAGGAGCGTTGACCGACGTCGACCGCCGGTTCCTCTGGGGGGTTCTCGAGTACGAACACAAACAGACGACAACGAAGCGGAAGGCGACCATCCGGGAGCGCCTCGAAAACGGCCTGAAGGATCTGACGTACCTGACGTTCCTCGAGGAGCGCGACGACGAGAAGCTCTTCGACGCGATGGACGAGGCCGAACTCCGGTCGTCGCTCTCGACGCTCATCCGCTGGCTGTACCTGCACCTCGACGGAGATCTCGAATGGTTCGAACAGACGGTCGCGCAAGCTATCAGCAACGCCGAGAACGACCGGCGCGACGACGACATCACCTACTACGCCGGCGGTGAGGTTGACGCCGGGATCGACGTCGACATCACGGTTCGCAAGGGGTTCAACGTCGAGCGCGTCGAGCGCCAGCTGCGCACGGGCGAGGGCCACACTCTCACGCCCACGGAGATCGGCGTCCTCGTCCGCGAGGGGCGCCTCGAGGAGGGCGACCTCCACCTTCTCGACTCTGCGACGGCGAACCGGATCGACGAGGAGACAGGCAATCGGGAGATCGTCGGCGGAGTTGGAGACCAGAGCCCTGCCTTCGACTCTCCTCCGGTAGTCGACCCTGACACGGGGGAAATCGTTGACGAGAGCGGCTCAGACGACGGGACTGAGGATTAGACGAAATCGACTGACTGGCCAACGCCCGAACCCAACTCTTGGCCTTTCTGTCGGGCGTTTTCCGCCGCGTTCTGGATACTTGCCCACGCGATACCAGCGAGGGCGAAGAGCAGCAACAGGGCAACGAGGGCGCCGAGGCCCCAGCCCTCCTCGTCGGCTTTCTTTGCCACGGTTTCGGCGTCGAGCGACGTGCTGTCGCTGTCGTCCGTTGACTCCTCGGACTCCTGAGACTCCTCACCGCCGGTGACGGCCTCTCCAGCAGAGGCGGCGGCTTCTCCCGCGCTGGCAGCCGCCTCACGGAGCATCGTGTTCAGCTCGGTCTCAGGCATCGCGACGATGCTTTCCTCGTCTTCGTCGACGTCCGTTGACTCCTCAGCCCCCTCGCCCTGTTCCGGGGGTTCCTTGGGCTCCGCGTTCTCGACGGCCTCGACAGTGACCGTCCCCCCGCCGCCGTCGTTGACCGGCTCTGGCGGGTCGGGACGATCGTCGTCGACGTCCTCATCGAGAGCCAGCCCCGCCTCGAGGCCGCCACCACCGGGGTCGGGGTCGTCCCGACCGGAGCCGTCAGCGAAGTCGTCCGGGTACTGACCGCTCGGGCCGTGGCCGTCGCCTGAGGCCAGCCGGACGTGGTTCTTGAGCGCACTTTGCTCCTCACTGCAGTATGGACAAATCTCGGCCATAGGTTAACTAAGCGTTGAGAATTCAAAGGGCTGTTTTGAAACAGACGTTAAGTCGCGTCAACGCCGTCCTTCGATTTCGGTCTCTATCTCAGAGACTGAGTGTAGGGGGGTACCCACCTCACGTTGACGCCGTCTGTTGATTCTGTGGTGAGGGGGTACCCACAGGGGGAGACCCACCACGTCGACGCCGTATTGCGATTCCCTGTCTGGGGGGTAGCCCCCATCACTGATTCTGAGTCAACTAATCAACAGACGGCGTTGACTTCGAGACGGTGGGGGCCCACCCGTCAGAGACGGGGTAGACCCATCCCCCTCACCGCACTGTGAGGCCGTCGACGTCGTCCGCGAGAAGCTTCACCATGATGTGTTCGCCGACCGCGAACCGCTCGATTGCCCCGTCGGTCTCGAGACGATCGAGCGTCTTCCGCACTTGGAGCGTGTCCTGTTCTACCAGCTCCCCGTAGCGCATCACGCCCTCATCTTCGAGCCGGCGGAGAAGGACGTCCGCCGGCGGGTCGGTCTCGGCGCCGGGGCCGATGTCTGTGATGTCAACGTCTGCGTCCTCGTCGAGAAGGGGAACCTCTATCTTCGGCATTTCTGGCAGTACATAGCCGCTACAGGGTCAAAAGGCTACTTTGAAGCCCGCGTTCAGTCGTCGGCGCGGGCACCCTGCAGCGGTGTCACCTTGTCGTCGTCGACGTCGTGTCGCTCCTCGAGGAGCGTTTTCTCGATATCCTGTTCCAGCGCCTCCAGCGCGTCGGTGAGCGCCCGAACCTGCTCGAACTGTTCGGGCGTCAGTATGCCCGCGTCGAGGTGCGAGAGCGTCCGACGGGAGGAGTACACCCGACGGAGAGCGCCTTCGAGGTGTGACTCGCGGTTGTAGGGCTTCTCACTCATCGTCTTCGGGGTAGTCGAACTGTAGATCGACGTGCTCGGTCACGTAGTCCATGAGGTGGATGTCCTCGGGGTCTTTGCCTTTCAACCGGGCGTGCTCGGCCCGGAGTTCCGCGAACTCGGCGGCCTCGTCGGGGACGTCAACCGGTGCCGGGAACTCGGCGCCGGAGAACAGGGTGAGGCGGCGCTCGGCCGCTTCAGTGACCCACTCGGAGAGGGTGACGTCGTCGTCACTCGTCCGCTGGATCATCTCGGCGAGCGGCTCGGTCAGCTCAACGTCGACGGTGATGGTCGGGGCGGTGCTTTCTTGCCCGCTTCGGCGGGTAGTGTCTTCTGTCGTCATAGTCGGCGACACGGTCGAGGGCGCTGGTACGCCCCGGCCACCTTCTGAGACCGTTCCCGTGCTACGCAGAGGTATGGGCGGCTTGGCAGTATAATCTTACGGGTAGTGAATAACGACTTATGCAATGTGAACTACTGCTCGTGAACAACGAGAAGTGAGAGTATGGCCGGTATCGACCTCAACGACGCTGACGAGAGCATCATCAACACCCTGCGAGAGGGAAGGAACACGCCCAGCATCCTCGCCCGGGAACTCGACTACAGCCGGGAGTACGTCTCGCAACGTCTCCGACGTCTTCGGGAGCACGACATCGTCGCGCGTGTCGACCGAGGCCTGTACGAACTGGTCGAGGAGAACGCTCCTGCTGTTGGCGACGAGGACGGCCAGCAGCGCCGCGAGGAGCCCACGACTCCCCCGTCGGAGACCTCGCCTGTAGACCGCGAGGAGCGGCGGGAGACGAACGTCGAGGACGCCCTTGACGCCGTGGACTTCCCCGGCGGGCGCGAGCGCGAGGAGTGCGTCGAGGCCGTCCGAGCGGCCTACGAGTACCTACAGCGGGAGGGGTCGGGGACGATGCGGGAGTTCGTCCGCGAGGTGATGCCGGAGCACCCAGTCGGCTACGACGTCCCGGATCTGGAACCGGGAGAACGCTACAGGGGCGCGTGGTGGAGAAAGGTCGTGAAACCCGGTCTCGCCGCGATTCCCGACGTCGAGAGCCCGCCTCGAGGAGCGAGCGATTGGACGCTAAGCGAGTGAGGTCACTCGTGCCTGCCGACGTGGTGCATCCCTGACTCCATGTCTGACCCGACGCGGGCGGCCACTTCACACGCCCGGCGCGCATCGTCTCCGCGGTTGTCTTCAGCCGCCTCCTGCACGTACTTCCCGAGGGCTTCGAGCGCGACACCGGCATCCACTGGACGGAAATGGACATCGTAGTCGCGCACGGTCGGAATCTCGTCTAACTCACTCGACATACCCGAGGCGTCACCTCCCGACCCCTTCAACTCCCCCGCCTCGAACCGCTCGGCCAGTGTCTCCGCTGGGGGCATCCCGACGAAGAACCACCACACCTTCTGCAGCCCATTCGACTTCCTCCGTGCCTTCTGCTGTAGCCGCGCGGCCCGCACCGGAGAGATCTCGCTCTCGTCGTGGGTCACATCACGAAACGCTCGCCTCTGCTTCCTGAAGGTATCGCTCCCGGCGGTCGTAGATGCCGCGGGCAGTCGACCGGCTCACGCCAGTCTCTTCCTCGACGTCGCGCCACGACAGTCCCTCCTCTCGGCACCGAACGACCTCGAGGGCGGTGGCGAACTCCCCACTCTCTCGGTCAGGAACCCACCGGCGGCCGTCCTCGTCGAATCGGAGACCGAACGGCGGCCGGCCGTGGTCGTCTCCCCTCTCCTCACGGGCGTCGAGGGCCGCCTGCGACTTCTCAATCTCCCGGCGCTTCACGTCCGACTCGACTGCCCGTTGCACCCTGAACGTGAGCTCGTCTTCGGGCGGCTCTTCGACGAAAGCCAGCTCGCACTCGCCGAGGGTGGCCGCGCGCTTCAGTTCCCAGTAGAACTGGTCACGGGCCAGCCGCGTGTCATCGTAGGCGACGAGGTGGTCGTACTCGCCGGAGCGGAGATCGGCGAGCAACTCCTCGACCTCCGGGTGCGCGTCGATTCGCTCGTCGTCGACGCTCTTCGTGTGTACGGAAAACCCGGTGTGAACGCCGAGGTCGACGGTCTCGACCTCCTCCGCGAGGTCGTGGGCCAGCGCGGGCACCTCCTCGCGTTGGAGCTGTAGCGCGACGTCGTCGTCGGCACCCTGTGACTTCCGGATGACCGCGACAGCCCTACTCGACATGTTCGGCCACCTCTGCCACCACCTCCGCCGGCACGTAGTTGATGCTCGTGTTCTCCGTGATGGGGTCAGTCTCCCGGAGAGCGACGGTTTCCCCGGTATCGAGGAGCTGGAACTCCCACCGAGGTCGGGAGTGGCCCCTGTCGACGGCGTCGAAGTCCTGTATCAGCACCCAGTCGTCACTCATCGGTCTTTTCGAGGGAGAGTTTCGACGAGGATTCGATACCCCACTCGACCTCCTCGCCGGCGAGGTCGAGGGCGTCGCCCATCGCCTTCGGGATGGTCACCTGATACTGGCCGTTGCTGTTCTGTGAGACCCGCGTCGTGGTCTTTTTCGGCATCACTCTCAACAACGTTACCACGACCATTAGAACTAACGTTACTACGGGGGGTGTGCGAAATCTGGACTTCTGAGACAGCGCCAGAGTCATTGAGTGAACCGAGGTTCCCACTCCTCAGTTCTCCGCGGTCTGAGCCACCTTCCCATCGGTGAGCTGCCCTCGGCCCTCCCCTCGGGGCGAGGCGCACTTCGATGTCGACGAGGGTTACTGAAAAGGATCTTCGCTGCTCGCTGCTGACCATTACTGGCCTCACCCCCGGTGTTATACTTGACGGGGCAGAATCTCATAGGGGTTCACTATGAATCTCATAGGGCGTTTCGCTACGAGATTCACTACGAAGCGATCATAGGGGCAGATGAGCGGGGGAGCGTGAGGTGAGAAGGACGATCGTGGTCGCCGGCGAGACGCGCGGCTGGCCACAGGGGCGGGCAACACCGGAACCGCCGGGGTCAGCCCGGCGGTGCGGAGGCCGCGTCGGCCTGATCACCGCCTCCGGGAGCTGGCAACTGGGCACTTCCGACCGTTCGGTGCCGCGCAGCGCGTGGGTCACCCCCCGACACCCGGACAGACCACGTATAGTACACTCCTAGTGAGTCTCGTCCGGGGTCGTCGCTGACGGCTCGCGAGTCGATATCGG
>NZ_QXIK01000029.1:0-12735 GCF_003666065.1 Haloarcula sp. Atlit-7R | reverse complement strand
TGACTGCCTTTGAGACCGTTGCCTGATTCCCGTCAATCATTTCCGCGAGTTGGCCGATGGTGAACTCTTCATATGGCTCCTCAATCAAGCGAGCGAGCACATCCTGCATCGCCTGATATCGAAAGACGCGGTCTTGGGGGAACGGATACTCCAGAGCAATTGTGGTCACTTCTTTCGTAGTAGGCATACTATTCCTATTAGGAATGTATCGGTATAAAAGCCAGCCTCAGTCTGGTCAAGCAATTTGATAACTCCGATGCCCACGTCAGGGTCGCGCGCGGTTGGAGACGAGAGGGACACGACTGCACTCGCGCTGGCTGTCGGTCCCTCTCAGCGTGGGGCAGACGGCCGGGCGAAACAGAGGTATACCTGATTACGGTGTCATGGAACAGTTCATGGGGTAGTTTGTTTCACCACTCTTGAGAGAGAACTACCCTATCAGTAAGTATGCGAGTGCCGCAGGTCGGTTGCAAACTCTATTTGTTTATGCTGGCGATTCGTATTAGTATGCTCTTCAGGACAGTATCGAGAATTGTGGCCCTGATAGCCGTGCCGATCATCCTTTGCTCTACAATCTTCATTCTATATGTCGGACTTGACGGTTCTATGCCGGCGATTTTCGGGTTCGAAAGGGGGTATGTTGCCGTAGCCGGATTGCAGTTCTTGGCGGCGATTGAAATGCTGGTAATCGGATTTAAGCCCAATCTGTTGTCACAGAGCACCGATTGAAAGACTACCTGTACTGACCGTTTGTTGGAAGAGTCATAGGTAGTGTGGGAAGCATTGTATGATACCCTCGGATGCCTGGTGGATAGCAGCGTGGGGCTGGCAGGCCAGCTGAGAGCGCGAGAGAGACGAGTGTGTGTCGGCGTGGGACTGACGGCCGAGCAGATACAGGTGGTTGGCTGGTGGAACGTCTGGCCGCCGGGCAGCCGCCGCTGGGCGGCACGCTCGCTCTTGCCGGAGCCGGTACGTGGACCGAAGGCGGGCAGAGAGGGTGCAGGTAGGATTCGTCTCGTGTATAGCGAGCGGGAGGTTCTGGCGCTGCTGGCCCTGGAGTCGAGTTGTGTGGCACTCGTGACGGTGTCGAAGGAGGCGACGGTTCGGCTGGCGGTACTCGTGGGACTGGTGGTGGCGGGACTCGTGGCGCTGGCTTCGACGGCACTACCGACTTTGACGGGACTGCTGGCTTCGACGGCACCACTCCAAACGGTATCGCGACGACGGACTCGGTGTCGGACCAGCACACCTTGAAAGCCCCACGCCGCTGGCGGTCGCTCAGCGACATATCCGCGCAAACCGCACGCGGATAGGGGCCGCTGACGCGACCACGGCAAGCGCCAGCGGCATGCCCCTTTCAGTCCCACCCGACTGCTACGGCTCAGCACAGCAGGGTGCTCGCGCACGCGGCCTCGCCGCCGCCTCCGGCACACCGGGCGGCGGCGAGACAACCGCGCGCACGGACTGGCACGCCACCGCACCAGCGCGTCAACGTGGGTCAGTCTGGTGGCGGCTGTGAGGGAGCCGATTTAGATATTGTGAGTGGTCGGAAATCTCTTCAGCGGGTTAACCAACAGTGGATGGGTTTCGCCCCGTTACGTGGGTTACACTTCGTATCATTCGGTCGCCCAATCCCTAGTGAGTTCGTCGAGCCAACCATTGGGTGTATTGTTATCAGGGCTTTCTACTCTTCTACAGAAGAGCCGGAGTTCCGAATGAGAGATCCGCCGGTCACTGATGCCAATATCGGGCCTTGACTACCTCGACTCTCGTTGGGAGATTGTCGTGTCCAATTGATTCCAGACCATCTCGAACGCCGGCGGATCGCCGGTGAGGTCCGGAAGGGTGGTCTCCCACTGGTGGCGGATAGTCTCTCGTTGTTCGTCAGGTAACCCATCTGTTAAGTCGACTGTGAGTCCGTCGTGTTCGCACTTCGCCTTGAAGGCGGGTCGCACGTCGGCAAAGTCAATCGTGACTGAGTCAGTTTCAAGCAACTGGTAGAGGTCGTAGTAGTCACGAGCAGCCCCACGCTGATAGACCGCCCGGAGCTTTTCGGCGAAGATTTCCTCAACGCTGTACGCCTGGAGGCTAAATTCGGGGATATCCTCGTATGTGTGGGTGTGGTGAACCGGGTCGAATGCGACGTGCTCGTCGACCATCACGTCAATACTGGTCGTATTGGGGTGGTTGAGGACTGCCCGGTACTGGATGCTAATGTCGACGTAGTGGGTCGGATAGTGGTCCTGCTGCGATTCGTGATGCTCTCGAATTTCGAACTCGATACCAGAGCGGTCGGAAATCGTATCGAGGACTGTCCGTAGCTCTCGCTTGGATCCCTGATACTCCCCTTCGACGCCGAAATCGAGGTCTTCCGAGAACCGCCACGACTGCGGGAAATACAGTTTGGACAGCGCAGTCCCGCCTTTGAACAGGAGATTGTCGCCGTAGTCACTCGTGAAGATTCCCCAGAGAAGCCACGAGTTGACGTAGTTCTTTTCCGCGTACCCTTGGCGAACGCCCAGTTCGCGAGCGAGAATTCGGAGTCGGTCTTGACTGATCACTTCGATCAGGCCTCCGTCGGCTCCAGCGTTGCTGGTTCGACGTTGATCTGGAGGCGATACGTACTGTTGGTCGAACCCGTTTCAGGCTGCGTTGGGTCCAGCAGCGAGTACCCACTCGTGAACGACTTGACGAGGGCCTCGCGGGTGGGGAGATCGATCCCGAGTTGGTCGGCGAGGTAGACGATTCGCTTGGTCGCCGCCCCGTTATCGAGTTGCTCGAGGTACTCGCCGACGGTGTCCCAGGCACAGCCCCGCTGGTTGGCGGTTCGCATCGCAGTCGCGAGCTCTCGAAGGCCACCACAAAATTCGGGGTGGTCTGCACAGTCAACCAGTGTCTTCTCTAGGTCGCTGACCTGCACGGTCGTGCCTTCGATGGATGTCGGCTCAAAGCCGAAGAACTTCCGCTCAGTGACTGTCGTGACGCGGTACGGAACACCGTGGATCTCCCGGCTTTGGGCTCGGGTCGGCGTGACGACGTACACCGTCCGAGGGACCTGTTCAGTCAGCCCGTGGTGGCTGAGGGCGCTGTAATAGCCGATGTACATCGGCGTAGCGACGTGGGCGGCGATGAGATATTCGTGGGTTGTGTACACGCCCTTCTCACCGGCAGTGAGTGGAATGATGAGATACGTGCCCGGGAAGAGCCGGTTGAGCCAGCCCTTCTCGGTGAGCCGGGAGGCGATCTCGCGGGCGGTGTTTGAGGGGACCTCCAGCGTCGTCTCGATGTCGTCGACGGAGATGATTTGGTGACCCGCGCCAGCGAGTCGTGCAAGGAGTCGACTTTCTCGAGTCGAGAGCCCCTGGCGTATATTTTGCGTTTGTTCTATGGTACTCATACCTGCGTTTCTTACATAAAGTATAAACACGGGCCTGCTTTAGCCTTGTGACTGCCGCGGACGGTGGAGACGAGCAGACTTAACCAACGAAATTGGGGGTATCGAGTCGAGTGTTGGTTAAGAATTCAGACGGCGTCTTCGAGCACGTCGATGAGCTCTTCTGCTGTGGAACTGATCCGGTCGAGACGGTCGCGAACGATCTCGGGATCGTCCGACTCCCACGCGGCTAGGTAGAACGCCGACCCACTGGTATCTAGCCCCCAGTACCGCCCGACGACGTACGCGACGGCTTCAGCCTCGACTTCGCGTTTCGCCCGCTCGGTGTCGTCGTCGACGTCGAAGTGGAGCAGGGCGTGTGCGTACTCGTGAATTAGTGTCCGCGCAAGGTCGGCCTCGTTCGCCCGATCACGCACCTCAACCCGCGGTTGCATATCGACGAGACTCAGCTGCTCGCAGATGCCTTTCGCCTCTCCGTGCGTCCACTCCGCTTCCGGAACGATCCGAACCGTCACGCCAAGTTCGTCGGCGGCTCCAGTCAGCCGACCGACGAGGTCACCGGCGTCCCCGGTTGCTTCCGTGTCGAGATCAGGAAGCGGGTCGAGTACGACGAGTTACCGTGGTTCGAGACCGTCGAAAAACATCTCCAGCGCAAGAAACAGATCGTTTTCCACGGCCCGCCAGGAACCGGGAAGACCTATGGAGCGCTCAACTTCGCCAAGTGGTGGATAGACAGGGGGCTGGACGAGGAAGACCACTTCGACGACGCTGTTGAGGATCGCCTTCGGATGGTAACGTTCCATCCGACGTTTTCGTATGAAGACTTCATCGAGGGGATAACGGCGAAGACCCGTGACGGCGACCTCGTATACGAACCCGAGGCTGGCGTGTTCAAGGAGATGGCTGAGGACGCCGTCGAGGCCTACGAAGACGCCGACTCGAAAGCAGATGCCCCCAGATACATCCTTATCATCGACGAAGTGAACCGGGGAAACATTCCGAAGATCTTCGGTGAGACGATCACCCTCATCGAGAACGACAAGCGACTCGGCGAGCCGAACGAGATGAGAGATGAGCTGCCACATTCAGAGGACCGGCTCGTAGTGCCCCCGAACCTCTACATCATTGGGACGATGAACACGGCTGATCGGTCAATCGCTCTCGTCGATGCCGCGATACGTCGGCGGTTCCGATTTCGACACTTCCCGCCGAACTACGAAGTTCTCTACGACGAACTTGGCTTCGATGGTGAACAGGACGTCAAAACCAAGGCGTCAGTCGAGGAGGGAGAGGACCTCGGTGCTCTCTCCATTCTCGCACTCAGTGCTATCAACGAACGTATTCGGGACAGTGGGAACCTCGGGAAAGGCAAACAGGTTGGTCACTCCTACCTCATCGGTGGGACCACGGACGAGCGTCTCGTAGAGTCCTGGAAGAACGAGATACTCCCTCTGCTCGATGAGTACTACTTTGGAGACATGGAGCGGCTCAAAGAGCACATATTCGATGGCGGGGGTGAGAGCCTATTCAACTGGAAGGAACAGCGGATCGCCGATTTCGATTCCGACGCTCTCCGTGCCGCGCTTTCCGAACTCGTTGGCGAGGATGGTGAAGTGGAGTGACAACTGCTGACCTGATAGAACTGTCCGAGTACGACGAATCAGACCCAATCGACCTGTCCGATGACGATATCGAAATGATCGAATCACAGGTCGATGGGTTACGAGTGGAGTACAGACGAGGCAAACAGGTCGTACTGCACACGGATCATCGAGTCGGAGTCGTTGCCCTCCCCAACGGAGCCACTGTTGAGATACAACCGAAAATCGGGGAGCCGAACCTAGTCACGCTGCTACGATACGCAAACGGGACAGAACCAACCCACCTCTCACACGAAACGGAACTCGAAAGCGGGACGAATTTTGTGGACACGGTAGCAGCCCTGTTTCTCGAAGAACTAGAAGCAGTTCTGTCTCAGGGCCTTCGGAGAGAGTACGTCGATGTAGAAGGAACAGAAGAGTATCTCCGGGGCAGATTGAACGTCCAGAGACAGCTCGCAGGAGGCCCCGGGAAGACGGATTTCGAGTGCGATTACGACGAATTCACTTACGATACCACGCTAAACCAGACGATTCTCTGCGTTGCGAACATGCTGTCGTCGCTGGTGGATAGCACCGAGATCACTGGCGAACTACGCGAATACCAATCGCGGCTCAGACGACGAGTGACGCTCCGCGAAGTTTCGATCGAGGAAGCCGAACGGATCGAACTGACTCGCCTAACTGATTACTATGAGACGGTTCTGGCCTTGTCTCGCCTCGTGCTGAAACACATCTACATCGAAGACATCGTCGCCGGTGAGGGTGCATCGTACTCCCTGTTGATCGGAATGAACGACGTGTTCGAAAAGGTAGTCGAGAGAACAGCACGAGAAACCGTGGACGGACGAGATGGCTGGAGCGTGGAAGGACAGGCTCGAACCGACAATCTACTCAGAGGAAATCCATCGATTCGTATGCGACCCGATTTCGTAGTCAAACGTCACGGTGAGCCAGTATTGGTCGGGGACGCCAAGTGGAAGACCGGCGTCAAGAATAACGATGTCTATCAGGTCGTAGCGTACCAGACTGCCTATGATGCGCCAGGTGTGCTGGTCTATCCAGACAACGATGGTGCTGTCGAGAATGACTACTCCGTGAAGAACGGGTATAGTTTAGCGATGTTGGAGCTACCGACCGGGGTGAATACTACAGATGTTGGTGAATTCGGTCGAGAAAACGCTGAGCGATTTTTCGCTTTTCTCTCCCGGACCCTGGGTTGATAACACGGAGAGAGGAGTCGTGAGCTCTCGAACCGGATTCCCTTTTGATCGGAGGTGTAGCCGCGGAGCTCACGAGCTTCTGGCTTGAGCTTTGTTCAGGAGAGTCAAACCGAACTAGAGTCCTATTGCGTGTAGCAAGGACCTGATCTTGAATCGCTCTCAGAGCGAATCTCGCACCAAATCATCGAACTCGATCAGGATCTGCTCAGGTACAAACTGTTCGAAGGCCACCCATCCATCCGGAAATCCAATTGTTACTCGCGGATGCAGCGGTTCGCCGTGTTCCATCGAGCGGACGTCGGTCGGGACGGTGACGAGTCCCGTTGCCGCGTTGAGTTCCGTGTCACCACGCTGGAGTAGGTCCTCGACGATCACGTCGGTACGGACGTCGGCTACGTTCTTAGCCTCCGGATCCTTTGACCGAACCTCGATCTCTCGCGAGCTGTCTCGTGGGGTCGTATTCCTCAGTTGAAGCGTCGAATATCCCTCAACGCAGGCATCCTTGAACCGACCCCGAAACCCGTTATCGAGGAAGGAAATTCGGGTTGCATCATCCAGGCCAAGATAACTCAGCACTGCCTGTGGTGACGCGTCTGCGGTACCGTCGTCGGAAGCCCGAACGGCGAGGAGCTGTGTCCTCGGTTTGAACGTTGCGACGGTCGTTTCCCGGTCGTCAGGGGAGAGTGTGAGTTGTGTTTGTGATCCGGTTTCCGGCACTTGGCAGACGACGTAAATACGGTCGTGGTCCCTAATTGCTGTCTCGACATCTGGGCCGTATGCTCCCGAAGAACTCTCGTTATTGCTTCGTCTGAGGGCGTCATCGGGGGAGAGTTGATGGAGGCCGTTGACCCGATAGTAATAGACCGTGGGTTCGCCGGCGAATCTGAGTTCGGAAGCGGCTCGCCGAAGTTCGACCTCGGATAGCTCGTTGAGGAAACTCTCGAAATTCTTGTCATCGACGTCGATAGAGATCTCGGCTGCTTGCAGGACACGCCGGCGAGCAGCGTGGGTCGGCAGGGCTGTATGAGTTCTTGCGGTGAGGCTTCATTCTGCGTAGGGTCAACAGGGAGGTCCATATTTGAATCAGACACGTTACTACCAGTCGTGGTGTGGCCGTTGGAAGTTATATGTTAAGAACATCTGATTTACCACCAATAGATGGATGCCAGCAATCCAGACGAATTAGTACGGAGCATTCGAGAGCAATATTTGACTGATTCTCCGGATCTGGTGAGGACGAGTCTCCACGGGCACTCGAATGTCGTCCAGATGAACTTCGCCTCAACGTATTTCCCACTCGAATTCATCCAGAATGCAGACGATGAGGGTGCCAGTGCTGTCCGTTTCCAAATCCGAAAGATCAACGGAGACTGGTGCTTAGAAATTCTCAACGACGGTCGTGAGTTTACCGATAGTGCACTCGCGGGCCAGGATGGAGGCTCCGGTGACATCAAGGACGACGTAACTGGACTGTGTGCCGCTGGCGTCTCACCGAAGCATCCTCGTGATCACATCGGTTTCATCGGGGTGGGGTTCAAATCAATCTTTGAGATCAGTCAATCCGTTGAGGTCCACTCCGGTCAATTCCACTTCTCGTTCGATAGAGAACGGGCGGAAGAGCACGGTGATGAGATTCCTTGGAGAGTCGTCCCCTGGAGTTGTAAGCCTACGGAGGAGACAGAGGTTCCCACGAAGATTGACGGAACCAGGTATACTACCCGGTTTGTCGTCAGGCTGGATGAACGGGGTCAAAAACTGCTTTCCGATGATGAACTCTTTGAACCTCTCCGGAGCGAGAATATCGACCGACGTGTGTTTCTCTTCTTGAAGGACGTACGTGAGCTATCTATCGATGATGATTACTCGGACAACTCACGGCGTATTAGTCGGACAGACGCGGTCCGTGATGATGGATTAGCCTCCTCCGTTGAGAAAGCAAGACAGGGTTTTCCCAGTTCAAAACAACAAATAATCAGAAACAAGGCAGATGCGCAGTTCGATCCCATCGAAATTGTAGAACTCGAGGAGGCGTTAGCGGATGGGACGACGGAGGCGGATACGTGGGTACTGTTCAAACATCTCTGGGAGGTGCCGGATAGTATTCAGGACGATCCGAAGACTGAGCAGTATATGCGAGCGGGTGTGGACTATCGTGAGGTGTTCATCGCCTGTATCGTAGACGAAGATGGTGGGTTCGCTCGGCCAGAAAGCGGGACACTGCATACCGGCGTATTCAGCTATCTTCCTCTCAAAGAACTTGAGACTGACTTCGACTTTCTCGTTCATGCGGACTTCCTCACGCCTGCTGACCGACAGACGATCAAGCAAGAGCTTCCCTGGAACCGCGAGATCGCGCAGGGCGTAGTCGAGTGTGCGAAGGATGTCCTCGATGTCGTTGCCGGCCACGACGATTGGTGGACAGACCTTGGCGTATTCGTTCCAGAAGGACGCGGAGACACATTCGTAACGACGGAAATCGTCGACAAAATCCACGAGCACGTCGAGATCTCGGAACTGGTTCGGGATCAGGCGGGTCAGCGAATCAAACTTGGCGACTGCCAGGTGGTTGACGAACACATTCGCGAAGCTTTCGACGCTGATCAAGTAGAGGAAGCGGGAGCGGCCCGTCCTATTCACGAGGAACACGAGGATATCTACCGGACGATCAAGGGACGGAACTCACTCGGACTTCATGACTTCCTGCAGAACCACGAGGTAACCACTCCTCTCGAAGAACTTACCGACAACACTCGAACAGATGCCTTCGAGAAAATCTACAATGGCCTCTCGACCAAGAGTTCGTGGAAGCAATCCAAGACCCTCAGCTCGACTGGTATTCCCCTTGAAGACGGAAGAGTCGTGGGCACTGATGATGTGGAACAGGTCTACCTTCCGCCTGCTGAGCTTGACCTGGGTGAGTTCGAAACTGCGAGCCCGCTACAAGAGGTCCGGTCTTCTCTCAGTATCGTAGATAGTGACCTTGCCAAGCAAGAGGCGATTCGGTCGGTGTTGGATGGGAACGATGTGGAAGAATTGACCGAAGGGGCATTGATCGAAGAGTGGCTTCACACCGTCAATTGGGGATCACTCTCGACGAACGATCGACACCTCGCAGCGGCGATTCTCTGTCGAGCATTCACTGACGGCGAGTGGGAAGTCGGTGAAGACCCGCCAGCCCTTCGACTACAAACTGAAGATGGGTCTTGGCTCTCGCCATCCGGAGTTCTACTTGGTGAAGCCTACGCTCCGACTGTGACAGACGATTCAGATGCTTCGAGTCAAGATCTCCAAGCGGCACCTTGGTTTACGACAGACACGGTGACCGAAAATCGCGGTATCTTTGCTGAAGCAGGTGCTGAAGCTCTTAGAACCGGTCCTCGATACGTGAGTAAAGCGTACCTCGAAACGTTCGATGAGCTCGATGTAGATGACTGGAGACCGTTCCTTCGGAAACTTGGAGTCGACTCGATAGTGAAAGAGCTGATTTCGCATATCCCCGATTTCAAGCACTAACTCGCGAATCACGTCCTGTTGGTCATCGAAGAGTGATTCAAATTCTGCCCAGTGAAGCGAGATGAATTGGGCATAGTGTGCGTAACTGCAGTGCTCGATTGACGCTGGCGTCAGCAGTGGGTGTTCCTCGTCGAAGGTTTCGGCCAACTGCTCCGACAGCGAATCTCCGAACACTCGCGTGAAAATCTCGCGCAACTGCATTTCGATGGATTCGATTAACAGAAGGCTCAAGCATCTGTTTCAGCTGCGTGAGGAGATCGTAGTCGGTCAGGATGCGCCACTCGTCATCACGATCCACTGCGATGTACGTGTACTCTGCGAGTGCATCGAATACGGCCAGAAGGTTCTCGTCCTCGCTGATGGTGTGTGCATCTTCGACTGCTGTGCCGACCGAGATCTTATCGAGCGCCTTGTTTCTGACCTCCAGCTGATGGAATGCAAGGAGTGTCCGGACGACTGACCTGTAGGTGACAATCCCGACGAACTCGCCGCCGCGTTCGACACCGATCTGTGTGTAGCTGTGCTCAGACATCCGACGGAGTGCCGATTCGAGTTCGAGATCGTATTCGGCCGTTTGGAGTGTGTTCTCGATAGGTAAGTCAGCGATTGTGTACATGAACGATTGAATCGTAGGCGTGTAGATAACATGCGTTTCCGTCCGTATCTAGATGACTGTCATCTCCACACGATATCATGATCCTTCACGAGTGGGGTATTTTTACAGTTGTAGCCGGCCGATTGCTCCCCATGCTTATGAAATTGTGAACGCCATTATCAGATCTGTTTGAGAGAGTAATCCAGTGTTTTTGAGCTGTGCCATGTTTCGTTGGAAGCGTACCTGTCAAGCGCTTCTATATTGACGATTTTGTACAGGGCGTTCTTTAGAATATCCTCTGATGAGAGGTTAGGCCATCAAATGCGAGTTAATATAGGAGAATAGAGAGGCCCTTGCTCGTACTGCTGCGGCTTCACGGTTGGTTGTGAGACGAGTGTACATGGTCCCTTTGATTACCGACAAAATGTGTTCGGCCTCTTGCGCCGGGTCAACGTCCCGAAACACGTTTGTGCGTACACCACGGCGGACGGTCCTTTCGATGATTGCTGTGAGTCGGTTGTCGATTTCGGTGAACTGCTCGCGGAACGCCTCCTGATCCAGAGCTTGCGGAGAAATTGCGACTAGTACGGAGTGAAGCTGGCGTTTTTCCTTTTTTAGCTGGCTCGGTAGGAGTATCGTTATGATGTGGTCAAGATCGTCTTTTGGATTGTCGCCGATGGTGGTATTGATTGTCGATTCGAATCGGTCGATAGAAAACCTGAGAAACTCAATGAGTAGAGCGTCTTTTGAGTCATAGTAGTGATAGATCGTCGATTTAGCCTTGTCGAGTTCGTCCGAGATGAGCGATATCGAGAGTTTAGCGTAGCCACTCTTAACCAGTGCTTGGTGCGTTGCATACATGATTTCTTTCTCAGTGGCACCCAGTGTGTCACTATCCTCAGTCATTTGAAAAGTCTCCTCCCTCGTTGGTGGCTACGTTGCCACCGCAGCTCAGTCTCCTCGAACCGCACATCTTTCGGGCCAGAACTGGACCAGTCGATTTGATCGTAACAGGCCACAAGTATGGGCAAAGGAGAATCCATCAGTTCGGACTCCATGTTGAGCGCGACGAAAGCAGTGAATCGAGCGTGTTCCGACTGTGGTCCCAGATGACAATCGATGTTGGGAGGACCAGTATGGACGCGATGAACGAATAAAGGACGCTGAGGGCAATCAGCAATCCAAACTGGCCCAAGATCGGAACAACCGCAAGCACGAGCACGCCGGTTCCGGACGTTGTGGTGACCATGCTGCCCGCCAGTGCGCCACCTGTTCCCCGGACGCTAATGTCGAGTGCTTCCAGCAAGCCAGTGTCTCCTCGGTACTCCTCGGAGAACCGATGCACGAGGTGGGCGGAGTAATCGATACCAAGCCCGATTCCGATCGATAATGTCGTTCCGGTGAGGACGTTGAACGGAATATCCAGATACCGCATTGTCGTTGCCAAAGCGGCAATAGTGAGCAGTATCGGTACGAGATTCGCAACCCCCAATCCGGGACGACGTTCAAGTAGCCAGTAGGCGAAGAGAAGGAACGCTGCAGACGCGAGAATTGCGAGAGCCAGGCTGATGTACGCCGATTCTGCGATTACATCCGAGACGGCTTTTAATACCACAACACTACCGGTTGCAGTCGCCTCCATCCGGAACTCATCCGCAACAGCTCTCGTATCGTCTGTCACTTCCTGCTGACTCGCATCGGACTCAACGGAGTACACGATGCGCGTTCGCGTGTAGTCATCAGTCATGTACGACTCCGCGCGGTCGCCGTACGGCGAATCATACAGCGCGTTGTAGATGGTCGGGAGATTCTGGTCAGGCACGCCGTTACCGTTCTGGTCGTTCTGTGCGACGAGTTGACGGAACTCCGGCGAAGTACGCTCGTACCGATTAATCACGGTAAGGATGCTTGTCGTATCTGCACTCCCACCAGCTGTAACAAAGGAGTCGGGTGGATCCTGATTTGCCCGGTGGATCTCCTCTAGCGCTGTTCCGTCCTGTAACGACCCTTCAACGTATATCGTTACTGTGTCACTCTCGCCGCTCTCGAAGGTGTCTTCAAGATAGTTAATCTGTTTCGTGACGGTGTACTCGCTCGGAGCCACAGCTTCCGGCAGAACCTCAACGTATCCGGGGTTCTCCTCCGGTGGGAGGAAGTCTTCAGTGGTGAACCGGGTATCAATCCCAGTTCCATACGCCCCCATGGCTGCCGTAGACACCAGTACGAGAGCAAAGAATATGTACGGGGCTCGGCGGGCGATCGTGACACCGACAGTGAGCGACTTTCCGACTGCGGAGTCCTCAGAGCCGATTGGAGCGATACTGAATTCAGGAAGGTTGTATCGCACACGCTGCCGGTCCATGAAGTGCTTGAATGACGGCAGGAAAATACCGAAGATGAGGAACGTGAATA
>NZ_QXIK01000028.1:0-14614 GCF_003666065.1 Haloarcula sp. Atlit-7R | reverse complement strand
AGAGACGAGTTTCAGCGGTATGTCGAGGACTGTCTGCTCTCTGCGTAGCCTTTCACAGTTGCGTTTCGCTACGCGATTACTGCCACCGTCAACCGTCATGCCGCCACCGGGCATTGACTGGTAGTTCTCTTCGGGTTCTATTACCAGTCAGACGAATTTTTGGGCGTGTCGTTGGCAGCATCTCTTAGTGGTTGCGAGCTGTGATTCTCAACGCAGTGTCTTTCGACGAATCGCCCAGCAGTCATACGCTGAATGGCCAGCGTATGATTCGACGCCACTCTATGACCGGAGTTCTCTCGCCGGCCTCGAAGAAGACATCTGGACCGTTGCGTCCACATGGTTCGACCACGAGGCTCACGACTCCGTTGACGAGTTCGTGTCTCACTACCCAGTAGCGTATGTCGAGTTTGAGCCACATGACCGGTATTCTGGAGCTACTCAGTACGAGATGGCCCAACTGTTCCGACTGTTTCTACTCAAAGAACTTCACGGCTGGACCCACGAAACGGCACTCCTCACGTATCTCCCTCACCATCCTGACCTCCGTGAACAACTGGGCATGGAAACAGTCCCAGACCAGTCGACGCTGTGGCGCAGCTGGGATAATCGGTTCACTACAGAGCTTCGCGAGACAATTGAGGCAGCTGCGCGGACGATTCTGATCAAAGCTCAAGACGCGGACGTTGCTGTTCCACGCGAGCCAGAACGAAACTTTCCATCACGGGATAACGTAGCGGATAAATCATACCCAGACGATCAAGCTATCCTCAATGAAGCCGGATCGATCACGGACCATATCAGTCACGTCGTTTTCCCGGCATTCTCACTGAATCGCGACAATGGCTGTGAAATCCACGAGAACGCTTACTGGGACTTACAAACGTATCTCGGATTTCGTGAGGGGCTGGCTGCTAACGAAGGTGCCCGCAGTTTCGTCTATGAGTCGAGACGGGATCGGACACCGTTGGGCCACGCCCATCGCGAGCACATCCGCGACTTATCGATTGAACAGATTCGGGAGATGTATCGGCAGGCTGTGACTCGACTGTTAGGGGAAGCAGCGGAGACGGAGGAGTTCTTCCGAGCAGGGATTGTTGCTATCGATATTACTGAAGCAGACCCGTTCACAGGCGACAGAACCGGACACGAAGATGAGATTATTGGGACAAAAGAAAAGACCGATGAGTACGCGTATCAGTGGGCGACGGTCCAGTTAGTCGGCAATGCCGTCCCAATTGTGTTAGATGCACGCCCGGTTCGGAAAGGCGAGACTCGCAAGGAGATTGTCGAGGATCTACTTGACTCTGCCGAGGATCTCGTTCACGTCGATAACGTATTGATGGACCGGGAGTTCGACAGTCAGCATATTCTAGAGATGCTCAGCCAACGTGGACTGTCGTATGTAGTCCCGAAGCGGATGCAAACCAGCGAGAAAGCGCAGGCCAAACGGTTGCTCCAGCGGGGTCAAGACCGATACGAAACCGACCGCAACCTCCATCTCGGGAAGAACGAGTGGCACGAGACGATGCTGATCTACCGCCGGAAGGAGGACTCCGAATATGATGATCACCGGCAATACTCGGTGTTCATGTCCAATCGCGGTAGTAGCTTCCTCACTGAATACGGCTATCGCTGGGAGATCGAGAGTGGCTACAGGTCGATTAAGCGATTCATGGCCGCAACGACATCGAAGGATTTCGGGTTACGGTTCTTTTATTTCGCGTTCGCGTGTCTCCTGTACTCGATTTGGCGAGCGGTGGACCTGCTGGTACAAGTTGAGTTGACCGACGACTACGAGCATTCGCCAATTGTGACGGCCGATAACACGCTGACGCTGTTGAAGAAGGAAACCGGAATCGGATAGAGAGAGGTTTTACCCGTGTTAGCGTAGCGTCTGAGTGGCAATGCTGTCGGAAGTCGCCGAAATTCGCGCATGCCGTTGGAAGTTCAATAGGAATAGCCGTTTGGAGAGCAATCTGAGCCAATTCCCGATCACTGAAACGGCCGAAACCACGCATCATAGGCCCGCTAAACCCGCTGTAGTCTCAACTTCCCACGACTACACTATTCGTATAGCAACATAGGATTTATACGATGTCGGATAGTTTCAGCATCTATTTTCGGTGTTCACACAGACTTCAACAGTCTGTTTGTCCCCAAAACCTATATCCTATTTGTGAGAAACTCGCTACCAGCCAAATATGCCGGGCTTAGAATTGGAAACCGACTCAGCGAGGCGTCTATCCCTGATTCCTAACCTCGAACAGCGGACACCGTGGAGGATAGCACTGTGAACGACGTAACGACACCAGGGAGTGACCGAGACTGGGAGGACGTCGACGACGTCTCGTGGACCCTCCTCGATCTCGACGAACTCGTCGACGCGTACTGGGCTATCGTCGCCCCGGTGATGGAGACAGACGGGCTCGATCCAAAACAAGAGAAACCGACACACGGCTGGCTTCGCGACCACGGCTTTCGGCCGCTCCTCTATGCCCTACGGGAGTATCATGACAGGACCTTCGCAGAGTTTTGGCGCGAGGACCTCGAGCTCGACGCCGTAGAATCGGGCTACGACTGGGCAACCGACCACGAACGGACGATCGAGGCACTCGAGTCCTTCCTCACGTCACGGCGAGAGCGCAAGGGCCTTGCAGACTCGTCAATCGATACCCTCCGCTACCGATTGAATCGCTATGTTGCCGCCTACTGCGAGGAAAATGACACCGATGACCTCGTGACCCCCGTCGCTCGGGATAGTGATATCCCAGACTACAAAGCAGTCGATGCGTGTTGGGCAGCGTTCGACCGCCTGCACGCGGATCTCGACGGTGGGCAAACCAAACGCCGGATTCATCTCGCGGTTTCGAACTGGTATGCGCATCTGGTGCGTCGGAAATGGGCTGCGGTGAACCCCGCTAACGGCCTCGACGACGAGTTCGACTGGTCGAACGGTAATGACGATGACACGGATACACCATGTCTCGCCACCGAGCACGTGCGCGCACTCTACAAGGCGGCAGACGACCAGGAGGACCGCCTTCTGGTACTCGCCCTGTGTGCATGGGGTCTTCGTCCGAATGAGGTGGCTAGCCTACGAGCGCGTCAATTCGTCCTTGACGTATCTACCGACGAAATTCCGTATATTACGTTCGAGGAGCGGAAGAACGGGCCCGGCGAGGTGTCACTCCTCTACGGTAAAGAGGTGCTCGAGAACCGCCTCGCAACGTTTGCTGATCACGATGACTGGAGCGGGCACCTGTTTCCATCACCACACACCTCAGGCGGCTCGATTTCCCGATGGACAGTCTGGAACCGTTTCACACAACTCGCTGACCGAGCGGGCCTTCCTGACGAGATCGGGGGTGTGTCACCCTCGCCAAAGATGGGTCGACGCTTCTGGTATGACGCCTATTCCTCGTCACTCGACGTCGTCCTCGGAAGCCTCGATGAGATTGCGGCCGAACAAGGAAGTGCGAGTGCCGACGTCGTATTGCAGAATTATCTCTCAGATTCGCGGGCCCGGAAGCTTCGTCGAGAGTATATGCGGGACCAGCTAGCTGCCGCCTTCGGGGAGGAGTGACTGCGCCAGAGTGATCTCATCCGTGTCTGTTATCCGGTGAACGGTTGAGGACATAGCTCAGTGAATCACAGAGTCAGTGAATCAGTGAATCAAAGAGTTATTGAGTGATTGATTTTAGGATTCAGTGAATAATAGAGGAGCGCTGAGAATATGTGAAGCACTAAATCAATGAATCAGTGAATCAAAGAGATGGAGATTCAATGAATCACCTACCACGAGAAGTACAGAGTCACTGATTCAGTAACTGCCAGTAGCAAGCTCCAATCCCCGAGGAATCAACAATCGAGGATTCCAGAATGCGTTGGCTCAATGAATCAGTGATTCTTTGACTTTTCACCAAGTACAACGCCATAAGCGCCTTTTAGCGGTTTATACCGCGGAATACAGCACTTTACCATTCCCAGAGCGGGATTAGATGTCTGACGTGGATTTATGAGTCATTGAATCAATGATCGTACTATGACCGAGTCACCTCGTGGCTGGGGCGTCACACCATCGACTGGCATTCCCACGATCGCCTTCGGCAATCAGAAGGGCGGGACTGGCAAAACAACGGCGACGATAAACAGTGCAGCGGCACTGGCCTCGCGAGAACACGATGTCCTCGCGATCGATATGGATCCACAGGCCGATATGACGAAAGGCCTGGGACTCGGCCCGGGCGACGACAACGATCCATCAAGCCCGAAGAACGACCTTCCAAATACGCTCGCTACGGATGATGCAAATCTTCTCGACGTCCTCGTCGACAATCCGCGCACGGACGACACGACTCTTTCAGAAATTATGATCCACAGCGACGATTACGAACACCTGAATTTCGATCTCGTACCGAGCCACAAGGACATGGGGCTTGCCCGGGATTGGATGGACGACGCAGGCGCTCGTCTCTCGTTGAAAGTTGCTCTCGAAGAGTTGGTCGACGACGGCTACGACTACGATTTTATTTTGATCGACTGCCCCCCTGATCTCTCGGTCCTGACGGATGCAGCGTTCATCGCGGCGCAAAACGTGTTCCTGGCTGCGCAAACCCAAGCGACATCCCGGGATGCTCTAGACGATCTCTGGGATCAGCTGGAATCCATCGAGGACAACCAACAGATCGAGATTGCGATCGTGGGACTGCTGGCAAACATGTATAGAGACGATGGGCAGTCACAGAAGTTCCTGGAGGCATTTGACGAGTCATATGCGTCACTAGCGCCGATCTTCAAGCTTCCAATGCGGGTGGCGATACAGCGCGCGTGGGACAGCGGCTGCGATATTTTCGAATGGGAGGACGCGAACGACCAGCAAGTCGAGCGCGACCTCTTCCTGGAGGTTGCTGAGACGATGGAACGGGCGTTCGACAAAACGCAGGTGGAGGTGTAACTATGCCCCGAGGAATGGACGAGCGATTTGAGGACCCATCAGAGGAAGCAGAAGACGAAGAAGTCGCGGACGACGACAACGAGACGGCAGAGGCGACGTCGGAAACAGAGAGACAAGACCGCGAACCTGCAGCCGCCACAGAAGAGCAATCAGGTCAGGAGAAGAGTGCTGGCTCGGCGGATACTAAGTCTCCCACTGAGGAGGCAACAGAAACGGATGATGAACCATTGAACATCCGGGAGGACTGGGACTCCGCCACGATATACGTCGAACCGGAACAGAGCGAGGATATCGAGGTCACATTCACGCGGCTGAAAAAACAGTTGAAGCGGGAGGACGTCACGCTCGAGAAGAACAAGCATTTCTACCGAGGGATTTTCGAGGTAGCGTTTGGCGAGCACCGCGAAGAGACGAAGGAAAAGATACGAGAATTAGCACAGAAGGACATCGATCGATGAATCACTGATTCTTGGATTCGAAGATAGTGATTCGACAGTACAACGACAGAACTCGCAGGGTTGAAACGCTTGATAACAAATGAGAATCCGAGGTAGCCCAATCGTTATTGTGGAGGCAACAGAGGTTGCCTATTAATGTCGTCTTTCTCGTGGCTTTCGTATTCCGAAGCGGAACGGGAGCGAACACGTGATCTCATCTCACAATTCTCGGAACGGGACACGCGTGATGAACTCGGGATCGGTCGTATCAGGGATGCATTCGCGGACTTACTCTTCCCAGGTACGACGACGATCCAAACCCGAGTAAAGTACTTCCTTTTTGTACCGTGGATGTACCGAGCCCTCGAGAAGAAACAGGTCTCATCGACGAATATTGAGTCGAAAGCACGCCAATACGAGGTCCAAGTTATCGAGGCGTTGTTGAAAGAAGATGATCCAGAAGGTGTCATCGGCCGGTATTCCAAGGCAGATCTGCAACGCTTCCCAAGCAACATCTACTGGGCTGGCCTCGGTACGTGGAACATTCGACGTTTCAACGGTTCGCAGAACGAGTACCACGACTCCCTAGATGTCTACTACCAGATACAGCAAGAGCAAGAAGATCGAGTAGGAGAAAAACCACATCCGAATTGGGATCCTGTACTCCCAGATCCGCCTGATGAGTTCCCAGAGACGGCTAGCTTTGCTCTCCGTAAACGGGACGCAAAGTACCTTCGAGACCGAATCCTCCAAGCGATCCCGGATTCGATGCTAGCGGATCTCCTGCACGAATCTGAGCTCGGCGGGACGCCAGACTACCCCTGGGAATACCCCAATCAAAGTCATCTCTCAGACGAAGTGAAGGAACGCCTCCACCATGCACGGAATTTCTCGGAGATTATGCACGGCGCCACTCTCCTCTACAATCTTATGCTTGCGAGGAAAGCCGCAGACGAGGATCTAGTTGAAGAATATTCGACGAAGTTTGAGAAATGGAGTCAGAGAATCGGCAGCCGGCAAACCGAGTTCCGAAATTGGGATCTGAATCGGTTTTGGGAAATCGTCACCGAAGCAAGTGCGAATACGCCAGTACGGATGCAGCGTTTCGTCGAGCGATGGATCGAAGTTGCATCAAATTCTCCAGAGAAACTCGCTAATGATGACGCTGCATTACAGCTTATTGAGAGACGGGAGCGGCGGCTCAAGGGCGGCCGCGCCCGTCTAAGCAACCAATCCGCCTTGGAGCAATGGAGTGGAGAGGCGGGCACCGGGAAACTCGCTTATCGCTGGGACACAGCGAAGATTCATCTCGAAGATATCTTCGCAGGATTGGAGGGAGAATAGATGCTCGAACCACAGGATCGGGAGCTCTTACACGAGTCACTCAAACCACCTGCCGGCTATGACCTTGACTACGCGCTTGGTGCCACCTATTCAGTGGATTTATCCGCCCTACTTGCCGTTCCACTCGCGTTCACTCGACACCAGCACCAAGACCTTGATCAAGAGGAACAGGATCCAGTAGCAACTCTCGATGCCCTCCGACGGAACTCGAATCGGATGACCCTCTTCTGTCAGAGCGGTCGGATTCACACACCAAGCCAGCAAAACAAATTGTTCCAGTTGCTCGAGGATGTCGTTGTCGAGGCGAACGCACTGAGCGACCACGGTGCGTTTCATCCCAAAACGTGGGTACTTCGGTATACAGGAACAAACGAACAGGTTCACTATCGTTTCCTCTGTCTCAGTCGGAACCTGACGTATGCTCGCTCGTGGGACACTGTGCTCCGTCTGGACGGAGAATTTCGGGAAGACCGTCAACTAGCCTATGCGCGGAACCATCCACTTGGGGATTTCATTGAGACCCTTCCAGAAATGGCGGCGAGGGATCTAGATACTGACCGACAGGCTAAGATCGAGACGATTCAAGATGAACTCCGGCGTGTCGACTTTTCTCCACCGGATGATTTCGAAGAGGTTGATTTCCACCCATTTGGGATTGGCAATAGAACTCAATGGCCGTTCCCCGACCGGGAAACGGATCTAATGGTGGTATCACCGTTTCTCTCGAAATCGCTCCTCAACCAGTTCGATCCTGGGTCACGTAATACCACCCTCATCTCGCGGTGGGAAGAACTGGATACGCTCGCGGAGGACACTCTCGACCCGTGGGATGAAATCTATACACTAGACACTGCCGCCGAACTCAACCCCGACAGCGATCCAATTGAGATGCCGGATGGGGAAGAGGAGATCAGTGATGAAGACACACTCAAGAGCCTACATGCGAAGCTGTTCATAGTAGATGATGGGTGGGACGCACGCGTCTATACCGGATCCGCAAACGCTACTGGTGCAGCGTTCCATCAGAACGTCGAATTCTTAGTCGAATTGAAAGGCAAGAAGCGCTTGTGTGGAACCGATGTCTTTCTGGGTGATGAAGACGATGACGTCTCAATCCGGGATCTTCTGGTTCCTTACCATCGAGACGAACCCTCCGAAAAAGACACGGTAGCCGAGAGACTGGATGATGCGCACCATGACATCCGGCAGGCCATCAGTGGCCTCGAACTTCGTGCACAGATCGAGGAGACACCCCGTGAGGATGTCTATCGACTCCGACTCGAAGGGGACGATATTCCCGATACACTACCCCACGAACCCACTATCGAAATTCGACCGATAACACTTGAGCAACGGGCGGCTGAACCCCTTGCGATGGACGCAGAGGAGATAGCTACATTTGACGTCTCGTATGAATCCATCACATCCTTCATCGCAATTCGGGTGACTGTCGAAATAGAAGGCGAGAGCAGATCGGAAAGCTTCGTTCTAAATGTTCCACTAAATAACGCACCAACAGACCGATCTCAACGCCTTCTTCGGTCGATTATTCGCGACAAAGAGCGGTTTCTACGGTTCCTTGCCCTACTTTTAGGTGAGGTCGATGCGGGCTTTGGTCATCAGGTCTCGCAGATGGAGTGGGAAGAGTGGGACAGTGGTCACAGTGTCGACGCTGGAAACCGATTCCCACTGTTGGAGCAACTTCTACGCGTGCTACACGAAAATCCTGAACAACTGGCGCGTATCCAAGAACTCATCACGGATTTGGGGGAAGGCGACGATGTCGAGCAAGTACTTCCTGAGGGATTCGATCGGGTCTTCGATCCGATTTGGGCGGTGCTTAATGAGGAGGTAACCGACAATGACTGATGAGCAACGACCGGATGTGTCGGCAGTTCTAGAGCCGCTGAAAGAGTTCCAAGAACAGACAGCGCGATATGTCTTCGACCGGTTGTATACCGACGAGGAGTACGCTAGACGGTTCCTCGTGGCTGACGAAGTTGGGCTGGGGAAGACATTGGTTGCCCGAGCGGTCATTGCGCAGGCTATCGATCACCTTTGGGATGATCGCGATCGGATCGACATCGTCTATCTATGCTCAAATGGGAGTATCGCTCGGCAGAACCTGGATCGTCTCGTTCTTGATGAAGATCAAGAACACGCCTTCACCTCTCGAATCACGCTTCTACCGAAAACCGCGCATTCATTCGACGAAAACAAAGTGAACTACATTTCGTTCACACCAGGAACCTCCCTCGATCTCAAATCGTCCATGGGACGGAAAGAGGAGCGAGTGCTGCTCTATTATCTGCTCAAAGAACCATGGAATCTGACAGGCAAAGCGCCTTTGAACGTTCTACAAGGTCGCGCTGGAGTCGATGGCTTCAGACCGATGGTAGATAATTTCGATGCTACAATCGACGAGGACCTAGCCGAGTCATTCATCGCTGCGCTTGACGAACGGCCGGAGCTCGAGCGCGAATTCAAAGAGCTCTGCGAACACTATCCGCGGTACAATAGCAGAGTTTCTGATTCAGTACAAGCCCGTCGCCGAGAGGTTCTAGGTGAAATCAGGAGTGTCCTTGCTTCAGTCTGTGTCCAGGCTCTTAGCCCCGATTTAATCATCCTCGATGAGTTCCAGCGGTTCCGGGATGTACTGGATGGGGAAACCGATGAAGGTGAGCTGGCCCGCGAGCTATTCTCCTACTCGGACACTCATACAGAATCGCGAGTGATGCTCCTCTCGGCCACTCCGTACAAGATGTACACGATGGCCCACGAAGGTGATGAGGATCACTTAGCTGACTTCGTCAGGACGCTCAACTTCCTCACAGAAGATGAGACCGCCGAGGAGATCCGTGATCTGCTAGATCGATACCGTCGAGAGCTCTACCAAGTCCACGAATCAGGGACAGATGAGTTACGAGACCTGAAAAACGAGATCGAAACAGAGCTGGGTCGGGTAATGGCTCGAACGGAGCGTCTGGCAGCGTCGTCAGATCGCAACGGGATGCTGGATCCCGTTGACTACCCCAGTATGGGTCTCCAACCCGACGAGGTTCAAGCCTATCTTCAACTCCGGGATGTTGCCGACCTGCTTGATGCACCGCGAGTCATGAACTACTGGAAATCTGCCCCGTATCTCTTGAATTTCATGAATAACTACTCTCTGAAGGAGAAATTTAGAGATCGGATGGAATCTGATGAGGAGCCATTATTAGCGACTGCGCTCTCGAACAGCGATCAGTTGAACCTCTCAGGTGATCAAATCGAACGCTACGATCCGGTTCAATTTCGGAATCCCACACTTCGCGCTCTGGTTGAGGAGTATCTCGACACTGGAATCTGGCAATTGCTCTGGTTACCTCCGTCTCTTCCGTACTATGAGGCAGGGGGACCATACGCTGAGTCTGACGTACAAGACGCCACAAAACGTCTCGTCTTTTCCTCTTGGAGAGTCGTCCCGAAATCAGTCTCGGCGCTGGTGAGTTACGAGGTTGAGCGCCGGATTATCCAGAACTTCGACACAGACGCATTATACTCGAAAGGACGAAATAACCGGGGCTACCTCCTTGATATCTCGAAATCCGATGGACGACTTACCGGGATGCCTTTGTTCTCAATGCTCTATCCGAGTCCAACCTTAGCGGAAGTCGGAGACCCCGCTGAAATAGAAGATCGTATCGAGGGTAATGAGCTACCAAGTCAAGGGCAGGTTCGAGCTGAGGTCCGGGATGCTATCGAATCACGTCTGAAGCCGATAATCGAACAACGAGCCGGCGATGAAAGCGATGTTGCGGGTATTCAACCCTACGACGAGGCTTGGTATTGGGCGTCGCCCCTGTTACTTGATATCGAAAATCCAGAGGTCTCCGTTACAGACTGGCTCAATCAGTCGGATCTTTCCTCGAAGTGGCAGGGAGAAGAAACAGATAATGGATCAGCAAGTGAATTCGAAAACTGGCAAGCTCATCTTCAACGCTTCCGGCAAGTTGCCGATGGTGATTACACATTCGGGCCTCCACCGGATGACCTCGTCGAAGTACTGACGGATATTGCTCTAGGATCGCCAGCAACGGCTACCCTCAAGGCATTAGATCGAATTATTGATTCTCCATCAACTATCGATTCATCAGCGACGCTCACAGGGGCAGCTCAAGTCGGCTGGGCCTTCCGATCAGTATTCAATCTCCCCGAAACCACGGCTCTCGTTCGTGGGATCTACCCAGCTGAACCGTACTGGCAACGTGTCCTCGAGTACTGTCAGGATGGGAACCTCCAGGCAGTCCTTGATGAATGGATCCATATGCTGGATGATTTCGGCCTAGCTGATGCTCCCCCGACGACGGTCGTCGAAACAATAACCGGACAGATGACTGAGTCTCTCAGTCTTCGAACCGCGTCGGCGAAAATGGACGACATCACGGTTCAGGAACATAATATCGAGCTCGACGAGCGACGTATCCGATGTCATTTCGGGCTGCAGTTCGGACGAAGCGAGGACTTTGATACAGACGCTGCAATCCGAGCTGACCAGGTCAGGACTGCGTTCAACTCACCGTTCTGGCCATTCGTTTTAACCACAACATCTGTGGGGCAGGAGGGGCTTGATTTCCATCCGTACTGCCACGCCGTACTCCATTGGAACCTTCCACCAAACCCAGTCGATCTCGAACAGCGAGAAGGTCGTGTACATCGGTACAAGGGCCATGCTGTTCGGAAGAATGTCGCCGACGTCTATGGCTCGCAGGCATCTTCGGGAGACGGAGATATCTGGTCCACAATGTTTCAAAAAGCCGCCGACGATGCCGGTGCGAACTCAGATCTAGTTCCTTATTGGATCTTCCCGGACGATAATTCGGACGCGGCCAAAATCGAACGGCATGCGCCAGTTCTCCCAGTCAGCAAAGAAGAACAACAGCTGGCTGAACTCAAAGAATCCCTAGCAGTATATCGGATGGCATTTGGTCAACCCCGACAGGATGACCTTGTCGAGTACCTCCTACAACACCTGTCCGAAGATGAAATCGAAACAGTGCTAGCGGATCTTCAGATTGATCTCTCTCCGGTCTAAGTTCGTGGAATAAGCGATTGCGAACCATGGAACAGTTTGAGAGAGAAACCGGACTGCCAGGACCGAGCGGAGGTACATATGTACCATATCTGGGCTAAATACGATTCCGAAGACTGGCAGATTCCAAGCGTAGCGCGGTCACAACCGTAGCAACTGACCGATATTAATTTTGGAGTGGATTCCGGAAGTTTCCGGAAACACCAGATTTCCTCAAACCGATATCGCACGACGGAACGCCACATAACACGTAGATTGGGGATGTAATTAGTCTGTTTCCGGAAACAACCCGGTCAGGCTTTTATGATCTGGCCGAAAATCTGTCTATCAAATTCATATGATCCGCGATGCTCGCGTTCTCCGCGCCGGGTTCGTCCCTCGGGAAGTTGAGCATCGCGACGCCGAAGTCAACCACCTCTCTAGCGTCCTCGAGCCCATCACGAACGGTGAACCAGCCGACACGGCTATCGTCACCGGACCCAGCGGCGCCGGCAAGACGTGCATCTCACAATTCGTCACCGAACGCCTACGTGAGGAGGTGCTCGACGTCGAGGCCACCTACGTCAACTGCTGGCGTAACTACACCCGATTTCGGACGCTCTACCAGATCCTCGACGACCTCGGCGCTACTATCGACATCCACCGCCAGTCGACGCCCCACGACGAACTCGTCGACCGCCTCCAGCAGCATGACGGCCCGCGGACCGTCGTCATCCTCGACGAGGTCGACCAATTGGAGGACCCCAGCGTCATTTACGACCTCCACAGCCTCCCGCAGTTCGCGATCATCTGCATCGCGAACAAGGAAGAGGAGCTGTTCAGCCGCGTCGACGACCGCCTCGTGAGCCGGCTGCGCTCCAGCGAACACGTCCGGATGGACAAGTACCACGACGAGCAGCTGTACGACATCCTGAGTGCTCGGGCAAAGTGGGGGCTCAACGAGGACGTCATCACCGACGACCAGCTCTACCGGATCGCCGACGCGGCCGCCGGCGACGCCCGCCTCGCAATCGGCATCCTTCGAACGGCCGCCGGCAAGGCCGACCGCGAGAACCACGAGCGCATCACCGACGGCATTCTCCTAGACGCCGCCGAGGATGCTCGGGCCCAGATCAAGCAGAAGAGCCTCGACTCGCTCACGCCGCACCAGCGCGTCGTCTACGACATCGTTCGCGAGCACGGCCCAGTCGGGCCGAGCGAGATTCACGAGCGCTATACCGAGGACGTCGATGATCCGCGGACGAAGCGGACTATCCGCACGTACCTCTCGAAAATGGAGCAGTACAACCTCCTCGAGGCGGAAGGAACGAGTCGGGACCGAGAGTACTCGCTCGTCGATTCAGCGGCGGCGTCGCCGATGCAGTAACGGTGACCCCGTCAGCTATCAGGAACTGAACTCGCCGAGGCCCGATTGCTCGTGGTCCAGTGGCTCGATGACCTGGGGATCGTCGTTGCCGGGGTTGTTGACCCGCGTCGAAATCTCGTAGGCGTCCAGATCGTCCTTCGGGTACGGCTGGCACAGTTCCTTGCGGGTGTCCGGGTCTGCGGCGAGCCAGTCGGACTCAGCGTCCTTCGGGAGGACGACCGGCATCCGGTCGTGGATTGAGTTCATCAGGTCGTTCGGCTCTGTCGTGAGAATCGTGACGCACGAGATCGTCTCGTCGTCGCCCTCCCAGACGTCCCAGAGCCCGGCCATCGCGAATACGGGGTCGTCCTCCCGGTAAATCCGGTAGGGCTGCTTCGATCCGCCGTTCGGCGATTTCCATTCGTAGAACCCTGACGAGGGGACAAGGCAGGGACGTGATTCCCACGCCCGCTCGAAGACGCGTTTCTCGTCGGCAGTCTCGGAGCGAGCGTTGATGATGCCCTCCTCGGGTTCGTCCGCCCAGAACGGAATCAGCCCCCAGTGGTAGGCGTCAATCTCGTCGGGATCCTCGTTCGTGATGATGTGGAGGTCGTCGCCAGGCGCGATGTTGTATCGAGGTGTGTACCCGCCGTCCGCGACGACCTCGGCATCGAAGCGGGCCTCAAGGTCTGCTTGGTCGATGAAGAGCGAGTTCCGGCCACACATACCGAAGAGTTCGGAGGATAGCATCTTCAACGTAATCGCATAGGAATCCCACTATTAACCAACAGATTGCCCCGATGAGCCTGAGTTGTTGGTTAACGACAACGGGGCGGAAAAACTCCTAATGCCAAACGGTACACCTAAACAAACGAAAGAAGAGGCCACACTAACTACGCTCAACCAAAATGACTCACATTCTCGCTGTATCTGACTGGCGCTCTCAACCTATTGACGATCTCTACACCATTCTCGAAACTGTAGAACCTACACCAGATCTACTACTGTATGCTGGCGACGACCTTTCACGTTTCAAAAACGCCGATACTGACACAGATCATCTGGCAGAACTTGCTCGCCTCACGAGGCATCAACAATCGCTCTATGTCCGAGGAAACGACGACTTCCCTCCGTCAACCGGTCCGCAATTCGATTCGGAATTTACCACCGACCTCCACAGGACACCATACATCTACGAGGATTTCGTGTTTATGGGCCAGGAAGGATCAACCCAGGGACCGGGTCTCATCACCTACACCGAGGACGACGTCCAGCGACACCTTTCCGAACACCGCACCGCTTGTGAAGACAGAACTCCGATTCTTGTCACTCACACCATCCGTTCTAGTTTAGTGGAGAATTCTGTCGCTGTCTGCTGATTAGATATCGTCGCAACTACCCGGTTGAGGAACCCGGTGGGAAGTGTGTACTCTCCACCGGACTCGGTAGTTGTTGACCGAATT
>NZ_QXIK01000027.1:0-20262 GCF_003666065.1 Haloarcula sp. Atlit-7R | reverse complement strand
TGTCGTCACCAGGAACCGCCGGTGTGTATACAGTACCGTTAGCCGTCATGTTTGAGGAGATTGGTTCCCGGGCAATGATCTGTGTACTGGCGATGGAGCGCCGAATATCGTCAAAGACGTCGTTCAATTCGCCAGCGTCGTCGGCACGATAGAACTCACCGCCGGAGACAGTCGCGACACGCTGTAGTAGCCCCTGGTCAATTGCGCTGGAATCACCGTATCCAATGGTGTAGATGGTGACGTCGTCCGCTGCGGCGTCCTTTGCGTACTCGACTGTCACCTCATTGTCAGTCGGGGACGGGCTATCATATCCACAGTCAAAGGGATCAAGATCATCGGTATCGTCACCGGCCCACGGCTGCTGACAGTCGTCGTTGACCCCATCTGTCAACAGTATCATGACTTTTTTACGGGACTCGTTACTCTGAAGCGCGAAGACATTGTTCGCTTTCCAGACCCCGTTCTGAGTCTCAGTGCCGCCACTGGCAGGAATATCTTCGATAGTCTCGTTTAGGCCGGTATTCGCCGACGCAGTACCGAAGTTCGAGGTGATGTATCTATTATTGTCTGTCACTCGGTAGATACCGTCTCCATTGTTATACGAGGTGACCCCAGCTCGGTCCCGAGACTCATTGAGGTCTGCAACGAAAGCCTTCGAAGCTGTCTGTGCCTCCTCCGACCGAGTCGTGGTATCGCCGTCATAGCGACCCATAGACCCAGACTCGTCAATGACAAACATCACATCAAGTGGTTGGCGACGAATCTCGGAATCCGCCTCAACGGAGGTGATATTCCCAACCTGCATCGTCCCATTCTGGAGCGGGCGGGCCGATACGCGGTAGGTGTTGTTGACGTTCTTGTTGACCTTGATACTCTCGTTGGTCAAGGTCACGTCGTTGTATTCGCTGCTGGTAAGATTGACAACCCGGTTACGGTCCACGTCCACTCGTCGGGGAAGTTCCGTGTCATTCAGTCCAATGACAGCCGTCTGATTACCATCGTGTGCTGAAACAGGGGTTTCAAACTCCTGTTCGAGATAGGCTCCCCATGCTCGATAGAAATCGCTTTGGACAGCAATAGTGACGTTATTGGGACGAACACAGTCGCCCGCGCTAAGTTGTTGCCGCACAGAGAACGTCCGTGCCTGCGATGAACCCGGACGAAGGCGGGCCTTGTTGTTTCCACGCTCGAAGTTCCCAGTGACGTTCACCACTCGCACATCGATACTTCCACCGCGGTACTGGAGCGCTGGCGCGGTAACCATGGCACTGCCACTATCGTGTTTTCGCCAGACACCGCCACCCTCGTAAGCAACCGTCGTGGCACCGTCATCGAATCTGACAGAACTGAGAGTCATGTTCGCTGTACACGTCGTGTCGTCGTTGACAGTGATGTTTAGCCAACTGCTCCGGTCGAGTGTGTAGCTGCGGGGGTTGGTGGAGGACAAATCGATTTCTGCCTGTGATGTTCCACCGCTTGTGGATAGTGAGGCGAATTCTGAGTCCATGTCTTGGAGCACGATACTCGCCTGCCTCTCATCTCGATCCTCGGTAACTGCGTCAATTGCTGGCGCCCCGATTACGATAACACCGATTGCCCCAGTCACGACCATTCCCAATAGCAGAATATACCCAACGACTTGAGATATACCTCGAGAATTTCCACCAGGGTTTTGTTGTTTACCTATCATACAATAACACTTATGAGTCGACTGTTAATACTACTATCATTATCTGCTCCAACTAATATCTACTGCCAGTAGCTAAAACTGAATTGACATACTGATATTGTTATTATCAAATCACTCCGAGCCTGGTGGATCACTAGACTGCGTGCGGATTAGAACTTAGAGCGACGGACAATCGCGGCCAGAAACCACATGTGTTGGTAATCTCCCCAAACCCCTCGACTAATCGTTGTCGAAGGGGTCACAACGACCGCTCACAGCTGAATACCGATGCTCTATGGCGATTCACCAGAGCCGGTAGTTTCGCATTCCGCTGAGGAGAACACCGAACCACTCACATCCGGCGCATTGTCGTCACGATTTCCCGCCCGGTCACCCGCCACCGACACCGTTCCAGGCAACCTCGATGCGCTTGAAGCTGCCGTCCGGCCACGCCTCGAACCCGATTTCCTGCTTGAGAACGCGAACACGTTCATTTTGAGTACGAGCAGTAGCGACGGGGTTGCCTGCCACGTATCGACTGGCACTGAATCGTGGGCCAGTGAGCGTTCTTTCACAACCCCATCACCGTCCTCGTGACCATCGCGTACGAAATCACTCGTCAGTCGGCGTAACCGACACGCGTTCTTTGCACCCAGCACAAGTGGTCGAGAATACCACAACTCAAACACTACCGACAACCGGTAATATCTCAACTAGACTACCGGGATTGGACACGAGAGCGACTAAGCCGATACCACTGAATGCTATGCCGAGAACCAGCAGAAAGAGTCCCCGAGCACCCGTTCTCAATGCGGCACTTTCTGGCTCATCGTTTGCCACTATCAGGTGTCCCTCCTCCGGTGTCATGATTGCATCTGCACCTACGGCCCCTCCTTCCGGCGCTGTACGTGCTTTCCCGACGACGTGTATCCTTTCGCCGACACCGATTGTTCCCTCCACCAGCTCGATTGGACTATTGAACAAGCCAGAGTCCGTGTGCGCCGACGGCTCCAGATCGAGTCTTGCTTCGTCTACCCGTTCCAGTAGTTCAGCACCTGTGACTGTGTCTATCTCGTGGTCCAGTGAGAGACTCTCCTCCGTAGGGTCGACGTATATTCCCGCCGTCTCGTCAGAGACGATGAACGGACTGTATTCGATGCCAGCGTCGATAGAAGGGTCCCCAGTCCCCTGCACCTGGTGGTAGATATTGTACTCGTATGCTATGCACTCTTCTCCTCGAATCGGTGATACGAGGGTGTCCCCCGAACGAGGCGATCAAACGGTCCCCTGGATCCGAACTAACCCATCAGTCGCGATAGATTCACGAAGTGACACAGAGTCGATAGTGGATAATCTCCACCCGTCACGTATACCTTTAAGACCACTAGTAGTCGCGGCCACCCCTATTGCGGTCGCGATGACCCCACCGGCTACTCCGGGCAGAACTCCGTAGACACCTAGTATGATGACCCCGAAAAAGACAGTACCCACGAGAGTTCTGTCCAGGGACACATCTTGTGCCTCTGTACTCGCAGTATTAAGCGACGTTGTTTGTCGAGCGACATGGACCATCGACGGTTTCGATCTTTCCACACATCGTTCTGACAGCGAAAATCGGCGCCGCCAAGTGATTCTCTATCACCCATTCTAGTCAAGAATGGGTGGAACCGGCGCACAGAACGACTCACCAGATGATGGTGGGCGGAGCGGCTCCTGGGTTTGGGCCACCGTGCTTGCTATCCAACCACTTTTGACAACTGTTGGGTTGGTGGGTCTTCTCCTGTTTGCTCTCGTCAGTACTGCAACATCGTCGTTGCAACTCCCGAAGTTTCTCCCATTGCTTCCAGGGGCAGTGGCGCTCATTTGTATCGGACTGGTCCACCTGTACACGCCGATATATTTCGCCGGACTGGTACTGGATATACGGCAAGTGCGGGAATCCAACAGCGTCTGGCGCCCGTCGTGGTGGTTCCTGCTTGGCGGCGGTGCTCACCTCGTCTACTTCAGTATCCCCCTCATACATGCCTACGGAGGCGAAACGTTCGAAGAACTTGTGTTCGGTACGCTCGAAGTAATGGCGCTGTTGGTCGCCGGAATAATAACGACAAAGTACCTATATGAACGCGATAGCCATCTGTCCGGCGCACCGACGCTCGTAGCCTTGTGGTTTAGTGTATGGCCAGGCAGCAGTGCTTAGCTCCTTCTCCTCCCGTAGCTTGAACCCACAAGGGGATAGCTCCAGGTATGTCTCAGACAGCTCCATAGAGGATCCGCACCAATATGGCTGTCATCCCTGCAGCGATTACGAACGCCCAGCCGGTTATGCGGACGCGTCGGCCGTACTCGGGTAACTCGTCGCTGTCGGTCCCAAGTATCGTAACGAGCCGACTTGGATGTTTGAACAGGCTGGGCGGTGTCGGCTGGTGGAGCCGCCTGCGTAGCTGCCGGTACTGGGTGAACGACCAGACGCCGTACAGACACAACGAGAGGACTATCCCGACCCAGAAGCCAAAGCCCGCGAGCAACGGCAGTCCGACCGGTCCGAGGATGTCGGCCTGCGTTGGTTGTGCCGAGCTGTCGGCTCCCCCAGTCATACTCGCTAGTTGTCCACTCTCTCGATAGCGGCGGCAGCAAGAAGCTGGACTAACACGGTGAGAGCGCCGAGACGAGCCGAAGGACACTTTTGGGACTGCGGAGATTAGGAGAGCAGTCACAGATCTGGTTGCTTTCCGCTGTAACCGTCGCTCAAAACGTTCTCAGAACACAGCTGTCGCTCTCCGTCAGCCTCGCTTCAACCGAAGCGAGGCGGCTCAGCCGAGTCCGTGCTCGTACCCTACCGGCAGTCCGAAACCGTTCGTCCGATGCTTGGTCTTCCAGCCCAACTCGTCGTCCAACACCCGTTCGATCCCATGGAGAAACGCATCACTGAACGTGAACTCTACCGGGAGTGCTCGCCCGCCACGCCGTGGCTGAGCGAGCACTGCCCACTGCACCACTAGCCACAACTGTTCTAACAGGAAGCCAACACCCACGTAGAACAGCCGAATTGTCGTCGATTGCGTTGTTGTTACGGCCCGTGCCTCACGGAACTTCTCGTAACTCTTCTCGATCTGTGAGCGCTTGTTGTAGACCGTTGCGACTTGCCGCGGCGTGCGGTCTTCGAGACCGTACGCCGCGTATCCCGTCGTTTTCACACCAGACTTCCCACGATCACCGTTCTGATAGCTGACGTTCACCGCCAGTGGAAACGTTTGCTCGTGCTCTTTGCCTTCACAGATCGTCTCTTCAGTCATGTACGACGCCGTCGCTGCGAGTTTCTCACGCAGCGACGCTTTCCCTGTCCTGACCGGGAAGACTGGCGGTGCAACCGCTCGAAGGACGCCGATCACTTCGCCAACGTAGGCTGCTCGATCCATGAGTATCTGGTCAACCTCGAACGGATATAACTCGACGCGGGCGAGCACGCGCTCGACCGCGTCGGCCCTGCTATCCCCACCATCGACCGGTTCAACCACCAGCGTCAGCGGCTTTCCCTGCGCAATCATGAACGCTGTGCAGTATCGGTGACACTGCGTTGTGCCGTCCAGCGCAGCCATCCGGCGGATTTCCTCGTCGCTCTCTGGTGTCCCGTGGAACGGGTTGTCCATGAAGTCGATACAGACGGTTCTCGACCGGTCGCGGTCGAGAACCGCCATTGCCATTGTCGCGAGAATATCGTTGACAGCGTCCAGCATCGGCTCTTTGTCCAGAGTATGGAGCCAGTCCATGACAGGTTCTCTGTTGGGTGTCTCGTCTGTGTTGGTCGTGACGCCGTTGACCGAGGTTGTCCCGACAGCTGCACGGAGAACAACTCCCATGATATCGCCGGAAGCGAGGGGCAAGCCCTCGATTCCTGGCATCGGAATTAACTCAAGCACCTCCAAAGCAAGAGTCTTGAGTTGGCTATTCGTAATGAACTCGTCCGGATCTGTAAGCACCTGCTTGAGTTGTGGAATGTTCATCAGGTGCGTATCCGGACAGCGGACGAATCAGGGACCTGATTCACCCGCTTCACTCAGACTACGTATCAGCTGCTGGAGTCCTGAGCCAGAGTGGACAACTAGCGATAATGAGGAGTCTCCCTAAAATATGGACTACAAATTGACTCAGTCGAGTACGTCTTTGTCCTTATCAAGTGGGTCTTCAAGATCGCCGATGATTGTCTCCAGTAGATCGGTTACGGTTACCAGTCCGACAACAGTGCCATTCTCAATGACAAGTGCGAGTTCCTGCCGCTCTGCCTGGAACTGGTCGATAGCATCGCTCACATCGGTATCAGGCGATAGTGTCATCGTTGGGGCTGCCAATTCAGTAAACTTGACGTCACCAGCTGACAGTTCTTCACGACGTTTAAACAGAGCTGGACTGTAGACGACACCACGGAACTCGGTCAGGTCTTCGCCAACAAGAGGATACCGAGTATGAGGATGGTCTTCGAGTTTCTTGAAATTCGAGCTGGGACTGTCCGCAGTCGATAGTGCCACAATCTCCTCGGGCGGAATCATAATCTCACTGACTGACTGTTCGCCGATAATCAAAGCGTTCATAATTTCTTCGCGCCGGTCGTCAGCCACGTCACCTTCCTCAAGCACTGAGCCAAGCCGATTACGAAGGTCCCCTCGTGTCTCGATGACTTCCCGTTCTGTTTCAGTCCAAGCTTGAGTCATCTCGATACCAAACAGGCCCAGTGTTGCCTTAGCGACAGAATCACCGACCCAGATGGCTGGGGCGAGTATTTTGGCGAACCAGTATAAAGGTCGCGCTCCGTACCCAGCAACCTGTTTGGACCGTTCGACACCGAGGTACGTTGGCGTCTGTTCGCCATGCGTGAGGTGGACCAGGTTAATAAGGAGAAACCCAAGTAACGAGCCAGCCCCGATTGATGCGAGTGTGGTGTTTGTAAACAACGGTTCGAACAGTGCTGCCAGTCCGGGCTCGGCAATGATCCCAAGTGCGATACTTGTAGCAGAAATCCAGACTTGACACGTTGTCAAATAAAATTCTAGATCGTTAGTCATCTGCCATGCGAGTTCCAATCCGGGTGTGTTGAACTCTGACTCAGGATACTGTCTGACACGGGTTAGGGCAAATTCGATTGCGACAAAGTATGCGTTTACCCCAATGAGAATGATACCCCCAAGAATCCGTAATCCGATCTCAAGCGGTTGCATTGCCCGGCCGTACCAACAGTAGACAAAAAATAGTATTCATCTCAAAACAATAACCCGGCAAAACTATAGAGAATAGTACTTCGATTGTCACCGACTCACTGCTGGCGCAGTGAGCTTGTTGGTGGCCTCCCGAGTTTCGCGCTTCCAGTGGAACACCCCGTACCTAACCGGTCCAATATTGCGCTATTCGGGATGGAAGCAACTTGTGGCGAACGTGGACCTTGGCTATCGAGCTGGACCGCTACGGACTGGCGTTGAACTCCCCGTATTTCATCCCAAAAAAGAACGCGATGACTGAGAAGATGATCATCGAGGGCAAGACCATCATGAAGACCGTCGAGGGAGTCATCACGGACGTGAGCGCGACTGTCGCAACGGCAACAATCACGACGAGCGGGACCACTGAGGACAGGAAGTCAACTTTCATACTTGTACTTTCTACTGGATAGAAAAAGCTTTTAGGAAAACAAATCTATGGAATAACTGATCGAGTTGTACTATTGTGGGGTTCGCAGTGACTGAGCGCTGCATTGAACCGCTTTATACAGATTCGAGGAGAATACCTGCGGCTTTAGCCGCAGAATGAATCCGACACCTCGGAATCAATCCACGCTCGATGGCTATCCCGAGATTACTAATCCATACATTGAACTGGCAGGCAACCATATTCTGAAGTAGGAATCAGGTGAGAACAGAGTGATTCTGCCTCGTCCTACGATGGCGGCCTGCCCGCCCCAAGCAATCAAACAGTAACCGGAACCAGTCACTAACCGGCGAACCCTCACAGGATTCGACCGGAGTTGACTGTTGTAAGCAGACTCAAAGCAACTCCGAGTCCGTTGACGCCCCCTTGACCCTCGCCGGGCACAAACAACCACGGGGGTCGAACGAGGTCGAGGATAGAAGTACCGGGGGCTTGGCACTCCCAACAGTCCCACCCGCTACAGACCGCGAGCATCCTTACGGATTCTCACTGTTCGGATGCTCGGTGGGACTGGAAACCTGAAATCTCCAACACTCAGGATTCCTCCGTGTTCACGCGGAGGAGGATGTCAATCGTCATGCGGTTAGTGAAAGACACTGAGTCACTCGAGAAGCACGACAAGTCTTCTGAAGAGTGCTGCCAGCATGAATTCGCGAGACACACGAGCGCAAATCGAATACAGAGAGACGGAATCCGGACTCAGCGAGATTGAACTGCAGACACCGCTCTACTAAAGAGAGTTACCACCGCTAATTAGTGCGAGGCACACGAGCAAGTATCGAATAAGCAGATATGGAGTCAACAGACAGCTCCCACAGAGCTGACTTCAGGATCAGTGGGACGAACCACTTGGTCCGTATGCGTGTGAGTTGACCACACTGCTGCAAATCAGGATGCAAACACCCCTAACCTGTATGGACCAGTAATGAGGTGCTCCGACCTTGTACGATAGAATAGCATAGTTATGCAGCCAAAGTATACGTACAAAACAACCCTATGTCAATTCTGATGACACGAAGACAATCTTCTCCAGCAGGGTGGATCAGGTCCACGTTCCCGACAAAAACCGTCGCTGGTGTGACGGTAGTTTATAATAATGAGAGTTACAAAGCGTAGTACTACTCAGTTAAGTGGCTTACGGAGACATTCGGTGACCACATTGTGGCGGCTAAAGACCCGCGGCAGAAACTCGCGGAAAAATGCGAGCGTCACGGCTACTCAGACCTACGGGAGTTATTTGCCGTCAAATCGTTATAAAGATATCTCATCTCCGAATCACACTGAAAGCGACAGTCACGATACTGACCGTCGGTCTGGTCGGTTGGTCGCTCCGCGGGGAGCACGACCAGACATCGATCTACTACATACCAGACTGAGCGCCGGGCTCGGGCTTGCCTAGGCAGGAGGAAGGCGAGCCTCCTATTAATAAACCCAGTCGCGAGCCCGCTGTTCGTTCTCGAAAACCTTCGTTTCGAGCCCCTCGATATTGCTCTCGAAAGCCATTCCCTTGATTTTCTCCTGGACATAAATGGCCCATCGGGTCGCCCCATCCGCGGCCGCCTTATTAGCCCCGCGCTTGACCTCTTCGAACAGTCCTGAGCTCAAGGGCTCCTCGACACGTAACAGTGTGAGTACGCTTTCAACGTGGGTCTGTCCGGTCGCCACGAAGAACTGCTGGTTAATTTTTTCACCGGTTTGCTGGTCGAGTTTGATATTTTCTGGCAGCTCGACAACAACAGTGTTGTCCTCGATGCGAACGTCCCAGTTCTGCACTGACTCAGTGGCAGACATATTCCTTCATAATGACTGTAACAAACTGAGCGTTTTATCTAACACATTTTATATATTCCCCAGCTTTGCACGCTAGCGCCGAAGAAGCCGGCTATCAGCGTGATTCTCTGCTATAGTAGATTTTGAAAATCAATGCACACCCAACCACACGACAGCGGTACGGTCGGTGTGTAACTCGTTTCAATTGTTAATATAGCTACCCTCTGTCATGCGCCTGCTTCGCAGCGCAAGTTCAGTTGTAAGGAGAGTGCATGCGCCATCCAACAACGGCTCCCCTCTCTCTCAATTCGTTTCAGTAATTATGTAAGGGATATAGAGTAAATTCAGCAAAATTTAATAAATTGTTCGGCGTAGCGTTGCCATGGCCGAAACGACACTTGATACGATAGACAAACTACTAGAAGGGGCGTTTGATGACATCGGTGACCCGGATGTACGATATAAACTCCGAAGTGCCCGACAACTGCTTCAAGTAGTTCAACAACGTCATGAGACTCTCGACGAAGCCATCGATGATGCTGTCAGTGACGAGCAGATCATGAGTAATCTCCGCGACCTCGGCTATATTGAGTAATGTCGCACTGTGCCGTGACTGCACGGGTAGTTGGTATCAACTCTACCGCCTACTGACTAAGGGCTCTATATACGAAGGGCTTTCGAAACTTCTCAACATGTATCAGTGTTCGTGTTCCCGATTGAGAGTGAGTCGACACAGTAGTACAGCTCTTTTTACAACGATAGTGAGACTTATCAGTAGAAGAGTGTAACGTGGCAATATTAGGAATTGGGGGAACTCTCAAGAACACCACTGGCGTACATATCAGGTAGCAATGTCCTCGGTGTTGGCTGACTTCACTGCCCGGTTCAACGTCGAGGCAGGCGAAATCGACGCCCCGGTTCAGGGACGGATTGTACTCGGAAAGAGACAACTGGTGCTGGCGGCAAGCGGCGACCAGAAAGTGACAATCCCCCTCTCGTCAGTAATCGATATCTCACCGCGGTCGGTTCCTCAAGTGTTTGACCCAATACCAGGCACGCCAGTAAGCGTTGCGTTCAGGCAGAACGGCGCGCATGCGGTCGCACTCGTTGCGGCTGATGAATCCGTCATCGAGAAATTCAGTACAGTACTATTCAAAGCTATACTGAACGGGACCCGTGCGACAATTAAACATCCTGCCAAACTTGGCGGGCGCGTCCTCGATACTGACTTCCGAGGTGGCCTTCTCAGTGCCGAGTCGGGCACAGTCCGTATCGAAACCGAAGACGGACCGGTTGTTGTTTCTCTGGACACAGTCACTGATTTCAGCCGTGAGACGCACACTGTCGGCGGCCAGGACCGACCAGTGCTAGTCGTTGACCACATGCACAACGGCGACGCGAAGACGACGATAGTGGCTACCGAATCGACACGTACGCTCTCGATTCTTGGTCGGTTGCTCCGACGCGAATACGAGAAGCATATGGCAGACCTGCGGGAGCTGTCGCTATCTGAGACCGACACGGAAGTATTGACGACGATTTATTCGACTAGGGACAGAGATATTTCACTCGCTAATGTCCTCGGGATCGAACCCGAGAAGGTCAAACATCATCTCCACAGTCTTCACCAAGTAGACCTGATTGAGTCTGGCGCTCATGGTCCGGTCCTCACCTCCAAGGGACAAGTCGTCGTCAACCACTATCTTGAACGTGTGAACAAGTGATGCGCAAGGTTGCTTCTGGAGATAATCCGTGACACCCGTAGCTATCGTATCATCAACCTGAAGGACTGGAATCGGGTTCCCAGTATTCATCCCAAACGTTCTGATAGACAATTTGTAATCTCAGGGTAGAACTATATATACATCGGCATCAACGACATGTTTGTGTAGACAAGTAATTATTTACGATGACACCCGAATCGGTATCCTACGCGGAGAGCTGAACGTCAGTGATTTCGAAGCGGGCGCCGCCAGAAGACGCGTCCGCTACAGTAATCGACCAGCCGTGTCCCTCGATGATACTCCGGACGATCGAGAGGCCGAACCCGGTACCTTCCTCGCCCGTCGAGTAGCCGTGATCGAACACTTGGTCACGAGCATCGTCGGGGATCCCGTCACCGGTATCTTCGACGTAGAACCCGTTGTTGATCGTCCCCACTCGGACAGTGACGTCTTCGCCGCCGTGCTCGATGGCGTTCCGAAAGAGGTTCTCGAAGGCTTCTTCCAGCCGATTCCGGTCGGCCTCGACGATGGTGTCATCAGTGCCGAGGTCGAGAGTCGCCGTTGCCGTTTCGACGTTCCCCCATGCGCTCTTGGCAATCGTTTGTAGTTGAACGGGTGTCGTCTCGCCAACGGCCTTCCCGGATTGAGCGAGTGTCAAGAGGTCCCCCGTCAGGTACTCGATTCGTGTGAGAGCGGTCGCGGCGTTGTCGAGGAACTCGCTGTCACATTCGTCTGCTGCCAGTTCGAGGTTACCGACTGCGACACTCAGTGGGTTTCGGATATCGTGTGAGACGACGCTTGCGAACTCGTTGAGCCGCTCGTTTTGCCGTTCGAGTTGCTGTTCGTATTCTTTCTGGTCGGTGATATCGCGGATAGCACCGATCATCCGGGCGGGCGTTCCATCGGTGTCATAGATGATGTGGCACGTATCCTCGACGTAGGCGTACGATCCGTCGGCTCGCTGGAATCGGTATTCTTGGCAGAGCCGTTCTTGTTGTGCCTCAAATGCCTGGTGGAGCCGCCTTTTGAGTCGCTCCTCGTCGTCGGGATGGGTCTGTTCTTGCCACCAGTCGAACCCGTACTCCTGGTCGGCCGGATGGCCGAACGTGTCCTCGATCTCTTCCGAGAGCCTGATGTCGTTCGTCTCGGCATCTCGCTCCCAGATGATGTCTGAGGCCGCTCGAACCGCTAACTCGTACCGTTCCCGTGTCTGGTCGATCTCTCGTTTGAGGCGGTGTTCTCGGACAGCGTTCTGAATCCGATGTGCCAGCACATCGTACTCCCCGGTTGTGCCCCGTGAGGTACAGAAGTCGGAGACATCCTCCGCAAAGGCTCGCTTTGTAGCTGATGCGGATTCCTGATCTGTGAACAGAATAAATGGAAGCTCGGGATGGTCGTCTCGAATGGCGCGAAGCAGTTCCAGCCCGGAGATCTGCGGGAGGGTCTGACTACTGACGATACAGTCGATCGACTCTCCGTTCCCGACTCGATTGACGAGGGTCTCTGAATTAGTGAATGTAGTGGTAGCGAGTGGGTCGTCTCGTCGTTCTAATGCTGTTGAGACGGCTTCGCGAATTGTTTCGTCCGGGTCGATGAGAGCAACGTGTATCTTTGCTACCACTGCTTATCACTACTAGTCGTTTATTTGTCAAGGCACTAAATAACACTACATCTCATTCTCATCTTCAGGCACTGAGTAACTGTAGACTACACAACAAACGGTTTTGAACCATGGGCTCGTCGCATACAAAAATTGAAAAGCGACTGTGCGGCGATAGAAACCACCGGATGTCCAGTACGGAGGCGCATTCAGAGTGAGCGAATTAAACGGGTTTTACCTTCCACCTTGACTTTCGGTACTTGTGGCCATCTGTACTGGTGTTTCTCTTGGTTCTGGTTGGATTGATCGGAGAAAACGACTCATGAGAAAGATGCTTGTGAGGGTCAAGAACCCGAAAATGATGATCTGTGGAAAGGGAACTGGCTCCCCGCCCCGAATCATGAAGACAGCCATCGAAAGCACTGCCCCGCCTAGCGTTGCAACCTTCACGAGCAGTACAGCTGTGAACGCATACCCCCACGGCTCCCCCTCTCGGAGCCAGTACGCTGTCAGGAAGAACGCTGGCACAAGAATGCCCAGGTTGAGTGAGTAGATGACTGACGTGGGTAGCCCCGCTTCGGCGATGCTCGGTGGTGTCGTCCCAGCCAGTGTCGCCGGGAGGATCTCGGCACCGCATAAGAACGTGATTAGCACTCCAAGTAGCACGTGGAATGCGATGTACGGTCGGACCGACTGTTCACCGACAGCCTGTTTCAGTGCGCTAGCATCTAACCGAGCCATCCCACCAACAAAGATGACCAGTGTTAACCAGAGCAACACAATATACACCAGGTACAGTTCGTTGAAGGCCGTCATGAACGCGTAGGAGGCATAGGTGTAGAGTAAATACCCTGCCACTCCTAGCCAGACGGTATATCCCCGCAATGACCCACGAGAGGCGTAGTACAAAGCAATTGCAAACGCGGGGACAGCTACGACAAGCGTTATGATGTCTTGTCCGTAGACCTGTGGAAGCAACGATGGGGCATCGCGGTAGAATTCGGGCACGAACAGTCCAACGACTGTTACGGTGACCGTCAATATCAGCGTCGCAATTGACGCGAGACGATACGATCGAGGAACCGCTTCTTCTGATTGTGGCATTATTTTGTCAGCGGCAGTTCAACTGAAGATCTTGTAGTTGTTACCCACGGAGAGTGTCGAAGTCTTCATATTCGCTTTGTCTCAGCTCACTCATTCTTCGTTTTTGACAGATATTGTGAGTCCGAGACGTCCTTCGACAAAGGTTCCGAAGTCAGCGGCGAAGGCTTCGACTTCTTGCCAGTCGGTATACTCGTAATCTTGGGATGCGTCGGTATCGCCGGTCGCTTCCTTCGCGATTTGTTTCATCATTAAGCGCTTGAGAAAACCGTACTTCGAATAGCGGAGTGCACCACCGAACAGTCCAATCCGGTCGGGGTGCCACCCGGTTTCTTCGAGGAACGAGTCAACGTATTCTGCAGCTTCAGCTCGGCTGGATGGATCAGTTGAGGCACTCGACAAAGAGACTTGGAAGAACGCCGTTGGTAGTTGCTCCAAGTCGTTACGATGGGTCTGAACAAACTCATTCACTGCTGGTTGATGCTGTCCCATATGAATCGACGCACCGATACAAACGGCATCGAATTCCTCAATTGTGAAGTCTGATGGCAGTTCATCGAGATTCTTCACGGTGGTCTCGTGACCGCGGTCGACGAGGCACCCACTGGCTCGATTCACGATTTTCGCTGTCTGTCCTTCGCCAGTTCCGTATCCGAGGAGAATCGAAGCCATCGTACAGTCTCGTGTGTAGGACTCACCCGTTAATAAACAGTTGTAAGGATACTAGAAATCTCAGCTAGAATATCCGCTATTTCCTTCTGCTAGCCGGAGTCAGCTGTCTTGAGGAGTGTCTTTCCAGTTGGAGGCCGCACCCGATGTACTTGGCATCGGTTCGATGGGGAACTTTGTTAGTCCTTCTGGTGGCTACTCTACTATATGGGACGCGACTTGGACGACATTGACCGAAGCATCCTCTACCTGCTCCAGAGAGATGCTCGTCACACGACAGCACAGGAAATCGGCGATACGGCTGGTGTCTCGGCCAGTACTGTTCGGAACCGGATCGACCAGCTTGAAGCCGATGGTATCATCAAAGGCTATCATCCAGAGATCAATTACGAGGAAGCCAATTTGCCGTTGCAAGTGACGTTCGTTATCTCCGCACCTCCCACCGAACTCAAACAGTACTCGGAGGATATCAGGGCGATCCAGGGTGTGGTCGATGTTCGTGAGATGCTCACGGGGCGGCGCAACATCCATATTGATGTTGTCGGGACGAGCACGAGCGATATCACCAGGATCACTGATGCGATCCACGACATTGGTGTCGAGATCGAGTCGTCGGAGATGATGCGCCGCCGCCACGTCCAGCCATTCAACCACTTCTTCCTGCAGGGAACCGAAGACGTGGAAGCGCGCGGCGACGATTTTGAGGATGAGGAGTCAAACCCTGATTAATACCCGACACAATTCCTTCATCCACAATTGGGGGAGGGGTATTATGGGGATTCCACACACTATAATTTCGGATTACACAGTATATTCTCTAAGCAGTGCGGATTTCCTGATTACATAAACTATTATACACAACAACGTTATCCGTCCTTCAGGTCGAGTCTTTTAGTAAGGATGTAACCACCGGGGGAGTCGTTGACCTTCATGGTGGAGTCCGCTAGAGACACTATGAACGACACTACCTTCGATGCGCTGGCGAACGAACATCGCCGAACGCTCCTCGTCGACCTGCTTGACGAGAACCCGCAGGAAGTGGTTGTTGAACTCTCTGCGGGTGACGATGCTGGGGAACTGAAAGCCAACCACCGTCGAGGAATCGAGATGTATCACACACATCTCCCAAAACTCGACGATTATGGCTTCATCCAATGGGACCGAGACACCCACGAAGTCACCAAAGGGCCACGATTCGAGGAGCTCCGCCCCCTCCTCGAGTGTATGGTCGAGCACGCCAAGAACCAACCAGTGTGAGATGCCAGATGCAAATATGTTAACAGACGACGAAGAACTTTCGACTACTGATATGGCAGAGTCCTCGTTGAGTGAAGATGTTGACGCGGTCTTTGCGGTTCACCGGCGACGATATCTGCTCTATTGTCTCTATCTCACTCCAACGTCACTGACACTCCCAGAGATAGCTGACCAACTCACTGTCTGGGAGGACCCTGAACCGTCCGATCCCGACGACAGAGACCGGCTCCGGATCTACATGTCGCTGTATTATGACCATCTCCCTGCTTTACGGGCAGTTGATCTTGTTGAGTACCACCAAGTAGACGATCTCGTCGAGGCGGGCCCAGCTCTCGCCAGTATCGAGTCACAGATCAAATCCCGGCTAGCGGATGAACTTCCTACCCTCCTACAGGCCGAAGAGACCTATATCGACTATGAAGACGCCTAATCGCTGTGCTACCCAGGGATCGAACTGATGCAGCGTTTGTCGCTCCTTCATAGACACTGAACGACTCGTACTTATCGGGCTACCGGGTGAGTATCGTGTAACAAACTCCTGCGACAGTCACGTGCATCACCATCAGCACGAGAATCCCTGCGGTTGTGGCTCCCGGACGCCCCGGGAGAAACGTCACGTCCGGAACGAACGATAGGAGCAACACGATCCCAGTAATCACCGCGAAAAGTCGATTCGGGCGTGCTGATCGCCACTGGAGGAGGCCGTATACGATGGTAGCACCGACTGCCCCGACCGCAGAGAGAAACAGAACGGGTGGGAATGCGAGCGGTTGGAACGGCTGGACTGCATCTGTGGCTGTGACGATCCCGACGATGAGCCCGTTCACGACGAGCGAGAGCGTGAGCGCGATTCCGCCACGTATTGCAAGCGTTCGGCGATCAATCGGTGAGTGCTGGGTTGTCGTTTGCATGATTTCGTGTCGTATGGAAGTCTTCGGTTTCTGATCTATCGATGGTTAGTGATCGGCTTTCTGTGATTCGTCTGCGTGGCTGGCTTCCTGCTGGAACACATCTGTATGATCTTCGACGAACGCTCGCATCGTCCGAGGCGGGCGTCCAAGCACGTCTGCAACGTCGTCAGTCACTCGGCCTGCCAGCCCAAGTCGAGCTGTCGTATAGATGCCTAACATCACGATGACGAACGAAAGCGGCGAGTCGCGGCGGTACATTGTCGTGGCGAACTCGATTGGGCCGGGTCGGGTGTATTCGATTTCTCGATCCAAGACCTCGGAGAAGATTTCGGCCACGTCGTCGTACGTCAGTGCTTCCGGCCCAGTCACGTCGTATGCGCGATTCTCGTGGCCCGGTTCGGTGAGAGCTGCCACTGCGACGGCGGCGATATCTCTGGCATCGACGAAACTCGTAGTTCCGTCACCCGCGGGAACGAATATCTCATCACGGTCAACGATGTCTTCTCGATGGACCTCGGATAGATTCTGCATGAAAAACGACGCTCGCAGGAACGTGTAGGTCACGTCGGTCTCACGAAGCGCCTCCTCGATGCGGTGATGGGGTAAGAGCGGATTCTTTTCGGCCCCGAGTACCGAGAGGTAGACGACATGGTCGACACCGACCCGAGCCGCAGCGTCGACGGCCGGCGTGAGATGGCGCTTCACGCGACTCACTGATGGCGGTCGGATGAGAAACATCGCGTCGACATCCGCGAACGCTGCGCCCCACGTTTCTGGTTTGTGGAAATCGAACGCAACACATTCGACATCACTCACGAACTCCTCGCGGGCCCGCTCGGGATTACGGACGCCCGCTCGGACGGCGACGTCTTTCTGGGTGAGTTGGCTAATGACCTGACTCCCCACGGTGCCGGTGCCTCCGGTAACGAGGATGCGTTTCATTGGTCGGTGATCTTCGGCAGTTGTTCGACGTACAGGTCGTCTTCTATGCAGTCGAGGATGAACTGGGCGACGTTGGCCCGGGCGGCACTATCGCGTAGCCCCAGCTGAAGTTCTGTTCCGTGCTGGAACTGCCCCGTGTGCTCACCATCTGTGAGTCGTGGGCCACGGACGATCGTCCACTGGGCGTTGCTCGCCCGGAGCATCTCCGCATGCGATTTGGCGTCTTCGAGGACGCCGCCAGCCATCACTTTCAGCAGTGAGCCCATCGCCTTCCCGCCGAGACTCACCGACTCGCCGTCTTCCCGAACGCCAGCCCCAACCAGTGTCACGATGCGTTCGACACCGGATTCGTCCATCGCATCGAGGATGTGCCGTCCAGCTTCGGTTAGGAGGTCGTCGGGGCCCGACGAAGTTTGGCCGAGGACGCAGATGACCGCATCGACCGCGCTGGCTTCGTCACTGTCGATTCCGCCGGCGACGGCGTCAGCGACGCCAGCACCGGTGTAGGCATCGCCCTCTACAATGACGAGTGCGTCGTGGCTGCGAAGCGACGCGGGGATATCATTCGCGTTGCGGGCGAACGCGACGATGTCGTGGCCGCGTTCGAGTGCCTGTTCGACGAGGGGAATTCCGGTTCGTCCGGTAGCCCCGAAAACCGCGATTTTCATACCACTTACTACGACAGGCGGAGTCATATACTTGTGACTTCGGAGTTTCGTAGTAATGGCCGCCACACATCCCTGTGTTGCCGAATTCACACTCAAATGTTCTTGGCGCTGGGGATCATATGGAACTGTATGGACGATGTGCCCCAGGGACGTGAGGCTGCTCGTGACCGGCGGAAATCGATGTCGCCGGCCGAGCGCGAACGGGTCGAACAGACCGTCTCGGAGTTGCTTGACCTCTTAGGAAAAGCGCATACGATGGCGATTCTCCGTGAATTCGCGTTTTCTGAAGGACCGCTCAGATTCTCCGACCTCGAAACCGAGCTGGGTATCTCACCGAACACCCTCTTGGAGCGACTGAAGGAACTCGTCGCAACCATTCGTCTTTAGCTAATCTGAGAATCGCATGAAAGCAGCGGCTAATCGAGGCTATTTTTCGAGAGGAATGAGGAGGTGACGCCTGTGCACAACGACCCCTCCTCATCCCGAATTGTGAGTCGTCTCACTACGCTCTTTCCATCGACGATGCTCGAAGAGCACGCCGAGGAACTCGGCGTGGTCGAACGGGACAGCAAGCTCCAAGTCCCGGCTCTCGTCTGGGCATTCGTGTTCGGCTTCGCCGCAGGCGAGAGCCGAACACTCGCTGCCTTCCGACGCAGCTACAACAGCACTGCCGACAAGACCCTCACGGCAGGTGGCTTCTATCAGCGGTTGACACCGCTATTGGAGGAGTTTCTCTGCGACCTCGTCGAGCGACGCATCGACGAGGTCGCTGTCCCCCATACGGTCAGTGACGAATTCGACCGATTCAGGGACATTGTGGTTGCTGATGGGACGATTCTACGGCTTCATGAGTTCCTTTCCGACGAGTTTCAACCCCGCAAAGGGGAGCAGGGTGGAGCGCGGCTCCACCTGCTCCACAACGTCACCGACCAGACAATCGATCAGTTCAGCATTGCCGACGAGAAAGCGCACGACAGCACCGGATTCGACACAGGACCGTGGCTGGAAGGGCGGTTGGCGATACTCGATCTAGCGTACTTCAAGTACCGCCGCTTTGCGCTGATTGACGAGAACGGCGGCTACTTCGTGAGCCGGCTGGAAGACCGTGCAAACCCGGTGATAACGGATGAATTACGGGAATGGCGCGGTCGCGCCATTCCGCTGGAGGGCAAGCAGATCCAGAACGTAGCGGATGAACTGCACCGCCAATACATCGATGTTGAGGTGGAAGTTGAGTTTCAGCGTGGTCCGTACGAAGGCACGCGGTCGTGGGACACCAAGCGGTTCCGCGTCGTCGGCGTCCGCGGCGAGGACGCCGACGACTATCATCTGTACATCACGAATCTGCCGCGAAGCGAGTTTCTCCCGTGTGATCTTGCAACGATCTACCGCTGTCGCTGGGAGGTTGAGTTGCTCTTTCGTGAGCTGAAGACGCGGTACAAACTCGATGAGTTCGATACGACGAAGAAGCACATCGTCAAGATTCTGGTGTATGTGGCGCTGTTGACGTTGATCGCCAGCCGGACGCTGCTTGACCTGGTCACCGAATACGCCGAAGATGACGCCGTCTTCCCGCCAGAACGCTGGGCGGCGACCTTCCGGTCGCACGCCCAGCTCATCCTCCACGATCTCAGCCAGCATCTCGGCTACTCGCCACCGCCACTGTTAGAACGAATGGCTGAAGACGCACAGAAAATCCATCAAGAACGACCGATTCTCCAAGAGAGGCTCGCTACTGCCACGCAACAGGAGGGTGCGTGTTAGCTAAAGACGAATGCTCGTCGCAACAGGGTTGCTCGTTCGAGAGTCCTACGACGAAATCCCACCTCGCGTGGAATATGAGCCGACGAAGAAGGCTGAAGCACTGTTTCCCGCGTTCGGCCACTTTCATCGATGGGCTGCCGATTCCGCACTCGAATCGACAGACACGGACATGACTTCAGTTTCTGAAGTGAATTAGCAACTTCGGACTCGCAAGTATTTGACTACGAAATTCATAGTCTAATCCGATTGTAGCCGTGACACAGATCTCTGCCAGCAGCGGAACTGGCGGTACAATTGAAACGGCAACTGATTCCACGATGAATACGCACGACAACACGAACCCAGCGGCTGACGATGCTGGGAGACCGCGCTACGCGATTGACGCACAGAACGTTCAGTTGACCTACAGTGATGGAACCCGAGCCGTGAACGGTGTCGATATCCAGATTCCCGAGGGTGAGTTCTTCGGGTTCCTTGGTCCCAACGGGGCTGG
>NZ_QXIK01000026.1:0-24127 GCF_003666065.1 Haloarcula sp. Atlit-7R | reverse complement strand
TGACTGCCTTTGAGACCGTTGCCTGATTCCCGTCAATCATTTCCGCGAGTTGGCCGATGGTGAACTCTTCATATGGCTCCTCAATCAAGCGAGCGAGCACATCCTGCATCGCCTGATATCGAAAGACCCGGTCCTGAGGGAACGGATACTCCAGAGCAATTGTGGTCGTTCCTTTCGTAGTAGGCATACTATTCCTATTAGGAATGTATTGGTATAAAAGCCAGCTTCAGCCTGGGCAACCAATTTGGAAACTATCGATGCCCATGTCGGGGGTGAGCGATTGAAGGCGAGAGGGACATGACTGGCACTGACGCTGGCAGTCGGCCCCTCGCAGCGTGGGGCAGACGGATACCTGGTGGATAGCAACGTGGGGCTGGCAGGCGGGCTGAGAGCGCGAGAGACGAGCGTGTATCGGCGTGGGACTGACGGCCGAGCAGATACAGGTGGTTGGCTGGTGTGTCGTCTGACCGCCGGGCAGCCGCCGCTGGGCGGCACGCTCGCTCTTGGCAGAGCCGGTACGTGGGCTGTAGGCCGGCGGAGGGTGTACGAGTGGTGTGTGTCTCGTGTGTGGCGGGCAGGAGGTTCTGGTATTACTGGGACTGGAGGCGAGTTGGGTGGCACTCGTGACGGTGTCGAGGGAGCCGACGGTTCGGCTGGCAGTACCCGTGAGACTGCTGGTGACGGGACTACTGACACTGACGTCGGCGGCACTACTGACTGCGACGGGACTGCTGGGACCTGCAGCACTACTCCAAACAACATCGCGACGACGAACTCGGTGTCGGACCAGCACACCTTGAAAGCCCCACGCCGCTGGCGGTCGCTCAGCGACATATCCGCGCAAACCGCACGCGGATAGGGGCCGCTGACGCGACCGCGGCAAGCGCCAGCGGCGTGCCCCTTTCAGTCCCACCCGACTGCTACGGCACAACACAGCAGTAATCGAACGCACGCGTCGGAGTCGCGCGCGATCCAGGTGAGGAACCCTCGCGGCCGGCGCTCCCTCGCCGGAACGAGGACGGGCACTGCGTGCCCTGTGTTCCGGGCTGCTCACTTCGTTGCGCTGCCGGGCTTTCACCCATCCGGCACTCGCTTGGCCGCGCGGGATGCTGGCTCACCGCAACCGCACACGATGGGGCCGCCCGCTGGGGTGTCAATCACCTATGGTCTTTATATACTATTCTCCCCCGAAACTCGAAATACAATACGCCGCTTAGAAACCACTCAGACACCCGAATATTGCACTTGAAACAATTCAAATGGTCCGTCACCTTTAAGTAGCCGGCACCCATGCCATTACGTACGGAAAGACACGACGCACGCGGCGCTGGCAGGGCAGTTTCACGCCGCAGAAATCGGGTGTTAGAGCACCCGACAAGTGTCTTTCCGTGGTGTCAGAAAGACAATGTACGCTAGCAATTCCAGCGGTAAGAAAGCATCGGCAAGCAACCAGACGGTTTCCCTTTCGGCCCACGTCGAGGGTGGTCCCGAGCAACTTCTAGAGGCGGTCGCAGAGACGGAGAACGGCGACGAACTCGATTTCAGGATGAATCGAGGTAGCGATAGCCGTGGCAACTTCTACGCCCGGCAGGAGGAGGCATACGACTGGACGCGCTCGACCGAGGTCGGCCCGGACCGACGGTTTGGCGAAACGCTGGAACAGCAGGAGGAACGCCACGGCCGCGAAGCCGAGCAGGCCCGACACTCCGAGGTCGCACGCGCCCACGTCGACGGTACCGACCGCGAAGCCTCAGCTCGCCAGCTCACCGACGCGGAAACCGAACGGGCTGACGGGTTCCGCTCCCCGGCTGACCCTCGGCAGTGGATGGACCGCGACACGCTGGCGCGAGTCAACCAGCAGGCCGCGACGCTGGCAGACAAAACCAGTCTGTCACGAGCGGCAGCAGGCCGCCGACTCGCGGCCCTTGTGTCCGGGCAGATGGGCGACTGTAACAGCCTGTATGAGGCTTCCTTTACCGTCTTGGACGAGGCCCAGAACGACCTGCAAGTACCCACGCCTATCGCGGATGTCTCGCCCTACGGCTACGAGTGTACGGTTGAAGGCGAAGTAACGCACATCATCGCGGAGCCAGACGCGCGGAACCAGTACCAAGTCCTCTACATCGAGGACGACGACGGTACGAGCGCGAAGGTCACGGTCTGGGGCAAGTCCATGCACGGCGGCGAGATGGTCCGCACGCTCCACGAGGGCGACAGAGTTCGGATTTCCGGGGGCAAGCCCGACGAGTACAACGGTATCAAGACGGTGGCTGTCACGAGCGACACGCTCATGTGCGTCATCGAGCGCGGCGACGGTCCCGCGCCCACTGGACACGGGAGTAGTATGTTCGGCTCCTCGGGAAATAGCCCGGCGGTGGCGTCGTGGGAGGCCGAGTCAGACACCCATCAGTGGGCCAACGAGCGGGATTCTGACCGCGCGGTCGCCGTGACCCTCGGGAAGGCCCGCTGTCCCGAGTCCGGGTGTTCGGACCTGTTCGACACTGAGCATGGGGCCGCCACTCATCGCGGTATCGTCCACTCCGCAGACTGACGCCCGACACCGGGGGCGGCCCCACTGAGCGGGGGCTTCCTCGGGCGGTGTGACGGTGCTCGCGCACGCGGCCTCGCCACCGCCTCCGGCACAGCGGACGGCGGCGAGACAACCGCGCGCACGGACTGGCACGCCACCGCACCAGCGCGTCAACGTGGGTCAGTCTGGTGGCGGCTGTGAGAGAGCCGATGTTCTGGTGTGTGCGTGGACGTGGGCCAGCCGGCCCGGGAGAAACCGGGCTGAGTGGCTGGTGGGTCGCGACAGCGCGCGACGCCGACGGAACGCTCCGCTCGGCGCTATCGCGCGCCTCGCGGCGGTCCATCGTGCCTGCGGTAGCGGGCGCAATCCCGGCCCGCCGCCGGGAAGTGGACGGGAACCGCTCTTGCCGGTGAGTCGGGGAATCTTCGTCTTAACCAACAAAGTCGGCGCAGTCTGAGGAGCTGTTGGTTAGTCGGTGTCTGGGCCCGATATCTCGGATAGACACCCCTCGATTTTGTGTGGCCGCAGGCAGGTGGCGGCCAGACAGGGCCGCCGGGAGGTAATTTCTAAAATGGGAGATGTCCAGTGTCCGCGATGTGAGGAAGTCTTCAACACTCGGTACAATCCTGTGAGGTTTCGCGCCGGGTCCTTCTACGACCCAGAGCGCGATGAAGAGTACGAGCAGGTCTGTGAGGACTGCCATCGAGAACTGACAAACAAGTAAGTCAGTCGTCTACTCCCCAATTTTTTCTGGTACTGGATCGGGGATCGTTCCGAGTTCCATCTTCAGGAGGCGTTCTGCTTCATCGGTGTGAGTATCCTCTTCGATCAGGAAGGCTTCGACGGCTTCCCGATCACTGTGATACTGGATTGCTGTCTCGTATCCATATCGGGTGTTTACGCCTGGTGCTGAGCCGTGTTTGACACGCACCAGAAACTCGCGATCCTCCCATGTTTTGATTTTCACTGACCGCGGTGCAGCAAGTTCTCGCCGGGCGATGTCGATCACTTCGTCGACGACCGGCCCAATCGATTCGATACTCGGAATCTGACGCTGGTTGGATGGCTGTTGCTCTGGAGAAAGGTGTGGCTGTGACATGAGAACGGTGCGATTCAGATTTGTCCGTCATCGCTCAAAAAGCTCCGGGTCGGGTGGCTCCAGCTGGCACACGTCGAGATACCGATTCCACGGAGGGCCAGGTGTATCGCAGGCGTGGGTCTGTCGGCCGGGGCGCAACTGGGGTGGATGGCTGGTGGACCGTCCCAGCGCGCGACGTCACTGACAGACTCGCGATGCTCGTCTGTCGTGTCCTCGTTCGCTGGCACTCACTCGGACGACGGGGCGTTGCGCTCGGCGCGGTCGCGCGCCTCACGCCGGTCCAATCGTGCCTGCAGTGGCGGGCGCGATCCCGGCCTGCCGCCGGGAGGTGGACGGGAACCGCTCTTTCGCTAGTCCGTCTGCAGCGTGTGGCCCTTACTGGAGTACAGATTCTAGAGGGATCATCAAGAAGCGTCTCATAGAACGCTTCTTATAATCTAGCTATCCAAGTTTTGTCAAGACTTGCGTGCAAAATATAGAGCGCTTATTCAGTACCGAGGGAGTTCGTGATGTACTCAACAGCCAAATTACAGAGTCGTGCTACTCGCTGGTGAAGAATTAACACACTGTCATTAGAAGTATCTGCATGAACATCCGCAGGAACCTCTACGTCGCTGCATTCGTTGGGGCGTCATTGTCGTACATTTTCAATGTGCTTGCGTTCACTGGTACCTTCGATGTGTTCCGTTGGTTCGTGTTCGCTGTCGTTTTTCTCGCCTTTACTTCTGGGTTTGAGAAGTTCATCGGATGGCAGACTGGATAGCAAGAGTCTGGATAAGGGCGAGTTGTCGTTCAGGACTGCAGACAACCTCTGGGTCTTATACGCTGATTCTGACAGCTTCTGGAAATGTTGAATCGGACGTGCGAGATACAGTGCGTACATCTCTTACAGGGAGAAATACAATTGGCAGACGTTGTGTTCGCTCAATACGGTGAATACACCAATCATAGAACTTCACTAACGTATTCATACCACGGTCATGTATTTCAACGATATGAGGTTTGACGAAAATAGACACCCTCGACGGCTACTGATACCGATAGGCGGCTTAGCTCTGGTGGTTCAGTCGATAGTGTTTGAAAGCACCTTTGAAATTGTGGCAGATCCCGGTGTTTCTGGAAGCCTTAGAGGCGTATTAAGCGGTGGTCTATTGCTAGTGGCAACGGTCTGCCTCTTCAATGGCGTGTATCTACGTCTACGCGATTCGTGATGGATACAGAAGGCATGTCTCCAAGTTTGAGTTGGAGAAAGTATTTAACTACAGTTCTGCAGCATCTGATATGAATCGTCGCCGGGTCCTCGCCTCGCTCAGTACCGCTGTATTCGGGTCTGTAGCGGGCTGTGCTGAGTCACTGCCGTTTGGGAATGCCCCTCCTGATGCTACAGCAGTTGTTAAGAGTTACCACTATCAGGGGACCGAGTTAGTCGTCCAACTCAGTGAGGAGTTCGACATCAAGCAGGATGTTCGCCGTGTATATCCTCGTCATTCAGTCTACTTGTCTGTCAGTTCCTCAAGGAGATCGTCGTCATCCTCATCGAAATCTCCCGGTGTGCACGTCGTCGGAGCCGATTCGCTGTCACCGAGGTCAAGAATCAAATAGAGCGCTTCAACAAGGTCATACGCAATTCCAGGCGAAAGATCGGTGAGACTTGCGATTTGACGGATTGTGACATCCCCCTCACTGTGCTCCTTCACAAGATCGTGTGCTAGCGCGAATGTGACAATACCGTGGTCTTCAAGAACTCGCTCGATTTCTGGGTATTCGTCTTTGTGTGCGATCACTTCGATAAGTTCTGGGGTGATAGAGACCTCAGCCTCGCGGACTGTTAAGGTCAGTTCGAATTCTTCAGCAGTGTACACAGCGGTACCAGCATCCTCTGCGACCTTGCTGACGAGACCTGCCTGTTCCAGTTTATGTAGGTAGTCGTACACCGTCTTTTTCGAGACATTCATTGCTTCGACGAGTTCGGGGCCTGTTGTGCTCTCTGAGCGTTTAATCGATGTATAGAGGGCAGCAAGGGATGGGTTCTCGAACAATTCTGTGAACGTCGGAATCCCGGTGATCATCCCCGGGGCATCTCCCGTGTTTCGAACGTGTTCTGTATCGTATCCCATCTTGTATAGTGTTACGAAACTAGAAATCATGAGCGTTTGCTACGGGCAGGTGACTGTACCGATGAGAACCAGCAGTTTTTGACCAGTTCTGCAAAGACTGCCACGGTAAACACCGTGGCCACTCAGATAATGCCGCTGATGACGAGTAGTCCAACGACGAGTAGCAGCGTCGCGACCACGCTACCCCCGGCCAGCCATTTGTTCTCCATCGCCTTCTCGTGAAGCGGCATGTCGGCGTACTCCTCGCGGAACGCCTCAAGGTTCTGGTCGTCGTAGAAGTACTTCGTCTTCAGCGCGAACCGCTCCGTCACCGCACAGCCCGTACAGATCGGCTTACCTTCCAGCCGCTCCGTTTTGATGTGACTGGAGCAGGCAATGGCTCCGCAGTTCGGGCAGTAGGTGTACGTCTCGTCACCTCCAGTCGTGTCACAATGGACGCACTGATGGATGCCGTCCTCGGCGGTCACTCTTGACGGGCCCGCCGCGTAGTACTCGTAGGGGTAGGTGTACTCCTGCAGATCGGTTTTGTGCCGGACTTTAGGAAGGTACACTGGCTCGATCAACTGGACGGAAATGTCCGAGCGGTTCGGCTCACACGTCTTGTTGTACGTGACGTTGTTGTCGCCCGTGTAGGTCACTGTCGTCGTGTGGTAGTCCTGAAGCCGCTCGACGGCCCACTCCTTGTACTCCGTTTGGGTCTGCCCGAACCGTCGCTCCTCAACGTCGTCGAATACCTCGGTAAACTGCTCGGTATCGAGGTCGATCGTCGCGTGGAAATTCTCGGCGACCAGCGTCGCGACATCGTCGTCGGTCACCTTCGGATGGCCGCGTGCGGCGTGGACAACAAACTGCGTGCGGTCGTTGATCCGGTGGATGACGCCCACCGACGTCTCGAAGACTGCGTTCGTTTCCGCGGTGACCTCGACCACCGGGCGGAACGTCACCCGCGAGTGTGGTTCTGGGAGGTCAGCGGCCTTGATATTCTCGATATCGCGGAACGCTTCTTGGACCGGCGCGTCGACGTTGGCCGCCGGATCGTACGGGCGCAGGGTCTCGTCGCAGAGAATCTCGATACGACCGTTGTAGAGGTCGAGGCCGATCTCGTCAGCGATCTCTCGGAGGTCCTCGCCGTCGAGCAACTCGATGGGGTACGGGTCGTCGTTTTGCTGGAGCCGATCTGCGTACTCCTGAGCAGGGCTCGTGAATCGGCCAGTGGTGACGACTATCCCCCGCTTGGGGCCGTCGAAGTCAAACGTCGCGATGGCCGAGTGCAACTTCTGGACGACCGGGCGACCGACTGTTCCCGTATGCTTGCATTCGACGATAATCGCACGCCGCGTCTCGTCGATCACTTCCTCCATGATGACGTCCCGTCCCTCATCGGCTGTGCGCTTGGCTTGGCGGACGTTCTCGTAGCCGAGGTTGCGGAACACGTCTTCCATCAGGTCTTCGAACTCGAATCCCGAGAGATCATCCAGTATAGCCATCCCGAATTATATGAATAGTACATTGCAACTATCAAATGCGTTGCCAAACGCAGTTCAGTTCTGTCTGTTGAACCCTTCTGAAGGGTTGATGAACCACCGAACTGTCCGTGAGGATCAAACCTGAACCAGTGGCCCGTCCCAGCGCGCGACGCCACTGACAGACTCGCGATGCTCGTCTGTCCTGTCCTCGTTCACTCTCGCTCACTCGGACGACGGGGCGCTGCGCTCGGCGCGGTCGCGCGCCTCACGCCGGTCCAATCGTGCCTGCAGTAGCGGGCGCGATCCCCGCCGGAAATCGGACAGTTCCCCGGCTGAATGCCGCACTAAATTACGATACCACGAAGATGCGAAAACAAGGTACGCTGTAACTGTTGGGAATCGGGAACAAAGCTCCGGACAAAGTGGTGTGGTCGCCGGCCAGTGGCTGCCGGGTTGTGCGCTACGAGGGGGCCGAAGCGAGCGATGGCCGAGCGTGGGTCTGCCAGCACTGGCTCAACTCGAGTGTGGTCGTGATCGGCGTGGCCCTGGACGTCGGTGGCCGGCGACGTGCGTGGCACAGTGGACTCGCATGATGCTCGGTGGGGCTGGCCCGCCATGTGCAGTCCCGGTCGGACTCTGGGGAATGAGGTGAGATATATCTGTTCTCCAATAGGTGTGAGTGCAGGTGGCCTGAACGGATTCGTACCCCTGTTTGTGTCAGGTCTATCGACCCGCTCCCCTACTGTTAGATTGGCTATACATTTCTCGCAAAAATCGCTCTCAGAACGCCCCGCAGAGCACGGCAAGTTAAAGGACCAATTATTCGGTGAATCACACCCGCCACGTATTGCGATTTTGTACGAATCAGTCACTTGGCTAATAGATTCAGATAGGAGCAAAACCGGTTCCATCTGGCGATTTCACCCAGAATCAGTTAGCTGGGGAGACTTTACTGGATATCTGATAATGGCTCTATTGAGGGGCTACAGCCAGAGGACTCTATCAGTCAACAACCAAAGGGAGATCAAGAGATTATCTGCAAAAGTATAGATTTTCTTAGATGCTATCGTTACTCTGTAGAGAGGCAGTCACATGAACCCAGCCGGGTCGTGCCCCTTCTCTTCTGACTCTGTTTTGTCTTGCTCATCAGTCTCAGTAGCGTCTGATTCTGAGGCCGATTCAGCATCTCCTTTCTCAGCGGCTTCCGTCTCATCAGTGGTGGGGTTCGGTGACTCGTCAGAGGAGAAGTCACCGCTGTTGTCGTCGGACTGCTGGTCGTGATTGCCACCGTCGTACTCACCTTCTTCATCTGATACATCTGGGTAGTCTGTGTCCGGAGACGTGACGGCAGTGTTTGCTGTTGTCTGGTCGAGTGGGTCGGTCGACTCGTCGTCGCCCAACCCGTCTGTCGCGTCGGCAGTCGGCTCGACTTCGGCGTCACGATCCGGGCCACTCTCTCTGGACTCATCGTCGTCGTCCTCACCAAGTGACCCATAGAGCACATCATCAAGTCGGGCCCGAGTGAACGAGAACCAGCTGTCACTCTCGATGTCGGTATCATCCTCGGTGGGTTCCGGTTCCGAACTGCCCGGCGACTCCGCACCCTGTGCCGGGAGGCTATCGCGAACATCAGCCAGTTCGTAGGACTGTCCATGAACCCACGTCGTCCGAGAGACGGCAACGCACTCACCGGGCTGGAAGTCTCGAAGCAAGCCAGACGTGACCGGCGTCTTGTCCTTCTCTTTGTACGTGTCCCGAGCCTGCGTCCGGGGGTTCTCGCCGCGCCCCTGGTGACTCATCGATACCATCTCGGAGCGATCATACTGTCGACTCTCGCCGAGTTCGTCGAGGATGAAGTCCGTCGACTCAGTGTCACCCGGCCCGAAGTAAACTCCCTGTGGACAGTTGCCGACAATCCCAGAGACTGTACTGTACGTGTCCTTGAGCTGGCCGATTGTCTGGACGCCGACCAGTGCCCGAGCCTTGTGTTTCCGGCCTCGGGCGGTAAGGTTCGTCACCTGAGTAAGCGCCGGCAGCGCGTCAATCTCGTCGAGGATGTGGACCGTCGGGTTCGAGGCGTTCATTGCGTAACGGATCGACCAGTCCGCGAGCAGTTGGTACATCGGCCCGAGCGTTTCCAGTTCTGTCGGGTTCGAGTCAATGATGAGGACTCGGCCTTCCGGGTTCTCGATGTACTCTTGCAGGGAGAACTCCCCGTAGTCCCCGAAGTCACCGGTGAAGACGGGATCGACGTTCTCCTTGATAGTCTGGTAGACGTTCTGTGCGCCTTTGCCCTTGTCAGGGTCGATATGACCTGAGTCCAGCCGGTCGAACTCGTCAAGGGCTTTCTTGAGCGCGATGTGGCCCTCGTTGAGTAGTGAGACGATATCGGCATGACAGAGCGCGTGACGGCGATTGTTCTTTTTCGCGCTGAGATGGAGGTACATCAGCATCTCCGCGAAAGTCTGTTTTGCGGGCCGATGGAACGGGTCGTGGCCGTCGGCTTCGCCGAAGATCGCGCCGGCGACCTCTCGGAAGTCCGACTCTGAATCGGCGTCCTTGAACAGATTCCAGACTACGTCGCTGTCTTCGTGGCGGATGCGCTGAACCTCAAAGCCCAGCTCCTCGTAGAACGCTTGAAAGTCCTCGCCGGTGTCGTGGGCGATGACTGCCGTGTTACTGTAGTACGGGAACTGGTAGGCCAGCAGCTTCATCATCGACGTCTTCCCACTCCCGGTTTCCCCTACGACGGCTGTAGAGACATCCTGATCGAGCGTGAACGGCATCTCAGCCTCTTCGTGTTCGTGAGAGACCTCTTCGAGTGGGACGACGGACTCTCCGTCGTCGTGGTCCCACTGGTTCATCGCGAGCATTTCCGGCGAGGTCCGGCGGAGCAGTTCCCCGGAGAACACGATACCGATTGAGATGGCATACAGGAGCACCGTGGTCGAGTACGAGACCATCGGCAGCGATAGCCCCGGCACGGTGAAGTCAGCGAATAGTGTTCCGACTGAGATGGCAGCCAGAACGTGTGCGAACGGGAACAACAGCGCTGCGCTGGGTGTCTGGACAAGCACGTCGTAGAAGAACGCCGCGCTGATGAGTCCAAAGCCGAGGTAAATGTAGCGCCACGCCCAGAACCGCTTTGGGAGAACCTTGTCGCTGTCGACGATCATCGGCGGGAACAACAGCATGAACCCGGCCCAGACGAACCCGACGACGTTGTCGTACTTGAGGCTATTCGGGACTTCGCCGGAGCGTTGTCCTGGTGGTGCAGAGGAACTAGAACTCACTGCCACCACCCAACTTCGCGTTCGGGTTCCTGCTCGCGTTCAAGATCAATTTCGGGTTCGCTCTCAGTTGCCGCCTGTTCTTCGCCCCTCTCCGCAGCACGTTCTGAGAGTGGCTCAGTTTGGCGCTCATCGCTCGCTTTCTCAGCCGTGGGTTGTCCGGCGTCTTTCTGTTGACTCTTCTCACTCGCCCGCTTGAGCGTTTTTTCGGCTTCGGGGTTCAGCGATAGTTCTGCCTCGTGGTACTGCTCCCGAGCTTCTTCATCCACAACCCGACCGGGATTCTCCGGGGCATCGCGAGGGGCAGCCGTTGGGTCTCTCGTTCGAGTGGGTTCTGCAAATACGGTCGCTGCTTGTTCGCGCATCTGCCGGATATCTTCCCGATCCATCTCCAACTCTGCTGGTTCCCCAGTTGCTGCGACGTGTGCGTGTGGGAACTCCGTATTCTGGTGGACACCGTATACGTAGTCAGTTGTCGGCTGCCGGGCGAACTCGCGGTTCATAAGTTCCCGAGTGTTGGCATTCACCTCTTCTGGTGAGTATTCTCCAGTGGGGTCAGGAGAGACGATCAGATGCCGCTGAAATCTGAATTCTCGGCTCTTGTCGACGAACCGATTCACCTCTGGGTCGGACAGTTCTCGCCCGGCCGGATTCAGTAGGTCAACTGTCGCGCCGGCGTCCTGGTCCCGGTCGCGCCGGATGTAATCAACGAGATTCCCTGCTCCATTCCGCTGATAATCCGTTGGCAGTATCATGCACCGTCACCCCCAGCATTAGTCGCCACCGAGGACTCACGACCCTGCTCTCCTGAGTCTGCATCGCTCCCGTTTGTTGTCTCTGTAGCTGGCTCCCGTCCAATGCGGTCAGTCGCAAATTTCATCGCTAATCTGAGGTGTGCATCATCGTGGTCCTCCTGCAGTAGTTTCCAGATAGCGATGGTGTATGCTGTCCGGACTTTCTGGACCGTCTTCAGTTCCTCCAGCGTCTCGGATTTGAACTCGTCCAGCTCAGCCGTGATATCACTCCGAATATTCTCCATGACGAGTTCGAGTTGCGTATCAGTTCCGTACCGCTCAAACTGGGTTTCACCAGTCTCGCGGTCGATATACTCTTCAACGAGACTGTGGCCGATATCCGAGATCGTCTTGCCTTCTATTTCAGCCCGCTCTTTGATCCATTCCTTGTTTTCACTGGTCGTGTATATCTGAAGAACTTCATCTCGCTCTGTCATCAGTCATCACCTCCGCCAACTTTCGCTACCTGCTCCTGCAGTTTCTCTGGCGCTTCCTCCATTGCGGCAGCCCGAGTATCAGCATCATACTTACTCGAAATCAACTCCCACAATGCCACAGTATGGCACAGTTCTTGATCTGTGTCGATATCCGTTGCAGCGCTCACTTCGCCAGTGACGCTATCAGCAAGGTCTTGCAGTTCATCTGCAACCCCTAGTTCGTTAGCACGTTGCTCCTGCAGTTCACGAGATATACGCTGTTCTGCCGCTTTAAGCAGGAACTGAGTTACCGTTTCGTCGTTCTTCTCAGCTTGCGTTACAATCTGTTTCTTTTTCTCTGCGCTCATCGAGAACGTGATACTTTCATCCATGTGAATCACTCCGTAGTGCCGAACTCCGCATCAGTCTCTGCCTCGATACCACCATCAGCGACAACTGCTTCTGGCTGTGCCTGGTCAAGGGCCACAGACACCACGTCCACCAACTCGTCTTCGCTGAGTCCGTTGAGGACGTGTTCAGCCTTCTCAGGCGATAATCCGTGATTCGTTAGCTCTTGCTCGACTGCCTTCGAGCGCACGAACTCTTCGAAGTCAGCAGCGCGGGAGTCAGCCTCGTGAGCAACAACGTCGAGCGCATCTTCCGCGTCAGCGTCGAGGTCAATGATCTGCTTTTCCTCCCACGACGTCTTGATCGTCAGCGGGTAATCGCCATGTTCGTCGACGCGAACCAGCGCTTGCGAGTAGCCCTGACCGTCGCCAAGTGACTCCTTGCCGGCTTCGGCGTGCTGGATATAGGACTGCTGTTCGTCCGTCAGTCCAGCGCTTGTTGCTGTCTCGTCGCCTAGCTCTGGCTCGCGGTGATGCACCTTGATCGGGCACATCCCCGCGATTTCCTCGGCTGCGCCCTTGTCCTCGAACTCAGAGAGCGTCTGGGACAGCATCACCAGTCGCAGTCCAGCGTGGCGCTGGTGGCGAGCAATCTGGTTCAGCGACTCCAGATTTGCGTCGTCATTGAACAGGTAGTGAGCTTCGTCGATGATGATCTCGACCTTCTGCTGCATATTCTTGGCCTGCTGGTACAGCGTCGACAACAGCAGTTGCATGATGAACGACTGCTTACCGAGGCCACTACCCGAGCCTTCGACCTGCTGGAGGTCCAGATAGACGGCCTTGCTGCTGTCGTCGATCAGCCGCAGGTCCGACTCTTTCGAGAGGTTGCCAAAGGTACTCCCCGGCCGGAACGGATGCAGCGCAATCGAGAGTTCGTTTGCGTACTGCTGGATTTTCTGCTGGGAGGACTCCGTTGTCGCTCCGGGGAACATTCCCGGTTCTTCCTGGAGGCGGTCAACGACTTCGAGGAAGTCGCTCAGGTCCGGCGAGTTCTCCGGCGTGTGCGTCGACGGGTCCGCTGGGTCGATATCCGATTCAGTGAATATCTTGTCGATCAGGAACGTGATGAGGCCGCTGTGCATCTCCAGATCGACATCCCGGGATTGCAGGAAGTTCTCGATGACCCCGTACACTTCGTCTTTCTTGGCGGAGACGGGCTGCATATCCGGGGACTGTTCGAGGACATGCGGCGGCGTCGGATGCATCTCGCACGGGTTCAACGGCGTCTCGCCGCTGATTGTGATCGTCTTTGCATCCAGCATCTTCGCGCTGCCGTGCATATCCCCGACCGGGTCGATGTAGATCTGCTTGACGTCCGACCGTTTTTTGAGCATCCGCATCGCCCGAGCCTGCGTGCCGTGGGTCTTCCCGCCGCCGGGCATCCCAGTCACCAGCTCCGAGTGGCCAGTTTCCAGTTCCCACGGGTCGATCAACAGCGAGGAGTCGTTGTGCCCGTGCAGTCCGTATTCGATGCCGTCCTCCATTCGGAGGTAGTTCGACGAGAACGGGAACAGCGACCCGAGTGCTTCCCCAGTCATTGAGGAGAGTCGGTTTTGCCCAAGTTCGTTGGCCCCGATCGGCGAGACGGTCACCAGTCCTGCCTCCTGCCGGCGGGTCGTTCGCTTGACCCCACAGTTCGATGGGGAGTCGCGCAGCAGCGTTTCGAGCCGGTTCGTTTGCTTCCGGAGGTCTTCTTCGGTCTCAGCCGTGAGGCGGATGAACGCCCCGACACGGAACAGCGACGTGTGGTTCCGCCGGACCATCTGCCGGATGTACTTTGCCTGGTTGACCTCCTGTTCGATATCCTCCGCTTCCAGCTCTCCCTTGTCGTTTTGCAGCATCTTCAGCGAGGAGATCCATTCTTTCATGACCGACACTGCTGTATCAGCGTCGTATGGGTCGATGTGGATTGAGACGTCGACGGCGAGGTCCGTATCCAATAGCAGTTGTTCCAGCATCCCACTCGTCGGATGCTCGGGATACGTCTCGATCCAGAAGCACCGGGTGTACGTCTCTTGGTCGATGAGGGCGTGGTCGGCTTCCCACTCTATATCTGTCGGCGCGACCAGTGACCGATGGTTCTCACCGGGCCTATGCAACTGGGAGACGAAGTCGGTCTCGTCGACCTCGTAGTCGGTCCCACCGACGTCGTCGGTGTCCATGCCCTCCGCAGCGTCATGGGCTGCGGCACCCTCGCCGTGCTTGATGAGTTCCCGTGCCGAGTACGTCACCGGAGAGACGGAGGCCGCCTCTTCGTACTCGCGTTCCGACCGCGTTTCACAGGCCCAGTAGTCCTCAGTCAAGTGCGCCAGTTCGTGGGGGCTGACCGACCGGCTACGGCACCGAAACATATTGTTGACTGCTCTGTCGACGGTTTCGAGCCGGTCGTGGAGCTTCTTGGCCTTGAACTCCTCTCGTTCGGCGTCAGTGAGCGTGTCACTGTCGAACCGAGTGAACAGCCGCCCAATGACCGGTATCCCAGTCAGGTAATCTGCGATGGAATCGCTGTTCATCTGGAGGTCGTGAATGTCGTCGTCAGTGACCCAGACGACGATGTAGTACTTGCGCTGGAGTTCAGTCTCAGTCTCAACGTTGCCGCTGTCGTCGATGTAGCGGTTGACGAACTCCATGAGGACACCCCGGAAGATCGAATGGCTCTTGGCATCGGGGTCGTCGAGTCGGTCGATATGCGCTTGGATGTGGGACTCGTTGTCGACTTCGGCCGTCGTGACGTGGAGTTTCGCCCGGCCAGTCAGGGATTCAGACAGGCGTGTGAGTGACTTGACGGCTTTGTCCCATTTCTCGTCGTCCTGTAGCGACATATTGGCGGGCTCGACTTCGACCGCGCCGACGTACGCTCCGTCGACGCGCTCAATGCCGTGGGGCATAACCCGCTCTAACCGCGTGACCTGCCGAGTATCCTGATTCCCTTGGCCGTGAGTGTACTGCTTCTTTTTGACGAGCCAGAACAGTTTGACCCGTAGCCACTCAGTCAGGCGATAGTGATCTGGCCGGACTTTGTGCAGGATATACAGGAAGACTTCGACGACCGCTGTGAGAGCCAACGTGGGGAAGAACAGCGCCGCTGGCACGAACGGCATTCCCATCGCGACAAGGAAGCCAAACGGTGGGATGAGGAACAGGATGAGTTCCCCCAGCGTGTAGTCGCCCCAGAAGTTGGTCGAATCTCCGAGGGATTCGTGGATGATGTTTGTGTTGTACTCTTCTTCTGAGTCAGCCATTAGTCGTCATCCCCCTTGTGCGGCAAGCCGTCGCGGTACACATCCGGCCCTAATATATCGTCATCAGTTGCAAACACATCCTTGAGCGAGTCGTACGACTCGGACCCACCAGAGTCGGTATCGGTCCCGTTTTCGTCGGGTTTCCCATCCGAGAACGGCGAGTCTGAGTCAGACTCGTAGACTCTGGTATCGCCAGAGTTGATCTGCGTCTGGCGCTCCATCTTGGTTTGCTGCTCCATCTTGGTTTGGCGTTCGCTAATCGGAGTGTCGTCGCTCTCAGAGTCGTCGGACGAGCCGGACGAACCACCGTTGGTGAACCTGCTGTTGAGGGGACTTCCACCGGACCCGCTCCCGCCGCCAGAGGGTGGTGAGCCACCAGACCCGCTGCTGCCACTGCCGCCACCAGAGGGTGGAGCGGAGCCGCCTGAGCCACCGCCGCCGGAGCCACTGTTGCCGCCACCTCCGGAGCCGTTGGGACTACTGCCGCCACCGGAACCGGTGGGGCCGCTGCTGGAACCTCTCTTCATGCCAGCGGGGTTGGCTGCCATCTGACGGTGGACCATCTGGGCACCCGTAGCAGCACTGCCGACACGCCCTTTTGCAGCGCCTGAGGCAGCTCGAATCGTGCCACCCGTCGCCATTGCTGCGCCGGGGCCACCGACCGCGCCAGCGCCGGCTGTCGCCGCCGCACCACCAGCCGCCGCACCGATCTTGAGTGGCTTTTTGCCGCCGGCGAGCGCCTGTTCGCTGACTTGGATTGCCACGCGGCTGCTGCGCTGAATGAGGACCTTCTGGGACTTTGCCGCCAAGTACAGCGTAACGAGGCTGATGAACAGCGACAGCTCAGAAGCCAGTCCCCAGTTTGTCGCCTCGAAGCTCATGCGTATCAAGATTGCAGGCGGGATACCCGCAGCGAGGACTCCGGGGTACGCGCCGGCGACCTGTTTTGCCAGCCCCGAGAAGCGGTTCAGCGGCCAGACTTCCACTGCCCAGAACGTCGCGACCAGTGGCATCGACAGGGTCAGCAGGAAGACCAGCAGCCATCTGGTGATAAAGATGAACGCTGCCTTGAGGTAGACGTACAGTCCAACGATCATCAGAACGACGAATATCCCAAGGCTGAGTTCCGCAATTTCCTGGACTGAGCCAATTAGTGCGGCGATCTCTTCTTTCGACTGACCGGAGCGGTAAGTCGCCTCACCGATAGCGTCAAAGAATTGCGTCCCCAGTGAGGCCACTGGGAGCCAGAAGAACAGCGAAAGGAAGGCAACTCCGAGGCGACGTAGGAGTTTCTTCCGGATAACAGGGTTCATTGACCCGTACCTGAGCCCAATCATCGCCAGAACAGAAAGCTGGATGCCGAGCGCTAACCCAACGATTCCATCGAAGTAGATGCCTGAGATTAGCGAGTTCCACGGAGCATTGCTCGCCGACTCAAATGCAATGTCGACAGGGGCTGCTGAATTCGGTCCTTCAGGGGCAGGTGTCCCAACCATTGGATCGATAAGTTTCTCTAGAAACCCGTCGAGATAATCAACGATGTCCGATTTGAGTTGATCAAGGAAGCCACTGATACCAGATGTAATTGCCGACGAGAGTTCTGCAACCACCCTCTCGGCAATCTCCTTCACGATTTCCCCAGCAATTTCCGTCTGCATTGCTATGTCTCTGTCTCCGCTGGGATTGCAGTGATTTCTTCTGGCTCACCGGCCAGAGATCGTTTGCAGCCGCTTGTGTCGTTATATCTGATGGGCAGGCTGACTGTAACTGAGTCGCTCCAGAGAAAATTGACAGTCAGTGCTTGATCGATCTCAACTATTTCACCTCTCTCATTAACTCTCCTACAATTACCTCCATGGTATTCAAGAAGGAAATCAAATTTAACCACAGCGGTTTCGCTGGGCTTCACTGGAACGAAGCGATTGCTTTTCTCCTCACCATTCAGTAGTGTCTGAGATGCTGCATCTGTGCGTTTCCCCACGTTCCGCACAACCATCGCCAAGCTACCATCGACGAAGTCTGGATGTTCAGCCCCAGGGATAACCTCCTCAAACTCAAACGTGGTGCCCAGTTCGAGTGGGAGTTTGGTTTCGACGTCGTCACCACGGAGATAGAGTGTGTGCTGGCCCCGAGGCAGCGGCTCATTCGAGTCCTCGCCCTCTGTTAGCGAAAGGCGTGTCCGGGTTTCACCGGGGCTGAAATAGTCGCTGACGAACTCCCGACCGGACTCTGTGATGATGCTAACCGATGAGGGCTCGATCTCATCGGTCACAGCCACTTCCAGAGCCAATTGACGGCCGTTCTCGACAATCTCAATCGACGTCTCTTCGATGTAGTCGGACTGCTCTTCTGGCGGGCCGGCGCTTCCGTCACCTCCGTCACTGCTATCAGACAGCCCGCCACTGCAGCCTGCAAGCGCAGCAAGGCTCCCGCTAAGGAGTCCAAGCACTGTTCTGCGGTCGATACTGCTGTTTCGTGGTATATCTTGCTTTGTCATGGATTATACCAACCAACAAATTTGCCTCTCGTCCAGACATCGTAGCCATACAGCGCCAGCATAGCCGGCAACAACGTCAGGAGCGTCACTACAGCGAGGTCGATGAACTCCGCAAGGTCGGGGAGATTCACTTCGTAGGCGACCCGCTCTTGGGTGTCTCGTACCGGGACAGCACGCCCTTGCTCCCACCAGATCTGAGTCGGACTGTACTGGATGATCGCCGAGGAGACTTCGCCCTGGTCGACGGTGACCGTAATCTCATCATCGCCAGCGAGTGACCGTTCGACTCGGGACTGCCCCGTTGCGACGGTAACGTTCCCCGCCGCAATCGGGAAGCCAGCCGTCGGTTCGACACGGACCAGCAGGTCCGTCGAGTTGTCAGTCGAGTTGACCACCTCAGAGGTGATCTTGACCTCGCGGATTAGCGTCGGGTTCGTCGAGTCCGCTGGCTGTTCGATGCTGTTCCCGCGAACCAGTCCGTTGATCTCGAAGTTCTCTGTCCGGAGTTGTTCCGCACTCCGAATCGTGAACCGATCTGCCGTCGTGAACGTCTCCGAACGGTTGATCCGAATCTCCGGCGGGAGCGTCGTCCTGTTGGTCACGTTCGGCGTCGTGTTCACAGTCTCGTTCGCCGAATACGTCGCTTCCAGTGAGGGCACGAACCGCCAGCCGTCGGAACTCTCGTTTTGGACGCGGTTGACCGTGACTGCCGGACCTTCCGTCGTCCGGACAGCATGGGTTTCGAGCGGTCGTACTGGGGTCGTCGTGTTCTCCGACCAGTTCGCCCAGCCGGGCGGTGAGCGGGTGTAGAACCGCCACTTGCTCTGGACTTCGTATCCGCCATCGAACTTGACGCTTTGCCAGCTGCCGGGGATTACAGTCCCGATGCGATAGTCGTCGGTCGTGGCCCCTCTGCCGTTGGGGACGACGCCGGGTTCGACGACCATCTCCCGCTCGGAGAGATTTTCCACCCGGACCGTCCGTGAGTCCGTGACCGTCAGTTCGTACTCGTCAATCTCGTCATCGCCAATCTCCGAGATATTCGTCGAGATCGTCGTGACCAACTGGAGTTCCGTGGTCCCGTTGATCCCCGTGTAGTTGAGGGTGGGCCGGGCGGCAGTGCTGTTGTCCATCGCAGTGCCGTTGGCATACAGCGTCGTGTTCGTCGACGTATTCAGGACGCGGAAGTCGTCCTCGAAGAACTCCGAGATGTACACCCGGTAGTCGTGAATGGCACGCACGGTCCCGTTCGCACGGACCAGCCGTTCCGTGCCTCCCTGTTGATGGACGACCGTCGATGGCTCGATGCTGAAGACCGCGACGTAGGCGTCACGAATCCAGAGTCCAGAGCGAGTGTCCGTGACGTTTACTGGATACGAGGCGTTCTCGATGCCAGTCCGGAACGAGTCGTGTTCGGGCCGGTTCCACAGTGTTGTGTTCGAGGGCTCGCGAGAAACCATATCTCCCGTGCATGAGGGGAGGACGGCCAGCGTGCCGTTCTCAGCCTCAGCCCGGTCAGCCCGTGTGAGGTTCGGATGATCGGGGTCGCCAGACCACAGCGCACGGAAGAACGTGTGGTTGTGGTTGTAGGACCGGTTCGGGGGCAGGACACCCGCCGTCGCGTTTTCTCCCACTGACGCATTGGCCGGCGGGTTCGAGGCGTTCTCGTAGCACGAGACTTTCGCGCTGAGGTTCCGCCTTACTCCGAGTTCGACGGACCTGTTCACATCTGTCTGGTTCGCCGCTGGTCCCTGGTCGGCAGACTCGTTGCCTTCGGTTCCGTTGGCTGTTGTCCTGTTGCCTGCTGTCTCGTTGCCTATTGGGTCTCGGACGCTGGAGTCGTTGTTTTCGGTGCGATTCGTCTGTGTTCCCTCGCTGCTGGAGCCATTCGGCGCGGTGGCGTTTTGCTGGAGTACCCCCACGCCACCGTGACTCGCGTCGGGAAGGGAGTGTGCCGTCCCCCGCTCAATTTGGGCTGGGTTGCCACCAGCGGACGCCGGCCCCGCAGCTGCGGCTGTCGAGAGCAGCGAGCAAAGGGCCGCGATCATCAGCAGTGAGCGGAGTGATGGCATCGTATCTTCAGAATGGCGTCACGCAGTCGGAAAAGCCGAAGCCGACGTTGTCCCCGAACTTCGTGATGAGTTCTGGAGCCACGATTGCCAGCACGACGACGCCGAGGCCGACCAGCGAGAGGATAAGGTCCCGGCGAGCCTCGTTTTGCTGGTTCGGGTTGCCAGAGGCCCGCATGTACGACAGGCCACTGCGACCGACGAACACCATCGTCGCTGGCAGGCCAAGACCAGCCAGTGCGCCAAAGACGACGTTGACGCCGTCCTCTACAGCAGTGTTACAGTAGATGTTCCCGACGTCGGTCTGGCCCATCGCCGAGCCAGCAAATAGCGTGAGGAGCAGCAGCAGTTGGGTCGCCTGTCGCACGCCGGGCGTGAGCCACGCGTCAGCAAACCGCCGCTTCGCGTGAGTGTAGAGTGTTGGTTGTGTGTTCGATGCGTTCGATGCGTTGGTTTGAGTTGACATGGATGTCTCTGGTTCTAGTTTCTTGCTTGCCCACCGATGCCCCACCGGTAATCCGCTACCGATTCTGTGTTAGATTTCTAATACTATTGTTGAACCCTATCTTGGATTTGGCAGCAGATTATGACATTGGAGTTAACTAAAAACTTGTGAGACAAACAAACTCTATCTCTATATAATACTTTTGTATTATATCGGGTGCCTCGCGCCTTCGCTGTTGCTTGATTTTTAATGCACTCACGGGATAGAATAAGGACAGTAAATCGGAGGAAATATAGAATTTCTTATACCATACAAATCTAGACAATATAGTCTATATAGCTGGTAACTAAATCGAAAGTAGTACCACTTTTACTACATGATAAGATATGTAAGATAGGTCTAGGTTTTGTCTTGAGAATAGGTCAACAGCTCAAAAAGGGGCTACAAGACAAGGACCGCTCCCCGTCGACAGCTGGGGAGGACAAAGCCCGCGAAGCCGAAGTTGAATAGAATCTAGGTGGGAAGCTGACGTGCAGTCGGATGACATCACGGACGATGTCTCGTCGAAAGCAACGATCGCGAAGCAGATCAACAACAGACGCTGCTACTGGAAACTGAGGGCAAGAAATGAAGTCGAGGTATGATGAGCCGACCAATCCGGAAAACTGCTACCTGTCTGGATGGAGTACTCAGTATCGGTCGGCCCGCCCCGGGTGTTTCCGCGTAGATTGAAAGGTGGCCAAATAGGGCCGAATCTTTGGCGTTAATAACGCAATTCTCGTTCCAGACCAATGATCCCGCAAAGGACACCCCCGGGTGTTTCCGCGTAGTCTTATCAGTCGAGATACTCTTGAATTGACCGGTTCGTCGTGACGAGATCAATAGCGTCGCCGAGTCGAGAGTCCTCAGAGAGGATATCCAGTGTCATCCCGAGGTCAGAGCCTAGTTCGAAGACATAGTGGGGGCCACCACGATTGCCGGTTTGTTTTTTTGTCGCGTTGACAACCCCCATCAGATCAAGTTCAAGCAGGTGGTCGCGGACACTCCGTTGGGTTCGAATGTCCGCCTTGATTTCCGTAGCAATATCCTTGTATCGAGCGTAGATTTCAGTCGTCTTCGCTGGGTTCTGGCCCTCTACCTCTAGTGCGACGACAGCTGTCAGCGACAGTTGATCCTGCATCGTCATCTCGCGAATTCCCTTTTCGATATTTTTTCGATCAATACGTTCCTGTGCCGTCCGCACATGCTCTTCGGTGACGACATCACTCCCGGTGTTCGACGCCAGTTCACCGGCTTTGTACAGGTATCGCAGTGCCTGCCTCGCCGAACCCTTATCTTGTGCTGCATGCGCGGCACAGAGCGGAATAACATCACCCTCTAAAACACCCTCTTTGAATGCCTGATCGGCACGCCGTTCTAAGATAGACCGCAGTTGGTTCGCGTCATACGGTGCGAAGTGAATTTCCTCATCAAACAGGGTATCCTTGACTTTTGGGGAGAGATTGTCACGGAATTTAAAATTATTCGAAATGCCAATTACACTCAGATGCATATCATCGGGGATATTACCGTTGGACTTAGCGCGAGGGATTGAGTACAATATTTCATCTGACGTCCCGATATTGTCGATTTCGTCCAATACGATGATAACCGTTCCACCAATGTCAGTCACGGCATCGAAGAATGCATCGGTGATTTTACTCATTGGATGCCCGTTCAGATTCTCACCAGTGAGACGCTCAACAAGATTGATCAATACATGGTATGAGGATGAGTCGCCGGCGCAGTTGTATTGACTTGTCGTGATATTTAGTCCTGCGTCATCGGCAGCTGCAACGAGATCCTCAAGTTTGTACTCAACACCTGCTGTTTTCCCTTGTCCCGTTTTTCCGAAGAGAAACATATTGTGTGGACCGACACCAGTATTGCGAATCGCAGGTGCGAGCGCATTATGGATCTGCCCTAATTCTTCATCACGCTCGGGCAGTTCCTCTGGATCCCAATCATCTGTGAGAGGACGTTCATCCTCGAATATCGGAGAACCGCGCTCAAACGTCCGTGACATACGGTGCTTCTTTCACCCCAAGCACATAAGACTAAGTGTTCGGACGTATCGGTTGGTTCGCTTACTACGGTCGGTACGGGTATTTCTGCGACCCCCGGGTGTTTCCGCGTAGATCTGAAGCAGATCAACCACGACTGGAATACGAAGGTAAAATATTCCCCCGGGGGCCCGGGTGTTTCCGCGTAACTCTATAGATGGTGTGAGGTGTGGAAGAGCATAATGAGTCTCGATAAGGGGTCTTATTGGCGATACTGCGATTAAGAATGCCCCTAACGCGGATTTTCCTATCGGCATAAACTGAACCAGTTCCTGTTTCTTACGTTTATTATATCTCTTTCTTTCTAGCTAGTTATTGCCTAGAGTAGAAGAAAGAGAGAAATGGTCTGCTATCCGTTTCAAACCTCTGTATCAGCTATCTGCTCTCTCTAGAATTAAATATATCTTCTAGTATTTTCCTGCATTTATATGTGTATCTTGTTTATTCTCATTTAGCCTGTCTTGCCTATCTAGGGTTTACGCGGAAACACCCGGGGGCGGGGGTCCCAAATCATAAGGATGGATTTGCTTGCCATTCGGCAGCGAGGACAGCGGGTCGCAGGCTACAACCCCACCCTGACGTGGACACTGACGCCTACAGAACCCGCAGTTTACCGACGAGATAGCTGTTATCGCCGAAGTTCTCTATGGTTGGGTCACCGGGAAATCGACTACGGCGGTGAACTGACGCTGGCCGTGACAGGACACGGTGATCGGTTCGACGAGTGGCTGGAGTTGCATCCAGATGTCAGGCCGGTGCTGTCGCTGGTCGCTCACCTGCAGGGGACGACGCTCGAAAAACTGACTACTGGGACCGAATCAGTGCGTTACCAACCCCCCAAATCGGTCGTGCTGGGGCTTGATCCCGACCCGATGACGACCCAGACTTCGCTCGTCAATTCTGCAAACTAGAGAGCAACCCGTCGATCTGGATAATTCTCTCTACCCGGTTGTGATTAGCGCGATAATCACGACCAATTCCCAAGACAACAAGAGATCAGGGGGCTGCAGTGGCCCCGTCCCCGGGGTCGTGAGCAAGCGGCGATACGATGAGGTCGTTGTAGGGGAATACTGGCTTCTTTGCCCGTCCGACTGCCTCGAAGCTGATGACGCCAAGCGCTTCCAGTGTGGTCAATTCTTCGTGGACGTTCTTTTTGTCACGGCCGACAAGTCGTGCTGTCTCGCGAATGCTCTCTGGTTGTTCGTCTCTAATCACGCGCAAGAGTGTGTACGTCCGTTCGTTGAACACGTCAGTCAGCTGGCTCTCGTTCGGGAACCGGACAGTAGCCGGCCGGTCAAGGTATTCTCCCTCTTTGAGTGTCTGAATCGCTTCGAGGCCTTCTTCGTACGGATTGGTCTCGTCGTCGACCGTGACCACGAGTACGTTCTGTTCAGTCATGGGTATCACCGTTGTCGTTGGATGGACCAAAGCGTGGCTTCGGGATCTCGTCCCAGAACCGTTCGTAGAGTACCTCGATGCCGGGGAACTCTACGAAATCGGGTTCCGGGTCGGGAGCGATGTGTAATTCGTGGCCTTTCGTATCCTCGTGTGAGTTATCGTAGCGACGGATCGTTCCGTCGTCGAGCGTCTCGGAACCGGCGGTCAATGCTCCGTAGTGAAGCGTGTACCGCCACCCCGACGGATAGGCGT
>NZ_QXIK01000025.1:0-29348 GCF_003666065.1 Haloarcula sp. Atlit-7R | reverse complement strand
AATTCGGTCAACAACTACCGAGTCCGGTGGAGAGTACACACTTCCCACCGGGTTCCTCAACCGGGTAGTTGCGACGATATCTAATCAGCAGACAGCGACAGAATTCTCCACTAAACTAGAACGGATGGCATCCCGAGAGATACGCACTGAAACTTATCGATTGGGCCTACTAAATTACCTTTTGCACGACATTGACCCCAGCGATGTAAACGCTATGCGGGGTGATTCACTCCGAGAGGAGAAAAACAACTCAAAAGAATATGATTTAGTTTTAGCAAATCCTCCATTTGGCTCAGACATTAGTTTTAATTATAACAGAAAGTGCGACAGTTCGATAGAAATGAACTTCCTGATGATGATGATGGACCTTCTTAGTGATGATGGACGCGCTGGTATTGTTGTGCCTGAAGGGATACTCTTTGGTAGTAGCAAAGAGCCAGCGCGGAAGGAACTCCTAAATGAGTTTAATCTGGATACCATCTTAGCTCTTCCAGAAGACACCTTTCAGCCATACTCCTACGTCGATGCGAATGTCTTGTTCTTTGAACGAGATAGGAGTGGAACTGATGAGTTCTGGTTCTATGATGCCCGTTCAGACTATGAAAACATCAAAGATGGAAATCCTTTGAAATTTGAGAAGCACTTTGGAGATTTCGTTGAGTATAAAAACAATCGCGAAAACTGTGATGAATATTTCAAAGTTGATGTCGATGAGGTGAGTGAGGAGGGCCACGAATTATATCTAAAACGATATAAAGAATATAAATATGAGGGGCATCGGCCTCCTGCCGAAATTGCACAAGATATCAAAGATGAGCTTCACACTATTGAATCTGAACTGAATCAACTCGTTGGTGGTTCTGATGATGAGTGAACAGGATATTCCGAACCACTGGCAGTTGAAAGAATTTGAAACGGTAGTTGAGATACTTGATAAACATCGGGAACCGATTAGTTCCGAAAATAGGGAAAAACGGATTGAAGGACTAAGCCGTGAAGACCAATATCCATACTATGGAGCTGGTGGCCAGATTGGTTGGATTGATGACTATATTTTTGACGACGACCTTATTCTTCTCGCAGAAGATGGCGCTACTACAGGATATACTTATAGAGTAAGTGGAAAATCTTGGGTAAACAACCACGCCCACGTGCTCAAAACAAAGGAAGACCACCTCTCCAATGATTTTCTATATTACTATCTGAAATCCTATGATTTCGACCCTCTCAAAACAGGCTCTACGAGACCCAAGCTCACCCAAACAAATATGAAAAAAGTGTCTATTCCTCTACCACCGCTTGATGAGCAAGGGGAAATCGTTGATGCGATTGAGGAACGGTTAGATAGAGTGGATACGTTATCTGGAAGTGTCAGAAATATAGGGAATTTGACAGAGGAATATGAAGATAGCTTACTTGCATTCTTGTTCGCAGGAAAAGAGAGTTTGTCGGGCGAAGGTCCAGACCAAATTCTTACAGAACAAGATATCCCTGACCACTGGGATTTGAAAGCCGTTGAAGAAGTGGTATATAAAGCAAAAAATGGAGGAACACCTAAACGGTCAGAAGATAGGTATTGGAATGGCGATATAGACTGGTTATCCTCAGGTGAAGTGAAGGGTAAAGAAGTGTATTCCGCGGATGAAAGCATCACGGATGCAGGGTTGGAAGAAACAAGTGCAAAATTGTTCCCAAAAGATTCCATTCTTGTTGCGATGTATGGTGCTACACGTGGGCAGAGCACTATACTGAGAGAGGTTATGAGTGGTAATCAGGCAATCTGCTGTCTTGAACTGGACAGTACAGAAGTTCTACCGGAATATACTTTATATTACTTCAAACATATCAAACCACAAATGGTATCCGAAGGAAAGGGTGGGGGTCAAAAAAATATCAATCAGTCTGTGATATTAGAGCAGAAAATTCCTGTACCTCCTTTGAGTGAGCAGGAGGATATCGTAAACCAGATTGAATCTGTGGATATGGGCCGAGTGAACCGGGCCGTCGAAGACCTCAGGGAACTATTTGATGAATATAGGAATTCTGTGTTGACATCTGCATTCCGAGAAACACCTTCCAGTGGTAATCAAAAAAAGACTGGCGAATTGGCAGAGACTACAATATAATGCTGTGTAGAAAACTAAATATGATAGATGATATCCCTTTGCTGATTAATTTAATCGACCTCGACTGGTTTGGGTGGAAACCACAAAAGGACCGATAAACTCCGTAATAAAGGATATCCTCAATAGAATGGTTGAGATTGTTAACGTCGTCGGGTCGGGGTCGCTGAATGTCGAACTTGATTTGGAACAGGTCGCTACCGATATGGGTTCGATTGCCGAATACGACCCAAACAAATATCCAGGTGTTTATCTTCGGTTTGACGACAAGGCACCTCTTGTTACATTGTATCGGACGGGGAAATACATCGTGACCGGTGCAGATTCGAAGGAGGAAGCATATGTCACACGAGAGCGGTTCCTCACTCTTCTCGCAGACAACGGTATAATTGAGACGCCGGATGATGAGTGGTTCCGCATTCAGAACCTTGTTTGCACAGGAGAACTGGACCAACCACTGAATCTGAACGCGCTCGCAATTGGCTTAGGACTCGAAGTCACGGAATATGAACCTGAGCAGTTTCCTGGATTGGTTTACCGTCCAGCAGAGGCCGCAAATGTTGTTCTACTCTTTGCGTCTGGTAGAGTAGTGATTACTGGCAGCTCAAACCTTGATATGGCAGAACAGACCTTCGATTTAGTGAAAAAGAGGGTGACGGATGTCCTCACAATTGACTGATGAGGAAACAAGGATGACCCGAGAAATTGGCCTCGTCAGTTGTGTCAAGACAAAAAGAGGCGAGCCAGCTCCGCCAAAGGACCTCTACACCTCTGACTACTTCCAGAAGATGAGTTCCTATGCCGAACATTATCACGACGACTGGTGGATACTCTCGGCCAAGCACGGCCTCCTTGACCCAGACGGTGACCCCATCCAACCATACGACGAGACGCTCAGTGGTGCGAGGGTAGCGAAGAAGCGAGAGTGGGCCGAGCGCATAGCCGACCAACTGGATGAGCAAGGGCTCCTCTCTGAGGATATTACGCTCGTTTTTCACGCGGGTAAAGACTACTATGAGGAACTCCTCCCGCACATCGAGGATGGAGAAGTCTCTATCGAGATACCCACCGAAGGTCTGTTCATCGGAGAGAAAAAATCGTGGTACAAAGAGCGAATATGACAGAAAAAGACTTCTACGTACTCCACTGGCTGGACCTCGACTGGTCCGAGTGGAAACCTCTCGACGCAGACTCGTTCTCGGAGGTACCCAAAGAAGCAGGACTGTACCGTATCCGTCACCAGCAAGGCGAGTGCATCAACCTCGAATATATCGGTGAGTCCGGTGATACTCGAAGACGGATACAGAGCCTTGCCAGAGGAGTCTATGCCGATGAGATGCCCACCCACATACTGCGGCCCCGTGTCTCTGGGCAGTTCGAGATAACGTTGGCTCTGCGCTCGAAGTCTCGCACACGATTCCTCCGAGAGCAGAAGACGAACAACATCGGAAGGGGATAAAAGCGGCTCTCATCGCCCTCCATCGACGCGAGACGAATGGTAGCCCGACAGCGAACTTCGGTCGAATCATTGACGGCTACAAGCAATCCTCCTACAGCTACAACGACCCTGCGTACAAGGGTGGTCGACTCGCATCGGGCGAGGATGAACCTAATTCTGCGAGTGGTGTCGAACCTCCAGACTGGCAGAACTGGCGTAAACCACTGGCCCGAGACTGGATGAGCCTCGAATGGTCCGAACCGTATCGACTGGCAGAACGCCTCGATGCCGACCCGCCCGACACTGGAGTCTACCGAATATGGTACGAAGAGCAGGATTCGACCTTAGCGTACATCGGGGAATCCAGCAACATCCCGTCACGGCTATACAACCACGAACAGACCTTCGGTGAACAGGGGCTCTTTGCCTACGCTGAGCGGGGCGACCTCGACGCCTCACACAAGCGGCAAGAAATTGAAACCGACCTCATCGGTGCATACTATATCGAAACTAAACAAGCACCGCTCGCACAGTTTGGACATACAGATAGAGTTCCGCCCTGAAACTCCTCTGACTCGTCTTATTACAGGAGCCGGACTGTCCGGCAGAATTGGAAAGCATGGAGGCGCGCTTGACCCCCTATTGTAGTGGCTTGGAATGTTTTATTACCGTGGCTTATAGACCAGCGTTTTCTAAGAATCCTGCTGGTGCTTGAGTTCCGCTCTTGGGGCAAGTCAAAGGCGCGGTTCTACGTACAATATGCGGTCGTGTCTCTACAGGCTGTACTAATTGCTGACTTGGTTGTTGTCAAACCGTGGGGGAAAATATGGAACTCAATGTGATTCAGATACTGGAGTAAACGCACATAGAGCCGGATACCTGCATCACATTCTGTGCTGGTTTGGGACCAGCAGTAAGAGCGATTATAACAGACCGGCCAAGGTTACAACCTGTGAAGTCTACGTAATATGTAGTTAGTAACGGTCACTTCACTTGATACTATACTTATAATTCTATGATACAATCTGAACTCCGGTAGGCGTAGAACACATCGGCGTTACATTAGAGAGACATCATAAATTCTATTACGAATTCTGTTGCTTCAATTAACATGGCAAAATGCGTCATCTGTGGGAAAGAATGGGAGCAATCGGACATTGAACGTGTCGTTGACCACTTTGAAGAGGCACATGGATTCTTTTGAGACCGCGACTACAAACTGATGCTCAGAATCCGTCGCTCCTCTTCCGCTATTTACTGAAGAAACCTATCTGGCAATCTTCGAGGGCAATTCATGTCTCTTCCCAGCAGTAGTTCCATGAATCAATGTTTCAGCAGGATTTGCCTCTCAGATTTTTCGCGGAGTGTGAATCCTTCAGTCCACAACTGCTGTGACGAGTACAAGGTGCGTACTTATCGTTTGCTGGGAGAATCATAGATAGTGCGAGAAGCGGTGTATGACACTCTCGACCGGTATCAAAAGTCGAAGTTTGCGAGAGAGTAGAGTATGACTGCAACAGCAATCGTAGGACCGATAGCTGGCATAAGGGCTTCAACGATGCCACCGATGGTATAGAGGACGGCCGACCTCATCTCAAAATCTGGGTTGTTGATATTCCGGGTAATAACGAACAGCACGGGCAGCACGGAGAGGATGCCCAGTATCCCGATTAATTCCTCAGCGTCGTTAACTGCTTGGCCGAAGTCCATATCTTATTTAGGTTATTTGTACATTTAAATTCCCTGAATAATCTAACCCCTACATTGACCGCAACCGGGTCACAAACCGTCCCCTTCTGATAATTTTAACAAAGCTACAAAAGCTTATTTCCACGGGCGTTCGAAGTTCTGCTAAACAGAATACTGTCACACGCTCCTTCCATGCCTGACAACACGCAAAGCCTCGGTCGTTGTCCAGACTGCGACGAGAACATCACTACTGCGTGGGTTCTAGTGGAATACGAGAAAGAAGATGGGACAGAGGGCGTATGGGCAGAGTGTCCGGCGTGCAAGGACGTTGTTGCGCCAGAATAAGTTCAAACAGCAGAATCAAGTATCTCGATTTGAGTATCTCGCATGAGATACTACTGATGGATATTCCTGACCAACTTCGGTGTCTGTTTACTGCTACTGTTGAAGAACGAGACAACTCCTACGTGATTGAAGTCCCAGAGGAAGAACTCCAAGTTGGCACCCTTCGACCCGGTGAGATGTACCGTATCGCGCTTCTTTCGTCACAAGCGAATAGTGGAACCGAGCCAGTCGACACAGAATCACAGCACGAACGCGAGCACCCAGAGCCGCCAGTCGACGAGGGTGAGCAACGAACAGTCGAAATCGAAGACCTTGGCGAGCAAGGCGATGGTATCACCCGTGTCGAACGTGGATTTGTGGTGATTGTCCCTGATACCGAAATAGGAGAGCGTGTCATCATCGAAATCACTGACGTTACCGAGACCGTCGCCTTTGCGGAAGTGGTTGAGCGGCTGAGCAACTCCGAGTAGCATCACGAAATATCGACAGTTGTCTTAATTTGAGTCTAAATAGCCCCTATTTGGATATAAAACGCCCCTGAACCTAGGCAAATTCACCAGAATTTTTTGAGCCGACTTACGTAAAATGCAACCCATGGGGTGGTACTGTGTTGTCAAAACCTCGCATGGTTACATACCCGTCAATGCGGTCTCGCTGCTGTCCAAGTTCGCCAGCAGATAGCCACCGACTCGTGCCAGCGCACTGCTTCATCTCTCACAGGCAATCAGAAGGCACAGAGATAGTTCTGAGTTGATTCGTGTGGTTCTAGAATGACTGGGTCGTGTAAAATTCAAATCCGTTCAGAGGCTATTGAGAGGGTCTCATCAGAAATAAAATTTTGTAGACTGAGAGACAGTTCTAACGTGTCAGAATCTGATTGGAATACCACCGCCTCACGCGTGTACGCTAACATACTGAACGCTGTATTTTACTATATTCTTTTTTTTTCTAGTATCTACTAATATAGTTGAATCTATTATTTGAATCACATAGAGGTCAGATAACAGCTGTAACATTATATCGGTATTCAGAGCTAGTAATATCCCAGCTGTTATTGAAGCTGTATCTATAGCTGTTATTGAATCACATCGAGCGTCCCAGTTCCCTCCTAGTCTTTGTCTCTATGATATTACTGTAGCCTATACAAGAGTGTAGATAGGCAGTCAATGCGCATCGAGTCAAAGAGTGTGGGCATGAGTAGGTCACTATACAGACAACGGTCTTCTGTGTACTGCTAGAGAGCGTTCTGGTACTGAACAAGAGTCTGGGTCTCGATATCTGATGAATCCGCTGAGAAAACCCACAAAGCCGCTCAGACGGTGTAGAGGCTGACGCTGAACCACCGTGCCCAGCTACACACTAACAGATTGTAGCAAGTCTGATATATAACTGTTTCAATTAAATTTGTAATCATTTCCGTGAGATTTGAGCGTGAAAGTAGAAATTTAAGACTATATTTATCGCTGTATATTGCCATCACTCCTAAAAATACGATAGAGGCTATCCCTGTTGGGCTATTTCTTCCGGCGAGGCATTCAATTTCGGAGTTCTCTCCCAGTGGACTCATCGATTTTGCTCCGCAGTTTACCAGCTGCAGACATCCACCTTGTTATGTAGCATATTTATTTTAAGATTATATTTGAAACGTCAGATTTAAATCTGTTCAGCATAGTACATTAATTGAAGGCAGCTATATCTGGAACACTTCGGATAGAATATTTTCCAGCATTACAGAGGTAAGTAACGGGAATAGATAGACAAGCATGAAGGGATACTATGTCTACCATTCCCCACACACCCACCCCACTATGTTATGCTGCAAAAATCGCAATAAGGCGACGGTATCATCTAGATTCTACTGAGTCGCACTTATAAATAGACCAGATTCCATTCGAACCGTTAGACGCTCGAACAGCTTTCTAAGCGAGCCAGTGTGGACTTTGTAACTGCTTGTATTCAATAATGTCCTCTAATAATAATCAAACGACTAGTGTATCGGCTACAACTCTGCAAGATTGGGATTTTATTCCTTGTGTTCAATACGGTTTTGCTGACGGTGAAGGACCTACACGCGAGCCGAAATTTCGGACAGTTTTTGAAGCTATTCCTGATGGTGCTATCACTGTGAGTCCTATCTATGTTCTAACCCCTCAGCAGTATGAACGACACGAAGGGATTGAGAACGGTTACGCAATCAAAGGTGAGAGCTCTATAGCGAAAGAACTCCAAGATGAATGCGAGTCCGACGACCGCGTTCTCTATCCCATTCATATCGAGAGCGATGTCTACCACGAAGAAGGTCCGGCTACCCTCATCAGGTGGTTTCGCGAGTTTGTAGAAGATTATCTTGGCGTATCGTTCCACTCTTGCACGCTGTACTTCTCCGGAAATCGTTCGATTCACGTCCATGTGCCCCGGTTTGTCTCGGGTGAGAACCAGCGGGAACGACTCAAAGAACTGGCCGAAACGTTCTGCACTGAAACGGGTGCAGAACTGGACTGCGGCTTGTATTACGCCAAGCGTATGTTCCGACTTCCCGGTGTGGAACACGCGAAGACCGGTCTTCAGAAAGTCAAGATTGAGCCAGAATGGAACCATGAGCGTATCTTCAGAGAAGCAGACAGTGCGACCACGGAGGTTCCTGACTCCTACGCTGACGTGCTTCAACAGGTGTTTGTTTCCCAAGAGTCGCTGACAGTCAACTCTCTGAAATCACCACTCGATGACCCACTGGCACTATTCCGCGTTCTGGATGGTGACAAGACGGTACTTGAAATTGAATCAGACAACCAAGAGATAGAAACACCACTCATCGAACAGGAACAGTATCCCGATAACACGGTGGACGCAATCAAATGGCTTCAGTACAATGCCAAGGAGTTCTCGCCATATGCTCTCGCAGGTAATGGCAGAAGTGTTGCAGTGGTAAGGGTGAAAGGTGGAGCCTTCGCTCGCAAAGACGTGCGGAATGGCACAGCGCTGGTACCTGTGTACTTCTATGGGGCACAAGGTTGTGCTGGCGAGGAATTCACTAAGGCTGACGAACACGCACCACTCCAGTTGTCCAAGCGCGACTACAAAAAGTGGGACTACAAAGCTGGTGACAATGTAGTCATCATTGGCGGTCAAAGCCGCAATTCTCGCATATTCAGAATTGAGCCGCAGCAAGCAGCCGTTGTGGGTCACACTCTTACAGATGATGACCCCGGTCGCCAAGCCGCGCTTGATTACTTACAGAGCCAAGGGTATGATGTTGGAAAGGCGGGGACCAGTGGGAATACCTCGACCTCAAAGACGACCGGCTCAGAAATAGGTCATAACAGCGCTCTATCAATGCGAGGCTCACAAACTGAAGTTGCCGCGCTCCAAGAACAAGCCGAGCAAGGTGATATCGAGACGCTGTCCCACATGGAAAAATGGCGAGTTGCTTGTCGGCTTCTCAAGTGGGGCTGGGAACCGGCATGGGAGTGGTTCAAAAAGCAGTTTGGGGCCAATTTCAAGCCGGAGATAACCCGAGAACAGTTCGAAAGTATCATCCAAACATTCCCGGAGGATTACGACCACATCAAAGTGCCACCACAGCAATAATACATTATATAGCAGGCATAAAATAATTCAATATACTGTAATCACATCTCCTATTAGACCTTTCTTTTTACCCCCGACCCCCCACTATGTTATGGTGCGAGAACCGCAAGACGGCGTCGGGAAATGTAATCGGGATACTATGACGTGTATAAAAAAGAAGTTGATACTGACATCCGTAGAGCGATATCCTACTGATTAAACTCACACACTGAACCATCGCTGGAAGATATTCTGTTGTCGGTGGATGGCGAGAAATCTGCTACTAAGGGCTGAAAAATCACTCGAAGGTTGGCGACTTCTGCGGTCCATGAGGGCCAATAAAGACTGATGAATAAGTCGTTTGTATTGACATCTATGCAAAAGGAGGTTGCAAAGGAAACTCTGACTGAAGCAGTGGAGCGAGTACTCGAAACAACGGATGCCCAAGAACAGATTGAGGACCAAAAGCAGATTGCAAAGCAGCGCCAAAATAGGTCAGATACGCTTTGGTTCGAACTAATTCTGAGTATGTCTACGTTGCAGGGTTCACACGGTAACACTCTAGCTGTGAATGACGAATACTACGCTCAAGTAGAGTATGAGAACTTGGTACAGATGGATGAAGAAGACCGGATTGCTCACCTCAAAGAAGTTCTTCTGGAAGCAGGCGTCAATATGCACAACAAGAAGTCTATGTACATCAGTTCTCATGTGGAGAGGATTGAATCAATGGGTGGGTTAGAAGAAGCTCAGGACGAATTCAGTTCCAGAACTGGAAAGGGTGAGAAGGTAGAGTTCCTGAAGCAATTCAAAGGTATCGGGGACAAGTATGCTCGAAATATTGGCATGGACCTCCTCCATTCAGACTTCCGTGATACGCTGGCACTCGATACCCGAATCAAAAATATAACTGATGAGTTGGGTATCGAATTCAATTCATACGAACAGCACGAGAACTTCTACGTTTCTGTTGCCAACTCTCTCAATGTCACTCCATGGGAGCTAGACCGGATATTGTACAGGTATACCGACGAGGTTATTGAGAAGATAGAGTGACAGCAAGGCGGCACGGTGTCCTCGGTCGATGTGCGTAAGTGTAGCTCCGACCATCGGTCATAGAACTCCCCACAAGGTTCTGTTTTCAGATAGTATTCCCTGAATAGACTGCACAGTACGTCTGCTTACTGAGCGTGTGGAGTCCTTGACCCTTCGATTAATTAGAGAGACAAACCTCAGTGAAAACTGTGTATATTTATTGGTGCCCTGACAGTAAACTATATAATGAGAAAGAGCGACACACCGGCCATTGCGGCCCGTAGCGACCTCCCCTCTGCCAACGAGGATGTAGCGAAACTCCGACTTGAGCTACTTCATCGGTCGCTCAAAGAATTAGAAGAAGCAGGGTTAGTCAGGCTGGATAGACAAGAACAGACCGTCAAGAAAGGCCCAAAATTCAACGACGAAAAAACAAGAATCCGTTTGTACGAAGAGGAACTGTATTGACCGCAACTGGAAGAGAATATATTACTTCCTACGGATTGCAACAAAGCGAAAATATTATTTTAGCAGACTCGCCAATAGACTATCCTGTCATCTCCAGTCTATGAGGAGAGGTATAGTTGCTACAGCCTTTGGACGTACATTGAGCGCAGTATTTGTTCTGCCTTCTCAGCATCATCAGGAAGGTCCCGAGACAAGATTTCAACCTGCCTCTCGTTAAGGACCAAGAGGTCGTCTTGAGCTTGTGGAAGGGTTTTCCAGACAGTCTCGGCAAGGACCTTGTTCTCTATCTCTCGTTGCTCCTCCCGGTCAGTTGCGTCCCTGTACTGCTGGATGTATTCAGATAGCTGGTCAACGTCAATCTCAATGTCAATGTTGGTGGTGTCGTCCGTCATGATTTACCCCATCTTGTCGAGTGCGTCTCGTCGGTCACTCACCGGAACTTGGTCGTATTTCATCGTGGTCTTCGCATTTCTGTGTCGAAGCTGTGCTTTTGCCGCGGCGAGGTCTCGTTCTTTGGTCATGTAGGTTCCAACCGAATGGCGGATAGAATACCATGACATTTCGCGGTTTTCGTACTCAATGCCTGCTCGGTCACAGAGTTTTCTCAGTAGCCGACCAAGTTCCTTGGAACCGTATGGATTCCCGTGCTGAGTGAGCCACAGACTGTCCGTGTCGTCATATCTACCGTGTTGCCCTCGCTGCTCTATCCACCGGGAAAGAGCCGTTGCAGTACGGTCGGTAAGGCTGACTGTCCAATTTCCTTCGTTTTTGCTTGACTCCTCTCTGGGGATACGCAGAAGGCCATTCTGAGAGTCTACCCAGCTGACCTTTGCTCGACCAACTTCGACCGGACGAAGGCCAGCGTCAAGACTAGTCCATACGATTGAAGTATACTTCCAATTCCCGTCACTGGTGCTATCAGGGAGTTCTGATTCATCCATCCCATATGCTGGGTTGCCGTCCAAACTGAGTGCAGCCTGCCGTACTTGTCGCCGCTCTTCTTTCGTCAGGAAGTCCCGTGGAGCGTTGTTATCTCCACCACTTTGGAACTCCCAACTGAATTCCCACTCTTCGCGTCCATGTCGTCGTTGTAGCCATGCAGAGTAGCGTCGCAGCATTTCGAGGGCCTTTCCCTTTGTCGAGTCAGACACGTCCCGTAGCGCCACCTCGTCCATGTATGCCTGCGCATCATCGTGGTCTGGTGGGATGGAGTAGCCGCCTCTATTGTTCCATGTCCATAGGTCAAATCGAGCAGCACGGTAGCTGGTATTTCGGACTGTATCCGGAGAGTAGCCCTTGGCTTTCTGCGGATTTTTGCCCAATTTCAATAGGTAGGTCAGGAACTTTTTTCGGTACTCGTGGTAGTCGAGAGCTTGCTTGTGATTGAGATATTTTTGATTGCCTTTGGGAATGATTACAATTTCTCTACTCGGTTCCATTGCGTCGTCACTCAGAACGTCGTAGCGTTCTAGTGAATTTGGCTTGTCGAGTGGCATTCTCGTCTCTGGAGTCGTTGGACGAGTTAGAAAACCGCGGGACGGGGCGGGGGCACGTAGTGCGCGGGACCGGATTCGAACCGGCGGACCCCTACGGGATAGCGTCCTAAGCGCTACGCCTTTGGCCTGGCTCGGCAACCCGCGCGCACCAGTCGATATCCGCGTTGGCATCAAGAACCCTTCGCTTGCCGGCGACGAAGGTTTAGGTGGGAGGGGGAGCAATGGAGTGATATGTACCGCGCCAGTGACCGCATCGAGCACGATACGTGGTTGTCCGACATCGAAACAGCGTCGGACAGGCTCGACCTCGGGACGGCGGCGCGGTCCCACGCGGTCGACCTGTTTCTCTCGACAGTCCCGGAGGAAGACCGATCGAAACAGGCGACGATGGCGGCCAGCGTGTACGTCGGTGCCTTGGTTGCCGGTGAGGAGCGCTCCCAGTCAGCCGTCGCAGAGGCGACGGGCGTCTCCCGGTTGACGATTCAGCAACGCTGGAAGGACCTGCTGGAGACAGCCGGACTCGAAGCGCCGGGCTGGTAGCTACGGAATGTTTTGTCGGCCAGTGCGGTTCGGGGTGAGGTTCCCGTGTTCGTCGATTTCGCCCTTGACGATCCGGGTCGACGAAATGATGTCGCCGTCTTCGGCGCGGACGTGCGGGACGACTTCGATTTCGAGCGGGTCGTGGCCCCGTTCCTCGCGGATTTCGTTGATTCGGCGGCCGCCAGTCTCTGTCTCGGGCGAGACGACGAGCGTGTCGAACTGCGGCTCCGTGGCGATGCCGGTCGGCTCGGTGAGTTCCCGGACCTCCCACTCGCGCCCTTTCTCAGCGGCGAGCGTCGCGAGTTCGTCGGCGAGTGCGGATTGCCGTTCGCTGAACGGGCGAACGTGGCGCTGGTCGTGGCGCGTCTTCGGCGCGAGGTCGTCGCTGGTGAGGCCGACTGTCACGTCCCCGAGTTCGAATGCGCGTTCGAACAGCGCGCGGTGTCCGTCGTGAATCGGGTCGAACGTTCCCCCCAGCGCGACATTCATATCCCGGGCAACGGCACGGGTAGGTTTAGTAATATCGACTTGCGAAACAGCTCGCTTGAGCGGGGTTTGACTACACGTCGGCGTCGTCGTTCTCGTCCTCAGATCCGCCCTCGTCGCTGCCAGTATCTTCGCTCGCGTCGGCGTCGTCGTTCGCATCCTCGACAGAGATCGTTACCGGCTCGTCGTCAGGTTCTAGTGTCGTTTCGCCACCGATGTGATCGTCGAGGTTGAACACCGTGTTCAGTTCCGACTGGATGTCACCGACGATGGTGTTGACGAGGTCGCTCGGCGAGATGGCGCTGTACTCGTAGGGGTTGTTGCCCGCGCCGTCGCTCTCACGCTTTTGACGCGTTACAACCTCTTCCTCGGTGAGCGCGGCCAGGGCCTCGCGGACAGTGCTCGGATACAGGCCGGTCCCCTCGGCTATCTCCTCGCTGGTGCTTTCGGGCTGCTGTCGCAAGTGAACGTAGATCCGCGCCCGCGTCTCCGTGTCGAGGACCCACGCCAGCAGGTCGACAATCCCTTCGTCGAACTGCTCGACCGCGCGGTCTGCCTCCTGCTCGATTCGGTCACGGACATCGTCTGTGTCCTCGGGGTCGTCGTGGTCGGTGTCGTCTGCAGACATACGTTGTCTCTGTGAGGACAAAAGCTACAGCTGAATAAAAACCTTGGCTATAGCTCTCTGCCGTGCCAATCAGCCGGTTCCGGTCCCAGGTCAGGCCAGTCGCAGTGAGTCCGCGAGCGCCATGACACCCTCCTCCGAGCGAAGCCGGCGCTGTCGCTCTGCGCCGCTTTCGCGGTCATACAGCTCCCACAAACCATCGATATCAAGTCGGTCACTCTCGATTTCGACCAGTTCTTCGACAGAGCGTGTGGTCGAAAGATCGCGCGACAGCAGGTCCGCGGACTGGCCGTGACGGATCGCGCGCCACTTGTTCTCGTCGAGGAACTCTCGGCGGAGTTGTCGGCCGGATTCGCCGTCCTCGTAGCGCTCAGCGAGGTCGACGACGAGTTCGTGGACGTACTCGACGAAGGCAAGCACGCGGTCCGGATCGGCCTGCCCGTCCGGCGCACGCACTTCGACGGTGCCGTGGCCGGAGTGGGGTCGCACGTCGAACCAAAGTTCGCCCCGGTCGTCGATACTGCCCGTTTCGAGCATCCGCCGCTCGTACGCCTCGAAGGCGTCGTAATCGTCGAACGCCGTCGGCATCCCAGTGTTGGGCAGGGCCTCAAAGATCTTTCCGCGAGCGGACTGCAACCCGGTGTCGAAGCCGTTCCAGTACGGGGAGTTGGCCGACAGCGCGAGCATCAGCGGGAGATGCCAGCGGAGTTCGTTCGCCACCCACACGGCCTTATCGGCGTCGTCGACACCGACGTGGACGTGCAGGCCCGCGGTCGTGTTGCGGTGCTGTGGATACTGGATGCGGTCCAGCTGTGACTTGTAGCGTGGCTTCTCGGCGTGTTCGAGTTCGCGCCACTTCGCCAGCGGATGCAGGCCCGCGGCGGCGACCCCGAACCCGTTCGCGTCGGCGTGGCCGACCAGCGCATCCCGGACCGACCGGAGGTGGTCACCGGCGTCCGCCGGATCGTCGATACGCGGTGTTTGTGTCTCGATAACGCACTTGAACAGTTCGTGATCGAGCCGGCCGTCGAGAACCGCTGGCGGCTCCGTTTCGTAGACGAGCTCGTCCGTGCCAGACGTCGGGCGACCGAACTCGTCGACGACGTAGAACTCTTCCTCGATGCCGAGCGTCCCCATCCGGGTAAAATGCTCGGCAGAACCCGTCGCGTCCATTACTCAGCACATCGGAATCGACCCGGTAAAGCCTTCCGTCCCTGCCCGCACAGCCCGCATAACTGGTCCGCGCGTGAAGTAAGTCGCGTGAGCAGAAGGGACCGAATCAGTCCTCGCGGGGCCGGGCAACGATACCGAGGTGATCCTCGTGATACGGGTCCAGACGCGCCGTCTCAAGCAGTTCGTACTCGGCGCTGAGTTCCTCGCGGACGCTGTCGAACACAGTGTCGGGGTCGGCGGTCACGTCCTCGCTCCGGGCCTTGATCGCCGCGAGGAGCCGGCCGTTGTCGCCGAGGAACCGCTTGTTGAGCGCCGCCACCCGGGCCTGCCCTCGTGTCGCCACGTCCTGCACGACGACATCGACCGGTTCGACGACGTGGGCGTAGCTCCCGGGCTTGCGGGCGTCCTTGAGCAGCGGGAAGAGGTTCGGACGGCTCTCCGCGGCGTCGAGCAGTTCCCGAACCGGCCGAGGGGCGAACTCGACGGCGTAAGTCGGGCCACAGAAGTCGGCGACGTGGCTCACCGTTGTCCCGGCCGCCGCACCGAGATACAGCACCGTCTCGCCGCCGTCGAGGCCGGTGTCCATTCCCTGTTCGAGCATCGCGCCGAGCTTCGAGCGGTGGGGGTCCCACCGCCGCCAGTCGCCGTCGGTCCGCTCGCCGTACACCGGCTGTCCCTGTGTGGCGAGGCTCGCCTCGCCGCCGAAGTCGTGGCGTTCGACGCCGTTTGGCAGCGTCATTCGTCGTCTCCCTCCTCGGCTCGTGCCTGAATCCGTTCGATTCGGTCGTCGAGTTCCGCCTGCAGGTCCGGCCGGCGGTCGCCGCTGTAGTGGTCGATACGGGCGGCAATCGAGAGCTTCCCGGCGAGTGCTCGCGCGGCCGACCCGCGGTCCTCCCGGCGAGTTCCGCGCACGTACTCGTGGGTGAAGATGACGCCGTGTTTCGGCGACGGTGCGTTCCCCTTGAGGTGGGCAAAGAGCGCGTCTTCCGCCCCGAGAACCTGCACCGTCCCGCTCGGTTTCTTCGCCAGCGCTTCGAGGCCGCCGGCCAGTGAAATGAGCCGGGCCGCCAGCACTGGTCCGGCCAGCATCGAGAGGTTCGGCGCAACGGCGGGCGCGGTCCGCTCGATGTACGCCCGAAGCGAGTCCGCCTCGTCGGCCAGCCCGGCCGTCTGCTCGGCGAGCGCTCGAAGTGCCGTGTCGCCCTCGTCCTCGTCCTCCCGGTCGGCCAGTGAGCGGGCGTACTCGACGCCGCTTCCGCTGTCGCCGTATCGGCTTCCGCCCCATTCAGCGACCCGTTCGGAGAGTTCATTCGCCGTGCGTTCGCAGTCGGCCATCGCCCGCACCGCGTGGACAAGCTGCTGGTCGTCGGCGCCCTCCTGTTCGGCGACCGCCGCGCTGGTGGCCGCCATCGTCACCTCGTGCAGCCGGTCGTAGTAGGCCGCTTCATCGTCTGCGAACCCCGCCGCGACGGCCTGTTGTGGCCAGTCTTCCGGCGTGTCGGCTCGCCCGGCCGCTATCTGTTCGACAGCGGCCGCGTCGTCGTCCGGGTCCAGCCCGGCGAACCACCCGTTGCTCATAGCCGTGTGTGCACGCCGGATGCGAAAAAGTGACCCGGTTAGCGTCTGCGAACCGTGCTCAGTCCCGTTCCGCCCTCAGCGCATTCCTGGCGGCGGCCCGCGGTCCCGCGGGTCGTCGTCGCCGTCCTCTTCTTCGAGGTCGATACCGGCCTCCTTGCGTCGGCGAATCACCGCCTGTAGCTGTCGGTAGTAGTACAGCGTTCCCACGACGCCGATGACGATGGCGATGGCCGACAGGCCGCCGAACAGCCACAGGTCACGGTCGAGGTAGTACCGGACGATAATCTGGTCGGCGGTCACCTCGTCCCAGCGGATGACCTGCTGGCCGTCGACGGTCTCGGACTCGTAGCCACCCGGGCTAATCCGTGAGAGGAACGGTATCCCGGCCCCAGTGTTGGGCGGGAGTACGACCGTGTACGATCCGTCTTCGACGAGGGTCGGGGAGGCGAAGCGCTTGCCGGTCCGTGCGACCGAATAGCCCACCTTTCCGGAGACGTTCCCGGAGAGATTGACAGTCGTTCGCTGGCGGGTTTCCGAGGCGCTCAGCGAGGAGTTGGCGGCGCTAACGACAGTTCCGTTCTCGTACCGGAACCGAAGCGCACTGATGGGGACGCTCCGCTCGCGCCCGAGGCCGTCGACGGTGTACACGTCGAACGTCGTCTCGTTTTCGACGGCGTAGACGGCGGTGTATTTCGACTCCTCGATGACGATGGTCCCGTCTGCCGAGGTGTTCCAGTCGTAGCTCGCGTTCTCGTTCAGCCGCTCCGGGTCGACCTCTTCGGAGCCGAAGAAGCCGGTACAGCCCGAGAGGGCGACCAGTGCGAGAACGGCGACCAGCAGGATGTGGCGGCGTTTCATGGCTCGAAAGTCAGGGCACGATTGCCAGCAGCTCCGACGGCATGTACTGCCCGATGTCGGCGAGCAGTCCCGGCGGGTCGGTGTCCGGGTTACAGACGATGCTCTGTTCCAGCAGGCCGATGCGTTCGACGGTGACGATGTCCTGTGCGTGGCCGGCGCGGTTGACCGTGGCGCGCGCCTCCGAGCGGGTGACGCTGTTGGCGTTGATGCGGCCGTTGCCGCGGGTCCACTCGTAGAGGCGATCCTGTTCGACTTCGGCGAGACGCGGCGGGTCGCCGGCGACGAACCGGAGCGGCAGGTGCTGGACCAGTCCGAACCGCTTTCGGATCTGGGTCGGCGTCCCCTGGCCGAGACCGAGCTGCTCAGCCGGAATCCGGACCGTCTGGCCGAAGCCGACATCGAGAACGAAGCCGTCCTCGTCCCACGAGTCGAGCGTTCCGACGTACGTCTCCCCGTCCTCGTGGTCGGCGACCATCTCGCCGAACTCCTCGCGGAGGAGGTTTCGCGCAACGGTTTCGTCGGGGCCGTCGACAGTCACCGACGGGAACTCGTCGTCCCGGAGGCCGATATCGTATTCCACGTCGAGGTCGCCGAGTTCGTTGCCGACCATCGAGCGCAGTCCGTCGAGCGTACGGTCCCGGGCGTCGCCGGCGACGTACACTTTTGTACCGAGAACGACCATCAGGCTTCCACGTCCACGTCGGCATTCAGCTCGTCTCTGAGCTCCTCGATGCGGTTCTCCATCGCGGTGACGAGACGGGTGTTCTCCATCGTTTCGACCTGATTGCCACACTCGGGACACTCGAAGCCGAACTCCATCGCCTCGCCGAATTCGAAGCGGATGCCACAGTGCTCACAGAGGTAGAACTCGTTTTCCCGCTCGTACTCGCGGCGCTCTTCGAGGCCGTCGAGCAGGCGGTGCATCTCCTCTTGCAGTTGCTCGGGAATCTTCTCGTACTGGAACGTCCAGAGGTACGTGAGCCATCCGGAGTCCTCGTCTCGGAGCCGACGGTAGGTCGCGAGGTCGTTCTCGTAGAGAATAAACAGCGCTCTGCGCACGTCGTTCAGTTCGAGCCCGAGCTCTTCGGCCAGTTCCTCGTCGGTCACTTCGCCGTCCGGCGGCGCGGCGGCGACCGGCATCCCTTTCGGTCCGACCAGCTCGTGGAGGTACTTCTGTATGACGGGGTCCTCCAAGAGTTCCTCAAAAGCCATTACCCGCACGTCCGGGAGTCACGTGGTTAAAACCATCGGGTCGTCCTCTCTTGAACGCCGACACGGGACGGGACCGTGCTGCTGGCACGGAGCGCTCTCGAGCCCGATGTTCAGCAACAGCGGCGGTGAGCAGTGTTTTCCGCTACCGTTTGAAACGGTATCCAACAGCGCCGCCCCGCTATTCGATTCGCTCGACCGGAGTCCGGCAGGAGGAGCACGTCTCTTTGTCGATAGCGACGAAGACGGAGTCACAGGACGGACACTCGTAGAGATTCGATTCGGGTTCGCCGGTCGAATCTGCACCGTCGTCGCCGGCAGAGCTAGCCTGAATGCGTTTATTACTCACCGTGCCTGCTTGTAGTCCGTTATCCGACTGCTCCTTCCCACCCGAGAGTACATCTGATACGGATTTTTTGATTTTATCTAACATCGCGTGTTGCTGCCGAATAGTAGTCAGTTGGATTACTTTAACAGCTATGGTTTTCAAACCACGGACAGTTTCGGGTCGCCTGCTTCATCGGTGACCGGTCATAGCTCCTCAAGCGGCCGCGGCGACGCCTGCTTGTACTCGATGACATCGAACCCGTCGTACGACTCTCGGGACAGTTCTGTCCACTCTGAACCCATATCCGGGAAATACCGGTCGCCCTCGTTGCGTTCGTGGATGCGGCTGAGGAAAACCCGGCTGGCGAACGGGAGAAACAGGTCGTACACCGCCTCGCCGCCGATGACGTACGTGATAGGCGGCGAGTCACCTGCGCCAGCGCTGTCGCCGGCGAACGCTTCGGTCGTACCGGCGCGGGCGGCTGCTTCGACGGCTATCTGGGGCGTCGTGGCGTACTCGACTGTCTCCGCATTGGCACTCCGGCTGTCGTCGCTCGTCAGGACGACGGTGTAGCAGTCCGGGATGGGCTTCATCGAATCGAACGTCCGCCGGCCGAGGATGATAGGGTGGCCGGCGATACGGGCCTTGTACTGGCGCACGTCCTCGGGATAGTGCCAGGGGACGCCGCCATCCAGACCGATAACGTTGTTCTCGTCGGCGGCGACCACAAGGACCAGTTCTGTGTCGGGTATTGTCGTCATTTGTATCCCAGTGCCTCCAGTCGCTCGTCGAGGTCCCCGGCAAACTGCGTGTCGGACGCATCCTCGAACTCGGTGTAGCCGTCGAGCGGCGTTGCAATATCCACGTCCGCGTACCGGTCGCTGTCGAAGTGGTTCCGGACGATGGCGGCATCGATATCGGTATCCTCGGCTGTGCCGCCACAGCCTTTGATGATGGATTCGTGGGCACTGTCGCCCCACGCCGCCCGTTTTCGCACTTCGTCGCCGGGCCGGTCGTGATAGACCAGCCTGGCGTGTTTTGCGAACGGGGTGGCGTCCCCACAGACCCGTTCGGCCTCCTCGCGCATCGCCGGACCGATAGGGGACTGGGACGCGACGACGGTCCCGTTCGGCGAGGCGAACGCCGGGCCGTCGGCGTTGCCGTCGCCGAGCGCCATCGCGCGGACGGCGTCGGGGAATCGGCTGAGCGTCGCCAGGTCGGTGACGCGGTGTCCCTCACGCTGGCCGGGGGCACGGACGATGAGCGGGACGTGGTACATTGTGTCGTGGGTTCCGATGCGATGGCTGACCGCCGGCGGCTCCGCAGGAATCGCCGTCGGCTCGCCGAACCCCTCGCCGTGGTCGCCGGCGAAGACGACCAGCGTGTCGTCGAGGACACCCTGCTCCTCTAGTCCACGGATCAGACTCTCGAAGATGGCGTCTGCCTGCCGGACTGCGCCGTCGTATATCTGTTCGAGAATGCCGGCAAAGCCAAGCGAGAGGGTCCCCGAGAGGAACTCCCAGTGCCACTTAAATCCCATCGACTCCTGCATGTCGCGGGAGCGCTCGTCGCTCCACTCGTCGTACTCGGCGAGCGGTTCGTACGGGCGGTGGGTGTCCATCAGATTGATACAGGCGGCCCAGTCGCCCTCCCGCTCAGAGATCCACTCTAGCGTCCGATCGGCGTACCAGAAGCCGTTGGGCCAGTCGCCCAGCGAGCCGTTGGTCTCGTACGCCGAATCGTACTCTTCGGGCGAGCCGACAGCCGTCTGGAACACCTCGTCAAGCCCCGATTCGTGGTCGGTCAGGAACGGATTATCGGAGAACAATCCCGTGTCATAGCCCGCATCGGCCAGTTCCTCAAAGATCGTGTGGCCGGCGTCGAGTCTAGCGGTGTGGTCGACGCCGTGTTCGTGGGTTTCGTGGCTCGTGAACAGACTGACGTGGCTGGGGACGGTCCAGTTGCTCGGGCTGCGAGCCTGCGTGTACACCGTTGCTTCCTCGGTGAAGGCGTCGAGGAAGGGCGTCGTCTCACGGCGATAGCCCAGCACGGAGGTGCTCCGAGCGCGGAGACTGTCAGCGACGACGAGCAACACGTTGTGACGCGACATCTGAGCCACAGTTAGCGTCGAGCGATAAAAGGCCCGCGGCACAACTGCGTGGGTATCACTCTTCGTCCGGGTCGACGACCCGCTTGCCGGTTTCCTGCGGGACGACCACCCTGTCGGGGTTCTCCCAGCCGCGGTCCAGCTCCCGGCCTTCGAACAGGCGGTCGAGGAAGACAGCTAGCGAGGCGACCTCGGAGTGTGGCTGATTGGTGACACCGACGTTCCAGTCGGCGTGTTCGTACACCTCGAAGGGGACTTTCTCCGCGCCGACGACGACCAGCAGCGGCTCCTCGGCGTGGGCCGCGCGAACGTCGCCTTCCACGTCCTGGACCGGCTCGCCGTACATCGTCAGATGGACGACGTGCCCCTCGAAGTCACGGATGAGTCGCTTTGGCTCCTCCGTCGAAGCCACGTCGAAGGGGCCGCCGAACCGGTCGGTGATGTCAATGACGGTGTCGGCCTGGTTGCGGGCAGCGTTGGCCAGCACGACCTTGTCTGCCCCGAGCGCGCGTGCGGTGAGTCCGACGTGGGTCGTCATCCGCTCGTCCCGACCGGGGCGGTGGCCCAGCCGAAGCACCGTCACCTGCAGGGAGTCCTTCATCCGTCGCTCCGTGCCGCTTCGATAGCGTCCCGGACCGGTTCGTAAGCAATCTCGCTCCACTCGACCTGCTCGTCGTTGACGAACACGGCTGGTGTTCCCTGGACGCCGCGGTCGATACCGGCCTCGCGGTCACCGGAGACCGTCGGGCGGTACAGCTCCCCCGTCGCAGCCGCTCGAACGGTCTCGCCGTCGACGTCCAGTCCCTCCGTCAGGTCGGCGTAGGTGTCCGGCCCCAGCTGGTTCTGGTTTGCGAACAGACGCTTGGAGTAGGTGAAGAAGGCCTCGTCGCCGACGTTGTCCTGTACGGCACGCGCGGCGCTTGCGGCCTGCCACGATACTTCCTCGTCGACCGGTATCGGGAAGTCATGGAACTCGTACCGGACGGCTCCAGCAGTGAGGTAGTCGTCTTGAACTTTAGGGAAGACGGACTCCGAGTAGGTCGCGCAGTGCGGACAGGCGTAATCCTCGTACACAGCGACCGTAACGTCAGCTTCGGGGTCGCCTGCAACCGGCGTCGAGAGCGGTTGGCCCGGCGCGGGGGTCGGCGTCTCCGTTCCGGCCGACTCGGAACCGCCACCGACACACCCGGCCAGCGCGCCGAGAGCGACAGTCGTCGCCGAGAGGAAGCCGCGGCGAGTGAATCGAGTCATAGCCGACTCTCACAGGGGAAGCTATAAAACGACGTTGTCATCCGGTACGGGGCTACCGACTCCACTGGAATCGGCCGCGACCGCAACGTTTTACCTCGCATACGTAACATCGCAACTATGGACGTATCAGAGAAGCGAATAGTCGTCACCGGCGGGGCAGGCTTTATCGGGTCGCATCTGGTGGAGCGCCTCGTTCCGGACAACGACGTAGTGGTCGTCGACAACGAAGCGAACGGACAATCCGAGTGGGTCCACGGGGACGCAACCTATCTAGACGGTGACCTTACCGACCCCGATGTCGTCGCTGAGGCTATCACGAGCGACGTCGACCTCGTTGTCCACCTCGCGGCGTCGAAACTGGTGGATACGGACACCCCCCGCCGGCAGTTCGAGGACAACAGCGACATCACGTACAACATCCTCGAACGAATGCAGGACGCTGGCGTCGGGAATCTGGTGTTTACGTCGTCCTCCACGGTATACGGCGAGGCGCCGCGACCGACACCGGAAGATTACGCGCCGCTTGAGCCGATCAGCGTCTACGGCGCGGCGAAACTCGCCGAGGAGTCACTCGTCTCGACGTACGCCCACAGCCACGACATCCAGTCGTGGGTGTTCCGGTTCGCCAATATCGTCGGGCCACGCCTGCGCGGGGCCGTCATTCCCGACTTCATCGAGAAACTCTCCGAGGACCCGTCGACGCTGACGATTCTCGGCGACGGCCGCCAGGAGAAATCCTACATGCACATCTCCGAGTGCCTCGACGCGATGCTGTTTGCCGTCGAACACGCCGACAAGGACCACAACGTGTTCAATCTCGGCACGCGGACGACCACCTCGGTCGACCGCATCGCCAGCATCGTCGCCGACGAGATGGATATCGACCCCGAGTACGAGTACACCGGCGGCGACCGCGGCTGGACCGGCGACGTGCCGCGGATGCGCCTCTCCATCGATAAGCTCTCCGCGCTCGGCTGGGAACCCGAACAGTCGAGCGACGACGCGGTGCGGCAGTCGACCCGCGAACTGCTCGAAGAACTCTGAGCGCGGCTCAGGCCGGATACGTACCGTTCAGTTGTGCCTTTTCGACGACGTGGCCGCTAGCCGCGTCGTATACGTCGTCTTTGTCTGCCGCCGGGGAGAGGTCGAGCGTCGTATCTAGCGCGTACAGGAGGAACCGATAGGTGTGTTCCCGGTCGGGCGGACTCGGACCGCCCCAGCCAACCTCGCCGAAGTCGTTCTGTCCCTCTGTCGCCTCGGCAGGCTCCCATCCTTCCGGAATCCGGCCGATATCTGGCGGGATGTTCCAGACGAGCCAGTGGTCCCACACCTTCCCGGCCGGCTCCTCCGCGTCCGGGTCGTCGACAATGAGGAGGAGCGACGAGGCGTTCGACGGGACAGTCTCGACCTCCAGCGGGGGATTCGTGTTCGCTGCCGAGTAGCCGTGTTCCTCGGGAATGCGCTCGCCGTCGTCGAACGCCGGACTTCGGAGCTGTAGATTTGCCATGTCTGAAGATATGACAGACAACCACAAAAACATCGTCCCGGCAGCCATTTGCGGCTCCGCGCCGAACCGCCGGACGTGCAGGTCGTGGGCTATCGCGCGCGGGTCGACGAACACGCCGCGCTCCTGTTGGCCGAGGACGGGAGCGTGATTACTGAGCGGCTGGACCCGGACACCGAACTCTCATACACACTCGGCGAGCGACACTGCGCCGGCGCGGTCGACGGCGACCGACATTTTCACTGTGACAACGACCCCGCGCCATACTGCCCGGAACACACCGACATCTGGCCGTGTGCTCGCTGTACCGGGGACTGCAACAAACCGCTCGACACTTGCGACGAGGAACACGCGGTGTATCTGGCGGCGTTCGCGCCCGATGCTATCAAGGTCGGCGTCACCCGCTCCTGGCGGCTGGAAACCCGGCTCCGCGAGCAGGGAGCAGACAAGGCCGCCCACCTCCGGACCGTCGCCGACGGCCGTATCGCCCGACAGGTCGAAGCCGACATCGCCGCCGAACTGGGGGACCGGGTCAGAGTGCCCACCAAAATATCGGGCTTCGACCAGTCCGTCGACACCGACTGGTGGGCGTCGCTGTGTGAGCGCTACGACCCGCTGGCGACCTACGACTTCGAGTACGGTCTGACTCTGTCGGACCGACCGATGGACGAAATCCTGGCGACGGGGACCGTCCGAGGGACGAAAGGACGAGTCGCCGTGCTTGCGAACAACGGCAGCGTCTACGCCGTGGACCTCCGCCAGCTCGTTGGCTACGAACTCTCAGACGGCGGGACCGACCGGGACCTTCAGTCGAGCCTCGGCGCGTTCGGGTAACGGTGGAGACTGACGTCGCTGTGTTCCGAATCTGACAGTGCAGAAGACATTTAAAGGCGGCTGTTGGCCATTCGTCTGTGCGACGTGAAACCCTCCTGACCGGTGGCATGGTCGTGGTCGTCCTGGCCATGCTCATCGGTGCAACAGCGGTCCCCGGCGCGCTCTCCGAACCCGAGGACAACGTTCGCGAGAGCTACCTCGACCTCCGTGAGACGACCATCGAACCGGCGTCGGTCGACGGCCAGACTGTGACGCTCTCTCTAGACGCCCGACTCTCACATCGCGGCGGGCCGGCCGAGAACGTCACTGTCGAGACGCGGGCCATAGATGCGGACACCGGCCTCGTCGCGACGACCACGCGGCAGTCAGTCGGCACAATCGAAGGGGAACGAGAAGTATCGGTGCGGTCAAACATTACAGTCGAGCGGGCGGGCGGCTATCGGATCGACACAATCGTCTACGAGGACGGTAACCGCGTCGAGACCGGTCAGCGGTCGGTCCAGAACGTCGACGCACTCACTCCGGCGTACGCTCGCAGTACCGTGACCTTCCAGCGGTTCGAGAACGCCGGCGTCCCGCTGGACTCCATCACCTATCGGATTGACAGCGTCTCGAACAACCAGACGACGCTGAACGTCTCGGTGTACGTCACGAACGCCGGCAACAATCCGTCTGATGACCTCTCGCTGCGCCTCCGGGCGCGGCAGGCTGACTCGAACGTCATCGCAGACGAGTCGACCGTGCGGGTCGGTCAGATTCGGCCCGGCCGAACGGAGATCATCAGAACGCAACTGACGGTGCCTGACGACTACAACTACTGGCTTGACGGGATGCTGCTCTCGGACGGCGTCATCGTCGGGACGGAAAGTTCTCCGGCGAACCTCCATCCGACGGAGCGGCTGCAGGAGAACGAAACCAGACAACAGATCGGCTTCCAGTCCAGCGATTTCGAGCAGGACCGCCCCGAAGACCGGGAGATGGAAGAGCCACAGCAGACTGCGGCCGGAGAAGGTCCCGGCTTCACGGCGGTGCTCGGACTGATTGCAGTCCTCGCAAGCGGCCTCCTCATCGCACGGAGACAGACCAATGAGTGACACCTCCACCACCGACGCAGTGGCACAGGACACCGGCGACGCTGTTGACGAACCGGACGACGACACCGGACCGGCAATAGCAATCTACGCACAGTGGGCAGTATTCGCTATCCTCACGCTCGTGGCGCTCATCGCGACGCTCCAGTTCTACTTCTCCGCGTCGTCGGCGATTGATACGTTCGTCACCGACAGGTATCGACCGCTGTTCAGGGCGGGGTTCAACCTCGTCGTCATCCTCGCCTGTGGGCTGGGGCTCTCGGTGCTAGTCCGACGGCTCGCCTGAGACGGGCTGTCGCTGGCTATATCAGGCACTCTCGACCGTCTTTTCAGCAACTCAAGGTTTCGGAACCCCGTCAGAGAAACGTCGAACGGTATGCGCACGACCCGACGACCTCCTGGCCGGACGCCGGCGTGACTCGGTTCATCTCCAACTTCGCGAACCAGTCACCTGAATACGGTGAGATTCTCCGGACCAGCGTCCTTCGCTAACCGCCTGTACCGCAGCCTGCCTTCGGACGGCAACCCTTTTCAGCGGCCCAACCAAAGCCGGGCGTATGGCAGACGATGAACCTGAGAACGCTGACGAATCGGCGGATGCGACCGAGGACGGCGGCGAGGAGAAGTCCTTCCGCGAGCGGGTCGAAGAGATACGACAGCAGCGCGCCGAGGAGCGCGAAGAAGGCGAGGGCGACGGCGAAGAGATGAGCCGCGAAGAGCGCATGGAAGAGATGATGGGCGGTGGCGGCGGCCCCGGCGGCATGGGCGGCGGCAACCCGTTCGCGCAGATGATGGGCGGCATGATGGGCGGCGGCCCCGGCGGCCCCGGTCCGGGCGGTCCCGGCGGCATGGGCGGCGGCCCGCCAGGGCAGCACGAGGAATCGGGCGGCAGCGACAACGAGGAACTCACGCGCGAGATGCGAAAGCTCCGGGACGAAGTCCACGACATGCGACGGTCGCTTGACCGTATCGCCGACGCGCTCGAAGACTAACGGAACGCAGTTTGCGACGGTTTTGCGAACGGTATCGAGCAGTTGCGGGGCGGCGAGGCCCTTCGAACGGGTGCCAACGACACCCCAGACGGACGCTTCCCCAGTCGCTACGAATCACAAAACGAGACGCCGGTAATCTCGAAGCGTGCGCCACCATCGGCACTGTCTCGAACGCTGAGCTCCCAGCCGTGTGCCGAGGCGACCTGCCGGGCGATACTGAGCCCGAACCCAGTTCCCTCCGCGCTCGTCGAGTAGCCGGCTTCGAACACTGTCTCTCGCTCGTCTTCGGAGATACCGGGGCCGTCGTCGGCGACGTAGAACCCGTCGTCCAATGCCCCGACCCGCACGGTCACATCCGTTCCGGCGTGTTCGACCGCATTCCGAACGAGATTTTCGAACAACTGCTTCAGACGGCTCTCGTTTGCCAGCACGGTCCGGTCGATATCGGTGATGAGTGTCGCATCGGCCGTTTCGACAGTCTTCCAGCAGTTTTCGGCGAGCGATGCGAGCGCGACCGGTTCGCGGTCGGTGACGGTCTCACCGTCCTGTGCCAGCGTGAGCAGATCAGTTAGCAGCGTGTCCATCCGCTCGTGTGCTCGCTCGACAGCGGCCAGATGCTCACTCTCACACTGCTCGCGTGCGAGTTGCAGTCGGCCCTGGGCGACGTTCAGCGGATTCCGTAGGTCGTGTGAGACGACGCTGGTGAACGATTCGAGCCGGTCGTTGTGCTGTTCGAGAGCCCGTTCGCGGTCACGTAACTGTTCGGTCCCTTCGACCTGCTTGAGCGCGCTGGTGACGTGTCCGGCGAGAATCTCCCCGAGGACGACGTCCCGCTGGTCGAACGCCGCGGCCGTCTCCGAGCCGGCCAGCAGGATGCCATGCTCGCCAAGCGGAAGATACAGTTCGCTTTTGATCGGCGTGTCCGGGTTGTAGATGTCCGGGTCAGCATGGACGTCGTCGACGGCGAGAGCATCGCCGGACTCGTAGACGCGCCATGCAATGCTATCCCCGGGCGTAAAGGTCGGCAACTCGTCTATCAGCTCATATATCGCGTCGGATGCGGCGACCGGTTCGAGAGTCCGTGCGTCCTCGTCGTAGAGGTGAATCGTGTTCGCTTCGAGCCCCAGGACAGTGCGCGCCGTTTCGACGCCGATCTCGGCCACCGTTTCGCGGGTGTCAGCCCGGAGTAGGTCTTGGACCGACTCACTGAGTGCTCTGAGGCGGTGTTCGTGTTCTTTCCGCTCGGTGATATCCTGTTGGAACCCGACGTAATTGACGACCGCTCCGTCATCGTCACGCACGGGTGCGATAGTCACCTGATTCCAGAACAGGGTCCCGTCTTTCCGGTAGTTCCGGAGTTCGACCGACACAGACTCGTCCGCTTCAATGGCCGCACGCATTGCGTCGACCGGCTCGGACTCTGTCGCCTCGCCCTGCAGGAACCGGCAGTTTCGGCCGAGTACCTCCGACTCTGTGTAGCCGGTCAGTTCCAGAAACCGGCGGTTGGTGTAGATTATCGGAGTCCCTTCTTGTTCGAGACCGGTGATCACGATACCGATGGGTGCCTCGTCCATCGCGCGTTTGATTCGGGACAGCTCCTGCTCGTCGCCCTGTCTTTCAGAGAGGTCCCGGACTGTACAGACCAGCTCGCCGTGGTCGGTCATCGCGAGCACGTGGTCCTCGGTGAATGTGCTCCCGTCAGCACGGAGTCCCATCGTCGTCCCGGTCCAGTAGCCGTTTTCTTCGACAGTCGGAAGGATGTCCTCGTAGATGCGCGGGATGTCCTCATCCCGGTACAGCAGTTCCCAGTGCTCCCCCCGCATCTCCTCGGGCTCGTAGCCGTAGAGGTCCGCGTACGCTTCGTTGACAAAGATGAACCGCCCGTCCTCGTCAAGGATGCTGATCCCCTCCTTTGCGCTCTCGATGGCGTCAAGCTGGCGGTTGCGCTCTCGCTTGACTCGCTGGGACTCCACAGCGTTCGTGATTCTGTTTGCCAGCACCGTGTACTGGTCCGTGCCGCTCTCTTTCTGCAAATAATCGGTGACACCAGCCGAGATAGCGTCGCTTGCGATTTCCTCCGACCCTTTGCCAGTGTAGAGAATGAACGGAAGCGACCTGTACTCCTCGCGAACGGCTTCGAGGAACTGGATGCCGTTCCGCTCGGGCATATCGTAGTCAGAGACGACACAGTCGATGTCGGTGTCGGCCAGAGTTTCCAGCCCCGCCGTGGCACTCGTCGCAGTCTGGACGTCTATCCGGTCGTCCTCGCGTTCGAGAAACGTTGCCGTCATGTCGGCAAACCCCGGCTCATCGTCGGCGTGAAGAATACGGATAGGGTCAGCAATATGCGTCATAGGTTTGGGTAGTTGTCACACAGTATAGGTCGCTGACTTAAAAGACCGTCTCTGGAATCGGACGCTGACACATCCACACTATTACCGGTCGACGTGTGTTGTCATTGGCTCGTGTCAGAATCCCTCTTCTGGCACTGTCTAGTTCTGGATGACCTCAGCTGGCGTTCGTCCGTCGAGTGCTTGGTTCGGTCGTTCGTGGTTGTAGTGGTGTCTGAAGCGTCGTAACCACTGTTTCGCGCTGGATTGACTGCCCCGCC
>NZ_QXIK01000024.1:0-32589 GCF_003666065.1 Haloarcula sp. Atlit-7R | reverse complement strand
GGCCACAGCGGCGGGGTTGCCTCCCGTACCCATCCCGAACACGGAAGATAAGCCCGCCAGCGTTCCGGGGAGTACTGGAGTGCGCGAGCCTCTGGGAAATCCGGTTCGCCGCCACCATTCATACCTTACACAGCCCACCCGGGAGAGACATCTCTCCCGAGTGGGCTTTCTGTATTTATAAGTAGTGGGTAACTACACAATCGCCCCGAGTGTGTACTGTATGAGTCGCGAAGTCAAACTGAATGAACTCACGGCACTTCTCGAGACGGCGACGTACCCGCTCTCGGTCGCAACTGCGCGGCAGGAGTTTGAGGATGTACGGCTCGTGTACGCAGACGGTACCGAACCGTTAGCTGCGGTACTGGATCGGGTCGAAGACGAGCAGTTCGACTCTCCCGACGAAGCGCAATCGTCGATCTATAACTCTATCCCGGCTGAGGGAGTCGGCGAACCGGGCCAGTCAGGGGGCGGGGGCTGATCGAATCCGCTACTCTTAAACGAACGAATTGAGTACTTCTATTTGCGCCAAGGTGGCAGAGTCTGGCCTAACGCAGCGGCCTGCAGAGCCGCCCATCGCCGGTTCAAATCCGGCCCTTGGCTTTTGACTTCTTGACACGTCGGAGACCCAAGTAGACAATCCGGATGGACTCGCTTGCTGACGCCACAAAGTCACCTGAGATCACTTTGTGCGCAGGGCAGAACAGACTAATGTGACCACTTGCTCATCTGAAATAACCTTTGGGAGACAGTAGTTAGTATAGCCCCGGAAACTGTGTCCTGGCAATATAGGGAGTCATGAACCCCAGTGCGTAGCCGAGGAAGTGCTCATACAGATTTAATACACCGCTATCAACCTGTGGGCTAGCGGGGAACGCGATAATTGGAACAACAAAAAGTAGCAAAACAGTGAGTAACAGCAGGTCGGTGTACCCGGTTGCCCGCATTGCAGATTTGATCTTCGTCCATGCATTGTCGGTCTGATCGTACACCGAAAGGCCATACAATACTGTACTGAGCACCGCCGCTAAAACCAGACCGGCGGTGCCCAGCAGTACTGTTGGGTTCTGAAGGAGCACAGACTGGAGACTCAACACTGCAATAAACCCCAAACTTGCAAAGAATAAAGTTGGCGCGAACACGCTGACTGGACCGATATCGAAGTTCGTGTCAAGGTACTCACTCACTGCCAGTGGGAGGTAGCCGGCAAAGACCATGATGACTCCTGAGGCACCGAATGTTACAGAAGACCTGGCAATCGCGAGATTCAGATACGAAAGAACAGGAGGAAACGCAACGAAGGTCGTGAAGGCAAACACTCGGAACTGCTGCTGACGACCGCTCAGGACGCATAGGACATACAGTACTGGGATCAAGAGGACGTACAACCCGACGTTCGTAATCAGGTGTCCGAACTCGAAATGAACGAACGCAGACGTAACCGCTGCGAGTAGAGTGGGATCCGTATAATTAAAAACGAGCGACTCACGCATCCCCAGCGGAAGGCTGTATCCGAGCCACAGAAGTAGTGGAAATGAAAGTAGAAGGGCAATATCGAAGAGCCGTACCTGCTCCGAAACGGCTTGTCGTACCGATTTTCTCGTCCGCTTGTCGGTAATCGTACTGATATCAGTGTATACCCGTGTTATTTAAATAAGCACTCGGCTACGGATATCAGACTTGATTCTGTGGTAGTATCGGACGTATCCACCAGTTATGTCTCTGATCGGTGGTGTTGTAGAATCACAGATAGCACCGCTGACCTGGTATCAACTCTTATTTGTCGGCACCAGTATTACAGTTGCAATGGGGTTGTTGGGACGGGAAACACGACGGACAGTCGTCGACAACTACGAATTGCTACTGATTTGTCTGGTTGCCATCGCTGCGGCTGGCGGATATCTCACGTATACGGGGCATGTTGCTCCGGGAACGGAGACAACCACGCGACAGGTGTCGTCGTGGCAATCGTCTGGATCGTTCTCGCATAATACGACAGTTCGCAACGGTACCTCAGCGTTTCCCGAGGGTGAAGTGCTTGAAGACCAGCCCGTGTACCTCCGAAAGGTCGCTCCTGTATTGGACGGCGTGTTTGCATACACATACAGCGCTAGTAACGAAAGCGACCTCACCGCCTCGGCTGACATATTCGTCCAGTATCGATCCGTCGAATCGACGCAAAACGGCGAGCTCGTTTACTGGGAGGTAAAACGCACACTGACACAAGACACCGAGCGCTCGTTGGCTACGGACGAGCGTATGGCAGTCCCGTTCTCGCTGAATGTCAGTCGCGCAGCTGAAACTGTTCGGCGTATCGATTCGGAGCACGGCCAGACATCCGGCCGACTGGAGATCGCGGTGATTTCTGAGCTTGCTCTCTCGGGAACACGTAACGAGCGGTCGGTCGACACAGTTCGCACGTACCGACTCCAGATTATTCCGAGCCAGAGCAGTTATCGTGTTGCAAACGCCGGCCCGGTGACGAACGGCGGTGACCAAACTGTCGAAACACAGGTCGAGAAGAGCTACGGACCGCTCTGGATGCTCGGTGGCCCAGCACTCCTCTTTGGTGGCCTTGGTTGTGCTGCTGCTCTCGTCTACGGGCACATGACCGACTATCTCACACTGACTGATGCCGAGTGCCGGTGGCTCGTATACAGGTCTGCCCGCGAGGAGTACGACGAGTGGATAACCGTCGGCCGGGCTGATCCAGTCGACGACGATATCTGGACCACTTCCGTTGATTCGCTTGTCGGTCTCGTAGATATCGCCATCGACACCGACGAACGTATCATCGAGTCGGATAGTGATTCTACTCTTATCGTGTACACAGGCGACCGACTGTTCCGGTACGAACCTCCGCCAGAGCCCGGGGCTGCTGTCACTGCCGGAGATAGTGGCGCTGAATCGTCGGACTGAGTGAGTATTTTACTGCTTTTCCGTGCTGCTGTCAGTGGCGTTCGGCCCGGGCGGTGCATCGAGCTTTGGGAGCAATCGATACCCGGTCACCGTGCCGGCTGCAGCGGAGAACGCGAGCGCGGCAACCAGTTGCGGGACTGGGCCGAAGCCAGCGCTCGAAACCGCTGAGACGATAAGCACCGTAAGCACGATTCCGGCGAAACCTATCGCCGCTTCACGGACAGCGACGTGGCGGAACCGGTGCCGGCGGTCACTCGGTTGTGTCTGGAGTACCGGGAGGACATCATGATATCGCGTTTGCACGAGGTAATTCGTCACTACGGCGAGAAGGCCAGCGATGAACGCCCACAATCCCCAGTTAATTCCGAATGCAGGGTCGAAATCGGGTGCGAATCCGCTCGGCTCGGCCGGCTGTTGGTTTTCGGGTTTCGACGGCGCGGGCTCGGCGCCACCGCCGGCCACGGTTTCGGTCTCTCTGTCGCTATCTGCGGGTGTCTCGGTCGGTGTCCCGACGCCAGTACCGCTGCCATCGCCTCCTCCGTCAGCAGGCGTTTCGGACTCGTTCCCGTCCTCGCCTGCGGCCCCGTTCGTCGAGCTATCGTCCCCTGGCGTTGGCGTCGGCGTTGCGGAATCGCTTCCGGCCTGCGTCCCGCCGCCTCCGTCGCCACCGGGTGAGATACCGCCACCACCCCCGCCGGTGCTCTCGTCGCCTTCGGTTGACCGCTGTTCTGGAACAGGGACGGTGATGGATACTGTCCCGGTAAAGTTGCGTTCTGCTGGTGTCACCGCCAGCCCAAAGCGCACTGATTCGTCTGGCTGTAACGAGACAGTATCACCGGCGACCCGTGTGCCAGTGTCCATCCGATATATGCGAACTGTTTCCGGCTCGCTGTCCAGCTCGATGGCAGCAGCACTACTATTCCCCTCGTAGCCTGCAAAGCCAACGACAAACAGGTCGTCGACACGGGTCTGACCGTTCGGGAGCACCGGTGCGAGACTGATACGTAGCTGTCCCGTCTCGTCGTATTCGGCGTACTGGTCCCCGTTTGCAGTGTCAGCGGGAGCCAGATAGATGCCGGAGTTCCGGTCGGGTGCCACTTCGTCGCCGGTGATGAAAGCACCCGTCGCCATAGCGGTCCCTGTCAAAAGGACGACCGCTGCCATGACGGCGACGAGTGTGCGATTCATAGGTGGTTGTGTTGTCCCGGCTACGTCGTGTCTTCGTGTGGGCCTGTATCTGGACCTGTTGGTCGACAGTCAGCGTCGGACTCGGGTTTCACTTACTGTTGGACCGCCTCGACGATGAAGGTCACATCGCTAATACTATTGAGGTTACTGCCATCAACGCCGTCATCTCGGAGGTCGACAACGATGTCTATCTCCACGGTGTCGCTATAGCCACCGTCTGAACTCCCACCGTCGGGGTCGAGCGTGATAGCCTGCGCTGAACCGACAATCGATGCATCAGCGCTGCCCGAGCGGAAGTCCAGAACCTCACCGTTTGTGGGGTCGTCCCCAACGCCCGTGGTGCTATCATTGATGTAGAGAGTGACCTTCGACGCACTGTTGTTGTCGACCTCCAATGCGTTCTCGAAGGTGGTCTTCGCTCGTTCGTTGAGGTCCGTCTGTTCAAACTTGATGATGTCAACCGATTCATTCGAGTCTGTTCCGATGATGCCTGTGGCACCGCTCCCCGGGCTAAACCCCACCTGTGCTGACCCGGTATCGCCGGTGACCTGCAGATTGACGTTCCGGTCTGCTTCGATAGAAGTGAACGCACCGGATCCAAACACCGCACCAGTCCCCACACTGGCTGCACCAATACTAAGCAGAAAGCCACGCCGATTCATTGAAGCGTAGTTCACGGCATAGTGGCTTAGTATTGAACAGCGTTAGCAGCTTCAATGAATGCTTTAGCCGGGCTAATGCAACAAAATAGTAAGTGGTAACCTCTCGATAAGCGAACTGAACATGAAACTGAATCGTAGAAGCGTACTCGGTCTCATCGGGACAGTCGGTATCGGATCCGGCGTGGCATTCGGCTCTGGTGCATTTAGCACTGTCAGCGCGACGCGTGAGGTTGAAGTCAATGTCGTCGGTGCTGACGGCAACGGCTCTGAGATCGCAACCGAATTTACCGACGTGCTTGTCGACGCGTCCGCCGCTGAGGTCGCGCTTCGGAATAGTAACGGCACTCTTGTTACCGATGCCACGACCCTGTTTCCGACGAGCTCTGACTCCCTAACTACCGACGGCGGCACGACTGTTTCGACCGACTACGTAAGCCTCATCGCAAACGATGTGTCTGTTGTCTTTGGCTACGAGGACAGTGGAACCGACGAGCGACTGATGCCAAACAGCACGTACGACTATTCGAGCGGGTTCTTCAAACTAGTCAACAACGACGACGGAAGCGGATCGAACTTTAACGTCGATCTGGATACTGGGAGCGGTCTCCTTACCGGAATTGGCGGTAGTACGGATTCCTACAATCAAGAGGTGTCTGCTGGCTCGGTTTCCGATCTCTCTGCGACTCTCGAAACGGGCGACAGCGCCACAGAAACTGAAGATCTGACGATCACAATCACTGAAGCGTAACGCCTGCCCTGCAGGTCGAATCTTTCCCTTCACCACGCCCTGCCGCCGCCAGACGCCTGTCCCTGACGGTGGCTGTCTACCGTGGAAAACCATTTACTTACCATTTAGAATCAAATACGAACAAAAAATCTATCAAGTAGTACAGCATAAGCAGAGATATGGGACAGGTGGGGGTTAGCCGACCAGAAGAGCGACAGCTATCGCGCGATGACGTATACGATATACTAAGCAACCAACGACGTCGGTACGCTTTGCACGCAATAAAACAAGAAAACGAGCGTGCTGAACTCTCTGACCTTGCCGAGCAGGTCGCTGCGTGGGAAAACGACAAGTGCATTCAGGAGATCACGTCCACGGAGCGACACCGCGTGTACACGTCGATGCAACAGACACATCTCCCGACGCTTGAACGCGCGGGCGTCATCACGCACGACAACGGCACCGTAACGCTGACCGACACTGCTGACGGCCTTGATGTGTACCTCGACGTTGTGCCGGGGGATTCGATACCGTGGGCGGAGTACTATCTCGGACTCGCCGCTGTCTCGTTAGCGCTCGTCGTCGCTGTCTGGGTCGGTGTCTTCCCACCGTCGGTTCCGTCGCTCGTGTGGCCGACAGTGATTACGCTGCTATTCCTGGTCTCTGCGGCGTACCACGTCAAGGAGACTCGCCGGCTGCAACTCGGCGCGGCGGATAAGCCGCCGGAGCTGCTGGAATGAGTAAAAAGTGGACCCGGCGCAGTGCACTCGCGTTCATCGCCAGCGGTGCAGGCCTGCTTGCGGCCGACACATCAGGTGTCACTACCATTGACGCAGAGCGGTCCAGTAACCTGGGGACGGCCAGTGACAGCGATGCGCTGCTTGGTGTCGACATCGACCCAGTCAGTGGAATGGACGGCCAGCAGGTGATACTGGCAACACTCACAAACAACTTCGACCAGCAGCTCACGAGTGTTAGCGCCAGTCCCGGCCCGGCTCCGCCGTTCGAGACCGTCCAGACACCGAACAGGCTTCTGCCGGGCGAGAGCGGCGATGTCACAACGACGCTTTCCTGTGATTCAGAAGGGACGCCGACTGTGACCCTCGATATCACTGCGACCGGTCCCGACAGGCGTGTCGAACTGAGCCGGTCGCTTTCAGTCGAGTGTCGCGATCCCAGAGTGTCGTGGTGGCGCTTCGAAGACGTTAGCAGAACGGTTGTCCCGGATTCGTGGGCTGCCGGCAACGATGCCGAGCGTGAGTTTCGTCCCGGCAGAGGGTCCGACTTCCTTTTCGAACCTGACCTAGTAACATCACAACTGGGCCGCGGCGAAGTGCTGAATTTTGATGGTGACGATGCTGTTACCGTTCCCGACGACGAGACGCTTGACTTGACCGACGACTTCTCGCTCTCCGCCTGGGTATTCCCGCGAACCCAGGGCGGCCTCACGCGATTGTTCAGCAAATGGAACTCCCGTAACGAGAATAGCTATCAGTTCGGCTTCGGTGGCGGTTGGCAGGGCTCTGACGACAGAGAACTGCTCATTGAAACCACCGACGAATACAAGCTCACGGGTGTCTCACTGACGGAGAACCAGTGGGCACACGTCGTCTGGACCCACGGTTCACAGGACAAGGTGTACGTCAATGGGACTCAAAAGGGGCAGACGTTTTCACTCCCCGATGCGCAGGCGTCCACGCAACCGCTTCGAATCGGGACCGGCATCAACCCCGGTGGGAACGCTATCTACGGATTCAACGGCGCCATGGACGAGCCTAAAATATACGATGCCGCACTCACTGCCGACCAGGTGAGCACACTCTACAGCTCAAGCACGGCAAGTGCAGGCGGTGGTGGCGGCGACATCACCAGCTAAACTCGCCATCACTCACGTCCGAGCAGGCGACGTATCTGCCGCTTCAGCGGAACCGACCGGTCCCGGCTTCGCTTGCGCGTCGTTCCGAACCCGAATGTCGCCCCAACTGCCGCTGCAAGGCTTCCGAGAACCAGGAAATTGAACGCTCCGATGGCCACCAGCGGGTGGACTCTGTGCAGCCCTGCGATGACGCCCGGCGGTGCTAGCAGGAAGTAGCGATGCTCTTCAACGGTCACGACTGCCCGTTCGCCGGGCGGCGGGGCAGTCACCGACAGCGTTGCCGTCGCCGACCCGCCGCGCTGGACGACAAGCCGGTTACGGTCCATCGTTGCGTTCGGGTGTGGGGATTTGAGGACGATGAGCATCGTCACCAGGCCGCCGTTTTCCGCAGTGAATTCGCTTTCGACAGGCTCGCCCGGTGTGACCTCTTCGCTCGCACTATCGATGGTGACGCTATGTGTGCCGCTCGGAGCGACCATCGCGGCGTTTGCCGGCACGAGAATCAACACTGCCAGTGCGAGTATGATCGTCCAGCCGTTGATCGCGTCGCCATCGCGCGACCGAGTTCGGTCTCTGGTTTGCCCTTCACTGGCCCGGAAGCTGTCGACGAAGACGAGTAGAAACAGCCCGAGCCCGATAGAGATGAACAGTCCACTGAGTCCCTGCCCGCTCGTCAGGTCGCTGTTGCTTGCACCGCCAACCAATACCAATCCACTTTCCGCCGCCGTTCGAGCGGAGCTGATTGCGGTCCCGAGGCCGGGGAGCCGGACGACCTGTCCGTTGACCTGTAGTGCTGTCGCGACGACTCGGTCGTCAGTGACGACCGGCTCGCCGCCGCTCTGGTCTCTGAACGGGTTGTTGTCCCCTTTCGTGATGTACCCCGCTTCGGTCTCCGCGACGACCCGGTGTGTGGTCAGTCCGCCGCCCTGTAGCTCGACCGCTTCGAACACAATAACGTCTCCCGGCTCAATCTCGCCAGCGACGGGTGCAGGAACGGCGACAAACGCGTCACCCGTATTCAGCGTCGGCGACATACTTCCCGATGTCACGTACCCCAGCAGGATCGGCTGTCCGAGGAGTTGTCCGATAACGAGGGAGAGAACGACGAGGACAGCAAGCAGGGTGAACGCGTCCTCGACGGCCTGCCGCAGCATACCTGCAGTAACCGGCCACAGGTTTTCAACCCTCCGAACAGCGGAGGAGTCGCGGTGTGTCAACCAGTTATCGGTACGGTTCGAAACCGGCGCGTGCTGTCTCTGGACGCAACGCGCTGCCGTCTGTTGACCGCGCGGCAGGGGTTGGACTACTGCCCGTCTCGATTACTCCGTTTCGACAGGGATCGTGTGGACCTGTCGGAGCGGTTCGATGTGGTGTTTCGCTGTCTCGTCCAGTGGAAAGGTCCCGTGGATATCGGCCGGGACCTGGCCGTGGACGACACGCCCGAACGGTGCGGCGGCGGTCGGGTACACCTGCTGGGCCAACCGGGCGACAGGGGCTGCGACATCGAGCCCCTCCAGCGCTTCCTTCACAGCCGCTTCGCCGACGTGGACGGACTCGCCTTCGATCAAAATGAACGCGAACGGTGGGTCGTCGAACTGCGCTTGGAGGAACACCTGAATGGCGTCGGATTCCCAGGGGACCGGCGTGATGTCCGTGGCACAGCGGGTTACCGTCTCGGCAGCGCGCCGGAACAGGTCGGTACTGCCGTCGTAGACGAGAAGCGACTGAGTCACACCAACTGTACGGGTCTGGGCCGTTTGAACGTTGTGTCGTGTCACAACGGCTTATACGTCTGCACCTCGACCGTCCTGTATGGACGCGCGGGACGAACCAGTGGCAAAACTCGCCCGCCGACTCGAAACGGCACTGGCGCGCACACTCGATGATAGCGTGTCGTGGACGGTCACGACTGACAACCCAGTCATCGCTCGACTACCCGACCGCGAGTTCGTGTTCGAACAGCGCGATGGGCCGGACGGATACCGGTTGACAGTCGTGTTGCGCGCGGACGGTGCGGTTGTGAGCAAGTTCGGGCAGTTCGAGACCATCGATAACGCAGTCGAGAAGGTTGTGTCTCTTGTCCGGGCCGACGTTCGGTACACCGTTTGCTGTGACGGCTAGCTGTCACAGTGCTGGACCCGGTCTGTGTGGCTAACTCGGTGCCCCCGTGTCAGTCAGCAAACACCGCTTGGGGGTAATCTCTATACCAATCCCACACCAATAGTGGGCCGTATGAGTCTGCTCAAGAGCAAGCATCTCCTCAACGGAATCGTCTCGCTGGTGGTGAGCGTCGCTATCACTGTCTGGCTGGCTGATGACGAAGACGCGCCCTGGAGCCTGACTGATATGGCCATGGCCGTCGCTGTTTCGTCGTTTCTGTCCGGCTTTTTTACTAGCTACTTCGCTGACTGACAGTCGGACGCCTCTGTGCAATGGGGGAACACCGATGCCGTTCCGGTCCGTTTCCCCGGTATGAATGAGCCAGACCCCGTCGACAGCTGGCCTCACCGCCCGTTCTCACCGGCGGAAGCCAGTGCCCTGCTGGACGACATTGACGGTGCTGCTGCGGTCTGGGTGATGCACCACGACAACGACGTTCGGTCAGCTATCGTTCTCGATAATGCTCCTGAGGACGCAGCCATCGACATCATCGTCGAGACCGACGTTGGCTTCGAGATGTACAGTTACACGAGCGGCGTGTGGCTGAATTACGGTACGCAGCGGAAAGACGACCCGGATGCGCCGCCGATGGCAGGGACGCTTGACAGCTACGATGTTCTCGCTGGCGAGTCTGAGACAGCCTGACCAGTGCGGTTCATCGACACCGTCGTTGCTGGGGCGAAACGGCCCGTGCCACCCGCGTACCGATACGCTCGAAAAGTAATCATTAAACGGCGCGGCGACTGACCGTCCTGATATGCAACGACGAGCCGCGGCGGCGTACTTCGCGTTCTTCCTCGTTATCAGTGTTGCTGCGTACGCCTACATCGGCGTCGCGGAGAGTCAGCGGCCGACGGTGTCGCTCGACGCTGACGCCGAACTGACCAACGAGAGTACGTTCACTGTCGACGGAACGGAATACACAGCCACGAACATCCACATGTCCGGTGGCGGTGGCGGCCACGGCGGCGGTGGCGGGGGAAGTATGGCAGCTGACCTCTCGTGGACGAACGAATCGTCACAGTACACTGCGACGTTAGAGCACAACGCCACGACGACGTATCAGAACGACACCTACCGCGTACACACTGACAGCAACGAGAGTACGGTGACTCTCGAAGAGGAACTCAACGTCAGTGCGCTCCTCGCCGAGGACGCCTCGGTCAAGAACACGCTGGCAACCCAGAACGGAACTGAGTACGTGGTCTACCGGTCGAACAACACGCAGGTCCCACTGAGTGAATGGCTCCCTGAGCCGGAGACAGTGACGTTCTCCGTCGGTGATACCTACCCGTACGCGACCGACAGCGGTACCCAGGAGACCACTATCTCTGAAGTGACCGCCGACGGTGCAACGCTCGAATGGTTCGCCCCGCGTGAGAACACAGTCGAACTTTCGGAGGGTGGAAACGTCACGCTGAACGAGCAGCAGTTCTTCGCCCACTTCCCGGACCACAGCACCGTCCAGATCGTCCCGATTCAGCAGTACGACCAGTACCAGGCGACGCTTGACAAGCAGGACTACTTCCACGAGCGCAAGAACGGTATCTGGGGCGTCTCGATCCTCTCGGGCATCGCGGCCGTGCTGATGTTGGGAATGGCGTATATGCCCGTCCGCGGATAACAACGACGTCTGTTTCCGGCTTTTTCAACGACTGACTTACGCGTCGGCTGCCCAGGTGATGTACGCCAGACCGACTCCGATCACACCCATCAGGCCCGCCGCGACCATCTGTACAATCGCCGCTGCCATTGAGGCGTGCGTCTGCCAGGGTGTGCCGGCGACCGCCGCGAGCGTCGCGACGACGAGCAATACACCGACAGTGACACCTAGCGGGCGCAACGGCTGCGTGAGTACGCGCTGAACCGTACCGGTCGTTCCGTCCATACTGGTGCCATTTGCTGTCTGAGTGGTAAATGAACCGGTCTCGAACTATACACTGTCGCGCCGCTTGTCTATAGAACGGCGTGTCGGGAGAGAGTTGAACCGGAGCCAGACGCGCTCATTCGTTGCGCGCGACTGCAGGGTTCAACGCCCTCCGTAGCGTTACCACTATTCACTGTCGTTCATAGGGTAACGGGCCGGGAGGGAGTTGAACCCCCGACCATCTGGTTAAAAGCCAGACGCTCTGCCTAACTGAGCTACCGGCCCTCGCTATTCGCTCGGGGGAGCGGCGATTAAGACCTTACGGTCCGTCGTCGAAATACGATTCGATAGCTTCACTGATGACCTCACCTGGGGACGCCCCGTCGAGTGCGGCCTGCCGGCGGAGTCGACAGTAGGCGTCGCGGCCGAGTTGTGTCCGCATCTCACCCAGCGCGTATCCGTTTCTGGCGAGTGCCGCGTCTACGGACGCGCCGTCGTTGACGCTGCTGGCAACGGAGCGGATCTGGCGGACAGTGAGGTCGTGGTCGAGGGCGGCCCACGCCAGCAGGAGGCGGGATTCGCCGGAGACTCTGGCGATGTGCTTGGCCGCCGTCGGCGCAATCTCTCCCTTGGCGACGTGAATGCGCACGGAGCGCGGGAGATCGTGCACCCGGGACCACTTGCGGATGAACGAGACCGACGCCTCGCCACCGGCCCGCTCGGCAGCGGCCTTGTAGGACCCTTCACCACGGACCAGGGCTGCACACGCGGCCGCGCCTCGTAGAATGAACACGTTGTCGTCGGCGCCGGCGGTGTTCTCGGAGAATTTCTTGACTGTCTTGGCGGCGAGTTCGAGGCTCTCGGGGTCGTCGGGATCGAACTCGATAGCCTCCTCGGGTCGCTGTCCAGTGAGTGCTGGGTCGCCGCGGATGACCGGTTTACCGACCGGTGATTCGCGGTCGGTCGATGGAACGTAGTTATCGGGCCCCTCAGGCATCGATATGTGTTTGGGGAGCGCCGCACAAAAGTACCCCGTACAGGGGTGTCATGCAGGCTATTGTAAGTAATTCCCGGATGTTACCGACCCGGTGTCGGCGCAATCAGTGCCCAGTCTGTATCAGTCGTCAGATGCGCTCTCGCGCTCTTCGCTCATGTGCTCCCAGATTTCTGTGCAACCGCAGCCGTCCTCGACGTTATCGAGGTGGTCTGTGGTCGGCTCTTCGCGTTCGGCGTCATCGTCGTGGGTCTGTTGTGCGTTCGTCATCGTTTCAGTCACAGCAGCGACCTACGTGGCCGCCACGTGGTGTCGTACTCCTCCATAACGCCCCCATTATCTTAAACACGGACTCTCCTGTAAGCTTGGCCCGCACTGCGACTTACAGGCAACATTTAGTCCCATCTCGTACAGAACCCAGGAAATAGTGGGCCACTATATTTGATGCAGTTACCGCATGACTGCGACGGATTCGACCTGACCGCGGTGATACTTGCGACCGCCGATGGCCTCAGGTGTCTCGGGAATCTAATGAGATGTAATGACGACTGACGTTCACCAGCTCGACGACGGGGCCTGGATCTCCGTCAACGACTCGCGGGAAGTGAACGTCTCGGACCTGTGGCTGCTGGCTCGAAGCGGCTTCTGTGGGTGTGAGACGACGGATTTACTCGCTGAGGGGTTCGTGGAAGTGGGCGTTGATTACCCGGACATTCAGGCACGAATAGCCGGCCAGTGTATCGCCTGCGGTGAAAGCGGCGTTACCGACTGGTTGACCGTCGGCCGCGTCGTAGATCCCGATTCCGGCGAGTTCTACGGTGTTGTCCACGAGAGCATCCATTTTCCGGAGAAACGAACCCGGCTTGCGAACTCTGAAGAATAGGCAACAATATCTTGTTTCGGGGAGTGGGGGAGACGGTTGACGGCAAAGTGTGTTGTATAAGTCTGTGAGACTTGTGAGAGAATACATTAGCTATGCCCAGTAAAGTCGAGAAATGGAAAGACGAGGTTTACGGCAACGAGATACGGGAGCATCTGATGGAGTTCGCGGAGAAGGGCTGGGACGCCATCCCGGAGGACGAACACGACGCCTGGTTCGAGCGCTTCAAGTGGTGGGGCCTGTACCACCAGCGCTCCGGGCAGGAGTCGTATTTCATGATGCGTATCGGGACGCCCAACGGCGTCATCAAGCCGGGACAACTGGAGGTCATCGGCGAAATCGCAAAGGAGTACGCGACCGGTCCCGCCGACAACCCCGAGTTCGGCGAGGCCTACTGCGACTGGACGACCCGCCAGAGCATCCAGCTCCACTGGATCAAACTGGAGGACATTCCGGAGATTTTCGAGAAGCTCGAAGCCGTCGGCCTCGGCACACAGCAGGCCTGCGGTGACTCCTGGCGCAACATCGTCGGCTGTCCTGTCGCTGGCAAGGACAAGCACGAGCACGTCGACGCCTGGCCCGTCGCCGAGGACCTCCACGAGACGTTCAAGGGCAACGACGACTACTCGAACCTCCCGCGCAAGTGGAAGGTTGCCATCGCCGGCTGTGACGAGGGCTGTGGCCAGGGCGACATCAACGACCTCGCTTTCGAGCCTGCGGAAAAGGACGGCGAACTCGGCTTTAACGTCCGTATCGGCGGCGGCCTCTCCCGCAAGGAACCGCGCCTCGCCCGCGATATCGACGTGTGGGTGCCGCCGGAGCAGGCCGCCGACGTGGCCCACGGCATGTCCGCGCTCTTCCGCGAGTACGGCGACCGCGAGGACCGCTTCAACGCCCGCATCAAGTTCCTCATGGACGAGTGGGGCCCCGAAAAGATGCGCTCGGTCCTGCAGGAGGAGTTCGTCGACTTCGAACTGCCGACCGCCGGCGAGGACATGCGCGACCAGTACAGCTACAACACCGGGTCCCAGGACGGGCACAACGACCACGTCGGGATTCACGAGCAGAAGGACGGCAACTACTACGTCGGCCTGAACGTGCTGGTCGGCCGCATGGGTGCCGACGACGTGCTCGAACTCGCCGAACTCGCCGACGAGTACGGCTCCGGCGAGGTCCGTCTGACCCAGCGCCAGAACATCATCGTCACCGACGTGCCCGAGGAGAACCTCGACGAGTTCACCAGCGAACCCCTGCTCGAACACTACTCCCCGGACCCGTCGCCGTTCATGCGCGGCTCCATCGCCTGCACGGGCACGGAGTACTGCTCGCTCTCCATCGTCGAGACGAAGAACCGCCAGGTGCGGTACGCCCGCTGGCTCAAGGACAACGTCGAACTCCCCGATGACCACAAGGACTTCCACATCCATCTCTCGGGCTGTACGGCCTCTTGCGCCCAGCCCCAGATCGCCGATGTGTCCCTGCGTGGGATGAAGACCCGCAAGGACGGCGAACCGGTCGAGGCCCTCGACATCGGCCTCGGCGGCGGCCTCGGCGACGACCCGCGCTTCGCCGACTGGGTGGAGATGCGGGTCCCCGCCGACGAGGTGCCCGGCGCTATCAAGAACCTCGTCAACAACTTCAAGGACGCCCGTGAGGGCGGCGAGACGTTCCGCGACTTCGTCGCGGACCGCGACGAGGAGACGCTGGCCGAGATGGTTGAACCCGAAGAGACGGACTACGACGATCCGTACATGCACAACACGAAGATGACGTGGTACCCCTACGCAGAGGACGACGACATGCAGTCCTCGCCCGCACCCACGAACGGCCAGGGCGAGCCACTTCCCTCTGACGACTAAGACGCACTACTGGGCACTCTCGGTTCGATTTTCACCGAATCGTGCGGTTGTCCGCGTTCTCTACTAACTCTCACACGCAGGTGTGGCCGGGAGCGCGCTCCGTCGCGCGACCCGGGGAAAGGTAGGTCTACCTCTGAAGGGGGACACAAGTTTTGCAGTCGCTGTTGTGAGCATACCGCGAGCGAAGCGAGCGGTTTCACGCGAATCGCGACGCGATTCGCGCTTTTTTCATCGACGTTTTTTCGCCGGGGTTGAGCGCTCGCCATCGGCGAGCGCGATGCCCCGGTGAAAAAAGGTCGTTGGTAAGCCTTATTCGCGGCACTGGCGTATCGGTATGTGGCAGCGGGAGGCCGGCTCCCGTGGCGCAAGCCATGAGGAAAGTCCCCCCACCTGTCGGACAGGTGACCGGGCGCAAGCCCGGGGCGGGAGACCGTCGGCTCTGGAACAGCAACGACACGTCGTCGCCGGACCGATGAGGTGTGCGAATCCCGAGCGAGGCGACTCGTGCCCCACCAGACGGTGCGGCACGCCGCCAAAGCGAGGGAGAGGTAACCCACCGAGGGCAGTTGCGACCCGGTGACTCCGGGGCGCATTCCGTGGGCCGTCTCTGACGCCCCACGCTTCCGGCGACGGACCGATGGAACGGCGAAACCTCACCGGTGCAAGGCCGCGTCGACAGGTAGTCCGACGCTGCGCGCAAGCGCTGGACGTGGCCGCTCAGCCGAATGCTGGCCCGAACAGAAGGGGGCTTACTCCCCGCAGCCGCGTTATACACTCAGACACAGGTAGTGTAACCGCTGAGCTGGTGAGACACAGGCAACGAGATGCTTCTCTGTCTCCCACCGATCGACACTGTTGCGTGGTTCGTGTCCGGGTGTATCGCCGCCGAGTGACAGGTACGATGGGTGTAAGCTTGTGCTGGCCTCACGGTGAGTAGCTACCCGTCTCAATCATCCGTCTCCTGTTTGGCGCGGTTTCCGGGGCCGCTCGGGAAGAAGAACTCCTGATCAGCCTCGGTTTTGAAGCGGTCGAGCACTTCGCCCAGCGGGCTGGCGTACTGGCTGAGCTTTTCGGCCTGTCCGGTGACTTCGTTCAGCTCGGCCGCCTGCTCCTCTGCGGCCCCGGCAACCGTTTCGGCCTCTGCGGTCGTCTCGTTACTGACCGCTGCGACCTCGGACACCATCGACGCGACACCTTTGATCCGGGACAGTGGCTCGGTCATGTCGAGTTCGGAGTGGTCCTCGGCGTACCGTTCGAGCGTCTCGGCGACGGCGTCCATCTCCGTCGAGATGGTTTCCAGACGGTCTTGCTGTTCGCTGGCGTCGATAGAGACGCGCTGGATAGACTCCGCAATCTGCTCCGAGGCATCCTGCAGGCTGTATGCGCTCGATTCAATTGTCTTGCCGGTCTCGGCAACCTCGTCGGCAAACCGGGTAAGCTGGCCCGTCGTCTTCTCCAGTTCGTCGATCATCTCGTTGAAATCGGTGGCGATGCGGTCCATTGCGTCGTTTTCGCCGTCCGGTTCCAGCCGTACGGTAAGATCACCGGCCGCGCACTGCTCCATGACCGTGGAGTACTCGTCGGCTCGCTTCTGGAGGTAGTCGTTCACTGCGACGGCCTCGGCGCGGGACACCTCCGCTTCCTTCCGTGCGCGCTCGGCTGCCTCGATCTGGTCCTGTAGTGCGACCCGCATTGCGTCGAAGGAGTCTGTCAACCGACCGATCTCGTCCACTCGGTCCGTTTCACAGGCCACGTCGAGTTCACCTTCGCGCATTTGCTCTGTCGTCGCCGTGAGGTCGCTGAGCGCTGACCCGGTTCGGCGGCCGATAACGAGCATCGCGCCGCCGAGGACGACGAGCGGCAGTATCACGAGTGCACCGATGGTTCGGGTCAGTTGGTTCCGAAGCGCGTACGCCTGCTGTCCGGGGACGTGCGTGACGACGGTCCAATCGGTGTTGTCGACGGGCGCGTAGCCCACTGCCGTCTCTGACCCGCGGGCGAATCCCGCCTGATTCGAGGATAGTGCGCCGTCAGGGACAGACACACCGGCGTGGTCCTGCCCATAGACGAGCGGCCCGTCGGCGTCGCGGACGGTCGTGAACGCACCATCCGTGGTCTGCTGGAAGCCGCCCCAGGTCGACAGCGCCGCCTCGACGACCACGACGTGTTCGGTGTTACGCGGTGGCGCACTGATGAACGCGACGACGGGCGTTCCGTCAGTCGCGTTGTACGGCGTGTCGGCGACGTAAACGGACGACACGGTGTCAGTCCCGTTATCGACAGTTGCCGCGTTATCGGCCCACGGGACACCACGCGACTTCATTTCGGTGCCTTCCACTCCGGGGTCAGTGCTTGCAAGGATGGTCGCGTTGCTGATCTTCACGTAGTGGATCGCGACGATATCCGGCCGGGCGTCTTGGAGTCGATTCAGGAGGTACCGTTCGATCTCGTCCCGCTGACCGCGCTGAAACGGCGCTGCCTCTGAGATTGTGCGCGTCTGGTGTCCCAGCCCGTCGACCCAGCTGTCGAGTTCGTTCGCCTGCAACTGTGCCGTCGCGGTCACTTGCTGTTCAACCTGGCCATCGAGCGTGGCCGTTGCGCTCGCGCTGAAGTAGACTCCGACGCCCGCCGTCAGCGCCATCGCGAGAACTACGACCGCGACGTACTTGTAGACGAACCGCCGCCGTATCGCGCCCGGAACGAGTCGTGACAGCGACCCATCTCCTGATCGTGACATGTTACAGACGGCTTAACGGGTGGTAATAAACTCCTATTCTACGTACAGTTTATAGCTACGTACTCGCACACTGAGTGATATATAGCTGGCCCGTAGGCAACATCATAGTCGCCATGACTGAATCACGCAGTTCAAATCTTGCGGACGGCCGTCGGCAATGAGTAGCGGGTCCGATGGTTACAAGCCCGCGCCGGCCACATGCTGGAGTATGACTGCAGCCGACCTCATCGACGCCGTCCGTGACGACCAGCAGACGGAACTCTCCCGACTGGGCTCCTCGAAGACGCTCTATGCAGACACCCGCGGCGAGATGGACCCGGACGCGGTACTGGCGGCGGCGGCCGCCCGCGAGCAGGCGGCGCACGCAACCTTCGACGCCTGGAGCGACGACGACGCCGACGACGACGCGGCCGCGCTGTTTGCCGACGCGGCGGACGAGACGGCCGAGCGCCGCAACGGCATCGACGCCGAACCGGTCGACCGGACACCGGCGATGCACGACGTACTCGACGACCTCGATGGGACCGTCCAGCGCCTGGGCGGGTTCGTCGGCTGGTCGCTCGTCGACAAGAAAGTCAAAGAGCAGTACACCGGTTTCTTTACCGGGCAGGCGGACCCACAGACTGCGAGTACGTTCCGTAGCGCTGGCAGCGACGTGGTGGACCTCCGCGAGGACGCTGTCGACCTACTCGACGCAGTCTGTGAGAGCGATGACGACTGGGACGCCGCGGAGGCGGCCGCTATCGACGTTATTTCGACGGCCTACGACGAGTACTTCGAGACACTTGAAGACCTCGGCGTGAATCCGAAGCCGGTCTGCTAACTCTTTACGAACCACGCGGCTCAAGTCTATCCAGCCCGATATGTGGGTAATGAGCGACACCGGCGGCCCACTCTCTATCGACCGACCAGATGTCGACCGCGAGTTCCGTGTCGATGCCCCGTTCGACCCCGCGGGCGACCAGCCCGAGGCCATCGAAGGGCTCGCGTCGGGCTTCCGGCAGGGAATGGACCGACAGACCTTGCTCGGTGTGACCGGTTCCGGGAAGACCAACACCGTCTCCTGGGTCGTCGAGGAGATCCAACAGCCCACGCTGGTCATCGCCCATAACAAGACTCTCGCGGCCCAACTGTACGAGGAGTTCCGCGAGCTGTTCCCGGACAACGCCGTCGAGTACTTCGTCTCTTACTACGACTACTACCAGCCCGAGGCCTACGTCGAACAGACGGACACGTTCATCGATAAGGATGCCTCCATTAACGACGAAATCGACCGCCTGCGCCACTCGGCGACGCGTTCGCTGTTGACCCGCGACGACGTGATCGTCGTTGCGTCGGTGTCGGCCATCTACGGCCTCGGTGACCCGCGCAACTACATCGACATGTCCCTCTCGCTGGAGGTCGGGCAGGAAATCGAGCGCGACGACCTCCTCGGTCGCCTGGTCGACCTGAACTACGAGCGCAACGACGTGGACTTCACGCAGGGAACCTTCCGCGTGCGCGGGGACACGCTCGAAATCTACCCGATGTACGGCCGCTACGCCCTGCGGGTGGAGTTCTGGGGCGACGAGATAGACCGGATGCTGAAGGTCGACCCGCTGGAAGGCGAGGTCAAAAGCGAGGAGCCGGCTGCGCTGATTCACCCGGCGGAGCACTACTCGATTCCTGAACAGCGACTCCAGCGGGCTATCGAGGAGATTGAGGAACTGCTGGACCAGCGCATCCGCTACTTCGAGCGCCAGGGCGACCACGTCGCCGCCCAGCGTATCGAGGAGCGGACCACCTTCGACATCGAGATGATGCAAGAGACGGGCTACTGTTCGGGCATCGAGAACTACTCGGTCCACCTCTCGGACCGCGAGACGGGCGAGGCTCCCTACACCCTGCTGGATTACTTCCCCGACGACTTCCTCACCGTCATCGACGAGTCCCACCAGACGCTCCCGCAGATTCGCGGCCAGTTCGAGGGCGACAAGAGCCGCAAGGAGAGCCTCGTCGAGAACGGCTTCCGCCTGCCGACGGCCTTCGACAACCGTCCGCTCACCTTCGAGGAGTTCGAGGAGAAGACCGACCAGACGCTGTACGTCTCCGCCACGCCCGGCGATTACGAGCGCGACCACAGCGACCAGGTCGTCGAACAGATCGTCCGCCCGACTCACCTCGTCGACCCGGCCGTCGAAATCGCCTCCGCGACGGGGCAGGTCGAGGACCTGCTCGAACGCATCGACGAGCGCGTCGAGCGCGACGAGCGGGTGCTGGTGACGACGCTGACAAAGCGGATGGCCGAGGACCTCACGGAGTACTTGGAGGAGTCCGGCGTCGACGTGGCCTACATGCACGACGAAACGGACACGCTGGAACGGCACGAACTCATCCGGTCGCTCCGGCTTGGCGACATCGACGTGCTGGTCGGCATCAATCTCCTGCGGGAGGGCCTGGACATCCCAGAGGTCTCCCTCGTCGCTATCCTCGACGCCGACCAGGAGGGCTTTCTCCGCTCGGAGACGACGCTCGTCCAGACGATGGGGCGCGCAGCTAGAAACGTCAACGGCGAAGTGGTGCTGTACGCCGACGAGCAGAGCAACGCCATGCAGTCGGCCATCGAGGAGACCCAGCGCCGCCGCCGCATCCAGCAGCAGTACAACGAGGAACACGGCTTCGAGCCGACCACCATCGAGAAGGAGGTCGGCGAGACGAACCTGCCGGGGAGCAAGACCGATACCGGCGGTATCTCCGGTGACGGGGCAAGCGACGCCGACGAGGCCGCCCGCCAGATCGAACAACTGGAGGAGCGAATGCAGGAAGCCGCGGACAATCTGGAGTTCGAACTGGCCGCGGACATCAGAGACCGCATCCGCGAGCTGCGCGAAGAGTTCGATCTCGACGGCGGCGACGACAGCGACGGCGTGCCGGCACCCGGGCCGGAGTTCTGACGGTCCGGTTCGGACCGCTCATCTGGGGAACCGGTTTGTACCCTGAAGTGAAATGGTACGTATCTCGATGACTGTCCCGTCGGAAGAGGCCATGCTCGACTCTATCCGTTCTCTGGGCAGCGGCATCTCGCCGTCTGGACTCGTCGTCGCCGGCCTCGGTTTTTTTCTGACCCGCTTCACGGTCACGCTGGCGGTCAGCGACGGCTCGGTGGCGTTCGTCTTCGGCGGTGTGTTGCCGCTGATGCTCGGTCTGGGGCTGTCTGCGTTCGGTGTCGCCCTTGCCGTCGGCGAGTTCGAACGCGCCTTCGTGCGGACGGTCACGCTGTGGTGTCTCGCTGGCACTGGCGCGATGTTCGTCCTCGTTCTGGTGACGCTGGTCGGAAACGGCGGCATGGGGCCGCTGTCCGCCGGAGGGAGCCGGACGTATCTCTCAAACTTCCTCATCGGTGGCGGCGTCGGCGGGGCGCTCACCGGCGTCTACGCCGGTCGGTCGAACCGGCAGCGACACGAACTCGAACAGCAGGCCGCCAGGCTGGACCTGGTCAACCGCATCCTGCGTGACCGGGTGCTGAACGCGCTGACGGTCATCCGGGGCCGGGTAGAACTCGCGGAGTCGCGGGACGGTATCAGTACGGCTGCGGTCCTGTCGGTCATCGACGACCGTTCGGCCGGCGTCCAGCAGGTCGTCGAGAACATGAAACACATCACCCACGGCGGCGCCGACCTGTCGCTGGATGCTGTCCCCGTCGTCCCATGCGTGGAGTCGGGCCTCGACGCTGTCCGGGAGGCCCACCCATCTGCCGACTACGACCTTCAGGCCGACGTACCGCCGGACCTTCGAGTGCAGGGTAACACGATGCTCGATAGCCTCGTCGCGCATCTGGTCGAGAACGCGGTTGTCTACAATGACAGCGACACGCCCCACGTTGAGGTTGTGGTCACTGCTGCCGAGGACACTGTCACCATCAACGTCAGCGACAACGGCCCGGGGCTGCCCGAGCGGCAACTTGACCTGCTCGCCCGCGGTGAGATCGGCTCGTACGAGGACCGCTCGACTGGCTTCGGGCTGGACCTCGTTCGCTTGCTCGTCCGGAGCTACGGCGGGCAGACGGCGGCGACCGTTACGGACGGCGGAACGACAGTCACGCTGGCGCTGCCGCGCGTTTCGGTCGAGGAGGGCGTCGTGAGGGCCACATCCGACGAGGTGCTGGGACTCTCACCGCGCCGTCTGGGCCTCGCCGTCGGAGCGTCGCTCGTCGCCGCCGTCGTCATGGGCGTCACGATGCAGGCCCTCTCCGGTGGTGTCCCCGTCATCGGAGCGCTGTACGGCGTCCAGAACCCACTGGTCGGGTGGGTCACCCACGGCTTCCACAGCGTCGTCTTCGGACTGGTGTACGCCGCACTGGTCAGAACCGTGCCGGACCATTTCTCCGACAGACGCCGATACTACGGGGTCGCCCTCGGCTGGTCGGTCACGCTCTGGCTCGTGGCAGCCGGGCTCGTCATGCCGGTGTGGCTCTCACTCGTTGGTATCGAGGCGAGCCTCCCGAATCTCACCGCGACGGCACTCCTGTCTCACCTCCTCTGGGGCGGGTCCCTGGCCGCGCTCTACCGCTACGGCTGCCGTGTCTGGCCTCCCTGACCCGCGGACGCGACCAACGCCAGGCCGAACCCTGCTATCATCTGCATTTGGACTAATACAACCAAAATTGTTTTACGCGCTACTGTAGTTGTATAGCGTGATGTCCCGCGTCTCGCTCCCACACGATGCGAAGGCCGGTCCCACCAAGCCGGAGGTCCGGGCCGTCCTCGCCAGCAAACTCGCTCTCACCGGGTCCGACCACTTCGCGGAGGTCGGTTCCTGTACCGGTGCCGTCACCATCACGGCGGCGCGCCGGGCCGGGCGGGTCACTGCGCTCGAACGCAAGGGGAATCGACTCGACGTGACTCGCAAGAACCTCGCCGCCAACGACGTCGACGCCGACGTCGAACTCCGCGAGGCAGAGGCCCCGGAGGGGCTGCCCGACGACGCCGACGCCCTCTTCCTGGGCGGGTCGCGCAACTACGAGGCCGTCCTCGACCACGCGGTCGAGACCGGCGTCGATCGAATCGTGATGAACGTCTCGCGGCTCGAAGTCGCCGGCGCGGCGACGGAGGCCTTCCGCGAGCGCGACATCTTAGAGGAGGTCGTCCAGTTCCAGGTGAGCCACGGCTACGAACTCGCCGGCGCGACGAGCTTCGACTCGGAGAACCCCGTGTATATGCTCGTCGGCAGCGCCAGCGAGGACGTGGCCGCTGACGGCGCAGGCGGACCGAGTGACGCCGAGACGGCCGACGGAGGGGCGCGATGACCCTCTACGGCATCGGTCTCGGCCCCGGCCAGCCGGACCTCGTGACGGTCCGGGGCAAGCGCGCGCTCGAATCGGCCGACGTGGTGTACTCGCCGGGGCGGCTCTCGCGGTCGGTCGCGACCGAGCACGTCCCCGAGGAGCGCATCGGCGACCTCGACTTCCCGATGACACGCGACGAGGAGAAGCTCCGGGCGGCTTGGAAGGACGCCGCCGCCGAAATCGCGCCGACGGCCCGCGACGGCGACGCCGCCTTCGTCACGCTGGGGGACCCGAACGTCTACTCGACGTTCGGCCACCTCCGGCGGACCCTCGCCGCCTTCCACCCCGAGGTCGACCTCGAAGTGGTGCCCGGCGTCAGCGCCATGTCGGCGTTTGCGACGGCGCTGGGCGTCGAAATCACCGCCGGCTCCAGCCTGGCCCTGCGAGAGGCCGACCGCGGCACGTCCCCGACCGGTCCCGACCGGATGATTCTGTTCAAGGTGACCGACGCGCCAGCTACCCACGAGGGCCTTGTCGAAGCCGGCTACGACGTTGTGTACGGCCGCCGGCTGTTCATGGAACAGGGCGAGACGGTCGTCACCGACGACCCGACCGACATCGACGAGCGAGACTACTACACGCTGGCCTACGCCGAGAAGCCCGAGACGCGCGTCGAGCAGGCGACCGATGCCTTCCTCGAAGCGGCCGACGAGAGCGGCGTCGTGACCGACGGCGGTGAGAACGGCTCCGGGGAACTCCTGCGACAGGAGCGCTCTGAAGCCGCCCTTTGCGGCGACGAGGTGCAGCATGACTGATGAGACTGGTGAGACGGACCCACAGACGGCGATTGACTCCGTCGCCGGGAACCGAGACGACCGCGTCTACGAGTACAGCGCCGGCGACGAGCAGGAGGGCATCCCCTTCGTCGGGGCCGGCCCGGGCAACCCTCGATTGTTGACCGTCGCCGGCCGCGAACTGCTGGCCGACGCCGACCTCGTGGTCCACGCCGGCTCGCTCGTCAACAGCGAACTGCTGGAGGAGTACTGCGACGACGCCGAGACGGTCTCCTCTATCGGCAAGGACTTGGAGGAGCTGATTCCGCTGATGCGGGACGCCTACGAGGCCGGCGACTCCGTCGTTCGCCTCCACAGCGGCGATCCCGCCATCTACGGGGCCGCGCTGGAGCAGATGGACGCACTGGAACACGAGGGCGTTCCGACCTACATCGTCCCCGGCGTCACCTCTGCCTTTGCCGCCAGCGCAACGATGCGCACGCAGTTGACGCTGAACGAGGTCGCCAACCACGTCGCCTTCACTCGCCCGCAGGGCAAGACGCTGGACGAAGACGAGGACCACATCTCTGAGTTCGTCGGCATGGGCGACGTGACGACGTGCATCTATCTGGGGACCCACGCCGTCAGCGAGACCATGGACCGCCTGCTCGAAGACGGCCACGACCCCGAAACCCCGGTAGCGGCTATCTACCACGCATCCTGGCCCGACGAGGACGTCATCGAGGGGACCATCGAGACCATCGGCGAGAAACTGGAAGACGCCGGCTATCGCGCCTCGGCGATGGTCGTTATTGGGGATGCTGTCGGCGGCGAGGACTACGAGCGCTCCTTCCTCTACGGCGACTGGGCCAACCGGGGGAGCGATGCGGATTCACAGGAGGCTGACGACTGATGAGCACTGACACAGACAACGAATCCAGTTCGAACAGTTGCAAAGCACCCGATTCAGACGGCGAAGTAGCCGAAGACATCGCCATCGTCGCCTTCGAGCGGAAGATGGACACCGCCGAAGATATCGTCGACGGCATCGGCGACCGCTACGAGTCTATCGACATCCTCGAATACCACGGCGACGTGTTCGAGGAGCACTGGGGCGAGTACGACTGCTTCATCGGCCTGATGGCGAGCGGTATCGCGATGCGTAAGACCGCACATCTGCTCGACGACAAGTGGGACGACCCCGCAATCTGTGTGGTCGACGAGGAACTCACCTGGGCCATCCCCATCACCGGCGGCCACCACGGCGCAAATCAGGTCGCCGACGACCTCGCAAGCATGGGCGCGGTGCCGGCGATGACGACCGCAAGCGAGGCCGCCGACAAGCAGGGCGTCGAGAAGCAGGCGAAAGCGCTCGATGCCCACGTCGTCAACGGCGACTCGACCGTTGCGACGAACCTCGCCGTGCTGGACGACGAACTCGGCCCAATCGAGCGCCTCGACGGGCCGAAGGCCGTGCTGGTCGACGACGACGTGACTGTCCTGAAGCGCAACAAAGACGACGGCGTCGTGCTCGGCTGTGGCAGCGTCGCCGGCGCTGATGTCGAGCAGTTCCACGCAGCCTGGGAACAGGCGCTGAACGAGGCCGACCTCGACCGCGGGGACGTGGAGTTCGTCGCAACAGGCACCCGGAAAGCCGACGAGGAAGGCATGCTCGCCGCTGCCGAAGAGTGGGGGCTGGGCGTCATCGCCTTCGAGAAGGAGACTCTGGAGGAGTTCGAGGGACCGACGCCCTCCCGGTCGAAGGAACTCATCGGCTGGCCGGGCATCGCCGAGGCGTCGGCTATCGCCGCCGGTCGCGACCACGACCTGCTGGCCGAGAAGACCCGCTACGACGAGGCCGTGACCGTCGCTATCGGGGAATAGAGTCCCTTCCCTTCCGAGAATTGGGTTTTTAGTTCCGATCTTCCGTCGCCGAACGACTGCTGAACTATCTCTGGCGGCGACTGCACGACTGTTCCGAGTTCCTGTCTCCGTACAACTCTCAACTTATTTATTATGTGCACCTGTGGTGATAAATGGCGCATGACAACACTACTCGAAGACAAGACGGCGGTCGTCACGGGCGGCGCGAGCGGGTTCGGCCGGGCCATCTGCCGACGGTACGCGGAGCACGGTGCTGACATCATTGTCGCGGACCTGCAGGAGGCACCCCGTGAGGGCGGCGAACCGACACACGAACTGGTCAACGCTGAGACCGACCGCGAAGCGCACTTCGTCGAATGTGACGTGACGAACCCCGACGATCTGGAGGTAGCCGTCGCTGCGGCCGAGGAGCTGGGCGGTATCGACATCATGGTCAACAACGCCGGTATCTCCGAGATAGCGGACTTCTACGAGACCACGGAGGAGGACTACGACCGGCTGATGGACGTGAACACGAAAGGCGTGTTCTTCGGCGCGCAGGTCGCGACCGAGGCGATGCGGGAGAACGGCGGCGGCACTGTCATCAATATGTCCAGCTCCGGCGGCATCCGCGGCACCGGCCTGCTGGTCAACTACTGTACTTCGAAGGGCGCGGTCCGACTGTTTACCTACGCACTCGCGGATCGTCTGAGTAACTACGACATCCGAGTCAACGCTATCCACCCGGGCTACAGCAAGACCCAGATGTTCGAGGACGAGCGCATCGACGACACGACGAAGATGATGCTGAAGGAACTCATCCCCTCAGGTCGCTTCGGCGAACCCGAAGAGATCGCCGACGTGGCGACGTTCCTTGCCAGCGATATGGCCTCCTACGTCAACGGCGAGAGCCTCGTCGTCGACGGAGGGCTGTCGAACACCTGACCGCGGGGGTATCGAACTGTTTCCGGCGTGAGTCTCCGACGTGAGTGTGATTGGACAGCCACTGTTTTCGACGCTTCTGTGACTCGGGTACAACCAAACTACTTCCTCTCAACACATACGATTGAACTAGTACAAGCAAAATTGTTTTATGCGAAAGCGGCGTTGTACTCACCATGCGCCACAGTATCGAGATTCGACCGGCTGCCCTCGGAGACCGAGGATGAGTAGCGACGGACGCCAGTCGACAGCGGCCGCGGCTGAGGCGACGCGTCCAGCCGACTACGGGACGCTGTACGTGGTCGGTATCGGGCCGGGGCTCCCCCACGACATGACCCAGCGGGCGAAAGACGTTATCCAGACCGCTGACTGTATCATCGCCTCGAACCTCTATCAGGAGTTCCTCCGGAAGGACGGCACGCTCCCGCCCCAATCGGCTGAACTCGACGGCGAAACCGACGACGGCGCGGTCGCCGACGAGGAGGGAACCGTGCTGGAGCGGCCCGACGGCAGCCGCCAGACCCTCATCCGGTCGTCGATGGGCAAGCAGGTCAAACTCGCCCGCGAGGCCTTCGAGCGGGTCCGGGCCGGCGAGGACATCGCCCACGTCTCCGGGGGCGACCCGAACGTCTACGGGAAGTCTGACCTCCTCTTTACGATGGCCGACGCCGACGACGCCGACGACGTGCCAATCAAAATCGTCCCCGGCGTGACCGCGGCGCTGTCGGGTGCGGCCAACCTCGGCGCGCCGCTGTCGAACGATTTCTGTACCATCTCGCTGTCGGACAAGTGGCGCGGCTGGGACGAGATTGAGGAGAAGCTGCGCGCGGCCGCAATCAGCGGCTTCGTCGTGGTGCTCTACAACTGTTGGCGCGACTACGAGCGAGCCGTCGATGTTCTGCGGGAGGAACGGGCCGACGACGTGCCTGCCGCCATCGTCAACGACTCCGGCCGCGGCGAGGCCGGGCGCAATCTCGACGACGAGACGGAGACGATTACGACGCTCGGCGACCTGCCCGACCACGACGACAAGGTCGGTGGCATGGGTTCGTCTATCGTCGTCGGTACCCACGAGACCGAAGTCTGGCGCAACGACTACCAAGAATTCCTCGTCACCCCGCGTGGCGGGCGTGACGTCGACGACTTCTGACAATGAGCACTGACAATACTACCGACGCAAGTACCGAGACAGAATCGAAGTGCGGGGCAAGCGAGGCGAGTTCGTCCACAGAAACGACACCGGACACGGGCGACGACACGGCCTCGAAGTGCGGGGCCTCGTCGTCCACGTCCCCGTCGTCCAGCAGCAGTTCCTGCGGCGCGTCCTCCTCCAGCGACTCGGACGAGGAGGAGGTCGGCGCGACGGTCGACGACTTCGACGCCGAGCCGGGCCAACTCATCGCCGTCGGCCTCGGCCCCGGCCAGCCGGAGGGGATGACCGCCCGCGCCCGGTCCGCCCTCATAGACGCCGAGCACATCGTCGGCTACACGACCTACGTCGAACTGCTTCCCGACGAGGTGACCGACGCCGCGGAGGACATCTACAACACGCCGATGTGCGGTGAAGTGTCTCGAACGGAAGAGGCAATCGACCGTGCGCTGGCGGGCAACGACGTGGCCATCATCGGCAGCGGTGACCCGAACGTGTATGCACTGGCCGGCCTCGCGCTGGAGATAATCGAATCTAAGGGCGCGACGGCGACGATGCTCGACTTCGACGTGGTGCCGGGCGTCCCGGCGGCCCAGTCCTGTGCGGCCCGCGTCGGCGCGCCGCTGGTCAACGACACCGTCTCAATCTCGCTGTCGGACCACCTCACCGACATGCCGACCATCGAATCGCGGCTCCACGCCGCCGCCAAGGAGGGCTTCACCATCACCATCTACAACCCGTGGAGTCGCAAGCGCCGGGACAACTACGAGAAGTGCTGTGAAATTCTGCTGGAGCACCGCGACCCCGAGACGCCGGTCGGCGTCGTCCACGCCGCCGGCCGAGAGGACGAGCAGGTCGAAATCGTCGAACTCGGCGAACTGCCCGAACTCGGCGAAACTGACCTCGTGGACATGACCACTACGCTGCTCGTGGGCAACGAGGACACCTACGTCTGGGACGACCGGATGGTGACCCCGCGGGGCTACGAAACCAAGTACGACTACTGATGTACCGAATCACTATCGACCGCAAGGCCTGCGACGGCGTGTTCGCCTGTCTCGTCCGTGACGCCCGCTTCGTCGAGGATAGCGAGGGACTGGCGGCTATCGAGACGGACGACCAGACGGCAATCGAGGCCACCTTCGACGACGACCGGCGGGACGATGCCGAGCAGGCCGCTGCGGCCTGTCCGCTGGATGCGATTCACGTGGAATCCGTCGAGGAGGACGCCGGGGCCGCCGATACATCTGCCGCCACCGACCACGAGGAGGTCCAGCCATGAGCGTCGAAACGGGTGCGCCAAACGATATGCTCGCAGCCCACCCCGAGACGGCGTACTTCTGGGGTCGGGTCACCGGCGACGGCGAGTGCGAGGACAGCTGTATCACCGTCCGGACGAACGACGAAACGGCCGCTCGGCGGCTCGCTTCCATCGCTGGTGCGGAGCGGGCCGACCGCCGCATCGTCGAGCGGGCGTATGCCCACGACACCTCGATTACCCGTCAGGAGGAGGAGTTCACCGTCCAAGTCGTCGGCGGGCTGGCCGACCGCGCCAGCGCGGCGCTTGGCCTGCCGTTCGAGGGCGACTCGGGCGGCTACCGCTTCGACGCGCTAGCCGACTACGACCGGCAACTCCTCCGGGGGCTGCTCGAAGGCTGTGGCACGGTCTGTTTCAAGTCCGACGACGACGCCGTCGGCATCTCCTTTGTCCACGAAGACGAGCGACTCCTCCGGACGATACAGACGCTGCTCGACCGCTGTCCGGTCGACGCGCCCTACGATGACCTCTCGGAAACGTCCTCAGGCTACTGGTTCGGCGTGGACGACGACGCGGCACCTGCCCTCGGCGACTGGCTGTACGAGGGTAGCGAGGAGACGGGGCTGTTCGCGCCCAGCCGGCGGCGCAAGCTCCGGAAGAGTATCGAACGAGTCCGATGAGCGAAGCCATCAGCGCGCCGGAGACGCTGGACGACGAGGCGGTCCTGCTCGTCGGCCACGGCTCCCGGCGCGAGAAGTCCAACGAACAGGTCCGCGACCTCGCGGTCGAACTGGAAGGGCGACTCGGCCTCCCCGTCGACGCGGCCTTCCTCGAACTCGCGGAGCCGGCCATCGACGAGGCCATCGCGGGGCTGGCCGGGGCGGTCTCGGAAGTGTCGGTGGTCCACCTCTCGCTATTCGCCGCCAGTCACGTCAAAAACGACGTGCCCCTGGCCGTTGAGCAGGCTCGGGAAGCCCACCCCGAACTGACCATCAATAACGGCGCACACCTGGGTGTCCATCCCGCCCTGCTTGACCTGCTGGACGACCGCGCGGCGGCCGTCGAGGCCGAACTGGGCGTCGACCGCGAAGACGACGACGTGGCCGTCGTGGTCTGTGCCCGCGGCTCCAGCGACCCGGACGCCAACGCCGACGCACACAAGCTCGCCCGCCTGCTGTACGAGGGCCGCGAGTTCTCGCGGGTCGAGGCGTCGTTCATCGGCGTCACCGAGCCGCTACTGGACGAGACGCTGCACGACATCGCCAAGAGCCGGCCCGACGCCGTCGTCGTCGTGCCGTACATGCTCGGCGACGGCGTGCTGACCGGCCGTATCAAGGACGGCGCACGCGAGTTCGACGAGGAGTATCCCTACGTCGACGCCGCTCCCGGCGAACCGCTGGGGACCGACACGCGCCTGCTGGACGTGCTTGGCGACCGCTGGCAGGAAGCCCGCACGGGAAGCGTCGAGATGTCCTGTGACACCTGCAAGTACAAGGTCGAGCTCGACGGCTACGAGGAGGACCAGGGCGGCGCTCGCGCGATGCTCCGGGCGCTGACCCACCAGGCGGAACACGCCGACCGCGAGAACGTTGACGACGACCCGCACGTCCACGACGCCCCCGAAAAGCACGTCGCCGTCTGCACGAACCAGACCTGCGCGCAGGACGGCGCGCCGGCGGTCCTCGAACGGCTCCGCCAGGCCGCCCGCGACAGCGACCAGTGCGACGCCCGAATCACGCGGTCGTCGTGTCTCGGGCGCTGTGGCGAGGGGCCGATGGTTGCCGTCTACCCTGACGGCGTCTGGTACGGCGGCGTCGAGGACGAGGACGCCGCCGACATCGTCTCCTCGCACCTGGACCGTGACCGCATCGTGAGCGAGCTTGTCGACCAGACGCTTTGAAAACACAACCCCGATTCAATACACACATGAGCTGCTATGAAATCGAGGCCCTCCGACTGGGCCTCATGAACGTCCTCGGTACCGAAGACGACCACGCCCGCCAGCACGCCGAACAGGAGCTGGAGGGCCACATGACCGGCCCCATCGAGGCCCTCGCGGGCGCGGAGACGCTGGCCGCCATCGAGCGCCACCTCGACGCCGCACTCGTGGACCTTGAAGAAGAGATCGCCGCGACTGATGAGGACGACCCCGAATACGACTACCTCCGAGGTCGACTCGTCGCCGTCCGCGACGCCGAGCGGGCGGTGTCGCGCATCACCATGCAGGGCGAGGATGTCCTCGCCGGACTCGGTGAGGCCCACGACGTGCTCCACGAGGCCTTCCCGGTCGATGAGTAGCCAGCGCACCCCGACCGTCGACCTCGGGGACGTGACACCGGCCCGCTCGCGCCATCAGGGCCGCCGCTCGGCGGTCACGCTGACGAATGGCTTCGCGGTCGTCGGCACCGCTGACGGGGACCTGCAGGCGTTCGACGCCGCGAGCGATGGCCCGCCACACCGGCGCTGGCAGTACGACACGGACGGCGAACCGAGCGTCGTCTCGGCGGTGCCCTTCGACGGCGGTGTCGTCGTCGGCGAACGCAGCGCCCGCGGCGAAATCCGCTGTCACGATGCCGACGGAAACCTGCGCTGGCGCTACGAAACCAGAACAGACCTGGGCGAGGCGCAGCAGGAGACGCGCTTCCTGCTCCCCTTCGTGGCCAGCCTCGCCACTGACGGCGACCGCTGCTACGCCGCAACGCGCCGGTACGAGCGCCGGACCGACGCGGACGGCGACGACGTTCGACACTTCGAGAGCGTCGTCTACGCCTTCGGACCTGACGGAACCGTCGACTGGATGTACCGGACCGACGGCTCCCCCATCTCGCTCGACGCCGACGAGAACCGCGTCGCTGTTGCATACAACCGGTGTCCCGGAGACCACCAGCACGGCCTCGTCGTACTCGACGCCGACGACGGCAACCCGGGCTGGATGTGGGACCCCGGGACCGACGGCCAGCGCCGCGTCGGTGATGTCGCGCTGCTTGATGAGGGCGCTGTCGTCTCCAGCCACGGCGACTACTGTGGCTACCGGCTCGACAGCGGCGGTCGGGAACGATGGCGCGTTCCGCTGGCGACGCCGACCGACGTGGCCGGCGACACCGTCTACGCGTACCCGAACCACGTCCACGCGACTGACGGGGGCGCGGTGTTCGTCACCGGTAACACCTACCCCGAGGACGGCCGCGAGACGGACGCCCGCCACCCGAACGAGCACACTGCCGTCGGCGTCTCGGCCGACGGCGACCGCCGCTGGGACGCCCCTGTTGGCGGCTTCGCCAGCGGGCTGGGGACTGACGGCTCGCTACTGGCTGTTCCCGGCGCGCAGAACTTCCGGGATCGCGACGCCGACGACCACGCGCTTCGGCTGTTCGATGTCACAGACGGCCCTGTCGACACGCTGGACACTGACGGCGTCGTGACGGCGGCGGCAGTCTCCGACGGAACCGCCGTCGCCGTCGAGGAGCCGGTCGT
>NZ_QXIK01000023.1:0-35083 GCF_003666065.1 Haloarcula sp. Atlit-7R | reverse complement strand
TGCCGGAGATCTGGTTCGGCGCCGTGCTGTTCGCGTTGGGGATGTACGTTGTCCTCGACGGGTTCGACTTCGGTATCGGGATGCTTTACGCGACCCGGACGGACGAACGCGAGCGAGAGACGTTCCTAGCGGCGTTCGGACCGGTCTGGGACGCGAACGAGGTGTGGGTCGTCGCCTTCGGGACGATGCTGCTAGCGGCGTTCCCGCGCGTGTACTCGCGCCTGCTGGCGGACAACTATCTGCTCGCGCTCGGGTTCGTCGTCGCGTTGGTGTTCCGGGGCCTCGGTCCGGAACTCCGCGAGCAGCGCGACGACGAGCGCTGGAAGCGCTACACCGACTATGCGTTCATCGGCGGGAGCGTGTTCGCGCCGCTCCTGTTGGGGATGCTCGCGGGTCGCTGGCTGTTCGGCGAGGCGACGCTACCAGTGGCGTTGACTGGCGTCGGCCTAGTCGCCGTCTCGATAGTCACGGGGGCGGCGTTCCTCGCAGCCAAGACCGAGCCCGGTCTGGCATCGGAACTGCGAGCGTACGGTATCGGTGCGACAGTGGCGTACCTTGGCGGTGTGGTCGTGCTGCTGGGAACCGTCGTCCTGACCGATGTGGGTGGTGCTGCCGACGCGGTGCTCTCGCTGCCCGTCGCTGCAGTCGTCGCTCTCTCGGTCGCCGTCGGGCTGAGCGGGAGCGTACTAGCCAGACGCGGCCGGTACCGAGCCTGGCTTGCAAGCGCACTGTCACTGCCCACACTGTTGACGATCTTGGTCGCAATTCTGCTGTACCCGACGATTTATCCGCCGACCGGGTTGTTGATTAGAGAAGCGGTCGTGTCGCCACTAGCGCTGAACCTCGTGACCGTCCTCGGGTTTCCGGTCCTGCTGCTGGTACTGTGGTACTTCAAATTCCTCTACGGCGTGTTTAGCGGCCCAATCGAGGGTGAGGGCTACGAGGGGTAACCCCACCAACCTCTCGTCGTTCCATTCTCCGCTCAATACTGGTGACTCTCCGATCGGGGATGTGTACGATATGATGGAATCCCATCCTCGCGATAGTATATCACTCTCGGTGTCACACATCGCCAGTACCGGCAACTGGAACGCGACTAAGCGTATCGGCTTGGACTGCTAAAGACTGCATTCTGTTGCAGTTTGTCGAGCAGACCTCCAGTTGGGGCCATCAAAGGAAGATAGTTCGATATACATTGAGAACGCCAGTCTCAGCTTCTGCGCTCAAATTCTGTTCTCTAAGAAATAACATAATTCTCATCCAAGTAATGGTATGAGTTTTTTATTTGCTCTTGTTGTGGACATGACGATAATACTTCGAAGACGGTGTGTTTGGATATCCAGTGATACTCCGAAGACGGTGCGTGAATTCTATTTTAGTGGATAACGATATTCCGGGTATAAGAGGGGTGTATAGTTGGTGACTCGACTGTGTAGATTGTGACTCCCTCACCCCTCTTTCGAAATGAAACCTAGTTATAGTGGCTAGGGAGAAAGAAGCTCTCCCACCCCTCTTTCGAAATGAAATCTACGCCTGAACCCTCATATTATGGCTTAAATCGGAGGAACGGTCTTCTGCTGGGGTTCTCGACTCATTTCAATCCGAATTGGGGACGTTTTCGGGTGAGATGATACGCGTAAAACTCTGTGGTTCACTTCAACCAGAAATAGCAGACACGCTTTGGTCCCATTTCATTTCGAAAACGGGGTGAGTGTGTCCTGTTTGCGGAGGTGTATTCTGGTCACGTTTTGCGATGACGATTTCATTTCGAAAACGGGGCCTTCATTTCGAAAACGGTGGTCCACATAATTTCATTTCGAAAATGGGGCCTTCATTTCGAAATGCCCCCCTTCATTTCGAAAAGGGTTATTACAATGGCAATCACATGCAAAGACAATAGCAGACGAGTTAGGCAGTTCCACCAAGGAAAAAAATGAACCAGACTCCGCTTCGGGGTCAGAGGATTCAATAGTCGATGACATCCTCGGTGGGGACCGGCGGTCAGTCTTTGCTGACAAGAGTCTGGTGGATTCTAACACCATTGTTGATCACGACCGCATATATGGTCGTGATGAACAACTTGCGGCAGAAGCTCGTGCATTTAGGGACACTCTTGATGGTGAGCGGCCACCGGATCTCCTACTTTATGGCCCCAGTGGAACTGGCAAGAGCCTCACTGTCAAGTCTGTTGCTGAAAAAGTTAAAGAGCGGGCGCGAGAAGCCAATATTTCGTTTGACTATGTTTCGGTGAACTTCAAAACGATGGAGTCCTATACCCTTGATCGAGCGGTTTGGAAACTGGGAAAGCAGACCGCAAAGAGAGCGGGTGTCTCTTGGGACATCCCCCAAAAGGGAGTCTCGACAGATGAGAAATACGTCCAACTCTATGATATTGCAGACAGGCACTTTGATGCTCTCGTGTTCATTTTGGACGAGATTGATGCCCTAACTGGACGCGGTGATGAGCCGGCGTATTCTCGGTTATTGTATAGTCTTAGCCGTGTCATGGCCGAACAGCATGTTGACACACTTATTTCGACAGTCGTTGTGACGAACAGTCCGAGATTCAGGCAGAATCTCGATAGCCGGTCGGATAGTTCCTACAACCCCAATGGCATACACTTCTCAGATTACAATGCAAATGAGCTGATTGAGATTCTCAACCGACGTCGAGATGCATTTGTTGACGGTGCATTGGGCGAAGGGGTTATCAAATTAGTAGCAGCGTACGGTGCACGCAATGAAGGAGACGCACGCCGAGCTATAGATCTACTCCGAGATGCTGGTGAGATAGCCAATAGCAAGGGCGACACGACAGTCACAGAAGACCATGTCCGCGCAGCTAACGACTCTGTGGTCAAAAACAGAGTCTTAGAGATTGTTCGCGGACTGTCCCTACAGAAAAAACTCACCGTATATGCCGCAGCTATTGTAGCCGATATAAATAGCGGGGCAGCGCCGAGCCCTGCGGTCTACAAAATATATAAGTTAATCTGCCATAACTTGGATTCCGACATATACACCCAAGAGACAGTCAACAGCCACATTGATAAAGCGGAAACATACGGATTACTCGAAACTGACCGGACTAGTGGAGGGTACAAATCAGGAGTCTACCTCCTATTCCGATTTGAAGAGCCTGTCTCTGCCGTAATCGAAACACTCGAGGAAGACAGTATGTTCGATGACATCGATTCTGAGAATCTAAGAGAAACTGCAGCCCAACTCTGCTCTTAGACAGCGTTTCTTTCGGATTTACTTCACTCAGCTAACTTTCAATGCAAACAACTGGGAGGCAGTCTACATATTAGCCGTTAGGGATTCCGAGAGTGAGTATAACCGCACCAGCAATAGTTAGTATGGACGCTTTCACCTGTTACTCATCGTATAGTGTATAGTCTTCGCCTGAGCTGGCATAGACCAGCCAAGAGGACACAAAAATCACTATACACCCCAAGGCATACCTTCCAAGATAGAGAATTGATCTATTCCAACCCTCTAGAATACACTGACTGTCGAACTCGCGACTCAGCAGCACATAGCAGAAATAATTCAGCCCACAATAGATATATACCGGTCCAAGTGTTAGATTAGGTACGGAGGCGTCACGAATGGATATCACAGACATTCCCGACGATGCGTACGCTGGCGACGAGTCACCGCCGGATCTCGATGATTTAGAGTCGCCCGATTCGCTGATCAAAGGTGGTCCGATCCGCGAGCGACTCCTCGATATCGTCACCGGGCTTCGAACCCCTACGAAGGTTTCCGACATCGCCGATCTCGCTGACTGTGATACTGAGACTGCCCGCGACTACTTGGAGTGGTTCGACGGGATGGGATTGGTTCACCGTCACGACGGCCGCCCCGTCCGGTACGAGCGCAACGATGCGTACTTCCAGTGGCGACGTATCGACCGCATCCGCGAGAACTACTCCGACCAAGAGATCGTTGAAGCACTGTCAGACGCCATCGACCAGATCGAGGAATACAGAGAACAGTTCGACGCAGACGATCCTGACGCCGTCTCTCTTGTCGAAGCCAGCCGCGAAATGGCAACTGAAGACGCGTGGGAAGCGCTCTCCGAGTGGAAAACGCTCGAACGCAGGGCTACCCTCCTTGACGCAGCGCGGCGTGATCACTCAACTTCTGGTAGTTCTCCCGGTCATATCGATGCCTGACAACCAAGACGGGCCGTCCAGTACCGGCCCGATCGATGCTGAAATTCTCGACCGGATTGCCCCACACCTCTCCAGAAGCGCCCGCTTCGGCGATGTCCAAGCACGCCCTGAGTATGCACCGAACGCCGTCGTTGCTGACTACGACCTCGGGTACTTCCCAAGCGGGGTCACGCGAGCGTATCTTCGTATCCGATGGTTCGAAACCGATGACTTCAGCATCCATTACTCCGAGCAATACCGGACGGGGAACTCCTGGGAGTGCCGCTGGGACCGCCACCCCAATGACCACAACGCCCGCGACCACTTCCACCCGCCCCCGGATGCGCCGACGCCAGGTGAGGACGAAGACTATCCAGATGAGTGGCAGGACGTGCTCGCCACCGTACTTACTCGTCTTGATGAACGAATCGAGGCATTCTGGAGCGAGTGACGAGCCAAGGTAGAATCAAAGTGTGCGGCTCTACGGAACGTTGCCAGGTTGAATACGACTTGGGTCAGGAAAACGGATTACTGGCGTCTCGGTGTATCGTCGCATCGATCCCCTTGGTATTCGAGTTCTACTGTACAAACCCCGACTGTGCTTTGTGGCGTCCGGACCGTATGCATTGAGAGGAGCGGTCTCAACTTCTGCGCTAATATTCTGACTTTTAATAAGCAACATAATTTTGCCTGCAGGCTCGTGATTCCCTCTGTGCATTGTTTAAATTCAACCCATTCCAGCGCTGCAGGCGGCAGACGAATCGTTGAGATTCCTCCCATGGACCGCTTTTGAGGCATCTCATGCTGCGATCGGACTCATGCATCAAGAGTCCCCGCCTCAATAGGTCCTCGTACATTCTTCTGGACGGGGACCTGCTCTAGAGGCCGTCTAACAGTCGAAAATAACTGTTCGAGATTTCAACCAATCCTGAGACGTAACTCCGCCCGAATGCGGAACACGCGTTCGGCTTAGTAGTCTGGCGGTAGCGCTCGCCCTGATACTTGTTGATCTGTGTGAGTAGTGTGTTCGAGACTCAATGCTTGGTCTTATTTACTTTGGCTACTCATCAGCGAGCCCCAGTTCTTTCTCAATTGTCGTATCCTGCAGCGATGATTCAATAACGGCTGGGTAGAACTCGTCGTTTTTCGGAAGGTCCTCGCCGTGCTCGCGACGCCATTGGACGTTTAACTCGGAATAGCGCAATTGCAGATCGTCAACAAGCCCGTCCGGTAAGTACATATTGACGTTCCGTCGCTCGCGAACGCCATTGCTCTCTGCTGTCTCATCGATCTTTTCACTCTCTTCTGTCTCTGCCGTCTTTTTTGTTGTAGCTGTTTCTGGTGTCTTTGACGTCTTTGAGGAATTTGATTGCGTGTTGTTATGGTCATCGTCTTCGTCATACCGCTGGTCAAAGGGGTCGCGGTCGCGTTTGTCAGCCATCGATCTGTTCCTCCAAGTGATATGCAATATCGAGATAGACGTCTTCCATGTCACAATCCTCCTCGTGTTCAAAGATTGAGACACCGTTATTCCACGCTCGCTGTAACGCAACCCGCTTTCTGATTTCAAAGACTTCACAGTTCTCTTTGTCATCAAAGACGTCTTTGAACCAATCCATCATCTCATCTGCCTCACCGTCGACACCGACTTCATTGGCTACAAGACCAACTTCGTGGATGTCACCAAACGCCTGCTCCATGCTTCGCAACTGCTGGAATAGGAGCTCTATAGCACGGATAGATGTTGATTTCGCTTGCGCTGGGATCAAGACATGACCTGTCGCTACAATCGCGTTATCGGTCAGAACGCCGAGGTTCGGTGGACAGTCGACAATAATGAAGTCATATTCGTCGTCGACATTGTCGAGAAGCATATCGAGGCGCTCCTCCCGGCGCATCACGTTCGACAGTTCATCCTCAGCGTTGATCATCCGCACATGTGATGGGACACAGTCCATCTCCTGATGTTCAACAATCAGATCCTCAAGATCGTCCATCCGGTCGAGATCGGGCAGGACCTCAAAGAGCGAGTCTTGCTCTGGATCATCGTACAGGTCCTCGAAGCCTAACCCTTCTGTCGCATGTCCCTGTGGATCAAAGTCGATTAGCAGCACCTCACTGCCTAACTCGTTCAGTGCACCGGCTACATTGAGTGCTGTCGTCGTTTTTCCTGCGCCGCCTTTCTGATTACTGACGCTAAGTCTCATAGCCATCTTTTCTCTCTTTGAGAGCAAAACTGTCGGAAAGGTCAAAAAGGTACGTCAGACACAGCACCAAATGCTGCTTTTCAGGGAATTTCGAGAGTTAGTACGTTAATATGGTCAATACAGCAACAGGAGTTTTCTATAGAAATGTGGCGTCACCCTCTCTCAGTGTCCACTACGGAGATAGCTCGTCAATCGGAGCCAGATACTGATTCTCCCACTTTCGATGGCCTAGGAGGTCTCGCACGCCACGCCCTGTCAGACGATATTCGTTTGCTCGTCCGTTCTTCTCCCCGTTCTCGACAAGCCCCTTCTCGACTAGGTCATCCAGTTGTGGATAGACGCGTCCGGCTGTGATCTCTTCAGGATAGTGCTCCTGCAACTCGGCGGTGAGTTCTGTCCCCTTCGGATTATCCATGCCTGCAATCACGACTAACATATCACGTTTAAAACTATTCAGATCGTGCATCCTGTCAAATCAACCGCCACGTCCGGGAGTCATAATCTTACTTATTTGTACTCACCAGAAACCCGCTTGGTAGTCTTCTGAAGCACTGTACCGGCCCTTTGCCTTACTCACAATGTCCGTTTTGTGCAGCCCTCGCAGCCGGAGGCATCACACAATGTCCAACCCACCAGACGACGCATTGCTGACCGAACTCGCAACCTACCAGAACCGAAAGCTCCTGCTCTGGCAACTTGCAGCAGACGGACGCTCGTTCTGTGGTATCCAGTTTATCGCTCGGGAGCGCGACCTGCAGGGCGCGCCCGTCGATGAACAAGTCCAAGCCTTCGTCGACGATATGCTCTCTGACGGAAAGGTCCGGCCAGAGTACGACGCGATGGCGGACTGGGAAGCCCTGGAAGCGAACCACGGCGACACCGCCGACCAGTACCTCTAGACCAGACTCTGCCGCAGGGCGATTTTGTGCCGCCTCCATGGCTGGAGGCTTTCCAGTATGTTGCCGACAACCGAACCACCGTTCGACCCGATCTTCGTCGAGGAACCGCTACTTATCCCAAACTACAAAGAGACGATCATCAGCAAAGTCGGCTTGCCATTCTACGCCGACGTCACTCGCCCCGATGAAGCGCCCGCTGACGAGCGCGAGCGAACCATCGACCTCGCGGAGCGAATCCTGCGCGCCGGCGGCGTCCGAACCGGCTTCGGACACCACGAGGAAGTCCGGACCTCAATGGAGTCGTGGGCTCCCAATGCCGACGAGGAATGCGACGCTGACCCCGGTTACTGGCGGTCGTCAGTTCTCTTTATGTCTCCCCAAGAGATGAACTTCGGACAGCTGGACGGCGAACCCAAGGTGAGGTACAAGAAGGCCAAGACCGTGCTTGCGTGGGCCGCCGACTGTATCGACAGCGACGTCCTTCAGGAGATCGAGCGGTCCCAAGCCGAGGACATCAAGCAAGCGTGGCGCGACGCCGCAGAAGCCGAACTGATCCAACGCGAAATCGAGCAGTTCGCCGAGGACCCGCCAGACAAACTCGACGAGTGGACGAGACTTGACGCCAACCACGACGCTGTTGAGGTTGCCTACGTCGCTGACAACCATGGGACGCCGTCGGTCGCGGCCGTCTTTGAAGACGCTGACAGCGAGTTAGAGGCCCACGAGTTCACGCTGGAAGAGTGGCAAGAGAACGACGGCAATCCTCACGAGGCAAGGCCAAATCGGTACTGTGTCACGACTGACGGCGACGGGGCCTACGCCCAACTTCGGTCGCATCTGCTGACCTTCGAGGTCGAGCCGATAGAGTGACTTGAAGTGTGAGTTGATCTCGCTCTGAGTGCATAGAATACCGACAGTACAGCTGGTTGTATTCTGCTCTGCTGAATTGCTTAGAACATTGTAGCAGCCAGTCATCAGGTGCGGACCAGAACGTGATTGTATCTTAGTCGCTTTTAACCGTTTCCTCAGGGAGCAGTATCTCGGGTCGTTGGCGGCAATCTGCAGCCCGTGCGAACGCTCTAATTCGATCCCACTCGTCGGGTGTGAGGTTGCTATCCATAATTGACAACTACCTGTTTAGCGTTTTAATATTTTCTGTATTCATATGAAATAAAAGGTAGTTAGGGAAGGCAACGAGGACAAACTAACCTCAGGAGAGGCCCTACAACACCCTCTTGAGACCGGCTTTAGTCCCAGACTTAACACACCGTATTTCGAGTGAAAATATCACCGCTGTCTGGTGGTTTCTCCGGAGACAGTGATGTGTGCCAATTCTTCAGCGATTAGTCGACCAGACTGTGAGTTTTTGCACCCCCGGTCGGGTGCGGGGCGGTCCAGTGAGAGCGTCCCGACAGTACCCATGGCATCAAAGACCACCAACAGCGATCAGACCGGAGAACAGCAATCAGCATCCAGCGAAGCGCAGTTCCCAGACCTTACAGTCCGCGCCGAGGGGACCGCAAACCGACTTCGGCGCGTGAATGAACCCGGGAAGGCTGATTGTCTCGAAACAGTCGAGGTCGAGCTAGCTGTCGAGTACGATATCGCCGCCTACGACGAGTGGCGCAATCTCGTCGACCCAGACTACGCCATACATGGACAGACCGTTGAAAAGGGCACGATCATCGACGACTTGCTCGACAGACTTGAAGGCCACTACCGCCGGCAGTCGGACTCTAGGTATGAAGCCCCGGACTGGAATCTCACGGTGACCGGCTCGGCGACTGCTTGGCGACGACTCTTGATGGAATTTTCCCAGATGCGAGGTTCAGATTCCGACCGTGCCCACAAAGGCACCCTTCGTCTCAAACGGTTGCTCGCCGCAGACCTCGTAGACACAGGCGCAGCGCTGGCTGCCCTCGAACTCATCAACCAGTATGATCTGGACAGATCAACGGACACGTTCATCGCAGAAGTGACAGACAGCACGGGCGACGAGTAGCCAACTCGTCCTGTCTTGGTCTCTGTCGGTTTGTGCTTCCCTCGGGGCTGGAGTTTAAATACCATGACGAACGCAACCAAGCGTGTGACTGATCGAAATCCTGAGTACGATCCCGCTGATATCCTCGGCGCAGCGAGTTCAGATCCTGAAACGAGGGGGAACGGACGGGAACGAGTCCTCGACTCCACCGGCTATCCCGACCGTACAGAGGATGAGACTCGTACCTGTACGACCTGTGGACAGGATATCCCACGGGATGAACGACAGTGTCCGTTCTGCGCTCAGACCGATATCTCAAAGACTTCGTCCGACGATCAGGATAGCATCCCACTTGGGGAGTGGATATTCGGGCGGGTAGTACTCGCACTCGTCGAAGCGAACACCGACTTCCATGCACGAGCCCTCGGCGCTGCGGCCTTCTCCGTTTCCGACAGCATCGCGACCGGCGAGGATGTCTCTCATGGAACCGTGAAGTGCCGAGCAGCCTTCGGCACCGAGCCAGCCGCCACTCTCACGCAGGGCTGGCCTGAGCTTCCGACCGAAACCACGATCGACGAGGAACCCGGACAGTCGCTCCTAGAGACAGCCGACGAGCAGACCAACTGGGACGGGGATGGGGACGACGTCCAGCCACGGATCTATCTCGAGGACGGGTCGCCAGTCACCGGCCGCTCGGAGTTCCAGCAGCTCACGGATGAGTTCCGACAGGACGACGGCACGTACTGGCTTGTGCCCGGCGTTGTGAAGCGCCATCAGGCAAGAGCCGAGCCGGAGATAGTTGGAATCGGGTTCTACTGTCGCCAATGTGGCGCCGTGACGGGACACGAATCTCACGGGCTCGATGGCTTCGAGTGTCACTCGCATTGTGACCGCATGATCTGGACCTGCAGGGAGTGTGGACAGCACCGACACGAATCCGAACAGGAGGATGACACGGAAGATGTCACGGGCTATGAGCATCTTCCCGACGGCGTCTCTCCCGAAGACATCCACGGCGACGAGCCAGACTTCCAGGAACAAGAGTTTCAGGACCAGATCAGTGCCTATCGCGAGCGCCATGGCTTCTTCCCGTGGGAGCGGTAGCTGTCGTGTCGGCAAAGCGTAACGGTTGTTCAGGGTGCCATAGAACCATTCGTAGCTCACATTGTGGTTCTCGCTGAGCAGTCGGTACAGAGTACAGCTTTACTCGGGTAAGAAAAACATCAGGAGCAAGGTTAGGAACCCGATTGCGACTGCTCCCGCAGAAACAAGGTAGAATCTGCTTCTTCCTGGCCTGTCCTCGTCAAATATAACGAGCCCAGCCTGTGCGCTTCGACCCATATGGATAAGGAGAATTCCACCCCAACTGATTGCCATCCACAGTGAATTCGTATCAAACATTGGTTGGATACGAGCAGTATACGAATCTGAAAGAAGTTGAGGAGCATACCCAACGGCGATGACGAGTAGCAACTGAATGACTCCGACAAAGACTAAAAGATGTCCATATTCCGAATCATCCATGTACAGGAAAGAGAGGCTTCACCCAAAATAGCTCTGATGAAGTAATCGGTGGCTATGTTGCCGGAAACACACCAACCCTTGCCGTTGGAGGTTTTATATGTGCTGGAACTGCTTTAGGCTGTGCGATTAACGATGCAATTCGGGAGAACACTCCCGGTGGTGCCCAAAACCTTGTGTTCTATTGGAATGAGACAAATCCGAATCATCCACTGGTGGTCATGATAGAATGTACGGACATTTCTAAAGATGAGAGAGAACAGACCGCCGAAGACTTTGGAGAAGATCTGCAGGATTTCGCTGACGATGCCGCTGACGTGACTGTTGAGGTAGGACAAGAAGCTGCTGATGAAATAGACGATCTACTTGATGAAGGGGCCGATGAAATAGATGATAATAGATAAGGGTGAAGGCATCCTTCTCGGGTAACAGGATACCGTAATCAAATTCCCCACCACTCTACATATTGAACCAGATGGTTTCAAGAAATACATTGGTGTGGATGACTGGATACCTGCTCGTCCTGCTCTCGGCGGCTGTGATGGCATTACCCCAAACGACTGGCTCCAAATCAGGTGCAGTACTGCTAATAGCAGCGGCAATCGTCGGTCATATTCTGCATGGATTGCGGGTACGGTATTTTCGATAACGCCCGGGGACCTATTACCGAGGTGTCCGGATTCACAACGACGGCTAACTCGGCAGTAGCCGATCCAAAACGACACTCGTCCCGTCCTCAGTCCGGGGCACTGTATTCTCTGGCAAGTGCTCATCATTTTCGTCGACGTCGAGAATGCCGGGTTCGACGAGACGGGGACCATCCTCCTGTTCGGCGGTGAGGGTCAGACACAGCTGGCCGTCGACCTTCACACCGGCTACCGAGGTTGTACCGACTTCCTCGGGAAACGAGACGGTCGTCCAGCCATCGGGTTTCCGGACCCGCAACTCAGTCATCAGTTCTTCTTCTCTCGGCAAGCAGTATCAGCGCTCTGGCTGGTATCCGAGCCATTTTGTGTCTCCCTCGGAGCCGGAGGAGATCATGAGTACGACAGCACCTTCCTTCGAGGAGTATGACTTCGACCGCGGCGACCACGTCCGAGCCGACTGGACCGACGGAGACGGCCCACTGGATGCAGTCGTCGGAACCGTTACAGAAATTTCGTGTTCCAGCGGCAACGTGATCGTCGCTGTCGAGGCTGACGACGACCAGTATCCCGACCGCTCGATCTACGGCGGGACCCATGATTGCGCTCCCGAGTGGGTCGAACTGCTAGAGCAATCCTAGTCTGACAGCAAGGGAACTCGCCCGTATTTTGTGAGCCTCCGCCGGGTGAGAGGCGATTCAGAGAGAGCGTCTTGACTACCAGCTATGTCGGAGAAGCACACAGCACAGACCAAGTGAAGGGCTACGTCGTCATGACTCAGAGCGGGCCAGACAGCCTCGGCTTTGATTCGTGAAGCGTTGGCTGTACCCGATGTGTAGCACGTTCAATTCCATCACAATCAGACAAAAACATCAATTGGACAGATACAGATTTCGCTAAATGTTCGTAGCAAGGAACAACGCCTCTTGGATGTGGGTTGCATTGTCGATGAGAAGTTGTAGTATCATTTCAATCAATTCTGAATCTATCGACTCCACTACATTACGGCCGGCTGAGTGAATCATCGTTGAGTCGATGTGTAAAGCTGCATAGACCCACAGCGGAACAGTCATCTTAGCGCCGTATGCAGTACCATATTGCTCACCGTAGCCGGGGATGTCGCTATGATTGATCGTACGGTTTCCCATCGATTAATTGACTTGATGATTCAGATTTATATATTATAGGATCGGAAGCCCCGCCGCTGTTCACTGCTAAATCAAAATTTTCGGACTACGTATCGCCAACCGCTTACTCACAGTGCCGATTTCGCGACTACCAATTGAAGAGCTTCCGACCGTAGGCACTGGACAGTCGTCTGTGAATAAGGAGCAAGCCGAGAGAATTAGAGACCAGTCACGGAATCGCTCTCAGAACCGTAGGTCAGTGGTGAGATTACCCTGTCACACCCGTTGTGACCACTGGAATCGCTGTGGTCGCTCCGTTCGTGTTACGACCGCTCACTACACTCCTGCCAACAGGGGGTCGCTCCCGGTTCCTGCAGCTAGCAGATAGCGGCGTCGACGGCGGCAGGGCATGTGCCACCGCGTCCAGTAGCGTCGATTCAGTGTTGATTCCCGTCCTATCCGACGTGTGTCACAGGGTTAGGGCGTAGACTCCACCACAACGGGTGTGACGCCACCTGTCGCGGCTTTGTGGTCGCTGTTCTCCAACAGATCGAGGCCGATGTAGCGTTTTTCGAGCAGTCCGTCGGCAGTCTCCATATCCATCGCGAGGATCTCCGTTTGCGTCTGGGCTCGCCCGACCTGCCGGGTTTTCTCGACGATGTCGTCGCCGCCGATGTCGGCCAGTGTCTCCCAGACGCGCTTGATCGTCTGGCGATGGGGTTCGTTCCCGAGTTCGGCGGTGAGGGCTGTCTGCAGGTCTGCTTTGGTCATGAAGACGCCGCTACCGTCGGTTCGTGTCGTGGCAAATTCCGGCCAGCGCTTGGCGATGCTGATGGCGCGGTAGGTGTTCTGGCGGTTCGAGCGCTCGACAAACATCGTCTTGACCTTCGATTGGCGGCAGTTCGCGAAGAAATCCAGCGGGGAGCTACTGGGTTCGATGCCCTCGGGCAGTTGTTCGGCGTCTTCCTGCTGGTCGGCGTCGGCTTCGAGTTGCTGGGCTTTGGCGATGGCGCTCTTGGCGACGTCGCGGGTGGTCTCCTGTTGGGTTTCGAGATCGTCGAGGCGCTGGTCGTTCGTGGCGGCGTCACCAACTGCCGTGGTGGCAACCTCATGGGTCTGTTCGAGGTCGGCCTCTAGTTCGACGACGCGTTCGTGGAGGTCACCGATGGTCTTGACCAGTGTCTCAAGAACACTCGAAACGAGGGGTGCCACCTCGTCACCGAGGTCACTGACGAGCGACTGGAGGGCGTCGATGTCCGCCCCATCTTCTCTGATATCCATCCCGAGTTCGTCGGCGAGGGCTTGATCGGTGGCTGTGCTGTCGGTCCCGCTGTCGTCGTTGGTGGGTTGTCGTGGCATTGTGACCACAGTGCCCGTCCCCGGAATCGAACCGGGCAGTGCCGACCACGGCACGGGCTATCGGTGACGTAGCGGGCGCTATCTGGACGCGGTAGTTGGCTCGTGGCAATGCCGGGCTGTCCGGTGAATTTGCCTCGTGGCAACGGGCTGGACGCGACCTGCAGTGATCATTGGGAGTCTTCCCGTAGCGTGGGTTCGGTGTCGCTGGCACCGGACGCCTGTCGCCACCCCGGTGCTTCGCAGTCGTCGTGGTCGACGCCGTAGTGGTTGCCGTGGCTGATCATCGTTCGACCACCGCCCGTCGCTCGATGACAACGTCGTGCGCGTAGTCACCGCGGCGGTACTGGTCGTAGTAGTTCTCGATGGTGGGGAACTCAGCCGTCCACTCGGTGTAGTGTTCGAGATCACCGACCATGTAGCGGAGTCGCCACTGATCGGTTTCTATGGTCGCTGTGTCGGTCGCAGTGCCCAACGATGGGTCGGCGCGGGCCATTAGGCATCCTCCCCTTCGAAGGGGCCAGGACGGCTGCTGTCGCGTTCAACCAGCGCACAATCTGTGGTCGGGACCGTGAACGACATCAGCTCGTCAGTCCGACCGATGGCCTGCGCCAGTTGCTGGCGTGTGGCTGTGTCGGGTTCGGACGCCCGCAGCCGATGGAGCGTTTCCGTTGCGAGGTCGGCCAGTAACACGCCCATAGCGTGCTCTTCGTGGCAGTGGCAGACCAGCAACAGCGGCTCGCTGTGGGTGGTCGTGATCGCGACGATCTCGCCGACGCTCGGCTTGGCGGTCATCGGGCCACCCCCCGGTGTCGGGAGCGGCCTGTCAGCGGGTTCACGCTGGGTGGCGAATGACTAAACTGCGGGAAGATATCACAGGGATTTTGTTTACTAACTACATACCAGTCAGTTGGGTTCTGGTCTCCGTTCCATCTCCCTATGGATCCACCCAAACTCATTGATTTGCCCGAGGCCGGAACCTGTCGTCGCGGATGACGACTTCCAATGGTGCGTTGCACGCCACTCCCCCCCCCCCCGGCTGCCCACCATTCCTTACATTGCCTACACAGCGAAGCCAGTCGTTTTGGCTAGTCTTGGGCGACGCTGTACCTGCAGTGTGTCTAGCGACGGGCCTACCAGCCATGTGATCGCGCTGTTGTGATCGGCCGCCACAAGACCTATTTGTGATGTTTTGTCTACACTTGCACGGGTGCTGTTCCCGACTCTGGAACCCCTGCCGCCGGGTCCGTGCAACGCACCATCTTGGGATCAGCACCCCGGGGGCTTTTGATACCAGCAGATGAGTGGCTTCAGCCGTGCTCCCTGTAGCCGGTCACCGGTGGTTTGCTGACCGACACTGTGAGTTCGTGGGGTCTGACGACGCTTCTGAGTCAGTGTGACTGCCGTCACTGTCGGGCACCCCCATCGGCGGCAGGTCGAGGCAGATCACACAGGCACGCGTCTGATACCTGTGCCAGTTGTTTCGGTCTCAGAGCCTGCTTTCCGGGACACTGGGTGAGATATTCAGGTTCTAACGTGAGCCACAAATCACATTTATCTTTGTGACTTAGATCACAACTGCCAGCACAAAGCAGCCCACTTTGTACTGAATACTTGTCAGAGGCACGAGAGCTGGTCCGTCGTCGCATTCGGCGGCGGACCGTTTCGCGGCTTGGACTACAGTAACGAGTTTGGCAGAAACAATTATGTGGAAGTTCTATATATATATATATTCCAGTAGGGTACCAGTCGGTAATCACCCGCCCAGTGATCACGTGCCTCTGACAACACCGGCCGACTGTGCCCTCCCTTTTGACTACTGAGGGCCGGCGCTGCGTTGGGTGCCGGGCCATTACTGTGTCCCTCCAGTGACGGGTCGGGGCAGCTCACAGAGTTGTGCGAGCGTCTCGGCGTGGTGCTGGAGTAGCTGTCTGCCAGCGTCGGTCAGCGTATAGGCGTTGGTGCGGGCGTCGAGCTCGTCGCGGTTGATGAGGGCCTGCTCAACGAGCTGGTCGAGATTCTGGTAGAGGCGGCTGTGGTTGATCGGCTCGGCGTAGCGCTCGTCGAGATACTCCTTGAGCGCGAGGCCGTAGGGGTCGTCGTCGACGGCGGCGATGGCTTCCAGCAGATCGCGCTGGAAGCCGGTCAACTCGTGGTAGGTCGTCATCGGTCGCCTCCCAGCTCGTCGGCGTCGGTGTCGACCCCTCGCAGCGTCGCTGGCTCGGGCTGGTAACAGTCGCCCTGCATCAAAAGATCCAGCAGCGCCGTCAGCGCTTGCTTGGCTCCGTACTCTTTGGCGAGTGTATCCAGTACATCGCCGACAGGTGCGCCATGTCCGTCTTCGTTGGTGGCGATACCGCCGAGCGCGTGGCTGCGGATTGCGGGCTCGGAATGGGTCTCGATGACAAAGCCGTCCGTGTTCCGGAGGTACGTACTGACGGCGGCCAGTCGTTCGAGTTCGTCGTCGGCGAGGGCGGGTTCAGCGGCCTGTAAGACGGTGTCGAGTTGGGTGGCCGCTGCCGTGTGTGAGGGGATAGTGGTGCCGCCGTCGGTGACGACCAGATCGTAGCCGGTGACGATAGCCAGCGACCGAGCAGCCTGAGTGATGGCGTCCTGGCCGCGGTCAGTCAGGGCGTAGGTCTCGTCGGTGGCGACAAGGTCGTTGGCTTCGAGGGTGGTGAGGGCGTCCGTGACGCGGGCGTTGTTGAGGGTGGCTTCGCGTCGGGTTTCGACGGCGATCTGGAGGGCGTCGGCGGTGGCCGCGCGGTCGTAGTGGTCGTGGTCGAGGTGTTGGGGCATGAGCTGCACTGTGGAAGAACGGAAGCGTGTTCGGCGGGCAGCGCGGGCAATTCGTGAGGAGGCTGCGACTGAGTCTGTCGATGTGCTCGCACCGAGTGCAAGCCAATACGGAGACTGGACGTTGGATGCCGTGCTTCGGGACTGTGAGGGTGTGCCGCCGGAAGTGCTCAGGGAGTTAGCGTTGGCCGGGTTGACGCTGCAGCCGACGCCGTCGCAGGCGGAGTATCAACACGTGGCTGCGACGGTGTAGCGAAAAGTGCTAACCAACAATAGTTGAGCAATACCTGTGATTGTTGGTTAGCCGAGTACCGATTGGCTTCTGACCGACGTTTGTTTCTCACAATCTCACCAGAAATACCCGCTCAGTAAGCGTGCGAATTGAACATGACCGATCCAGTCAGAACCACCTGATGATACGAATTACTCGTTGTCTTCAAGTGACTCTACCGCGTTTTCAAGCGCTTCCAGTGCCCGCTCCAACTCCCCAGACACTTCGGGGTCGTCTACTTCTTCCTTGACAATTCGAATCTGTTTTATCGCTTCTTTCAGTCTGTTTGTCATTTATATACTTGATAGGTCATGCCTCAGCATAATAATATCTGGGTTCCCTGTACTGACCGACCGCACGCGAACTACTCACCCAAGGCCGACCGCTCTTCCTTGGCGTCGACGGCGACGGTGCCGCGCATTACTGGGACGGCTACGAACTCGCCGTAGTTGTTGTGGCCTAGCTACTGAGTTGGCTCTCTCAGGAGTGAACGGTGACAAGAAACGAAAAGTAGACAATCATTTATTGCTTGGTTGACATTATATTGCCATGGTAGTAGATGAACTGCACGATCTGGGCTTGGAGCGTATGGACGACGAAGAAATACGAGGGTTCCTGTCGAGTCAAAAGGTAGGGGTACTGGCGTTTCCGGATAGGGAGTCGCCATATCTACTCCCAATGTCGTACGGCTTTGATGATGACGTCACGCTCTATTTTACCTTTCTAGTTGGGTCGACCAGCCGAAAGAAAGAACTGATTGAGCAGGCTGAATACGTGAGCTTCCTCGTCTATCGCGTCGATTCGATGTTCAGTTGGGAGAGTGTCCTCCTGCAAGGGACACTCAAAGAAATCCCCGAAACCGAGTGGGACACGCTTGATGCAGAGACAACGAGCGCGTGGCGACCCGAAATTCTTCGCCAAGCACAGTCGTCCGGAGAGGTCGTGCTGTACGGCTTCCAGATTGCGGCCCAGTCCGGCATCAGACACACCGGTCTGCCTCCCGGCTTCGAGCGGCAGTCCGAGTAACGCGGTGTCGAGTACTGTCATACTAGCGAACCTTTTTGATTGTGAATACGACCTATGGAGTGATGAGCTTTCCAATCAGGGTCAGCGACGTCATGAGTCGACCGGTAGCGACGGTCACACCAGAGACGACGGCGGCAGAGGCAGCCAAACAGTGTGACGAGATCGACATCGGGTCAGTGGTCGTCGTCGAAGACAACGTGCCGACCGGGACCGTCACGACTGCAGACTTCGTCCGGATACTCGGAAACGAATCCAACCCCGAACTACTGGCCGTCGGCGAGATCATGTCCTCTCCGGTTATCACTATCCAGGCCGATGCGCCGCTGGGGGAGGCGGTTGGGACGATGACGGAGCATGGTATCGCCCGACTGGTCGCGCTCGAAGGCGAGACGATACGGGGTATTGTAACGACAGATGACATCGCACACGCCGTGCCGCAACTGCTACAACGGAGTGAGTTGACGCCCGCTGAAAAGTCACATCAATATCGTGTGCATCAGGAAACGGCATACGAACAACCGGACTGGGAGTTCGAGTGTAAGTGTGTTTCAGAACAACAAGTAGCGGTCGGTGACACGGTCGAATTCAGCAAGTCACTCACGGAGCAGGATGTCCAAACCTTCGCAGAAGTGAGTGGGGATACAAACCGTCTTCACCTTGATGCGGACTATGCGGTCAGTACCCGATTTGGCCGACGGATCGTACATGGAACGTTGGTGGGAAGTCTGATCAGCGCCGCACTCGCTCGGCTTCCGGGATTAACCATCTACGTCTCACAGACCCTCTCGTTCCTTGCCCCTGTCGATATCGGCGACCGAGTGACCGCTGTCTGTGAAATCGTCGAAGACCTCGGCCGAAACAAGTATACGCTGACAACAGACGTGGTGGACCAGGACGGCACGAGTGTTATTGAAGGACAGGCCGTGGTGTTGATAGACCCGCCAACGGAGATGGACGAACCCGAAGTCGAAGCGATTGTGTAAGTTGGGACCGACGAACCGTCACGTTCGGTCTCAAAAAGTAGTTGTTTATTTAACAACTCATGACGTAGAACGGGAGTATGGCCCCAGACCCTACGTTCGAGATGGATGTTCAGTCCGAGACACCGTCTGGAGAAACCCTTCTTGTGGGTCTCTCCAACTTGGGTATGGCCGGAGTGACGGCGGCAGATTACCTCGTTAGACACCTCGATTCAGAGCAGGTCGGACATGTGCGGGCGCACAATTTCCCAGCCATCACGCCGTTTCAAAATGGGGAACCACGACACCCTATGCGCCTGTATACTCTCGAGGACACGGCGCTTTCGGTACTGCTCGGGGAGCTGTTCGTCCCAGTGTGGGCTACACACCCTTTCACCGACGCACTCCTCGAGTGGATATCGTCTGCAGCCGTCGAGGAAATCGCAGTTCTTCACGGCGTCCCGTTCCCCCATGGTCCGGAAGAACACGCTGTGTTCCACGTTTCGACCCCGGAGTATCGGGAACGACATCTGGTTGACGCCGGCATCCAACCACTGAGTGGGGGCTTCCTCGACGGCGTTGTTGGGGACCTCGTGGCTCAAGGACTCGACGAGGGTGGCCCTCCTGTTGGTGTATACATCACTCCGACCCACCCGCCGGGGCCAGATATCGATGCGGCACTCCTGTTGTTAGACACACTCCAAGATATCTACGGCTTCACTATCGATGAGGAGGAGTTACAAGCACGTTCGGAGGAACTGAAGCAATACTACCAGGAGTTGACCCAGCGTATGGAGTCACTCAGTGAGGACGAACAGTCTCTGGTGACACAGGATTACCCCGAAGATCGGATGTTCATGTGAGTAGCCCGACTCCGGGCGTCTCAATTTATACCCCCTCGTCGCCAACTATTCTAGCGGTGTTTCGATATGTCCCTACTCGACGGTCAGACAGCCGTCATAACCGGTGGCAGTTCAGGAATCGGGCGCGGCATCGCCCGTGAGTTCGCTGACCACGCCGCGAAAGCCGTCATCGTTGCGGATATCCAACAAGCCCCGAAGGAAGGGGGACCGCCGACCCACGAACAGATCGAACAGGAGACCGACACGCAGTCGACGTTCGTGAATTGCGACGTCACGAATAGAGCAGACCTTGAAACAGCGGTTGATACCGCCGATGAGTTTGGTGGCATCGATGTAATGGTCAACAACGCCGGGATTTGGCATCCGGATGATTTTCTCGAAGTCACCGAGGACGACTACCGTCAACTGATGGCCGTCAATCTCGAGGGAACGTACTTCGGTTCCCAAATCGCCGCTCAACGAATGGTCGAACACGACGGTGGGAGCATCATCAACATCTCGAGCATCGCTGGGCTGTTCGGAAACGGGAACTGGCCGACCTATTCTGCGTCGAAGGGCGGGTTGACGATGCTCACCTATTCCCTAGCGCACAAGCTGGCTGATGATGAAATCCGAGTGAACGCCATCCACCCGGGTAGTATCGAGACGAAAATCGCCGGCGATCAGGAGACCAGTCCGGAACAGGTCGCAGCAATGCTCGAGGCGATTCCTCTCGGACGATACGGGCAGCCCGAGGAGATCGGCGGGGCTGCAGTTTTCCTCGCGAGTGAGTTGGCGAGTTACGTGACTGGTGAGTCACTCGTCGTCGACGGCGGCTGGACCAGCTGGCGGTGAAACCGATCTAACGAGGCAATACAGAGACCGTGACTCGCGATTCATTCTTCATCAGAGTGCTTCGGATGACGCAGTCGCCAGCTCACCTTGTGAAGTTCCATCGCTGCTACTAGAATCAGGGCGATACCAGCAAGGGTAACCCAAACGCCGATATCAACGGGGGCAGTCCCGAGAACGAGTTGTGCTGGGGGGAAGTAGAGCGCGCCGAGGTGGATCAGGAAGGCCCCCGCAGCACCGACAAGGAGGATCGGGCTCTTCCACGGCGGCATCCGGAAAATCGAGCGCGTTTCTGAGCGGGTGTTCCCCAAGTGGACGTTCTCGAACAGCACCATCAGGAGGAGCAATGCGTTCCGCGCTGCCGGTTCATCCCACCCGGTGTCAAGCAGCCACCGGAAGGTGAGGAGACCGGTAATCCCCATCACGACGGCAGCAACCATTGTTCGTTCGATCATGAGTTGGTTGAAGATGCGTTCGGTGGGCGAACGCGGGTCCCGTTCTAGGACGTCGCCCTCCTTTGGTTCGAATGCGAGCGCAATGTCTTGGATGCCGTTTGTGACGAGATTCAACCAGAGAAGTTGGACAGGCAATAACGGCAGCGGTAATCCAGCAGCGAGACTGAGCAGGACGAGGACGACCTCCGCGGCACCGGTCGAGATGAGCAGATAGATGACCTTCCGGATGTTGTCGTACGCGACCCGGCCCTGCTCGATTCCGGCGACGATCGTCGCGAAATTGTCGTCTGAGATGATGAGTTCGGCTGCATCCCGAGCCACATCGGTGCCCTCCTGCCCCATTGCAATCCCGATATTTGCGACGCGAAGGGCGGGGGCGTCGTTGACCCCGTCGCCCGTGACGGCAACGAAGTGCCCCGCTTGTTGAGCAGCACTCACGATATCGAGCTTCTGGTCCGGAGAGACACGGGCGAAGACGCGGGTCCGTTCGACCGCAGTAGCGAGTTCCTCCGGCGTGAAGTCAGCGAGGTCAGTACCCGTCAGGACTTCCTCACGACTGGATGCTAACCCAAGTTCACGGGCGATGGAAAGCGCGGTTTCCGGGTGGTCGCCAGTCACCATCGAGACCGAGATTCCCGCTCGGTGTGCGGACGTAATTGCGTCTTGTACACCGGGTCGGAGGGGGTCAACCATCCCCACGAACCCAAGAAACGTCAGCCCCGTCGGATCAGGTGGCACCTCCTCAGCGGTGATATCTGTATCAAACGTGCCCTCGGCAAGTGCGAGCACGCGATAGCCCTGTTTCGCCATCTCCGTGGCCCTGTCAAGCATCTCTCGGCGAGTCCCATCATCGGACCACGTACACATCTCCAGAACACGTTCGGGTGCCCCCTTTGTGAAAACGCGTGTCTCGCCGTCGGTCGTATGAAACGTCGCAGCGAATCGACGTTCCGGTTCGAACGGGATCTGATTGATCTGCGGGGCGGCAGCGAGTTCGGATTCGCGATCACGGCCCGCTTTTCGAGCGAACGACAAGAGCGCAACATCGGTCGGATCACCACTCCACGTCCACTCTCCATCACGTCGATGAATGCTTCCCTCGTTACATAGTGTGGCCGCTCGGGCAAGGTGAGCGAGGTTGTCCGCCACATCCGGATCGGGCTGACTCCCGTCCTGCAGGACCGTCCCGTCAGGGGCGTATCCAACACCGGTTACTTCCAGCGCCGTTCCATCTGGGAGTCGGAGCTGCTGAACGGTCAGTTCGTTCTCGGTCAGTGTGCCTGTCTTGTCCGTGGCAATCATCGTACAGCTTCCCAGGCCCTCAACAGCGACGAGTCGACGAACGATAACGCCGACTCGCACCATCCGGTTGGTCGCGACGCCAAGCGCAACCGTCATAGCGACTGGGAGACCTTCAGGAATCGCAGACACAGCGAGGGCCACAGCAAACAGGAACATCTCGACGGCACCGAAACCACGAACGAAGATCCCCAACAGCGCAGCGGCGATCGCCGCAAAAAGAACCACGATGGCGACGATCCGGGTGAATCGTTTCATTCGGACCACCAACGGGGGGTTGCCGCCCTCAACGGCCGACACATCACGAGCGAGACGTCCGATCACTGTTTCGGAGCCGGTCTCGACGACGAGACCACGTCCTCGTCCCCGAGAGACGGTTGTGCCAGCGAAGGCCATGTTACGGCGATCCCCGAGCGGGGCGTTTTCCTCACCCCGCCAATCAGGGTCTTTCAGGACTGGAGCGGATTCGCCGGTCAACGCTGATTCGTCGACTTCGAGGTTCGTCCCCGATGTCAATCGAATATCCGCAGGGACCCGGTCACCCGACTCAAGCAGAACCACATCGCCAGGCACGATATCTTCGCCATCGATATCGACTGTCTCACCGTCGCGGATGACAGTCCCTCTGGTCCGAAGCAACTGCTGTAATGCACGACTACTCCGTTCAGCCTGAAGCTCCTGCGTTCCACCGATAATCGCGTTGATGATTAGGACGAGCGCGATAAATCCCGCATCGGTAGTTTCTCCAACAGCGATGGAGATGATCGCCGCCACAGCGAGGATGTAGATAAGCGGGCTCCGAAACTGCCGAAGGAAGATGAGCCACGTCGGGGTCGGCTCCTTCTGCGGGAGTCGGTTGGGTCCGTACTCCGTCCGCCTAGCTGCAGCTTCTTCCGAGGAGAGCCCCCCGCTTTCCACCACTAATCGGGAGTATATCATCTCAAGGGGTTCCGTATGCCACGAAGTGTCCTCCTCAGTAGTGGCGGCATTCATAACTGTAGTCCTTGTTTGTTGACAACATCGGACTATTATTTAGGCGTTCGTACGCTGCTCTACTCGATTTGACGAGCAATCGAGTTATTCAGCCAATTTAGGTTTACTGCTGAGAACACGCGCCGGTCGTGCCGACCGATAATACACTGTCGCTGCTGAAGAAGGAAACAATAGTAAGGACTGTTCCGGAGTCGCTTGGGGTACTACAACCTGCCTCCGATTCCTTCGCGACTGCCCTAGTCGTCATACCTTAGCTGTCGAGTTGACCCTGCCAGCACTATCCACCGCTTCTGATAGCTTCGATCATCGCGAGAACCACTACGAGAACGCATAAACTCAGCAGTGACTGGTAGGTGCAGTTGTAACGCATAATTCCACTATCCAGTGTGTTCAACCAGAAGCCCGGCAAACACTTATTATCGACGCCGGTTGAGTTTTAAATTGAAGGTCCATTGTCACATGCTCCCTTCATCCTCGTTCCATGCCTGATGACACGCAACGTCTCGGTCGCTGTCCAAACTGCGATGAGCCCATCACAACCGCATGGATTCTGGTTGAATACGAACGAGACGATGGGACAGACGGAATCTGGGCAGAGTGCCCAACGTGTGAAGACGTCGTTGCACCGGAATAGTCTCAGAGGCAGGCCGAATTCTTCTCCGGTAGATATGCCGTTGGATTGACCATAATTTAAATCTTCACAAAGGTAGGTACAATCAGAATGAGTACCGATGGGCTCGGAATTCCACCGGAGGGCTCTCACTTGAAGAATTGGTGGAGGCTCTCAAACCCGGCCAGATTTCCATTCAAGAGGTCCAGGAGAGTGAGACGCTTCGACAACGCGTCCGCCAACTCATCATAAAACAGGATATTGAAGAACACAGTGAAATCTATGATCGTCTCGCCGAAGTTTGATAGGTTTCAGCGATCGGTGTCAAAAGCCACGCTCAGCTTCTCTCGCATGAACTCACGTCGCAATTCTCGCTTTCTCTCGTCGGTCAAATAGTCCTCAAAAACAACCTTAGCACTCGCGCTCCCCTGCTCATCGGCGATATCCTGCACGTGTTCCAGCAAATCCTGCGTCGTCTGTGAGTAGGCATCGTACCAGAAGCGTCGGCCCATGTGTGGCTTCCGGGCGACGCCGTCGATCTTTTCAGGAACGCCAGCCTTGTCGGCGAGGTCGTGGAACCACCCCGCGATGGTCGTGCCGTCGACGTGGCCGGTTTTCGAGCGCTCCGAGGGGAATAGATAGCCATCAACCTGAGAAAGGTGCTGGCAGGCGACATCTTCACCAAACACGATTGCGACAGTCCCCGGGCCGTTTTTTCGTTCGTCGAATTGGATGTACGGTTTGTCGGCATCGAGATGGAGCTGGTCCTGGTGCAGCGCCGCTACCTCGCCGGCCCGTAGGCCCCAACCCGCAAGTGCGACGACGAGCATCCTGTCGCGGCTGGTGATGGCGGCGTCGAACATCGCCCGAACGTGCTCGGGATCGAGGGCGACAGGGTCGGTGTCCGAGGAGCGAGTCCACGAGAACCAATCCTCAGCACCGTTAGTGGGGTTGACAGTCGCTACACGGCGCTCCACGAGCCAGCCATACCACGTCCGGATTGCATCATGGACGCGTGCAATGGTGGATTCAGCGTACTCATTAGACATGTAGGCGAAGGTCTCCCGGCAGCGGTCAACAGCTTCAGTCTCCGTAATGTCGCTGTCGGCGTCGACGGGCGAGAGGAGATCGTCAATGCCGTGGCGTTCTCGGTACGAGCGAGCGTAACGAGCGAGCCGGTAGCGCATGGTTTCGCGAGTGCTGTCAGTCCAGTCGTCCGCGGCAGACTGCTTGGCGTCGAGATACTCCTGAAAGGACTCCCCGTGTTTCGTCGTGTTGGCTTTGTTGAAATCCTATTCTTCAGACATATTATCGGCTAAAACAGCCGGTGGATAAGAGCTGCGTATTGTTCACCGAAACTCTACGGTGGTCATCGGAACTACTGGATCTTCTCAGGGGGCGTGATAATCGACGATGATCTCAGTCGGTCGGTCGGCACCGTTCAGATGCCAGAGAGTGAACGAATAGTCGTAATGATACTCAGGGGTGTCCGGGTCTGGCGGGAAAGCTTGGTATGAGGTTACGTCGTATCGGAGTTGCCCGTTTTGGTAGACTGAGCGGTCAGTGAAGTCATCAACGACATCTTCGACGACATTCTCGTTCTCTTCGCTATAGTCCATGAGGGCGTCACCCGTTGGAAGGACGCCGACAATGACCGAGATAAACTGCGTATCCGGGTCAAACGTGCGGAACTCCGCTCCGGGGCCGCTGTCGCCCTCTGCTGGGGTGAGTTCTCCCCAGTCGATGAGTTTGCGCGCGGCATCTGGATGCCCGAGTATTATTCCCCAGGCTGCGGGGACACCCTCCTCGGGTGTTGGTTGGTCATCAATAACCGCATCATAGGCAGTCGTTCCAAGCGATGAATTAACCTGTGGCTGAGCGTCGAATCCCACGGCGCTACAACCAGCAAGGCCAGTGAGGGCTGCTACACTGGAAAGGTGGAGGGTCTTCCGACGTGACCATTCAGGGGCCATACGCACAGATGACTGTACCGGCTGTTATAACCGGCGCATTAAACTCAAAATGCCGTATTGATGCTTCAAAGGCAGGAGAATTCACTAGATCCCTTGTCTCTACTGAACTGATTCATGTCCCGCTTGTCGCAGTCCAGGTTGCACTCGCTTCGACAGCAGTCTCGAAAGTGAGGTGAGCTACTTCTGGCGGAGAATCCTCACCACCGCCTGCGGGGAGAAACTGGAAACTGATTTGTTCGCCAGTCTCTCCGAGCAGAGCTTCAAGAGTCACGATGTCACCCGATTCGGCGGTGACAAATTCACGACGGACAACCGTTTCACCGCCAGCGACTTCGGTGTCAAGTTCGGCATCAAACTGCTCTAATTTTGTGTTTACCGAGACCCTCACAGGTCTGTCACCGGTATTTTCAATAACTAATGTCCCACCCGGATACTCAGGGGCCGTATTACCGCCTGGAAGCATTTTCGCACACCCTGCGAGTGATAGCATACCAGAGCAAGCTCCAATCGCCCGGAGAAATCGCCTTCGCTGCATACCTATACACTCAACCCATCAGGAAAATATCTGTTCATAAGTCAAGAATTCCTCTCAGATTCTCTGTACTGAACAGTTCTTCGACTGTATTGACCCTCAGAGTGATCGATCTACATTATGAATGAGACAAGCAATGGTGAGTTCACGGAACTGTTTCCACCATCGTCGTGAGCGGACGAACGCACCGTACTTTCGCTTGAGCGTTGAGTTCACAGTCTCGGATTGACTCCGCTGGCCGTAGAGATCAGCGTCTAAGCGTGCGTTCCATGCCTTGTGGAGTGATGTGAACTCACGATGCTTAATCAGTGGACGAACCTCGTGTTGCCGGGCGAGCCGTCTGATTTTCTGGTCGTCGTAGCCCTTGTCACCGAGTAGAATGCCAATATCCTCGGGGTTGCGCTTGATCAACGACGGCGCAATCTGGCTATCGTGTTTTCGTGTCGTCGTCACGTGTAGATCGAGGATTGCGTTCACTTTCGTATCGACCAGCAACGTTACTTTGAGTTGCTGAATCGTGAGTTCAGCACGTTTCGTGTAGTGTTTCGAAGCGTGACTGCGGTCAAACCCTGACGCATCAACTCTAACGACACCGCTCGTCGGAAGTAGCGCCGTTGAGGGGGTCAATATGACACGCCACACAGCCATATCAAGTCGATTGAACGCCTTACAGAGCGTTGATGGCGTAGAAAGCTCAGCTAATCCAAGAACTCGACGAATGCGTGGCATCTCGATTAATTCATCAAGCAGGCCACGATAGGTCGTGTTCTTCCGAACTTTGAGACACAGCAGAACAACGTGCTGGGGGAGTGTGTAGCGGTGTTTAGAGAACTTCGAGGAGGATTGAGAGACCGCTCGCCGTGCCAGATGAATCGCCTTCTCAGTAAACCGGAGTATTTGCGACTTCGGGAGGGCCTTCATCTCGTCGAATTACACGGCGAACATGTAACTCCCAGAGGATTTCAACAGAGCCGGTCAACACTGACCCGACGAAGTCGGTGATGAGCGAATCCCATCTCCACACCAAGAGCCTCTGTGACCGCGTTATCAACGTCGCTACCGGGTGCCGACACGGCTGTGAGTTCTGCTACGTCCCAACCACGCCGGCTATCGATAGCCGCGATGAAATGCTCGCCGAGCAAGCGAACGTCGACGATCCACAGACCGACTGGGGGAGCTATCTCCTGTACCGGGATGACCTTCCAGAGCGACTGGGCAACATCCTCGACGAGCGTGATCCCAGCGAGCGCAAGCAGACTGACCGCGGTCGCGGCGTCGTGATGCTGTCCAGCGGCACTGACTGTTACCAGGACCGACGGACTGCTCAGATTACTCGCGGTGCTGTTGCCGAGCTCATCACACATGACATTCCGGTTCGAATCCTCACGCGAAGTCCTGCCGTGACTCGGGACATCGATCTCTTCCAGGCCGCCGGTGACCGCATTACCGTCGGCTCGTCGATTCCCTCATTCGATGCGACGCTCGTCAGAGCGATGGAACCGAACGCCCCACCACCGATGACTCGCTGGCAGGCCCTAGACAAACTCCAGCAGGCCGGTGTGTCGGTGTTCGTCTCAATGTCACCGACATATCCAACGATGGGCGAAGACGACGTTCACGAGCTACTCAGCTACTTCAGAGCGCTCGGCGAGATTGTCGTCTTCCACGAACCAATCAATCCCCGTGGCGCAAATGTCCAGCAGTGTCTCACCGCCGCCAAAGAAGCCGGCTACGACGATGTCGTTGAGGCACTCCAGCAAATGGAAGACAGTCATCAGTGCTGGGTCGAGCACGCCCTCGAACAACTGAACACGGTCCAGCAAGTCGCAGCGGACTTCGACGGGCTCGAAGTCCATTCCTGGCCTGATAATGAGCTGGTCCGCTTGGCGATCGGTCAACTTTGGCCGAGGCTCAAAGCGATGCAAGAGGCCGCCTCTCCAGAGTCGTTCTCCGGGAAGCACCCAACCACGTCGCCAGAGCAGTCAAAATTGGCTCACGAGACCGATCCTCTCGGACATCTCATCTGATGTGCCTGTCAGGCCACTACACTACTGTCTATACAGGTGACGCTATCCGCTGATATGTCGATTGAGATTTGCTCTGGAGAACACATAAGCTGGCGTTGAGTATACTGTGTTCGCCATCGAAATCATCACCAACCAAGTATTAATTTGCTTCTCGGGACATTCGTTGCAATCGTATCAGTCAAAACACTCATCGACTCAGCCGATTGGAGGGTATTTTATATCTACTCAATTACTAGTATTTTTTTAACATATGGATAGGTCTGCGGGGACCCCATTCAGTGTGCGAGGGCTTGTACACGTACTTGTGATAGTGGCACTAATTACAGTGAGCGGATGCAGCGCAATCAGGATTTCATCCAGTGGGGATGAGGGGCTTCCGTCGGAGGATGAAGCAGCTGACCGCTACGCGACACTAGATACTGTTAACGCAACGGTAACGACAGTCCGAACCCGGAACGAGAAAACAACGACAATCGTCACTCAAAAGCGGGAACGAGTTCACTCATTTGCGTATTTTGAGCGAGTGATATCGGTTACTAGAGCAGAGGAAACAAGACCACCGCGGGTTGGTGAAGACGGATTTATTATTGCAAACGGATCAACGCTTGTGTCCTATGATCCAGAGTCAAACGAACTCCACCGAATGTCGCTCCAGACCAATGATAGCGCTACAGAGACGACGCATCCAGAACTTCTCGCCGCTGCGAAAAACAACCGCCCTGTCTCGCAGTCGACGCCGACACCAGGCATTTCACCCCTGCCAGTAGTGCCACAAAAAGACGAGTCTGGAGAGAACAGTTCGTCCGCGTATCGTGGTGGGAACGTGACAGTCGTATATAATGGCACAGAGACAGTTGACGGGCGGAAAACCTACCGGCTGGAACTGACTCCGGTCAGCGAACGCATCTCGTTACAGTCACAGACGCTGTGGCTAGATAGTGAGTATTTGTTCCCGATCAAGCGACACACAGAGTTTGTGGCTAACGGCGATGCCTACGAATACACAGTTACATATCAGAATATAACGTTCAATCCGACGTTCGAACCCGGAACCTTCCAACTCGAATCGCAAGAGGTTCCGGACGGCGCACAACAGATTCAATTCAATACGTACGAGTCACGAGCGGCGCTGGCCAACGCTGCTTCACTTCCAGTGCCGAACCCGGACATCCCAGCGGGATTCGAGTTAGCAGTCGCGTCGCACCGCTCAACCGATCCAGAGGTAGCGATGCTTAGGTATGAGTCCACTAGCAATGACACACACTACAGGATCGGCATTCTCAACGGGACACAGAACACAACTACAGGAACGCCCGTCGAAGTGGGTGAGTACGAAGCAAGACGAACGCAGACAAATAGGACGGTACGCATTAGTTGGTCGGTGAATGGCACCACTTATTACCTGAGCAGGTTCCCTGCCGACACAGCCGACGACAGCACGTTACTACGTATTGCACGCTCAGTTGCTGACACGACGTGATTTGCTATCTGACCAGCTGTGTCATTATGTCCATTCCAGTGGCCATCCACAAAACACGGTCTGGTACTCGAACGGAGCGGCAGGCCATCGGAGTTATTGACCTTGCAACCGACGCCGTCACAAGCCGAGTATCAGCACGTCGTCGCGACGACCTGATCGAGACAGCGGGACCTCTACTTTTTTGCCGACTTGCGTGCGTTTCTGACATGGGTTGCGGTTGCTCCTGAACCTATCCGCTGACTGACCGCGACTCCACGCCGTGATCTGTTGGGTCAGGTCCCATGATGGCGCGTTGTCAGGCGTGGCTACTCGCAGGTTTTACTTGACCCCCCCAGCATCACCGCGAGAATTTGCGCTTCTATGGACAGTGTGTAATCTGTGACTGAGTGCTTAGTATATACGGAGTATTTATTCATTAGAGGGAATAAAGCGGTCATAAAGTGAGCCTGCAGACTCGGCGACAGTTGTTTCGATCAGTCGTAGGATCTATCACTGGAGCAGTACTTTTGTGCGGGTCCAACGGCACCACATATGCTCAGTCAGCTGAGAGGTGGCCGCAGCTTGGATACGACAATGCGGGAACTGGGCACGCACCGGAAAACACTGGGCCAAGGCTAACTGCGGGAATCGAAGAACAGTGGTCGTTCGAAACAGATAACGCGGTGACAGCATCGCCAGCGGTAGCCGGTGGCACTGTCTATGTCGGGGCAGAGAATGCTGTCTCCGCGTTGGATGGCGGAGATGGCACCGAACAATGGTCATTCGGTGGTCTTCAGTCAAAAAAAGATGGAGTCAAAGCATCGCCGACAGTAGCCAATGGAAGCGTCTACGTTGGTAGCTCAAGAGGGGGACCCAACGGAAGCGTCTACGCGCTGAGTGCGGATGATGGCACCGAACAGTGGTCGTTTGAACCAGATAATGCTGCCCGTACGTCGCCAGTAGTGGCTGATGGCACCGTTTACGTCGGGAGCAGGGACGATCATGTCTACGCGTTAAATAGTAATAACGGTGCGGAACAGTGGTCGTTCGAAACAGGAGGCGAGGTAGACTCGCCAGCAGTTGCCGACGACACCGTCTACGTCGGAAGTGACGACGGAAGTGTCTACGCATTGAATGCCGGAAATGGCACCGAACAGTGGTCGTTCGAAACAGGTGGCCGTGTGTCTTTGCAACCGGCAGTAGCTAATGACAGCGTCTATGTCGGAAATTCGTATGGAACCGTCTATGCGCTAAGTGCCGAGGATGGCACCGAGCAGTGGTCGTTCGAAACAGGTGACGGGGTGTATTCGTCGCCAGCGGTAGCTGATAACACTGTCTACGTCGGAAGTACTGACCAAGCCGTCTATGCTCTGAATGCCGAAGATGGCACTGAAGAGTGGTCATTCAATACAGGCGACCGGATACTCTCGCCGCCAGCAGTAGCCGATGGGACCGTTTATTTTGGGAGTGAGGATAATAATGTCTACGCACTGAGTGCCGAGGATGGTGCTGAACAGTGGACGTTCGAAACGAGCGACAAGGTGTGGTCATCGATAGCGGTGGCTGATGGTACCGCCTACGTCGGGAGTTGGGACGGTAACGTCTACGCAATAACCGGAGACACGTCGACCCCAACAGACACATCGGCCACAACAGAGGCATCAACCACGGCAGAGACACCAACCACGACAGATACATCAGCCACAGCAGAGACACCAACCACGATAGATACGTCGGCCACAACAGAGATACCAACCACGACACCATCTGGTCCGCAGACAATCAGTGGCATCCTCACAGCACTCCTCGTTGGGATCTTCTCTACGGAGGCTATGGTCGTAGTCGGCATCTCAATTATTGTTGTGCTAATCGTTCAGACATGGCCAGAGGACGAATGAATATTACGGAGACAGTCACCGTCCTGTGGCCGGCGTTATTCTGTCTGTCTACCCTGCTCATGTTCTTACTCATCGCAACACAGCGCGGCTACGGGCGACAGCGCCAGTATCTGGGTGCCTCCGCTATCCTCGGACTCCTCATACTAGCATATGCGTACCCTCCTGCAGTCACACCGATCCGCTGGGGACTGACACTGGTTGGCTTTGCTGCCCCGGTCGCACTGAGCATTGTGGGGATTCGTTACTTGGTTGAGGAGACATAATGGCCCAATTCCCGATCCAATTAGCGTCGTTTCTGGAGGTAGTGCCAGCGTGGCTCCCTGTTGCCACCGTCTCACTGGGCGTCTGTCTCCTCCTATTTGGCATGGGCGAGCAGTACATAGCGGCCCACCTCAGCCACTGGAAGGCGTACACGGAGCGTACTGGCGTCCTGTTGGCGGGAAGTCTCACTGGCAGCATCGCCGGAGCGACCTATCTCACTGTCAGGCAAGCCGAGTTGACCTTGCTCTTTATTTTATTCACGTTCATTAGCGGCCAGCTAATCCAAGGCGCGGTCGCAGCTCGTATCATCCAGAAAATCATCGATTTCTTCGGACCCAATGATCTCGGGAGAAACAGCGACCGAAGCCTTCTCTCACAAGGGTATGAGTTTATAAAAGGGAAAATAAAGGACCGGCTCATCATTGTAGCCGTCACCAGTGTTCTCTCAACTCATATGACTTTGAGTATCCTGTCTGTCTTCGTACTTGGGAGCGGGGAGCCACTCGAAGCTATCGAGCGGTTCTGGACCGGTTTTCTCTTGTTGACGATTGCAGCACTGGCTTTCGATTTCCGATACTTCGCCCACAGACTTTCCTGGCCCGCTGCACTCGGCTTGGTCATCGCAGCGAGCGGGGCATTCCTCTATAGCCCGGTCGGATTCTCAAGCGTCACTACGGCGTTGGCCCCATATCTGAACAATCCGCTTCCGGATTGGATGCGGCTTCCGCTTGGCGCATTCGGATTCTTTGCGGGGGTTGTCTTCTGGGCAATATTTTATCTCAAAGACGGCTAAATGACGCAATTCGGGAGAACACCCCATGTGATGTACAGTGTGTCTTGCACTGTGTCTCCGTCTAATCGTTGCAATCACCAACTTCGAGCGGGGCGACGATCCTGGCCGCGAGAAGCTCAAGCTATGAGATGGATTCTATGACAGGCTCTACCGTCCAGTCTGGTGACGGTACTTTCCCTAAATTTTGTGTCCCCCCAATGGGTGAGGGGGTTCCCGAACATGAGTACCGAACAGCAGTCCGTCGACGAGCAGCCTTCAGGCACCGAAGCCGACGACCGACCGGACATTCGTGCCCAGCACCGGCAGGCACAGGCCAGTGGCGAGGTTTTTGCGGGGCGTCCACGGGGTGAGAGGTAGATGTGCTGCCCCGACTGCCGGTAGGCCCCACAAGAGAGACTCAACCTCGACAGTTGAGAAACGGTTAACGAGGAGCATGCAAAAGTCGGGCTTGTGACTGACGATCTCGCGTATCCCTCTGTCGAGCTCATCCTTGAGCTCCACGACCAGGTCGTGACAGAAGGCGACATCACGGAACCGGGGGTCCGGTCAGAGGACGCGATTGCATCCGCACTACAGTACGTTTCGGAGGGATTCTTCGGGGAGGTGCCTGAGACGATCCATCAAAAGGCGGTCCATCTGATGCGACTACTCGTTTCGGAGCATCCGTTCGTCGACGGAAACAAGCGAACGGCACTCCGAACAGTGGTCGTTTTCTATATGCTGAACGGATACACGTTTGAGTACGGTGATGAAATTCGAGCGCTCTTACACCGGTTTGCGACCGGCGAAACCACAGTCGACGTAGACACTGCAGTCATCTACTTCCGGGCATGTGCTCGCCGCAACTGATAAACCGATACACTGGATAATGATAGATAGAGAAATGGCGTCTAGCACCGATTCCTCGACGGCGATTGACGAGGAAGTCCGCCAGTTGTACGAGCGATATCAGGCGGCCGAAAGCGACGCCGAACGCCGCGAGATTGCGCTTGAAATGGGGAAGCTCGATGGACGTCGCCACGCAGATATCTACGCAGCGCTCGAAAACGAGTGAGAAGCCCCACGTTCTGCGTTTTCGTGTCCAGCGTCGTTCGCGACTAGTGGCTGCTCGGTCGCCTTTTGTGAACGCCTTTGCCCTCTCGTAGAAGGATCAACCCATCTTGAACTCTCCACGCCGCTAGCGGTTGCTTCCAATACGACAGCACAGCACAATCGTCGCGCCCATCTGAGTTTCGTGGTCTATGCTCGTGTTGCGTCGGCGACGTGGTCGTGTTTGTCGAGGCTGCCGACAACTTGGGTTTCCGCGGCATACACGACGCTGCTCCTACGTGAGTCGAACCGCTGTAGTGATGCCGGTCTAATGGCGGTACTGGAAGCAATTTTGTGTCCCCCCAATGGGTGAGGGGTTTCCCGAACATGAGCACCGAACAGCAGTCCGCCGACGAACAGTCTCCAGACACCGAAGCCGGCGACCAACAAGACGCCCTTGCCCAGCATCGACAGGCACAGGAACGCGGCGAGGTCTTTCAGGGCCGTCCCCGGGGTGACAGGTAGATGTGTTGTCCCGACTGCCGTCGGCCACAGTCGGCGTCGGGATGTGTACAGAAACGCTACCATATCGACGGGCAGGCTTTCGACCCGATTCCGTGGGGCGGGGGGAGCCAGTATCTCACGTACAAGCTACAAGTCCTCCAGACAAACGAACGGACCGTTACCGTCGACCTCGAACGGTGGCGCGACCAGTCGTGTCCTGCCTGTGGCGTCGAGCAAGGCGAGCTCCACCACCAGATGTGTGACTACGAGGAGTGCCCCGCGTGTGGCGAGCAGCTGCTACTGTGTTCGTGTCTTGTCGAGATCAACGCGACGTCCAGTATCACAGGCCGCTTCAAAAGGTTGCTTGGCCTCTTCTGACAACTTAGCGTCTGTGGGTGCGGTTTGAGTTGCGGACTGAACTGACGAAAAGAAACGCTGCTATCCAGAATCCGAGCGTATACACAATATGTGATAAGACAAAGGTAGTCAACTCAACCTCAAACTGCAAATTGAAGATTTCTGCTCCAGTAATTAGGAAAATCCCACCAAACATTATTTGCGGAGGGAATCCACGCTGCATAAACCAGAACCGTGTGGATAGCCCCAAGA
>NZ_QXIK01000022.1:0-36517 GCF_003666065.1 Haloarcula sp. Atlit-7R | reverse complement strand
CTGCCGGATTTGGACGAGCTGTTGCTGTGGGCATCACGAAATCCAAATCCACACAGAGATCGGTTACGTGAGCAGGTTGAACGAGGTGAGTTCGGCTTTGACCGCCACTAAACTAGAACGAATGCTCTCTAAGCGTGGGAGGTCAGTATGGTGAAGTGCAATTTCAGCCCTCCGGCTTCCAGAAGTACTCCTTGGCAAAAAATCGACAACTGGTCGCGGTTCACTTCGTTTTATTAAAAACAAGACCTTGCGCCGCCGTGGGGTCAATAACGCTTCGAGTACCCGATCCATTCGGCTGTCTAGAAGTGCACCCGGAATCGGGTCCGTCATATTCCAATAATTATTTGAGCACCAATAAAAATATTTTGACCAGCAGGGTGCTGTTTAGCGTGGTTTGAGAAGTGATGAGACTATAACGAGACCTGTATGTTGTTATTTTTGGATGTATACTAACTAATAGACGTGATAATGAAACCATATGTTGGACAATTTTTATCAATATGGATATGTCATATTTATGTGGGTGGTTCACATGGATGGTACGCAGGTTTCTGGTGCCAGAGCGGAAGCACATGGATGGACTTCCGATGAACAAGAAATAGCCTCCCTAGTTGAGGCGTTCATTAGCCAGGATTTAGTGCCTGCTGAGGTCGAACAGAGCGTTGAGAGACTGCAAGAAGCAGGGGACTCACACAAAGCACTCAAAGACATCCTCGACGCACTGGACTGAGTTCGTAATTCAGTGGACTCAAATAGTCACTCCTGAATGATAATGCCGATTTTCGTAACTTTTTATTCGAGAGAATCCTCCAAGTCTGTCATGCCAGACACTGATACTGAACGCAAATACCAGATTCCGGAGTCAGTCCTTGACCACCTGGCCGCTGCCCACGATCATGCGGAATCCGATGAGACGCTATACCACATCCGACAAGCACTCCAAATATCCGAGAGTGAGGTCGGGTCTGTCGATGACCTTGGCGAGACAGTAGCCGAATGAATTGGACAGCTTGGCGACGGTGGCGGTCAGACCCCGAATCTACCATCGCTTCGCGGCCCGCAGTCGATCTTCCGTTTGGGACTCCTGACGGGTTCGTAGACGAAGCCGTTTGGGCCGGTGATCGACCGCCTGTATACTGAAACGGTCAGTACGGATAGTATATCTGTAACCCATTTAATCAAAATTTAAACTTGAGTTAAAATAATAACATTTAGCTTACGATAGGTCGTATGCTTTCGTATGCTATTCATTACTGTAGGAGTGGCGAGTCGTCATTGTCTAAACCGGGCCTGCCGTCCTACGTATGGGGGCGGCTGATGGACAAGCTACTGTCGGATGACGAGTTGAGACGGCACTTGGAGAGTGATGATCAAATAGTCTTTGAGCGACTGATTGATGACCTGTCTTCGCATATGGTGTTCATGCTCGATTCCGAGGGAAACATCACGACGTGGCCCGACTCAGGCCAGTCGCTGTACGGCTACGAGGCTGATGAGATACTCGGAAAGAGTGTCGATACACTGTTTGCCGACCTGGAAGAGATGGAGACAACCATCGACGCCCTACTGGCGGATGCAACCGACAGTTCTGTTGAAACACAGCATTGGCATCGAAAGGCCGATGACTCAGTATTCTGGGCCACGCTATCGATTTCGCCGCTCCGAAATAGAGAGTTAGAAGGATTCGTCGCGGTCAGCCAGAATACGACCGAGAAACACCAGTACGAGAAGATGCTGGAACGTCAGAACGACCGACTCAAAGAGTTCACTGACATTCTTGCTCACGACCTTCGGAGTCCACTCAGTATCATCTCTTCACGTGTGCATCTGGCCCGTGAGACTGGTGATGAAGAACATTTCGACGCGATTGAGGGGACCACCGAACGAATGGCCCGGCTTGTCGATGACCTGCTCTCAGTTGCCAAGCAAGGAAACGTCGTCACTGACCCAGAAATGACCAATGTCGAGAAGGTTGTTGACACTGCTTGGACAGGAACCGGCGGTACTGTTGACCGGGCAGTGCTTCAGTACGAACACATCGGGTCAGTGAGTTCCGACAGCGACCGTCTTATCCAACTGTTCGAGAACCTGTTCGGGAACGCTATCCAACATAGCGATGGGGCCATCATCGTTCGAGTTGGACCGCTGGAGCACGGCTTTTATATTGAAGATGACGGCCCCGGAATCCCAACTGACATTCAGGATGATGTGTTTGACCACGGATTCACTACGAACGAGGATGGGAGTGGCTACGGACTCTCAGTTGTCCGAACCATTGCTGGGGCACACGGTTGGGATATTATTGTCACTGACAGCAACACCGGCGGTGCGCGTTTCGAACTCACCGGGGTAGAGTTTCTGGACTGACTACTCGAATAATTCACTCTTGAGAGGGCCGGTATAGATTGGGTATTTATCAGTACAGCTGACTCACTGACTGACCCCGAGTGCCAACCTACCGACACGGCGTTAAAAATACGGTGTGAAATACAGAGAGTGTATCGTCACAGAGTTTCGATTGGTTAGACCTGTTTCATGCTGATTTCACGGGTTCTGTGCATGTCAATCGAAGCCGATAGAACCGAGTTCCGTCTCTTGAGTTGTCGCTTATCAGGTATCAGCGCGTAGTCCATTGTATGTCGACGATAGCCAAGTTCACAGTTCAAGCAGACACGTTTCCGCTGGGTACACTCTTTCGAGGGTATCCAGAGGCAGACATTGAGCTTGAGCGCATCGTTCCCACTCAACCAGCACTCATTCCCTATATTTGGATCAGAGGACTGAGTCAAAGCGACATCTCGTCAGTTCTCACTGGCGTGAACCAAGCATCTGCTATCAAAAGCATCGAACAACTCGACGAGGTCAACGGAGCGTACTTGCTCCGTATTGAATGGGAGCCAGAGAGGTACGGGCTCCTCCGAGCCATCAGTGAGATGAACGGGACGCTTGTTTCGGGAGCCGGGACAGCCGATTCGTGGACCTTTGAAGTCCGTGGTGAGACCCATGCCGCCATCACGAGACTCCAAGACTACTGCCGCGACCACGATATTCAAATTTCACTCACATCTATCCAGACCCTCTCTTCGGCCACAATTGGACAGGAATACGGCTTGACTGACGGGCAACGAGAGGCACTGATCTTGGCCCACAATCGCGGCTATTTTCAGTCACCACGAGAGGTGTCACTGGCTGACCTTGCAAGCGAATTCGAGATTACTGGCCAAGCATTCGGGTCCCGCCTCCGCCGGGGCGTCAACCAGCTTATCAAAAGTACACTAATCAATACTGAGTGACCTCCCGATTATCAATATGTTTCACATGAAAAACCAAGACTGATACAGTCATTTAATCTTCAGTATACTGAATGGACTCACCAACAAAACAGAGCGAGTCGTCGGGCGGAGAGTCGGTTGCGCACGGCCACATGACATTTAATAGGGAAACTGGAACCTACTGGGCAGAGTTCGATGGTTGTGCGCTGCAACCCGCGGTAGCGGTGGTCTACGCCGTTGCAGAAGCAAGCCAGACAGATCCACTCAGCCTTCCTCCCCTCCAGTCTGTTTTGGATGCCGAGGCACTAAATGCGCTCGTCGAGACCAACAAGAACAGTCAGTCTCAGACCGATATAACCGTCTCCTTCGAGTATGCTGACCATCATGTAGTTCTCAAGGAACACGGGAGAATCGTGATTACACCACCATCCGCCGAGAACCGGTAGCCAGTCATGTCAGACTCATCGTCAGATGTAGTATTAGTTTTGTACCTCGACGATGACAGTGACTGGCTTTCACTTGTCGAGACTTATCTTGAACGCGAGCGAGACTGCCTCTCTGTACGAGGAGTGACCAATCCCGAAGTCGCCCTTGAGATTTTGAATACTAGGCCTATTGATATGGTTTTGAGTGATTTTGAGATGCCAGACATCAACGGTCTTGACTTCTTAGATCAGGTCCGGCCTGACCACCCTAACATCCCATTCATACTGTATACTGGACACGGGGGCGATGGGTTTGCGGGTAAGGCCAGATCCCGTGGGGCAACCGAATACTTTCAAAAAAGGTCGGATCCAGGCCATTTTTCTATTCTGGCTACTCGTATTCTTACAATCTGCAAAGAACGGAAGTAACCGAGTAAGTCCTGATCGCATCGCGGCACAAATTCTATCGATTTCTCGCGGAAAGATGGTAGATTCACGTCCCCAATTCAGCAGGCCTGTGTGAACAATACCGAAATCTGATAGCATTTACAGCGGTACATTGGCACACTTACTGAGCAGACGTTCCAACTCATTCTGATCGAAAATAAGACCTTGTGAAGAGTTGTATGACACCCTCGAGAGTAGCTATATGAGTGACTGAGATTGTTTGTATGACCCTACGTGCCGATGCCACGGGGACACTTGAGCTTGTCTGTGAATGAAAAAGCTCGGAAGCCCCGGTTCCGAACGTCCGTTGGTTTGCTGGCAAAAACCAGTTCGGGCTCTTAGTTGATGGCTTGACTCCAGAGGAGCGCGTCACACTGTTCCTCGAGACTGACTCAGACAGTTGACCGGCCCTTCCCGGTTGGATTTATCGACCGTGTCAAGAGAGCTAGTGCTGAACTCACTCTCTGCATTCAGCACGGCCGCAACGAACTATAAGCAATTGAGGGTTTCAACAAAGCCGGATAGTGCTATGCTGTCTGCAGACTCAATACCAATTACCCAAAGCTAACCAACACAGCCGACAAGTTCCCGGGAAATGTTGGTTAGTACATGTCCAACCACTCTCACGCCAAGACCGCATTTGAAGAACTCCAGGCCATTGACCGAGACACACTCCCAGCAGACCTGACTGAGACATACGACCGAGCACTCGAAGATATCGAGACACTCTGTACAAATCTCGACACAACGACGGAACCTGACAACCAACCCACAGAGCAACCTGACACACCAGAGGAGTGGGACGAAGACGAGTGGGACGACAGGCTTGACGCGGCTCGCAAAAAAGCGGCGATCCCGCCAACGAAGGGGAGCCTCACGACAAAAACCATCGACGGACGTGACTATTACTACCTCCAGTGGCGAGACGGCGACACGGTCACGAGCCAATATGTCGGTCCCGTTGATCCAGCCTGACCCACGAATGAGACCACACACACCCCCCGTTTCGAGTGTTTTTCTCCGAGCGACGGTCTCCCCGGCAGAAGAGCGACTCCATTCGATTTCGATATAAACCCAGTCCGGGCCACACCCCGTTTCGAGTGTTTATCTTAGGCGTTAGCCGTCTACTACTACTACTAACGTTACCTAGTAGAAAAGAATATATAAAACGGTAAAAATACCAGCACAGTCTTATCGGCTATTCTCTCTAACTCTGTCTCCAATCTTCCCTGTAACACTCTGCTCTCGGTCGAATTGCAATCTTCAGACACAGCCGATTTCGGCGGGACGGCTAATTCCTGCAGAACACTCGAAACGGGGGGTGTGTGTGGAACGGATTATCTGACCTCCAGATCGTGTTATAGAAACACTCTCACGAAATTTGTTTCATCGAAAAATGGTCGGGTCGCTTGGCCAGTAAGCGTGTGTGGTTAACGAGAAGAGGTATGTCTCTGCTGCTGATAATCAAGCGCATGGACACGCTACAGCATCTGTACCGTAGACTGGATACCCGGGTACAGGACCTTTCTCGTGTGTCATACGCTCTCCTCATCGGCTTCGTCTCCGCTGTGGGCGTATTTGCTGTTAGAAGCCTGTTACCGGGCGATGGAAGTTTCGGACCAATCGCGATGGGGGTCTCAATGGCTGTCGTCTACTACGCGTTCGACCCAAACAACAAGAATTGACGATAACTGCACCGCTATTTCGCGGACTCTCAGGGGGCCAGTACAGCGATGGGAAAACTTCGATGTATCAACCTGATTTGAACACTGAATTCCGCTGGGGGAATCCTGCCGGTCAGTGATGTCCCACTCATCCGCTCGGAGCCAATCCGAAGCGCCACCGTAGATCCACTACGCCACCTGTTCGTCCAAGATCGAAAGAACACTCGAAATGGGGGGTGGTGAACATTCACTGCTTCGACACGAACAGCTAAATCATAAAAGTAGCCGATACAGCCCCTCTATATGATGGTTACACTCGAAACAGGGGGCGTCAACAGGCCACCAAGCATTGGAACAGGAGAAACACTCGAAACACTCGAACTAGGGATTTATTATCGACTGGTCTGAGAATACATCCAACATGGATTCCCCGTTCGACGAGCCTGGGAAAATCTTCGCTGACAAGCGGCCTCTCGATGAGGATTATACTCCCGAGACGATTCTGTGCCGGGAGGACGAAGTCAGCCGCTATTCTGAAGCCCTGCAGGACGTCATCGAAGGGTTCGGACCGAACAACGTCTTCATTTACGGGCAGACGGGCAACGGCAAGACTGTCGTCACGAAGAAAATGATGGAGTTCCTCCGTGACGAGGCCGCCCAGCACGATGTCCCGGTCACGATACTCGAAATCAACTGCAACAAGGACGACAGTATCTTCAACGTCCTCATCTCGCTGGTCAACCAGCTCCGACCCCCGGACGATCAAGTCCCCGAACAGGGGCCGACGAAGGGCTTCCTCTGGTCGACACTGTACGACGAGCTCGACGACCTCGAGGGCGATGTCGTCGTTGTCCTAGACGAGATCGATATGCTCGGCGCGGACAACGATAAACTCCTCTATGAATTCCCTCGAGCCCGCAAAATGGGGTCACTGGAGGACACTCGCGTCGGTGTCATCGGCATTTCGAACAACCACATGTTCAAAGACTCGCTGGACCCGCGGGTCAAGAGTACGCTCTGTGAGTACGAAATCTTCTTTTCACCATATGATGCCACCGAACTCACTGATATCCTCCAGCACTACGCCGATCTCGTGTTCCGAGATGGGATCATCGACGAGGGCGTGATCCAACTGTGTGCTGCCCGGGCCGCCCAGGAACAGGGCGATGCTCGCGAGGCACTCGATCTTCTCGAAACGGCTGGAAATATCGCACGCAAACAAGATGCCGAGCAGGTCACTAAAGCCCACGTCGAAGAGGCTGGCAGCCGTGTCGAGGAACAGCGCGTCCTCACTATCGTTCGCGAACAGCTCACCTCGCAGATGAAACTCGCGTTGCTCGCGACGGCCTTCCTCAATATCGACGACGAAGCCTCCCCCCGTGCGAAGAATATCTACCAGGTCTACGAAAACATCTGTCAAGTGTGTGGCTACGAACCTCGCTCGAAACGGCGTGTCAACGACTTCCTTGACTCGATCCGCCTCTATGGCTTACTCGAACGCGATGAGCGTAACCTCGGTCGGGCCGGCGGGCGGTCGTACATCCACACGCTGGAGGTCTCTCCGGAACTCGTCTTCGAGGGGCTCAAACAGGATCAGGACGGCTCCGAATCGACGTTAGAGCGCTACGATCTCGTCCCTGATCCCGACGAGGCCCAGCAGGCTCGGCTGATGTCCTACGTCTGAAATCTTTCTGGTAAGGAACTCCGCAACTCGTGATGGACTTCAGCAATCCCAGTCAATACAGAGCGCACATCTTACACAGCGTTTCAGATTAAACCGGGCACTATTCTTGCCACGAGGCAACTGCCCCATCGCATGCTGCGGACTCAGAGCTATCTTACTCGGACCACTCAGGGGTTCGAATCGGCCCGCAGTCGGTGAATCAGGACACTGCTCAGGCATCGATTACCCAGACTGTCGCCGATGACTAACCGACTGCTCCCCGAGCCGGGCCTATTTAATCGCTTCTTTTAGTCACCTTTCATTTCTATTGAGGAGACTTGTAGTAATCATCCACTGTCATCACCGAAGTTGATATGATCAGTCGGACACGTCCCTCAGAATCCAACTCTGCCGCAGTTCACCTGACTCGTTTGGTCTTTGGATCGTAGTCGAGAACGCCCAGGTCATTCATTTTCGGGAGGTGGTGATGGTGCAAACTGAGTACCACCAGATCATCGACCGCGACTTCTGAGGCAGGAGTGTTCGTCTCATGTGCGCCAACGGCCACAGCCAAGTCAGTCAGGTCAACTGGATGTTCTTGATCTGCGAGGGCAACCAGCGTGGCTCGACGACGCTTGGACGAGAGAAGGCTGTGATACTCGGTATCACTGAGTTCGGGGAAGGCACTACGGTTGGTGATGTTACCAAGCGGAGCGGCCTTTGGCGTGCCAGATTCTGGGTCGTTTGACATACACGTACACCAAAGCACAGAACGCGGATAGAATTGGCTGCTAAGGTATAAGGTAAGACAAGAGTTGGCACGATCTCGTTTTACTTACCAAATATAGCCTATTTCATACAATTAATGTGTAATATTTTCCCGACTTATGCTCTGAAGCCCTCCATCGTCGGAAGACTACTATACCCTTCCAATCCCAGAGTAGTTAATGTCCCCGCAGGCCCTGACCAGTACTCTGCAGGAAACGATGGCCCTGTTCGATGGTTCTGGTGCCCCACAAACAACGACCGAAATCGCGGAACAACTCGATCTCGGCCGACGAAGCGCATACGACCGTCTCGAACGGCTGAGCGAGCACGGCCGACTCGAAACCAAGAAAGTCGGAGCGAATGGTCGCGTCTGGTGGCGGTCATCATCAGGCTTGGACACGGCAGAAGCCGAGTCACACCACATGCTGTCCCGACTTATTGAGAATGTGCCTGGTATCCTGTATCGCCGCCGGAACGACCCCGAATGGCCCATGGTGTTCGCCAGTGGCACGGTTGAGGAGATCACCGGATACGAGCCGGATCGCATCGAATCCAGTGATGTTTGCTGGGGTGCGGACATCATCCACCCTGATGACAGGGAATCACTACGCCAAACTATTGGCTCCCAACTCGGAGATAGCGTACAATTCACTGCTGAGTACCGTATCATAACCGCTACGGGGGAGACCCGGTGGGTACGAGAATGCGGCCGTGCTGTCAGTGAGGGCAATCTCCAGAGTGACACGCTGGAGGGCATCATTACCGATATTACTGAACAGAGACAGTCTGAGGAAGCGCCTACACCCCATGATGAACAGTTTCGATCGCTCGTTGAAGCGACCACAAAGTACGCTATCTTTATGTTGGATGCCGAAGGATGCGTTCAGACTTGGAATGAGGGAGCACGGCGAATCAAAGGATACCGAGCTGAGGAGATCGAGGGAGAACACGTCTCAACATTCTACACTACGGAGGACCGTGCCGCGGATTTACCCACACGGAATCTGGAACGGGCGGCCCAGGATGGATTCATTGAAGACGAAGGTTGGCGGGTTCGAGATGACGGATCGCAATTCTGGACACACGTCACCATCACCGCGCTGTACGACGACGGGGAGCTTTCGGGCTACGCCAAGGTCACACGCGATATGACCGACCGACGGTTAGCGGAACAGCAACTTCAACAGGAGAAAGCGTTCGTTGAGAGTCTTTTTGAAGCTCAGCAGGACATTATCTATGCGTTCGACGACGATGGTAGATTCATCCGATGGAATGACCGTCTGAACGAAGTCACTGGCTACTCCGATCCACAGCTCCGTTCCCTATCTCCGATAGAGTTGGTCGCTGACGGGGCTGTCGACGAGGCCACCGATGCCTTCGAACGCGTCTTTCAAGAGGGGGAGACAGTCACTGTCGAACTGTCACTTGAGTCGGCCTATGGCGGACGAGTTCCATATGAACTCACCGCTGGGCCCTTGATTGAGGACAACACCATTGTCGGTGTCACTGGAATTGGACGGAACATCAGCGAACGCAAGCGAAAGGAGCGGGAAATTGAACACCAACGGGACGAGCTTGAAGAGGAGTTGCAGGAGGTATTTGACCGTATCGACGATGCGTTCTTCGGACTTGATGAAGATTGGCGGTTCACCCATATAAATGAACGTGCAGCGAACCTGCTTGACCGTTCTGTCGATGAACTCATTGGGCAGCGTGTCTGGGATGAGCTCTCGGAAGCGGCCGGCACGATATTCCAAGAACAGTATGAACACGCGTTTGCGACCCAGGAACCGGTGACGTTCGAGGACTACTACGACCCGCTAGACACTTGGTTTGAGGTTAATGTCTACCCGTCAGAAAGCGGGTTGTCGGTGTACTTCCGTGACATCACCGACCGAAAGGCGCGCGATCACGAACTCAAACGGTACGAAACAATCCTCGAAACTGTCAACGATGGTATCTACGTCGTTGACGAGGATGGAATATTCACCGCGGCCAACGAAGCTTACCAGACGATGGTCGGACAATCGCGTGAGCAACTTCTCGGGAGCCACGTCTCGTCGGTGATTACGAACGAGAGGGTTCTTGCAGAGGCACAGCGACTCGAAGGTGAGTTGGCAAACGCCGAGCGAACGACAGCATCGCTGGAGGCGGAATTACCTACGGAGGGAGATGAGACGCGTATCGGGGAGGCGACGTTTGCCCTCATGGAGTCCGAAACTGGACACGAGCGCGTGGGGGTCGTCCGCGATATCACCGAGCGGAAGGAGCGTGAGGAGGAGTTACTGCAACAGCGCAGACAACTCGCAGCGTTGAATCATCTCAACAAAGTCGTTCACGATATCACGGAGGCTGTTATTGAACAGTCCACCCGTGACGAGATTGAGACAGTCGTCTGCAACCGACTGGCCACCGTCGACTCCTATCAATTCGCGTGGATTGGCGAGGCCGATACAGCATCCCAAACCGTCTACGCTCGGACTGAGGCTGGCATTGACGGCTACCTTGACGACATCACGATATCCGTCGACCCCGACGATCCCCGCAGTGACGGGCCGACGGGGCGGGCGTTCCGTACCGGAGAAATCCAGACTACCCAGGATATCGACGAAGACCCGCGCTACGAACCGTGGCGTGCTGCCGTCGGCGAGGACGTTCGCTCTTCGGCCGCCATCCCTATTGTTCACGATAAGTCTCTCTACGGTGTTCTGAATGTGTATGCCGACCGTCAAGCGGCGTTCGAAAGGCGTGAGCGAGCCGTCATTCAACAACTTGGAGAGGTTGTCGGACATGCTATCGCGGCGACCCAGCGCAAGCAGGCATTGATGAGCGACGAAGTGGTCGAACTCGAGTTCAGTATTCCGGATGTCTTCGAGGCTTTGGACATTGGATGCGGGACGGAAGGCACGATTTCGCTTGATCACGTGTCACCACTCTCCGATGATGAATACATCGTGTATGGAACTGCCTGCAGCGACGCAACCGAGATCGTGGACGCTATCACCGACACACTTCCTTATTGGAAGGAGGTAACATTCGTCAATGAGGGGAGCCCATCACATTTCGAAGTCCAACTCTCGGAACCACCCGTTATTTCTGCGGTGGCGTCAGTCGGAGGCTCAATCGAACGGGCTGTAATTAAGGACGGTGATTATGAGATGACGATTCATGTCTCTCCGAGCGCGGAGGCTCGAACGGTCATCACTGCTGTTAAAAAAGCCTATCCGGCGTCACAGATGCTGAAACGACATCAAATCTCACGGTCAGGTGAGGAAGCAAAGAATGCCCATCACATTCTGGAAGATCTAACGGAGAGGCAACGAACGCTTCTGGAAGCTGCCTACTACGCAGGCTTCTTCGAAGTGCCACGACGTGTTTCCGGAGAAGAGGTTGCGGAAACATTCGACATATCGTCCCCAACGTTTCATCAGCATCTCCGAAAGGCCCAGAAATCCGTGTTTGACTGTCTTCTTTCATCGTCTCTGTCTACTTCCGAGTGACAACCCCCCCCCCCAGTTCGCATGAGGCCAGACGTTGCCAGTCACTCCCAGTCATATGGGGCCAATATATTAGCCCCACTGGATATACGCACAACGGATGTATATTTAATAATGCCTTCCAGCTACTCTCTGAACCGAGTTTACACTCTTTGTGTACATACAAGCCTGTCAAGGAGTCACTTGCAGGGACTCTCCTCCGTTCGTAAGGGGTTATTCTTTCTGAAAACAAGACACTCCACTGCTACGATGGGTGGACTGCCGGTGAAAAAGCGTGGTGATCACGATGGGTAGTGATCCCCCAGATGTCAAGTATGACTCCGATGCGGGCGTATATTGGACCGAGATTGACCCAAGTGAGACCCAACCTACCATTGCCATACTCTGTCTGTTTGACAAATTCGAAACCTTCGAAGATGTCGATATCGTACAACTGTACGATCTGGTTGACCCGGATGCCCTGAGTACTCTCTTGGTTAGCCATGGTCGGAAAGCGCTTGCAGAAACTCTGAAGTTGGAATATACGGCAGAAAATTCACATCTTCTCATTTACTGTAAAGACGGGACTGTAGACATCCGTCTCCGAATTGCCGACACTCCGACAGATCCAGATTATTCTCTCTGATACGGACTGCTATACTGTAGTTTCGCATTGACTATTGTAGTCCGTAGGTCATCCGGGAAACAATTACAACAATCTGTCTGAGAAAAACGACTGAATACGAGAATCATACTAGAACTGATGGATTCGCTGACGGAATGGTGGCTAGTGTTCCAACTGCGGATTCATTCTGGCATCCAGTTCATTTAAATGTCGTGTCAGAAACGCCAATCATACTAAATCAGTCACTCCCAAGTTGACTGAAACGGCGCTGGACAAATATTTCATTTGAGAACTGGTAGCACAATATTATGCCCTCTGGTAACTATGATTTATATATGGGTCCTCTGTCAGATATCCGTGTTCTGCATGTCGATGACGAGCCGGATTTCGCTGATTTAGTTGCTGACTTTCTCGAGCGGGAGGACGACACATTTACCGTCGAAACTGCGACGAGCGCCAGCAGGGGACTGGAGCGACTTGCTGACGAGGACTTCGACTGCATAATCTCTGACTACGATATGCCCGGCCAGAACGGTATCGAGTTCCTCGAGACCGTCCGCGAGACGAGGCCTGACTTGCCGTTTATATTGTTCACTGGCAAGGGCTCTGAAGAGGTCGCTGGCAATGCTATCTCCGCTGGTGTCACTGATTACCTACAAAAAGAACACGGTACTGACCAGTACACCGTGCTCGCAAACAGAGTGCGAAACGCCGTTGAGCGATACCGGGCCGAGCATGCACGGGAGCGCCAGCGTAGAGCCAGCGACACCGCACATGAAGGGATTAGCATCCTCAATGAGGATGGTGAGTTCATCTACGTCAATCAGGCGTACGCGACTCTCTACGGCTATGATACAGCGGAACTACTCGGCCAACATTGGGAATTGCTGTACCCCGACGACGAGGTCGCAGTCGTCCGGAACGACATTCTACCAACGGTCGCAGATGAGGGCTTCTGGAGTGGTGAAACAGTTGGCCTCCGAGCTAATGGCACGACCTTTCCCGAAGACCACCGCGTTGTCCAGACGGATTCTGGAGAACTGATCTGCACTGTTCGAGACTCCTCTGGGGGACAAGAGCTGGAAGTAGAACGGACTCGATTTTCGACGCTCGTGGAGACGCTTAGTGATCCCGTCTACGTTCTCGATGAAACGGGGCAGTTCGAATATGTGAACGACGCGCTCGTCGAGATGGTTGGGTATGACCGCGAGACGATTCTCGGAGCGACACCAGCACTGATTAAATCAACTGACGCAGTTGAACGAGGAGAAACCCATCTCGGTCGGATTCTCTCATCGGATGGCCCTGACAGCGTACAGTTTGAGCTTGAGATCCAGCCCAACGACGGAGAGCCGATCCCTTGCGAGGACCACATGGGCGTCTTACCATACGACGGGGATTGCTTCGAGGGATCGGTCGGGATGTTGCGCGACATCAGCAAGCGCAAAGAGCGGGAACAAGAATTGAAACGACGGAATCAACGTCTTGATGAGTTCGCTAGTGTCGTCTCGCACGATCTTCGGAATCCGCTCAACGTCGCTGTCGGTGGGGTAAATCTCGCACAGGCGGAGTGTGATAGCGAGTATTTAGAACGCGCCGAACGCGGTCTGAATCGAATGGAGGCCTTAATCGACAATCTTCTAACGCTGGCTCGTGGAGACGAGACAGTAACTGAACTCGAACCGGTTGCCATCGCGCAAATCCTCGAGGAGTGTTGGTCGAACGTCGAGACGGAGGACGCCACGCTCGTTGCCGACATCGACTGTACAATTGAGGCGGACGAGAGTCGGCTAAAACAGGTGTGTGAAAATCTCGTTCGTAATGCAATTGAACACGGCGGGGACGATGTGACCGTGACCGTTGGTGAGTTTGAGGAGGGAATTTATATCGAAGACGATGGACCGGGAATCTCAGGGAATGAATACGATAACGTATTCACTGCGGGATATTCGACGAGCGACGAGGGCACTGGGTTCGGGTTGATAATCGTCAAGCAAATTATTGATGCCCACGATTGGGAGCTACGACTCACAGACGGTTCCGACGGCGGTGCGCGATTCGAAATCATCCCCGGTGAGTCTATTTCTGAGTAGACCGCTTGGAATATACCATTGAGTCGGGTCTCTGATGCGTACATCGTTTCACAACTCTCCACTATTTTCTGGTGCCCCTCTCTCTGTATCCAGTACGGTGGTAGTATCGGCTGTTGAGGCTGCCACCAGACTCAGCTAAGCTGATATTGCTCTTGAATCGTCGGCGAGACCAGCTCGTAATCAATATGCTCACCGGTGAACTCAGCGTTCCAGACGAACTGGTTGGTGATGCCGTACTTGTTCCTGATATCGGCTGGTAAGCACCACTGGAGGCCGGTCTGGACGTCGACGATATCGATATCGTATGCGCCCGGCCCGAGCGTCGTTTCACAATAGTCTTGGTCGATGTGGAGTCGCACCGTCATCGACGAATCTTCGATATCACGGATGCCGAGGCGGAAGACCCCGTCAGGTTCAGTCCCGGCCGCAGCCAGCCACTCTCTCTTGATGCCCAGGTACAGAGACGTCCCGCCGCGCTTGATCACACTCCGGCCCGCAGCCATAGTGTTGGCCATGCCAGACACTTACCGAGTAACTAGGATAAACGTATCGTCTGAATCGGCGAACCCCTGTTAGATGTCTTGAAAATGTAGATATACGGCATTTAGATAGATGGCACTGTTTGACAGAAATATAGTATATCGGCGTTCTTCTCAGATGTGTCGTATAGTGGTCCAGAAACCGCTTACAGCAGGGTGTTTCACTGATCCGGTGGTTACCTGAGCGTCTCATCACAGAGCGGCATCAGACAGCCCCAATCAACTGCTGATTGCCTCTCCCTACATATAATATAATTTAGTACTGATTTCATGTCCTACTCCACTTATCGATTCTGTACTACCATACAGAGTATACTTCAGCTACGATATGAACGCAAATGACGAATATAGACGTTCTATGCTCCTAATATATGTTTCAGAAATATTAAAATAAGCCTTAAAATGTATGGTATATCTAGAGGGAATCATGGGTCAACGCCGATCAAGTCTCTCGGACGTTCTGACAAAAGAGCAGTATCGGAATCTCCTCCAGACTGCGGCAGCGATTGACGACCGTGAAGAGAGCATTACGATCTTCTACTTTCTGATTGTTCTAGGGCGGGCTGGGCTTAGAATCGGCGAAGCGATCCACATGACTCAAGAATGGCTCGATGAAGAGCGTGGGATGATCGTCATTCCTCCTCATGTGGACTGTACATGCGGGATGTGCCGACATTACGCCCGCAATCTTGCTGAAGACAATGAGAATCTCTCATTTGAAGAGGCACTGGACCGCTACTGGATGGTCAAAGATGAATCAGACAGGGACGTCGCAGTAGAGAATGACCGAGCTATAGAGATAATCAAGCTCTATTTTGAAGAAGTACCATACGACACGATCTCTTATTCTACGGTTCTTAGACGGCTAAAAAAGGTTGCCGAGCTCACAGATGGAGTGAACCCGGCACATGTGTACGGCCACATGCTTCGAGCGACGGCAGCGACTCACTATGCTTGGGCCGGTATGCGGCCACCTGCGCTTGACCAGAAACATGGCTGGCAAGACGAGAAGACAAAAGAACGCTATCTCAAAAAGAAGGGCCGTTGGAGTATGCTCGATGCTCGTCGTATCCGCGGAAAAACAGACACTGACGAGTTCACTCTCCGTCAATCACCACCGACGTACACGGATTTACGACCAAGTAGTCCTGCACAACGAATTCACGTTGAGACGTGGACACCAGAATCGAATGTTAATACTCACCCTCGGTATGTGGACGATGAAGAATGGATGCAGGAGGAGATATCAGAATACTCAGCCAGTTTCTCGATAATAACACTCGCGAAGGCTTACTGGAGGTTCGCGGATCAAGCTATTGACCGCATATTCCCACCTCTCGAAGAGTTGTACAGTGAGTATGTCGGAGTTCCTTTGCGGGGGTGGGCAGAGGGGTCACAACTCCGCACAGCAGGTGTCTTCTTAGCTCACCTCTTCGTTGGGGCCCTCATGTTGGCCGTTGCACTGGCCCGAATCGGCGTTTATATCGATCCAATTGCCGGCGAAATACATATGACGCGGATTGGGGTACTCAGTATTCTATCCGCTCTGGCCTTCCATACTATGTCTATGGAAAATCTCTGGGAGCAGGCCCTCCAGGATATCACTGGCAATGAGGAGATTGGTGAACTACTGACAGTGTATCCTTCGAAGTGGTCGCTTAGATAAATTGCAATAAATTGCGTCTGTAGATGATGGACATACTGTGCGCTTCAGACGGCGCAATTCCCGATAATTTCAAACCAATAATAGAGTCTCCCGGGGCGACGGTTCACCTCTACTTGTGCCTCACCGCTACCCTTGATCACCGCCACCGGCACCGACTTGGACACCGGTCTCGGGCGTGTCGCCAGTGTACCACGAATCGTCGACACACGACTCGTCGAGCACAGAGATCCGCCACTCGCCGGGCTGTTCCATTTTGACGAGGAATTGAATCTCGGTATCGGGGGTTCCATCCTCAGCCAGCAGCCCACACATATCGAGTTCGTCTTTTGGAAGCGTTACCATGCCGGAGTTGCCGCGGACATTGAGCTTGTTAATGCTTGGCATTAGTGTTTCACGGCCATCGCCAGTGGATAGCCACACTCCTGCTGTTCGGTGGAGACGAGCGTAAAAACCACTCCCATTTTGACACCAGTTAGTTGACACCTGTCAAAATGGGCTGGTGCTTTACTAGCCGTGCCAGCCGATACCGTGCTATGGTGACATCCGTCTCCTGCCTGAATTGTGGCGAACCGGTTGATGCACAGTACGCACGTGTGTTTGGGAACGATGATGACGAGGTCCATGCCTGCCGGAACTGTGCGACGCAAGGCGCTATCGCGAACGGCGCCGCCGTCGACGCCGATCGAGATGGGACGCCGCTGGTGCACCGTCCCGACCTCGACGAGCCCGTCGAGGCTGTCTTCCACGAGGCAGAGTCCGAGGAAGACACTGAGGACCACGTCACGCTCGAGGAACTCCGCGAGCAATCGACCACCACACAGACGACCTCACGCACCGACCATCACGACGACGAGGCGTTTGCTGCCTTGATCGCCGAATAGCCTTCAACTCGCTTCGAACCGGGCCCTCGACAGATTCTGGGCCACTGTCGCATCGTTTCAGTGATGAGAGATGCGTGCAGCGACGATGATCTCGCCCGCTGCCCGCTCAAAGAGGAGTTCATATCCCTCAGCCGTCTCTCGCAGCGGACTGTCTGGGAACGATCCGTCCGGATATGGGCTCGACAGCGACTCGACAATCTCCGGTTCATCGCCACCAATATTGATGAGTCCGCTTCCGGGTGCGAGGACACGCAGCTCATGGACGGCGCCGTCAACTGCGGTATACTCTTCGACGATCGTGGGTTGTCCTGCCTCATCGGTCGCGACCCGGACGGCATCATCGCTCTCATCGTCAGCAGCAGACTCGGGAACACTCAGCCGGAACTGGAACTCCGGTGTCTCATGTGGATAGCCCAGGTCAGTAAACTGGAACTCGGAAAACCGACTTTCGGTATAGCAGAGGCCATAGCCCGGTGGTCGGGACGCGAAGAGATTCTGATCTTGCTTGAGGCCTCGGAACGGCTTGGGTGTTTCTGCCTTCGTCGTTCGATTCGGGCGCTCGCGATTACTCAGCTCGACCCAGTAATCAAACTCCTTGAGCCAGTGATTGTGGACGTCTTCCTCGTGATGGGCTGCGCCGACGAGCGATACCCCTGCTGACCGCATTTCCTTCGCGGTGTCAGACATGATCTCGACACACTCGTAGGTCCAATGGCCCGCTTCGCCACCACTCGTGGATTCCGGGGCAAGCATTCCGAATTCATCGAGATAGACGGTCATCCAATTTCGGTCACCATCGCCATCCACCCGCGTTCCGCGGAATGTCCGGGCGGCGAGGAACCCAAACCACCAGTGTATAACCGGCGTTGGCTTGTCTTCGCCCTGCGGCGTGAACTTCGGCTGTTCGGTAGTCGTATCCGGAATGGCCATTGCTCTCTCACAGCCCCGGAACAACGGATCGGGATAGACGACATTGAACGTCCCTTTCGGATGGTCCTGGAGCTGCTCGATGAGATCGAACACGTCGGTGTAGTAGCGCACCGCCCGGACCAGCCCCTCTGGAGTGGGCGCGTCGCGGTCGACAGCCTCCATCCAGCGCCCGTCGACATCGACCCCTTCTGGTAACCAGAGCGTTGTCCAGTCGCGGAGTCGACGCCAGTCTGAACTCTGCTGACGACCGTTGCGGACGATTCGCTCGCCGTTGTGTTCCATCTGGTACGTGGCAAACTGGTCGATGGCAGTGGACTTCCCGGAGCCTTTCGGGGCCTCAATGAGCGTGAGACTGGCTTTCGGACTGGTGACGGTATCCGGCCCGTCAGCTGCATCTTCGATATGGATGAGCATGTCCGGATAGACACCAGAAAGGGCTGCTCCTGTTCGTCGATAGAAGGCTTCGGGATCGAAGGCGGGAATATTGAATCGCTGACGGATTTCGTGTGCATCAGACGGGTATTGACTCGGCGCCGGTCGACCGATGACGATGGGCTGGCCTTGCTGTGTTCGAACAGTGTAGCCGTCGCCGTCAGGATCTTCGCCTATCAACATCAGTGGGTGTGCAGCTGTGGCTGGCTGGTACCGATAGTTGCCTCGTGGCATTCTATTGCGGGCCCTCTCTCATCGGCGAGTGCCTTGCAGTGGTGCTCGAAGCTGGCTGCCGGCTTGTTCCTGTCACCAGCGACCGCAGTGCTGAGAGCCACAGTGGTCATCGCAGAATAGTTAACAGGCGACTAGAATAAATCCGTGGGCTCTCATGCACGCGCTCGTCTGTGTGACGAACTCGAGCGCGTACGCCGTGGACCTCACCGGCATATCGTCTACGGTGACCCGCGCGGACCTGCCCGCTGCCACAGCCCGTTGACTCGACTGTGAGCAGTAGTCAGTACCGGATATATACGAACACTGTCAGGTACAGTCGATGGTGGCAGAAAGGGGAGATATTGGCTGGGTAGTGACATTGACGACACTGTTGTGACGTTTTTGCGGTGAGCGGTACGCGCGCGTTTCCGGAACTGGAACGGAAGGGGGGACCCCCCAACCGCCCAGTCTCTGCATATTGACTGACCTGCTGCGTCCACTCACAGCACCCGCAGCGAGTACTACATATCAGAAATAGAGTATAGTTCCGTTTGGGATGGTATCAGTCCCAGTCATGCGGTGCCGGAATCTACTAGGATGTTCAACTGCTATCAGCTGGTACTGATGTTCGTGTTGATGTCACAGTCTGTCGGCCACTCACAATGCTGGGAACGCACGCGTCGCAATCGTGTTGGAGAGAGTATTGATGAGTGAGTCACGACTGAGCGACGGCGAGGGCGCTGGGGCGCTGGAGGAGTGGGTCGCACTGACGGCAACTGAGCGACGCATCCTCGCCGAGATCAGTAAGATGGAACAGGAGGACTGGGCGATGTGGGGCGGAGCAGTGATTGATGCGGTGGGCGAACAGCACCTCTCGGTGTCAGACAAACAGGTGTATCGCGTCCTTAGCAAGCTGGTTGACCGGGGGTGGCTGGTCGATTTGATACCGGACAAGCGGACGAGCCGATACGCACTCACGCCAACTGGGCGAGATGTGCTTGAGGCAGGCCATGCAGAGCTGACAGCAGCTGTCGACGAACTCCCGGATGAACTGTTGAGTGAGCGTCGGGAGTAGTTTGCACCGACCAGGCTTGCGTCACCCGCTTCCTATGTAGAGAGGTCCATAGGCTCATTCTTATGGAGTTGATACCATAGGGTAGCGGATGGCGTCCTACACCACCATCGAAGACTGGCGGGATGTCAAAGACGGCTATGTGTTGCTGTGACCATCCGACAGACGGACGCTGAGACGTACCCATGTGGATGGGATTACAGTCTCCACCTCGGGGACGTCGGCGGGGACACAATCCTCCGATACGACAACGCCCACGAACGGACGAAAGGGCACGAGCGCCACAGCAACGACGGTGTTGAATATATCGAGTTTCCAGGGATGCTGGCGCTCTACGACCGCTTCAAGGAGGAGGCTGACGAACTCTCGCCTGTCTCGTGGAGTTGGTCAGCGTAGGACGCCGCTAGGAGGGACACACCATGGCCACACTCAAAGTCACCGTCGGAAATAGCAAGCAGATCCAGCAGCGCACTCGTAACCGAATCAAGGCCGCCCAAGAGGGTGCAGACCTCGACGAGGCCCAGCCGGTGCTGAACTTCGACTCGTACGCCGAACTCAGTCGTCTCCTCAGTCCAAAGAATCTGGAGCTGTTGGAGGCGATTTCCGAACATGAACCGGCGAGTATCAGCGCGGCTGCTGAACTGGTCGACCGTGACTACAAGCAGGTCCATCGGAACCTCTCCGAACTGGCAGCCATCGACGTTATCGAGTTCGAAGGCGGCGGCTCAGGCCAAGCGAAGAAGCCACTGTTAGCCTACGATGGTCTCGAAATAGATATCCCATTTACTGATTCGAACGGAACCACTAGTACTGCTGCGCCATAGCACTCCGCTGGTGTCTCCGTCGGTCACAGGTCGATTTGAGCCAGTAGTTCACCCTTTACGGGAGGAGTGTCGAATATCCAGACACGAGAGCGAAGGGGGTGTCCTACTCATTACCGACGTTGTTGAGCGCGCTGTTCAGTTCGAAGAGTTCTCGAACGACATCGCTGTCCGCAACTCGGTATCGACGTGGGGACGTGTCTGGAACCACTTCGATGAGTTCGACCTCGAGTAAGAGGTCGGTATAGTTGCCGACCGTCTGGCGCGTAACGCCTGCATGCTCTGCGAGTTCGGTTTTGTTGAACTCACGGTTCGGCGGGAGATCGAGCAACGCGTCGACGAGAATCGGGACAGCATTGTGCTGCGTTAGGTAGAGCCATCCGCTGGGGTGTTCCTTTCGGAGCTTCTTTTTTTCCCCGCGGTCGGCCGCGTGGTCCATACTGCTCATACAGGATAACTGCTCTACGCGTGTATAAGGATTTCCACTAGCGTTAATCACCATTAACAGGTGTTATATACGAGTGACTTCATCGCTCGATTATGGAGAAGCCGTCGGTGAAATGTGCTCTCTTGGCTAACGATGATTGCCAAACACAAATGGGGCACACCGATTACAGCGGTAGCGAGGCGAAAGCCCACCCGTTTACGGGTGTGGATGAAGCCGACAACTGGGAATCTCTCCACGCTCATAGCCACGGCTGGGGTTGGATGTTTGCATAACATCTTCAGGTGAATAGTATCTATATACAGACGATGCTTCGTGGGTTCGACAGGGAACGTACCAGCGTCCACAAACTCCAGTACCACTTCATCTGGTGTCCGAAGTACCGCAAATCGGTGCTTGAGGGCGAAGTACGTGACCGACTCGAAGAACTCATCGAGGAGAAAGCCGACGAACTTGACTTGGAGATACTGGAGTTGGCGTTTCGCCCCGACCACGTACACTTGTTCATCACAGGCGACCCGACGCTTGCCCCGAACAAGATAATGCAACAGGTCAAGGGCTACTCCTCGCGCCGACTTCGGGACGAGTTCGACTTCGGTTTGCCGTCGCTGTGGACGCGCTCGTACTTCGTCTCAAGTGCGGGCGACGTATCCAGCGAAGTCATTGAGGAGTACATCGACGCCCAAGCAGGTGAGTAGCCATGAAACGGACAGTCAAAACCACGGTTCGGGTCAAACTCCACTCACTGACCAACAGGAAGGCTGACCTGCTCGCCCGTGAGTACGAGGCGTTCCAGACTGAGGTACACGGTGGAGACGCTGACCTGTACTCTGCAACCGACCAGCAGGCGTCGAAAGTACAACGGCAGAAAGACCCAAATCCCGATACCGAACAGCCCGTCGTTCTCCGCAACGACGTGTTCGACGTGACCTACGACGAAGACACCGTTCTCTCGTCATGGTGGGTGAAAGTCCCTGTCTATAACCCCGAGCAAGGACAGGGCAACTCCATCTGGTGTCCGGCCCACGTCCCTCGAAAGGACGCACAACTCGTCCGTGAGGGGAATCTTCGAGACAGCGAACTGGTGCGCCGTGACGGTGACTGGTACGTGCATCTCGTCGTCAAGCGGTCTGTGACTGTCCAAGACGAGTACGACGACGTGCTGGCTATCGACATGGGTGCCCGCTGGGTCGCTACCTGCGCGTTCCTCTCCGACCGCAAAACCACGTTCTACGGCGAAGAAGTGCGCCGTATCCGCGAACACTACAAGCAACTCCGCAAGTCCATTGGGAAAGCAAAACCCCGACAGGGACAGCAGGTAGTTGAGCGTATCGGGGACGCCGAAGCACGGAAGGTAGACGACTGCCTCCACAAAATTGCTCGCCAAATCGTAGCCGACGCAAGGGAACGGAACGCGGTCATCGTCGTAGGCGACCTCGGTGGGATTCGCAACGACAACGACAAAGGGCGATACGTCAACGACAAGACCCACAAGATGCCGTTCGCTCGTCTGCTCAACTACATCGAGTACAAGGCCCACGACTCGGGTATCGAGGTGCAGTTGGTCGAAGAATACGACACGTCGCAGACGTGCAACCGCTGTGCCTGTGAGGGCGTCCGAGCAACGCAAGGACGGTTCGAGTGTCCCGAGTGTGGGCTGGACGACAACGCAGACAAGAATGGTGCGCTGAATATCGGTAAACGAGCCTTGGGCAAGTTCTCGAAACCGCTGTCCGAGGCGGGGGCTGTACTGGCACAGCCCGAAACGCAGGTCATCGTCCAACGTGACGACGAACCTGCGAACCTCCCGCTACTCGTGGATTCAACCCCCAGTGGGGGAACCCCACGGCTTTAGCCGTGTGGAGGATGTCAGAGAGGACGCTCTGCTGAATCTCTCGGCTATTGGCGACGACTATCCAACAGCGCGCGAGGTCTACGCAGACCTCCGGAGTGAGCCGTATATCATCTATCGCGGCAATCGTGGTATCGAACTCGACAAGAGCAACTTCGACAGCCTCGCCGATGTCTTGTACCACGAGTGTGGCTGGGAAGCCTGGGAGATTGAGAGTCGCCTGAAACACTACGAGGGAATCGACGATCACGACTGGTCGTAACAACCAATCTGGGTTCTCGGTGAATCTTCTAAGTGGTCATCGCACGCGGTGTCAAGCGTTCACAGGTAGTCTGAGAACCAATCCGGAGCGCCGGTGTACTCGGCCCAGCACCGTTTGTGGCATGGCTCACCTCGGGCGTTCGGTATCGCGCGGTCAAGATCGACCATCTCACCACAGAGGTCACACTCGGCGCGATGGCCCATCTGGCGCTGTGCAACTGAGAGATCCTTTGTCTCGATATGGAGCTCGTGCAACGCCCTCGGCGTGAGCCGGACCAGCACCTTCTCGCGGTCGTCTTCGTCCCGCCTCTCTGGTGTGTACGTGAGCACCCAGTCCTGGCCTTCCCCACCATCGCCGGCCGGGCCCAGGGAGATCGTCTGTGCCAGCTCGTCCGAAACGTAGTGCCATTCGTTGTCGGCAAACCGTGGGTAGTGGCCCGTCGGTCGCGGGTCCTCGGGATCGATATCGTCGTCGGTCATAGAGACTCGACCTCCTGGAAGGCTTCGTCAATGACGTCCTCGCTGGGGGCGTTCAGATATGGTTCAATCGCGGCGAAAGAGTCCCAGCCACCGACGGCCATCACCACTCGCGGATTCATCTGCTCGTCGACGAGGAGTCGTTGGGCGAACCGCCGTCGGAGGTCGTGTGTACTCACCTTCTCGAAGTCCTCGTCGCCGGTCGCCTCGGCAGCTCGTGCAGCTGTCCGTCGAACCACAGCACGGACGCCGGGCTGGGTCAGATCAATAAAGGAGTCCTTGGGTGCGATGTTGTGTTCGTTCTGGAAGCGCTGGAGGTCGCGCTCGACGTCGGCGGGGAGGAAGGCATCGCGAGGCTTCCCACCGTTGCCGCTGGTGTCTTTCCCAGCTTGGACGCGAAGTCGGTACTGACCGCTCTCAGTTTGCTTGACGTCAACGGGTCGGACCTGTGGTATCTCGAAGGCACGCAGGCCGACGAGCGCACCGAGCTGAATGATGAGGTCGTCGCGTTGACTGTTGGTGGCGCGGCGGAGGTCCTCAATCTCAGCGTCGTTCAACCATACTTTGTACTCGTTACCTTCGGTCGCTTCGATGCGCATTACGATTACTTTAGTTTCCGTCACTAAAGTATCTAGCGGCTGGTAGGTATGGGGTGTCTCACCCCGTGTACCGAGTGAAAATCGGAGAGTCTGTTACGACTAATGTAACAAGTCGTTACTCAGGGGAAGAGATATGATGTGGTTCACCACAACGACTATTATGATGTGGTGTGTAACATCAATCGTCGATGGAACCCGACGACGACGTGCGCGTGTTGGAAGACACGGAACGGCGCTTCGACGATGGCACCATTCTCCGTGTCCGTGTGCTGTCCGTGCCGGTGTCGGAGAAGTTCCCAGATGGAATCAAGTATCGCCTTCACTACGGCACTGAAGGCGGGGAGACACTGATTCGGTACGACAACTCCCACGGAGTACACGAACGACACACGGACGAGGGTCTTGATGACGGCTACGAGTTTCCCGGATACGGCGCTATTCAACAGCGCTTCTGGGACGAGGTCGCACAGATCCGCGATTGAGAGAGCCACTACAAGGAAAACAACAACTCATGACGCAGAATACGCTCATCGTAACCGTTGAATCAATCAGTGCTGTCCAACAGCGCACTGCTGAGGCGTTTGAGCAGGCGCTCGGTGACGGCGTTCCTGAGGAGGATGCCCCCCGCCGTCTGAGCTTTGAAAATACCGACCAGCTTGCGCAGGTCCTTACACCGCGAGCAATTGACTTGCTCCAAGCAATCGCCCAAGAGGAGCCAGCCAGCATCCGCGAGGCGACCCGGCTGGTCAACCGAGACATCAAGCAGGTCTCGGAGAACTTGGAACGACTCGAAGAATATGGTATCGTAGAATTCGTCAACGAGGGGCGAGCAAAGCGACCAGTCGTCCCCTACGACGAAATCGATATCCAGCTTCCACTTCGCGAGACCATTGAGGGAGATACTGCCCCGGCGTGATCTGGAGACTGGTAGCAGCTATTTGTCTACCGCCGGGTTTCAAATAAAAAACGGGACGACTAGTACGACTTATGCGACAAGTCTTCGAACTCGAGTTCGACGGACTCCAGCCACTGTACCAAGCGTGGCGCGCTGCACTCCCGCCCGAGAAACGCATCGACTGGTAGTACCCCCTACTCACACACGAACCCATGACCCGAACACTCCACATCACGATTGGGACGCGACCCGACCGTAGCGGCCTCGAAGATACCCTTGCAGCAATTGATGAAGGCGAAGACGTCGAAGCAAACCCGTCTCGACTGAGTATCGAAAGTCTCGCGACGTTTGGCCGTCTCTTCCGACCGACGAATCTGACACTCTTAGAGGCGATCGTCGACCACGAACCGGACAGCATTCGCGAACTCGCACGCATCGTGGACCGCCACCCGCCCGAAGTGACTGAGAACGTCCACGAACTTGCTGACTACGGGCTGATCGAGCTCACGGACGAGGGCCGAGCGAAACGGCCCACCGTCTGGTACGACGAATTCGAGTTTGCTGGTGAAGTCCCACTCCAGGGACTCGATACCGGCAATGATACCGCCGTTGCGCCGTAAAATCACCTTTCTACCGTAGCATCTTATTTCCAAAATCGGCACTCCCAATTCCAATCTCAGATTCTGCTATCTTGAGTGCCGTTACATCCATTACAGCTATTACGCTCGATTACAAACTACGATGTATGCCCATTGACATCGACCGCTTCGAAAAAGGGTCCAGCGAGGACCTTCGTTCGAGCGGCCGGACGAATGCTGAGGAAATCCTCTCGTTCCTCGCGACCCACCCAGAGCAAGCGTACACACCGAAGGAAATCCACGACGCAACAGATGTTGCCCGCGGGAGCGTCGGCGTGGTTTTGTCACGGCTCGAAGACCGTGACCTCGTGCGCCATCGTGGTGAGTACTGGGCCATCAGCGACGCCGAGGACATCGACAAGACACTCAGTGCGATGGCCACGGCCCGCGCAGCGACTGATCGCCTCGGCTCCGAAGACCCTGCTGAGTGGGGGGCTGGTATCGATGAATCCGGAGATCAGGAGTGATGTCCTACGAGCAGGGTGATGTCTGGTGGGGGCCTGCGCCACACAAATCGGGGCCATCGTACCGACCGTGGGTCATCGTCAGCGACATCTCGCATCCGTTCGCACACACGGAATGTATCGCCCTCGCGATGACAACCCAGCAGCACTCCGGCGCAATCGCCGTCCCAGACGACGCATGGCTCGAGGGCGGTTCAGACGCAGATGCCTACATTTCGCCGTGGTATACGACGACGATCAAGCACCGCGACTTTGACCGCCAGCAAGGGACGCTTGTCCCGTCGCTCGTCGCCGACGCTGTGACGGAACTTCATCGATACACACCGACACCCGACACCTGACTCTTACTGTCGGATACCGGTGCGGATTCGAACCCGCTACAACACTTGTCCGATGCTTGCTCACTATTCTCAGTAGTCGAATATATGGGCGGTCTCAGAATCGGTCGGTAGCGGCTTCGAACTGCTGACTCCCAATTGTGCCCCCACACGCGCGGGTATTAAAATTGAGTGAAGGGGGGAGGGGATGGATGACTGCATTTCTTGCCGCTATTTCGGTGGTGCTCATTCGACCCGGCTTCGCCGAAACACTCTAGGAACAGTAGCTAGTCAACTTGACATATACGGCTATGACGACCCCCGATTCACAGCCCACGATGCACGACCACCAGGCCGCCCTCGTCGCCGCACTCGACCTGGATGAGTTCTCGCCAGACGCCTACACGTCGGCACCGTATCTCGAAGCGGCCCTCGCGGCTGGCTTCACCGTGGTCGACCTCGCTACCGCACACGACGTCTCGAAGCGCTCCATCTACCGCGTGCTCGACCGCCACGGTATCGGCTACGAAACGCCACCGAAGAACGGTCCCGCCCGCCGGCTCTGGAACGCCCATCCCGACACGGTGCCCGGTGACGACTGATGGGCGCGACCGACGCAACTGCGCCCGTCGACGCTGGCGTGGACTCGGCGCTTGTCGAGACACTCCAGCGCATCGAGGCGGGTGATGTCCTCGTCGTCAACGGTGACTCTCGAACCTGGGATGTTACGGATGTCGTCGACCGGTCCATCGACGACCCGAGCGACGCTCGTGAGTCCAAGCGCGTGTGCCGACTGTCCTGTGGCGCGTCGGTGTTCGGGCTAGAACTCGTCGCGTATCCGGACCGCTATACAGCGTCGTTGCATGTCCTTGCGACCGAGGACTGGACTGAGGAGGGGCAGGTGTTCGACGTTCACGATGTCGAGATACTCACACAGGACATCCCGTGGGTGGTCGTGACCGGCGGCGCAGACCGCTACCATTTCCCGGACCCACAGGCAGCTGCCTTCGGCGAAGCGCGGCCGGCCTGTGGTGGCGGCAATCACGGGACTTCGTATCGGATTGTCCGCTCCAACACCGTCCGGCCCACGTACTCGGGCTGCAAGGACTGTCTGCGCCACGAGAAACCCGTCGCGCTCGAGTCGGTCACGTGTCCGTCGTGTTCAAAAGCAATCTGCCACGGGACTGTCCAGGGTGGAGCGGTGGGTGCCGTCGACGGACTGTCGATCACGTGTCCACGGTGTGGCTTCGACGGCGTTGTGGAAGCCACTCTCGAACGCTGACCCTGACAGACGGACCCCCGACCGAGTCGTGAGCGGGGTGCCCGAACCAGATTCCAGAGACGGTCCGGAAATCCTCAATGGCTGCCGTCAGTGAACGCTGGTCGTACAGTGGCGTCGAGTCGTAGGCCGGCCAGTCAAGATACTGTGTTGTCGCTATCGAACGGAAGACATCGCGCCGAGAGACGGCAGTCGGTGCCATCGGGGACACGTCTGCCGTTCTGGGCTTATTATCTGAGGTTCTCTCCGACGCTCACGAGCGGGACTCAGGTCTCCTCAGCTTCGGGATCGTTCACAGACAGCAATCCCGTCGCCATCAGCCGTCGCGTGATTGCGACCAGCCCGTTGTCGAATCCGCGGCCGAAGACGCCTTGTTCGTGTTCACGGCTGTCTGCCCCCGTTTCGGTGAACGAACTCACCAGAATCGCCTCGCGGTCGGCCAGTAACAGGCGACTGATTTCGGTATCGTCACCTGGAAGGGGTGATCGGCTCAACCAATCCAATTCCGAGACGAACACTTCGACACTAGAGAGGGAATCTTGAACCGTGGCCTGGAGCTCTTCATCGACCGTCCCGATGATGACGTTCACACCTCGTTCCTGGGCCGACTGTAGTTGTTCGGCCAGCTGGTCGGTGAAAATACTCTTGTGGCCGACCACGAGGAGCAACTCCTCTGTCGCTCCCTCGATCAACTGCCGTGTCCGGCTCGTAATGCCCCGATTCCCTGAGATAGACCACACCTCGTGGGTAGCCTCTGTCGAGTCTCCCTCGTCAGCTGGGTCGAGTCCGCTCAGGGCGCTCCGGAGTGACTCGGTCCGCTCGGCGTACTCCGACTGGAGGGTGTTGACAGCCTCGTCGATGGAGACCGCTCGAAACACCTGCGGGTTCGAGTGCTGGGTCTCGACTAGTCCCTTCGATTCCAGGACGCGAATCGCGTCGTAGACGCGCGTCCGGGGTACCTCGGAGGTCTCGCTGATGTCCTTGGCCGTCCCACGCTGGCGACGTGCGAGCGCCACGAACGACTTGGCCTCGTACTCTTTGAGCCCGAGTTGCTGGAGCAATTCGATCGCTTGGTCTTGATTTGAAACATCGTCCATTGGTCCCAACCTCGACTGCTACCTTCTGGTTCGTGCCCTGGGTGTTTAGTACGTCGCACCGAGATACATTGATGTAACCCAAATCATCACAGGATAACCTCGTTTTTGAGTACTCTGAGCGCTCCAGAATAGGGACCTTTTAGCTATTCACTCACTTAATCACAATACTTCTTTGTGCGGGTAGCACGGAGGGTAGAGTGGCGTGTCGGCACAGATTTGGTCCCAACCTCTCTGTCGCTACACGTCAGAAACCACCATACACGGTGGTTTTCACGAAATTGGTGACGAGTTAATGTCCGGCGACCCATCCGACCAAGCACGATCCACGGCCGTCAAACAGCTCAAAGCGCTCGGCCTCAGTACCTACGCCGCCCGGACATTCGTCGCACTCGTTAGCCTCGGTGAAGGGACTGCGCAGGACGTGAGCGAAGTCGCCGACGTCCCCCGAACACGTGTCTACGACGCAGCTGACGAGCTTTATGACCGCGGTCTCGTCGACGTGAAACAGTCGAGTCCCCAGCGATATTGGGCCATTTCGACGGAAACGGCCGGCCGTCACTTCGAACAGGAGTTCGACCACCGCGTGACGGTCCTGACAGACGCGCTCGACGAGCTTGCATCAGCGACTCGCAGCACTGAACAACAGGGTGTCTGGACGGTAACCGGCCGGGACACCGTGACCGAACGCGTGGTGGATTTCATCTCGGTCGCGGATGATGAGGTCGTGTATATGACTGCTGAGGAGCTACTGACCGACGAGATCGCTGAATGTCTCTCGACCGTCAGCGACCGTGGGGTCTCGATTCGGCTCGCAGAGATGTCACAATCCGTCGAATCCCGACTCGAAGAGGACGTTCCTGACGCGCAACTGTTCGAATCGGTGTGGAACTGGTCGGATACGCCTGCTGGCCGCCTCCTCATGGTGGACCAAGAAAAGACGCTCGTGAGTGTGCTCGTCGACGGCAATGGTGAACACCCACCTGAACCTCGTGACGAAACCGCCATCTGGGGCACGGGTCAGACGAACAGCCTCGTCGTTGTGCTGAAAGCGCTGTTCACCTGGCAGCTCGACAACAATCGCGAGTCGACCAATGAATAGTCACTCAGATTCTCACAACAATGCTATCAAGGTCCGGATCGTAGGGATGGAAACTGAAGCCACGGCGGTTTCCTCCGCTGTTACTTCGTCTAACGACAACCGGTGATGGAAAATGCACGACGATAGAGATGAGGGAGGTGACTCGGATCCGACCGACCACCCCGAAAGCACAGATCCAAGCTCCACTACGGTTCGTCATAACTGGAGAAAATCGGGCCGCCCCAGTGTGGCGATCGTCGGAGCAGTTGCGGCGGCTACCAACCGGGAAACGACTGGCCTGCCACCGTTACAGGAGACGATCGAAGCCGATGCACTCAATGCGCTATTTGATGGCCAGTCGTCGTCAGTCGCAGTCTCATTCCAGTACGCCGATACTGACGTCTCAGTGACCGGGGACGGCAGCATCGAAGTCCGAGTCGATGGGCACTCTCGGGAATCGGAGTGATACCCACAACTACCGAGTGATCGATTGGTGTGGTAGTTTTGTGGGAACTACATTACATTAACTCGGCTATGATATCAAAACACCCACAACCCTATTCCTCTGGGGACTCTATCCATAGTACGGAACACAGCACACACTGTGCGTTTAGCCCACCGGTGAGGGCTGCTTGAAACGGGAGTACCCGTTCGCAGTCATCCATTTCTCTTCGCGCAACGGTTGTGCGGAACGCATCACCAAGTGACGCGTTTCGCAACAAGAGCCATCTACAAATGTCGAGCAAAGAAAAAAACGAAGGGTCTGGCGGCACACTGAATGAACTGTTCGAAATACTCAGCCACGAGTACCGGCGTCGCATTCTCCTGGCCGTTGCCCAACAGAACCCGCAGGACGAGGCCGACATCACATCGGAGGCAGTCGCGGAAGAGCACGGTGACGATGGCGACGCGCTCGAACATGTAAAGACGGGACTTCACCACGTACATCTCCCAAAACTGGCCGACGCAGGTTTCATCGACTGGGATCGTGATTCCGGAACTATCACACGCGGCCCTCGGTTCGAGGAGATTGAGCCGCTTCTCAAATTGATGCACGACCATCAGGACGAATTGCCTGAAGACTGGCCGTAGGTTCTACAGACGGAGCAGGCCGAGTGCCTCGGGGCTTGACCCCGAGGCGGTTCACAGAACCGTTGCCATCGGACTGCAGTGAATCCTCCCCTCGCAGGTGCTGTGTGAGCTGGTCGACAGGCGTCCCGTCGGGTGTGTCAGCCATCCGGCGGAGGACCTGTCGTCGCTGCTGGTAGGTCAACAGCTCTAGTGCTGTCTTGGTCGTCATCCGCTGTTCTGAGTTGTTTATGAGTAGTCCCACCATGTCCAGTCGGGACATCAGCTGGCACGAACATGGACTAGATACTTCACTGACATAACGGAAACCCGTGCCGTTAACCCGGGTCCTCAAAGCACACAGAGGATTCGAGGTGGAATTGGCTCACTCTGGAACATATTGATCTCAAAACCGTCTGCATTGAGATGGCCAGTCTCAACTTCTGCTGGGTCCTTCGGTGGATAAACCATATCTGGATATATGAACCCTCTCGATGGCCTACAGCAATCACTATAGGATATTATACAGCAAATGCTACAGTATTTCCTATAGGAAACGCTATAGGCCTTTCGTCGCTTGCTTTCGCACCGCCTCGCGGACGGCTTCGAACTGCTCTGGGGCTGCCTCCTGAAAGCCCACCCGCAGCGCAAACCGAAGCACCGAGCTTCGATCAATTTCGGTCTCCTCGATATCGAGTTGTTCCTGGAGGCCGTTGCCGACCGCATCCAGATGTTCCGGGTTGGCTTCGAGCGCACGAATGAACGCGGCGAGCTGGCCATCCCACACACTGACAGTTTTCTGCTGGTCGCCGGCGTCAATCGCCTCGAGCTCGTCGACAATATCGTGGACGAGGTCCTGTCGGTCCATCTCTTTCGCTGCGGAGTCCAGCCGGTCGCCCTGCGAGGTCTGTGCTTTGAGGTCCTCGAGGTCGGGGTCGTCACTCATCGGTCTCACCTTCCAGCTGTTCGACCAGCGCGCTAGCGGCGTCCAGATAGGCATCACGAGCCCGCCCGGCTGTGGTCGATGGTTCGGCTATCGCGAAGGCCGTCTCGCCACTCTCGGCAGCATTGCGGATATCCTGTGAGTACGGGACGTAGGCCGGCGCAATCGCGTCAGGATACGCTTCTTGGAACGACTCGAGATACTCCTCAGCGAGATTCGTTCTCGTGTCGACCTTGTTCGGGAGAACCAGCGAGAGGTCGATGCCGACTGCAAAGTTCTCCGCGATTTTCTCGAGATCCTCGCGAAGCGCGTTTGCCTGCTCAGCTTCAAACGGCCCCATCTCGACCGGCGTGATGACGTGCCGTGCCGCCCAGAGGCCGTTGTAGGAGACGTTGTTGGTCATACCCGGCAGGTCGATAAGAACGACATCGTACGAGAGCGGGTCGACGTACTCGTCGAGGAACTGTTCGAGTCGACTGTAGCGCTCGCGAGCATCGTCGATGTTCCCAAGTTCGGCATCCAGTGTGTCCAGCCCTGGGTGGGCGGGGATGAGGTCCGGTCCTTCGTCGGTGGCGATGACCAGATCAGCGACTGCGTCGTCACCGAGCTTCCCGGCGATGGTGTCCCAGGCATCGTCGAAGACCGTGCTGATGTTCGGCCACGCCTCATCAGCGTCGATTTGATCTCGGTACTGCCCCCAGACGCCGAAGTGCTTCGCGAGGTCGCCTTGTTTGCCAGCGAGGTCAATCAGAAGGACCTCGTGGCCCTGTTCGCTAAGTGCGACGCCGAGATGGGCCGTTGTGGTTGTCTTCCCAGTGCCGCCCTTATCGAGGAACGCGGCGGCGCGTAGTGTCTCTGTCATGTGGCTATAGTAGTTCCTATAGGATACTCTGTAGGCATAAATCTACGTCAGACACCTGTTGAGAAAGGGGTATAGCTAACCCTATAGGATTATCTATAGGAGAGGGTTCGGTGTGGCTGGCGGTCCGAGCTCACCGCCACAGACCTGACTGACACCGTCGATGAACCCCTATTGGGACTCGCTGAACTGACGACTTAGAAGAGTAGCACTAGTCTGGCGCAACGACGTCTTCACACGCCGGACACTCCGCCCAGATTCTATCTGTCCCATCGTCTCGCTCGTATTCAACCAGCACCCACGCAGTCGTGATGCGCTCATCGCAGTTTGGACAGCGACCGAGACTTCGCGTGTCATCAGGCATGGGAGGGATGGAAGGAGCGCGTGACAGTGTTCCTTCAAAACTCAACCGGCGTCGGTAATAAGTGCTTGCCGAGCGTCTGGTTGAAAACATCGGAAAGTGAAATTAAGGATTACAACTGTACCTACCGGTTGCTGATGAGTTTATAATAGTTCACGAGCGGAATAGTCTGGTACTCATATCATGGATCAAATTTATCAAGATGTGGTTTACAATTTTATGTGGGACAGTGGCATGGAAAACGATCAGAATTCAGACAATAAAGTAGCCCGATCCGAATGGACTTCAGATGAACAAGAGGTTGCCAGAGTTGTCGAAGACCTCGTGTCTTCAGACGCACCCCCAGATAAAATCGCAGACAAGGCTGAGAAACTACACGACTCCGGACGCCCCCACAAAGCACTCAAATTCCTTCTCCAATCGCTAGACTGAGTGCGTCGTTCAATATGGGCCAACCGCACTTGGTTCCGTCGTGAAAGTTGCTAAGCAGCGTTTCAGTACGTCAGCCACTCTGCAGTGGTCAGTTTCAACAGAACCCATGTGGATTCATCCCGTACTATTAATGGTGGCAGGCGGGAATATTCACCAATGAAAGTAAAAAACAGACTACAAGAGGCGCGTAAACAGATTTCACTTGCCAAGGAAGAGGTGGACCAATCCGACGTTTCCCAAGCGCTTGAGCAGAGTCTTGAGGCACTACAAAACGCGGTGGAGGCACTTGGCGACGATTGATGTCCTTGTCAGTAACTCCGATGGGTAGAGAACGCGTTGCAGACTCATGCTGGAGTTCACTCTCACTCACCAACAGAAGCTTGTAATTCCAAGAAGGTGCTAACCAACACTTCGGCATATCATGGGCTAGCGTTGGTTAGCCGCCGGGATGTCATAGCTCAATGGTTCCGGTAGCATCTGGTAGTATAGAGGTCATTGTGAGCAGTCGATTAGGACTGAACTGCTTCCAGCTTCGTAGCCAATCCATTGGCTGTTTTGATTATATGAAATAAAGCAGAGTTTATCGCCTGTCACTGAGTAGCGAGACTTGGGAAAAAGGGTGCCTCTGACAAACGCTACGATTCAGAACTCATGGCGTTGGTTCCCATTCCCAGCCGAAGTGGACAGGCGGACACTGGACTGTGACCGTGAAGCAGAGACCAGAGTCCGCCTGTTCGCCCACACAGCCCCCCATTGGAGTTGGGCATGTAATCCTACTCGTCTTAGAGCAGTTAATGAATAAAGGATTTAAATAGGCCGTTCGTCGTCCTGACAATGCCGGGCAACACACTGCGATGCCCCAATTGCGAGCGGTTGTATGAGAGCGTCGTCAACGAACACTGCCCATACTGTGCTGTCCACGGTGAGTGAGGACTCGGACTGACCAGTTGTTTCGCGTGTCCAATCGAGTTGCGATGGTCAGAAGCCGTATTGAGAGTTGGCTCCCCACCAGCTGTGGGCGGTATTCCTCGCTTGTTGGTTAGCGACCCACTGTTTCACACCGTCGCCGTCAACGCCCAAGAAGAGTGGGGGCCTTGGGTGAGTAATTCGTGTGCGGGACAGTCAGTACTGGCCAAGGACGTATCTGGATCAGGAGAAACATCTATCAAATCTATCAGACACCAGCTACTGAATACAGGGCGCATAGTCAGTAAACCCGATCACAATTAGAGACCAACGTAACCGCTCAGTCCATGATACTCGGCACAGAATACCCCCTTTTTCCGGGTCAACCACAGGATGCTGAACCTACCGTGCGGAAATGACACGTTTCGACATCCGCGACAGGTGCAGTAATTGAGTACTGTCGGAATCGCATTGGCCAGACTATACTCGGTAATCTGGACGATGGCACGAGGTGCGGTTTTGAACGATCTACACGCCTTATGCCGGTTGGCCACGATTAAGATTTCGTGGTTCAAATGGCACAAGAAACACCGCGGGGAACGCAGGGCATCGAACAGACCAAAGCAGTACGAGACGGCCAGTCGTGGCAACACGGCGTGGAAGCGGGACTCATCGGCGGACTCGTGATGGGCGTGCTGTTTTCGCTGTTGATGCCGCCTGTCATCGAGAACGCGATCCCAGCACTGGTCGGCCTGTCCAGCGGGCTCGTTGGCTGGGCCGTTCACATGTCGATCAGCGCGGTGTTCGGCGTCGTCTTCGCTGCGGCGCTGACACAACCTCGACTGGCAACCGTCGGGGAGTCAGTCGGCGGCGTTGTCGGTTTTGGTCTCGGGTACGGCGCGGTCCTCTGGATCGTTGCCGCCGGCGTCGTCATGCCGTTGTGGCTGTCGGCCGTCGGCTTCCCCAACCCTCCGCCGTTGCCGAACCTCGCCGTGATGGGCCTGCTGACACACCTCGTGTTTGGGCTCGTTCTTGGGGTGAGTTACCACTACCTGCGCTGAGTCTCTGTTACTCGCTCTTCTCCAGAGCAGTGTCCTTTTGCACGCTTACTGAGCAGTGGTTTCAGGAGCTACTTGGGTAACAAACGATGGGCCGAATTGGGAGGTAGCTACACTGTCGCCGCGACGTGCTGATAGTCGGCTTGCGACGGTGTCGGCTCCGACATCAACCCGCTGGACCCTGACGCGGTGCCTGATAGGCAGTCAGATGAGATGCTCTATAGACTCGCCGTCCCGGGCTAACTTTGACTGCTCAGGTGAGGCATCTATATCACGTTCGGAGAACGACTCTGGAGAGACAGCCTCTTGCATCGCCGTGAGTTTCGACCGCAGTTGGCCGCTCGTCGAGCGCACCAGCTCATCGTCTGGCCAGGCATCCGTTCTAGTTTAGTGGAGAATTCTGTCGCTGTCTGCTGATTAGATATCGTCGCAACTACCCGGTTGAGGAACCCGGTGGGAAGTGTGTACTCTCCACCGGACTCGGTAGTTGTTGACCGAATT
>NZ_QXIK01000021.1:0-39318 GCF_003666065.1 Haloarcula sp. Atlit-7R | reverse complement strand
GGTCGTCGGATATCACCATCACGGGCAATCAGGTCGACAACTGTCCGGTCGGCATCCTTGCTCGCACGGTTCCAGCGGATGCGGACAACACCGACGCACGAACTGCGAAGCGCCCGTACAGTTTCACCATCACGGGCAACACAGTCAGCGACGCCTCGGCGGCCGGCATCCGACTCCGGTCTGGCGACGCGGGCGTGGTCGCGACGAACACGGTTCGCAACGCCGGGACCGCAATCGACATCGACGAGACGTACACCGCGGGCATCGAGCAGGGACTGAACGTGACCCGTTGACGGCAGTTCGGGGTTTCGATGTGAGAGGGGGTTGTAAGATATAAACCGCCGGCACGCAAACGATACGGCAATGACCGACGACGAGGAGACGGTCCAGTGCTGGCTGGTCGAACGCTCCAGTTACGGCGACGAGCGCATGGTGACGCTTATCTACGCGCCCCCGGACGGCGACCGCCACCTGACCAAGCAGCTCTCACCGAATCTGCTGAGACGCAAACGGATTACGGCGGCCATCGACGTCGAACCCGAACGGCTCGAACCCGTCACCGACGAGGAGACACAGGAGCGCTACGCCACGGAGGCCCAGCGGATGGCCGAGCGCCACGACCCCGACGCCGAAGTGTAAGCGAGCGTTTCGACAGCTACGGCCCGTCTATCGAGTTCTTTGATTGATATTTGGAACACGAAAGACTATACACGCGGCCGTCACAAACCGGCCGTATGGCAGCGATAGAACTGGATGGCGTCACCAAGCAGTTCGGGAGTCTCACCGCGCTGCAAGGGGTCGACCTCACCGTCGAGGAGGGCGAAATCTTCGGCTTCCTCGGCCCGAACGGGGCCGGGAAGTCGACGACGATCAACATCCTCCTTGATTTCGTCCGCGCGACCGACGGGTCGGCGACGGTGCTCGGCCACGACATCCACGAAGAACCGAAGCGAATCCGTGCCCGCACTGGAGTCCTCCCCGAAGGCTACGACGTGTACGACCGGCTCACCGGTCGGCAACACCTCTCCTTTGTCATCGAATCGAAAGATGCCGACGAAGACGCCGATGCACTGGCCGAACGGGTCGGCATCGCCGACGCCCTCGACCGCAAGGCCGGCGGCTACTCCAAGGGGATGCAACAGCGCCTCGTGCTGGCGATGGCGCTCGTCGGCAAGCCCGACCTCCTCATCCTCGATGAGCCGACGACCGGACTAGACCCGAACGGAGCACGGCTAATGCGGGAACTCATCCGCGAGGAGAACGAGCGCGGCGCGACTGTCTTCTTCTCCAGTCACATCCTCGGTCAGGTTGAGGCCGTCTGTGACACGGTCGGTATTCTCCAGAACGGCCGCCTCATCGCGAAAGACAGCGTTTCCGGGCTTCGCGAGGCCGCTGCCGGAGACACCGTCCTCCGCGTGACACTGGCTGACGGCGACGGCACCGACGCCGCGGTCACGGCTATCGAGGGCCTTGACGAGGTGTCGACGGTAACCGCGGACGGAACGACGCTCACTGTCGGCTGTGACAGCGACGCGAAGATGGCCGTTCTTAACGCTGTCGAGGAAAGCGGGAGCGAGGTCGCCAACTTCGAGACCGAGGAGGCCTCGCTCGATGAGGTGTTCGCCGCCTACACCGAGCAGCAAGACCAAGATCGCGCGGAGGCCGACGCATGAGTGCCGAGCAGAACCCCGTCAAGCGCTTCCTCGGAGACATCGATACGAGCATCAAGAACTCCGAGTTCGCCGACTGGTACCCCATCTCGAAAAAGGAATTCCGGGACACGGTCCGCTCGCCGTGGATCTGGGTGCTCTCGCTCATCTTCATCGTGCTGTTCGCCCTGCCGGCGGTGCTGGGCCTGTATTTCAACATCGGCCAGCAGTTCGCCGAAGCCGGGGCGTCGCTGACGACAGACGCGTACGTCCGCTTTGCGCTGCCGATTGCGGCACCGCTGCTCCCCGCGGTCGCGATCGTCATCGGCTACGCCGCAATCGCGCGGGAGAGCGAGCGCGGCTCCCTGAAGATACTGCTCTCGCTCCCGTACACGCGCGGCGAACTGCTCGCCGGCAAGTTCGTCGGCCGGAGCGCCATCACGCTCATCCCGGTGACGGTCGGGTTCCTGACGACCCTGCTCGTGTTGCTCCCGTCGGAAATCGAAATCGCGTGGGAATCGTTCCTGCTGTTCGCGCTCGCCACGATGACATACGGCGTTGTGTTCACGGCGTTCGCTATCGGCCTCTCGGCGGCGCTAAAGACCGCTCGCCGGGCGATGGCGGCATCGCTCGGAATCTACGTGTACCTGCAGGTGTTCTGGTCGAACCTCGGAGCCGGCCTCGGGAACCTGCTGTCGGACCACGCGAACATCGACCAAGTGACCCAGCTACACGTCGAGCTGTTCGTTTCGCTGCTGAGCCCCATTGCAGCGTACCGCACGCTCGTCAAAGAGGTACTACAGGGCTCGCCGATCCGCTCGCGGCTCCTTCTGACGTCGAACCCGCAGGTGACGTGTGAGGAAATGCTGGGTGGAACGCTCGAAGTGACACAGGCCGGTGCCGAGTGTGCCAACGCCGCCTTACCGCCCCAGTACAGCACTGTCGCGGTTATCGGCTATCTCCTGCTGTGGCTGGTCGCCCCGCTGGTCGCCGGCTACTACGTCTTTGAGAACAAGGACCTCTGAACGGCCAGTAACACAACAGTATTATTCGAAAAAGGTGACATACTACTGTGCCTCCAGAGTGGACCTGTAATCACTGCGATTTCGCGGCCGTGGCAGGGACACGCCGGGACCTGCTCCGTCGGATTCGAAGCCACCAGCGCCAAGCGGGCGGCAGCCTTCTCTTGCATGAGACACCAGATAGCGATCAGGCACAGGATGCGTGTGTTCGGCATCTTAGTGTGAACGGGTCCGCTAACACAGGCGTGCTTATTGTTACGAAGTCACCGGCGCTGAAACTCAAGGCGTGGCGTCACAATGTTGGGGACTGGCCACAGCGACTCGAAATCCTCACACCCAACATGACAGCGCAGCTTCCAGCAGAAGACGTCGTCAGCGATGGGGATTTTATCGACGGGCCGTTGGGAGTCACAGAACTCACGTCGGCCGACCTGAACGGGCTTGCGAAAGAGATTGACGACATACTAACTGACCTCGATAAATCAGTTGACAATCTCACCATTTGTATAGATAATATGACAGAGCTCATCAATTCGTTCGGGACGCAGCCGGTGTTCAAGTTCACGCATGCGCTGAACGGTCGGTTCAGAAGTCTCGGGGCGTACGCACACTGGCACTACAAACCGGACACGCAAATCGAATCATCGAATCACCTCTTCAGGCAACTGTTCCAGCTACTGCACGAGACGCGGTCGGAAAAGAGTCACTTCGAAGTGCTCTAGACAAGGTCCAGCAGCATTCGATACCACAACCAGCGTCCACACCACAGAGGGCCGGTCTGCAGTTCAACCGCCACCCTCACAACACGCTGGTCTCGGCCAACAGCTCCTCGAATTCGGCTTCGCTGAGTGTTGCTACATCGTGTTCGGCCGCATCATCCTGTTTTCGCTGGCCGGGATTGTCACCGAGCACCAGATAGTCAGTGTTGCCGGAGACGCTGGTCGTCGCCGACCCGCCGTTGCGTTCGACCAGTTCCTGTGCGTCGCTGCGGGTGTAGCCGTCGAGTGTGCCAGTGAAAACGAACGTCTGGCCGTCCAGAGCGTCGCCGCCCGTCTCCTCGGCGGCCTGCGGGTCGACGTGGTCGAGCAAGCGGTCGATGACGGCACGGTTGCCCGCGCCCTCGAAGAACTCCACGATGGAGCGGGCAACTGTCGGTCCCACGTCTGGCACGGCCTCGAAGGCGTCGGTGTCGCCCTCGTCGGCGGCCTCCAGTATCGCCTCGAAGGTGCCGAACTCCCGGGCGAGGTTCCGGGCCGTGACCGATCCCACCTCGGGGATGCCCAGGGCGACGAGGAAGTCCGCGAGCGGCGGCTCACGGGCGGCGTCCATCTTGTCGACGAGGTTCGTCGCGCTCGTCTCGCCCCATCCCTCCAAATCGGTGAGATCCTCGACAGTGAGTTCGTAGAGGTCCGCCGGGTCGGAGACGAGGCCAGCGTCGAGGAGTTGCTGGACGGCCTTCTCGCCCAGGCCCTCGATGTCCAGCGCATCGCGGCTGGCGTAGTGCTCGACGCTGCGCTCGCGCTGGGCGGGACAGGTGAGGCCGCCGGTACAGAACGCCATCGGGCCGTCGCGCTCGACCGGGCTGTCACAGGCCGGGCAGGTCTCTGGGAACTCGAAGTGGCCGTCGCCGTCGTCGTCGAGCACTTCGACGACATCCGGGATGACGTCGCCGGCCCGCTTGATGCGGACGCGGTCACCCACGTCGACGCCGAGGTCGGCGACGAGCGAGGGGTTGTGCAGCGACGCCCGCGAGACGGTGACGCCGCCGACTTCGACGGGGTCCATGAGCGCGACGGGGGTGAGCCGCCCGGTCCGGCCGACCTGGACGACGATGTCCCGGACGGTGGTCTCCTCCTTGCGGGCCGGGAACTTGTAGGCGAACGCCCAGCGCGGGGCGCGGGAGGTCGACCCGAGTTCGTCGCAGGCGGCCATGTCATCGACCTTGATAACGACGCCGTCGATTTCGTAGTCGAGGTCGTCGCGGGCGTCGAGTTGCGCGTCGCGGTAGTCGATGGCGGCGTCGATGTCCCCGACGACGCCCGTCCGGTCACAGACCCGCAGCCCCCACTCGGGGAACCGCTCGTGCATCTCGCTGTGGCTCTCGAAGTCGACGGAGGCGTCGAGGACGCCGAAGAAGAACACCGACAGTGGGCGCTCGGCGGTCACCGACGGGTCGAGCTGGCGGAGCGTCCCGGCGGCGGCGTTGCGCGGGTTGGCGAAGGGGTCCTCCCCGCGCTCGACGCGCTCGCGGTTGAAGGCCGTGAAGGCGTCCCGCGGGATGTACACCTCGCCGCGGACGGCCAGATACTCGGGGCAGTCGCCGCGCAGGCGCTGGGGGACGGCGGCGATGGTGCGGACGTTCTCGGTCACGTCCTCGCCGACCTCGCCGTCGCCGCGAGTGGCGGCCCGCTGGTAGACGCCGCCCTCGTAGACGACCTCGACGGAGAGGCCGTCGAACTTTGGCTCGCAGAAATACTGCACCTCATCGGTGTCGAGTCCGTCTCGGACCCGCTCGTCGAACTCCCGCACGTCCGCTTCGTCGCCACCCTGATCGATAGAGCCCATCCGAGCGACGTGTTCGACGTCGGGGAGTCCGTCCAGCGGCTCGCCGCCGACGCGCTGGGTCGGACTGCCGTCGGTGTCGAGGTCGAACACCGATTCGAGCGACTGGAGCCGGGTAAACAGCGCGTCGTAGGCCCGGTCGCCGATGACCGGGTCGTTTTGCACGTAGTACCGGTAGTCGTGATAGCGGATTGCCTCGCGCAACTGGTCGGCTTGCTCGCGAGCGGTCTCGGCGTCCACGTCCTCGACGGACTCGAACTCGGTCCGCGGATCGGAGATGTAGGGGTTCCCGGCGACATCCTCGGCAGTGGTCATGCTGACCCAGAGTTACGTCTCGTATACAAAAACGGCTCTGCTCCGCCCCTCGGGTCGGGAGAACAACAGACGAAAGCTGTGAGTGAGTTTCCGACGGCTACTGTCCGATATGACGAGATAGAGATAGTGCAGAAACGTCCGGCTATCGGCCGATACTGGAACTGGGGGCCTTGATGACGAGTTCCCCGTCGCTTCGGACAGTGACCGAGTGGTCGGCATATTCAAACGAGATACTGACAGGTGTCGAACGGTTCGAGGAGTCGATGAGCGAGTCGAGCGCTTCGGGGTCGACAGTCTCGTACAGCGGTGCGAAATCAGTCTGTTCCCGCCCGGTGATAGCGGAGATGTACTCGGTCACGGCCGCACTCGGTCGGGTCTCGCTCCAGTCGAGCTGTTTTCTGGTCACGTTCATCGGTGTTGCGGTATCGCTGTCCGTACTCTGTCTGTTACTTTTACTCATGCGGTTTGTCTATCTGCATCAAAGTAGCAAGCAGTAATATAGTCTTCCCAGCATTATCAAACTGTGAAAACGCCAAGTGGTACAGCAGCGGTCTCCAGATCGAGCCATAGCTCCGGTCTTCGTCGGTTTTCACCGGTGTTACAGATCGGCGACGTCTTCGATTGCGTCGGTTAGTTCCCTGATACTCTCGACGGTGTGTTCGCCCATGTGTCCGATGCGGAAACTCTCCTCGCTGATGTCGCCGTAGCCGCTGGAGAACACCATGTCATACTCCTCGGAGACGGCCTCGACCGTCTCGGCGACGTTGATGTCCTGCGTGTTTTCGATGCAGGTCACCGTCTGGGACTCGTAGCCCTCCTCGGGATAGAGGTCGAAGTGCTCGCGGGCCCACTCGCGGGTGTACTCGGCCATCTCCTGGTGGCGCTGGTCGCGGGCGTCGTGGCCCTCGTCGAGCATGTGTTTCATCTGCTTGCGGTAGGCGAGCATGAGCGGAATCGCCGGCGTCGAGTGGGTCTGGCCCTTCCGGTCGTAGTAGTCCAGACAGCGCTGGAAGCCGCCGTACCACGACGCCGACTCCTTCTCCAGTTCCCGCTCGTAGGCGTCGTCACTGACCGCACAGACGGCGAGGCCGGGCGGCATGGCGAAGGCCTTCTGCGTGGACGTGAAGATGGCGTCGATGCCGTGGGCCTCGATGTCGATCTGGTCGCCGCCGAGACAGGAGATGGCGTCGACGACGAAGTAGGTGTCCGGGTACTCCGCGACCACGTCGCCGATCTCCTCAATAGGGTTGCGGACGCCGGTCGAGGTCTCGTTCATCACGGCCCCGACGGCGTCGTAGTCGCCGGATTCCAGTGCGTCGCGGACATCTTCGGGCTTGACCGCCGTGCCCCAGTCGTACTCGATGCGGTCGACCTCCTTGCCGAGGCGTTCGGCGACGTTGGCCTGGCGCTCGCTGAACGCGCCGGAGGTCGGCACGAGCATGCTGTCCTCGACTAGGTTGAGCGTCGTCGACTCCCAGAACTCCGTGCCCGACGCCGTGAGCACGATGACATCGTTGTCGGTACCGAGGAACTCCTTCGTGTCCTCGACGATGGTGGTGTAGAGGTCCGTCATCCGGTCCATCCGGTGACCGAACATCGGTTCGGCCATCGCCTCGATGACGTCCTCGCGCACCTCTGTCGGCCCCGGAAGATACAGCGTCTTGTCCTGATACTCGTCTTTGTATTCGCGTTTTTCGGTCACAGAACCACCTATAGTAGGTACACTCTCGAATCCGGGAGGCATGGTAGTTTTGATACCAAGCGAATCAGCGAGCGTCCTGAACGGGCAGACCGCTCACGGGGAAAATACGCACAGATCAATTGCCCTCGCCACGAAGTATTTATCAGTTGGACAATCAGGTTCGAACATGGGCCGCCACACCCCGCTCACAGACGTCCAGCGAGCGGCTATCGCCGATAGAGCGGTTGCGCAAGTCGCCGACACGCTGGCCGAGATGCACGCCGACTCGCAACCGAGCCAGCGTAAACCGCTCAGCGACGACGATACCAGCGGATGCCGTACATGACCAGCCCGGCGTAAATCGCCGGACCGACCAGAACTGTCGCGCTGGTCGCCACCGCTCCGCTGAACAGATATCCGAGGAACACGTCGATGAACACCAGCAGGAAGGGGGCGAGCGCAAGTGCCTTCCCGCCGGTTCTGAGCGCCGCGTCGAACGTCGGCTGTGTCGCAGCAATCGCTCCGACGCCGGCGACGACAAGGAGATACAGCGCAGCGCCCGGGGGCGAGACGAGTGGGAGCGTGAACAGGGCGATACCGGCGAGGACAACACCAACGATTGTCGGCCCGTTGTCGCTCTGGGTGAGCGCGTTCTGGATCCCGTCGAGATCACCGGCATTGAGTGCCGCTTCAAGATCAGACGTGGGCTGACTGCCGCCGGCGTCGAGAACCGTCGTCCCGGTTCCGGCGTCGACCGGGCTCTCGAAGTCCCGGCCGCAGTGCATACACCACGTCGCGGTCGCACTGACTTTCTCCGAGCAATGAGGGCAGCGGGGATCGGCGGTCATACTGTCATGTTCGAGGGGGCACAGTTAGCGGTTACGGGGGGAGAATATACAGGTGTCCGCGGTAAACGGGGTGTATGGATTGGGTCGCACGGGCCGAGAGCCTCCTGTACGACGGCGAGGCAATCGAAGCGGACGTTCGGCTGGACCGTGGTGGCGTCGTCGTGACGAGTCACCGCGTCCTCGTGTTCACGCCGGACCGCGAGGGACCGAACTACCGGCAGGTCGACCGCCCTAACGTCGAGGGCGTCGACGCTACCACGAGCGGCGACTGGTCGTTCCTCGAACTCGGCGTGAAAGCGCTGGTGGTCGGTATCGTGCTGGTAGCTGCCGGGATGACCGTCAGTCTCGATAGCCTCGTCGGCAACGTCTCACTGGACAGCGGCGGTGCTGCGAGTGCCGTCGGCATCGGTGGGATGCTCGGGATGCTCCAGACGATGCTGACGCTGATGGCGCAACTTGACGACCTAATGCGACTGTTTGGCGGCCTTGCGCTGGCCTTTGCCGCCGTTGTTCTCGGAGTCTATCTCTGGAGTCGCGACCGCTTGCTCGTCGTGCGTGTCGCCGGTGACGACGACATCGAACTGGCCGCACCAGACGACGAGAGCGTCGTCGAGCGGATCGAAGCCGCCATCGTTCCCGAGACGCCCACTTCAGATGCCGAAGAGACAGCACAGCCGCCGTCCGACGACCCGCTCCCGTGACGTTCAACCCCGCCGAGCACCAACTCTGAGCTAATGGACGCCGACGAGGTCCGAGAACGCGCGGGGTCATTGCCACGGGAGCCCGGCGTGTACCTGTTTGAACAGGGCCGGGACGACACGCGCCGGGTTCTCTACGTCGGGAAAGCCGTCGACCTGTGCGACCGCGTGCGCTCCTACGCAGATCCGCGGAGCGAGCGCATCGCCAAGATGGTCGAACGGGCCGAGACCATCGACTTCGCCGTCACCGACACCGAGACACAGGCACTGTTGCTGGAAGCGAACCTCATCAAGCGCCACCGACCGCCCTACAACGTCCGGCTGAAAGACGACAAGTCCTACCCGCTGGTCCAGTTGACAGACCACGCCGTCCCCCGCATCGAGGTGACCCGTGACCCCGAGGACGGCGCGACCATCTACGGGCCGTTCACCGACAAGGGGCGGGTTGAGACGGTGGTGAAGGCCTTGCGGGAGACGTACGGACTGCGGGGCTGTTCCGACCACAAGTACAGCAACCGGGACCGGCCCTGTCTGGACTACGAGATGGGCATCTGTACCGCGCCCTGCACCGGCGAGATCAGCGAGACCGAATACGCCGAGGACGTCGAAGCCGTCACCCGATATTTCGAAGGCGAGACCGGCGTGCTCACGGACCCGCTACGCCGCGAGATGGAGACCGCCGCACAGAACCAAGAGTTCGAACGCGCAGCGAACCTCCGGGACAAGCTCGGGGCCGTCGAGGCGCTCCACGGCGAGGGCGACACCGCCGTCAGCGACTCCGGGGGGTCCCAGACAACGGACGTGCTCGGGGCCGCCATCGAGGGCGAGCGCGCCATCGTCGCCCGGCTCCACGCCGAGGGCGGCAAGCTCGTCGAACGGGACCGCCACACGCTCGAAGCGCCAGACGGCGAGGGAACCGCCGGCGTGTACCGGGCGTTCATCCCGCAGTACTACGCCGAACGCGACCTTCCGGACCGGATTCTCTGTGCCGAGTCCCCCGCCGACCCGGACATCGAGGCGTGGCTGGAAAGCGAGGGCGTCACGCTCGGGGTGCCCGGGGCCGGTCGGGAGGCGACGCTGGTCGACCTCGCACTGAAGAACGCCCGTCAGCGCGGCGGGACCGACGACGAGAGCGGCCGTCTGGCCGACGCGCTGGGTATCGACCGCCCGAGCCGCATCGAGGGGTTCGATGTGAGCCACGCCCAGGGCCGGTCGGCCGTCGGCTCGAACGTCACCTTCGTCGACGAGACGCCCGAAAAAAGTGATTACCGACGGAAGAGGCTCACCGAGCGAAACGACGACTACGCGAATATGCGCGAACTCCTCCGCTGGCGGGCCGCGCGTGCCATCGAAGGGCGGGACGACCGCCCGGACCCGGACCTGCTGCTCATCGACGGCGGCGACGGCCAGCTTGGGGCGGCCCGCGACGCGCTGGCCGAGACCGGCTGGGACGTGCCGGCCGTCGCACTCGCAAAAGACGAGGAGATGGTCATCACGCCCGACCGCGTGTACGACTGGGACGACGACGCCCCGCAACTCCACCTGCTTCAGCGGGTTCGTGACGAAGCACACCGCTTTGCCGTGCAGTACCACCAGACGCTGCGGGACGACGTGTCGACGACGCTGGACGAGGTGCCCGGAATCGGCCCCGAGACGCGGAAGCGACTGCTCCGACGCTTCGGCAGCGTGGACAACGTCAGGACGGCCTCCGACGAGGAACTGACGGCCATCGACGGTATCGGCGAGCAAACCGCGGAAACGATTCGGACTCGGCTACAGTGATTTTGTATAGCGGATAGTAGTTTATTCCAGTCAACTACTAAGCCCACCATTCTGCACGTAGACGACCTCAAAAGCCGTTTTGCTGCGTTTTTAGTGCTCAGTCGACGCTACGGCTCAACAACCGAGTTCCGGAGCGTGCCGACGCCGTCGTAGGTTATTTCGATTGTGTCGCCGGGCGCGACAGTCCCCGGGTTGGCCGGGCTACCGAAGGCGATGACGTCGCCGGGGCGGAACGTGAACCGCTCCGAGAGGTACGCGACAACTTCGTGGGGCCCGAACAGCATCTCGCGGGTGTTGGCGGACTGGCGGCGCTCATCGTTGATGTCCGTGTACATATCGGTGCTGGTGGGATCAGCGTCAGTCTCGATCCACGGCCCCAGCGGCCCAGAACCATCGAAGGCTTTTCGCGCGGTTCGACCCTGCTGGTCCAGCGCATCGACATCGTTCAGGACCGTGTATCCCCTGACCGCGTCGGGAACGTCAGCGGGATCGATATCGTGACACCGCTTGTCTATGACTGCGGCCAGCTCGCCTGCGTAGGTGAGTTCATCGGTGAACGGCGGGTAAGGAATGTCCTGCTCATGGGCGAGTAGCGCCGCTGGCGGCTTGATGAAGAAGTCCGGTTCCTCGGGGCGGTCGTAATCCATCTGGTCGTTCGTAGCGGCGTAGTTCCGACCGACGCAGTACAGCGCGGTCGGTTCACACGGCGGGAGCAGCCGCCCGTCGCGGCCAACCACGTACTGCCCATCGTCAGCGTGAATGACGCCGTCGACGTATTCGCCGGTAACCGGTCCACGGTCCGTCAGAAGTCGTGCGATTCGCATACTGAGTCGTCTGTGTGGCGGTGAAAAAGGCGTGTCGGCTACAGTGTGCACCAATCGACGGCTATCGTCGGTCACGGCCGAAATGCTTTTTTGCCGCCGTTTCAGCCGAGAGGCGACCCGTTTTTGGAACTATAATAAATCTAATATCGCTATATCAAATATCCCGGGAACGTGGCACCGAAGTGTGTAGGCGTAGCCGGCAGTCACCCACCAAAGCGGTTTTTTCGCACAACGGCGTACCGCCATACATGGCTGTGACCCGACGGCTACTCGTGGGCATCGTCGGGCTGGTGTCGCTGCTGGTCTATCTCATGGCTGCATACGTGGGGTACGTGCTGCTGTTGCCAGTGTGGAACAGCCGCCCGTCACCACTGTTGGCCGCGCTGGTCATTCTCGGGACCGCGATCGTTCTCGGCATCTTGAACTACTGGGCTGCAACAGCGCAACTCAAGCGGTCCCTCGATGCAGTCGAACTCTCGCGGACGCGTGCACCGGAACTCCACCGCCGTCTTGACGGGCTTGTCGATCAGATGGATGTCGACACACCGACGCTGCTACTGGCGGAGCTACCAGTCCCGAACGCGTTTGCCATCGGTGGCGGAGCCGGAGCTATCGTCCTCGACAGACGGCTGTTCCAGCTGTTGTCCCCAGCAGAATTCGAGGCTCTTCTGGGGCATGAACTCGCGCATCTGGAGACCCGTGATGCACTCGTTCAGACCGTCGCGTACAGCCTCGTCCAGATGCTTGTCGGACTCGTCGGCCTCGTGTTATTTCCCATCATGGCGCTGGTCGGTGGTGTCGCCCGGTCGCTCGCACTGGTGCGTGGCGACCCGTCGTCGTGGTCACGCTCCTGGCTTGGCCGGACACAGCGGTACTCGCTGCAGGTCGTTGCCGGTCTCGGATTCGCCGTGACACTGCTGATACTCAGCTACTCCAGACGTCGTGAGTTGGCAGCCGACGACCGCGCGGTCGAGGTTACGGGGAATCCCGTTGGGCTCGCCCGGGCCCTCGTGAAAATCGAACAGGCGTCGAAGCCGGATCCGGGACTCCTGCGACAACTATACGTTCACGGCGAAGCGGACAGCAATCTGTCACGCCTCCTGTCGACGCATCCGCCGATGGACGAGCGAATACAGCGGCTACAGGAGCGGGTGCAGGGTAATTCTATGAGAGCACGCGAACTATCGAACGACCGTCGGTAGCTGCGCTGTTGATCGACGCCCGAAGATGCCATATATTCGAACCAGCTTTTTCAGCTATATACGGGTGCATTCAGCAAACATATTGGGGAGATATGAGGAAAGTAGCGGGCATTTTCGTGGCAGATGCTGCTCGCGGTATGTCATTTCGGCAAGGCTGTCTAACCGACGAGGTCTCGTTTGGTGCGCAACATGAAGACGCAGACTGTGGAGTTTATCGCGACGCTGGACCGGACATGAGGTAAATCATGGTATGTGTTGCTTCCGGAAGGAGTACACCCTGAAGAGAGTCTCCATATATCCATTGAGGGCGACATAGGAGTCCTAGAAATCGCTATATTTGCACGGAGCGTCTGTCAATGTATGCAAGCCAGCATCCCGAAGCGAGCCACCGATACAGCAAAGAACCACACATACGGATGCCCGCTGTGTAATTGTGGTGCAGACAGTGAAAATGATATTTACTGCCATCTGCTGGTCTCACACCGAAAGAGTGCACTTGCTGGTGCACTTCTCGAAGGCGTTGACGGTGACGGATAAATCCGTGTTTAATTTCGATACGGGCGAGAGTGTCTTCGAGTAGTACCGAATTGTAGGCTTTTAGAAAGCTATCACAAAATTTGTGCTCGTATTCGGCCACTTATTATCTTGTTTCTGTGATCGAATAGTGAAATAGTGCCGCTGGCAGAATAGCCGCAACTGATTCAAGAGAGAGTTGGGTCGTCGTAAGTGCAGTAACTGCAATCTTTTGATCTGCACTGTTTACGTCAATAAACCAGTCAACACTATATTAAACAACAGGTGGTCATACCGGGACCGCTGGTCCAGCAGTAGCGACTGTCGACAGCGTGCCCGATAACATACATACACGTGTTATACTATGGAGTACATTTATATACTAGAATATCGCCCATCATGGATCGGTCATAGTGACGACACCAGAGCGCAGATAACACAGGAACAGAGATACGTGCAGAGAGTAGGATTTCCAACAACACAAGCATCGCAACGCAGCCACGCCTCGCGATGTGACACATCTGGCAACACACAGAGTTCGTGTTGTCTTGTTGTTTGACAGCGGTAGCTATTTTACCGGCTTCAATTGGGATTCTGCAGTCGGTCATCGAAACTCTGATTCTGGAAACGCTGATTACGGTGACTACGACGCTTGTTGTTCAGCGTTGTCGCCGTCGTTCCACACCGTCGAACGTCGCGACACAGCGAAGGATGGGAAACGCGTAAGTATTGGGAATGAGATGATTCAAACGTATGACGCAGACGTATGAGAACTATATCGGCGGTGAGTGGACCGGAACCGGGGAGACACAGGACGTCACGAATCCAGCAGACGAAACGGACATCGTCAGCACGGTTCCGGTGGGCTCGGCGGCAGACGCCGACGAGGCAGTCGCGGCCGCAGCGGGTGCGACGGATGAGTGGGCCGGGATGTCTGGTCCGGAGCGCGGTGCGATCCTGCGTGAGACCGGTGAAATCCTGAAATCCCGGAAAGACAAGCTGGCGGAGACACTGACCCGCGAAGAGGGAAAGCCGCTCGGCGAGGCCGAGGGCGAGGTTCAGCGTGCGATTGATATCTTCTATTACTACGCGGAGAAGGCCCGCGACTTCGGCGGAACCGTCAAACAGCCCAGCGGCGGCCGTGCCGGCCTACAGACGAAAAAAGAGCCGATGGGCGTCGCAGCGCTCATTACGCCGTGGAACTATCCCATCGCGATCCCGGCCTGGAAGATTGCGCCGGCACTCGCGGTCGGCAACACCGTTGTCATCAAGCCCGCGATGCAGGCACCGACCGTCGGCGCGATGATTGTCGAGGCGCTGGACGAGGCCGGGATTCCGGACGGCGCTATCAACCTGGTCTGTGGCCCCGGTAGCGAGGTCGGTGAGCGGCTGACCACCCACGACGACGTTGACGTGGTCTCGTTCACCGGCAGTGCCTCGGTCGGCGAGCACGTCTACGAACAGGCAACGAGCAACGGGAAGCGTGCGCAGGCAGAGATGGGCGGGAAGAACCCGACGGTCGTCATGCCGAGCGCCGACGTGGACAAGGCGGCTGACATCATAGGTGCCGGGGCCTTCGGCGGAACGGGTCAGGCTTGTACGGCGACCTCCCGAGCAATTGTGCACGAGGACGTGTACGACGAGTTCCTCGAGGCCATCGTCGACTACGCCGAGTCCCTCGAAGTCGGAAACGGCCTCGACCGGGCCGGCATGGGCCCACACGTCAGTGAAGACGAACTCGCGGGGAGTCTGGAGTACATCGACATCGCACAGTCGGAGGGGGCAACCCTCGAAACGGGCGGCGAGGAACTCACCGGCGGCGAGTACGACGCCGGGAACTTCATCTCGCCGGCGGTGTTCGCCGATGTCGAGTCGGATATGCGCATTGCACAGGAAGAGGTGTTCGGACCAGTGCTCGCTGTTATTCCCGTCTCCGACTTCGACGAGGGTGTCGAAGTTGCCAACGACATCGACTACGGGCTCTCGGCCAGCATTGTCACCGACCGAATCGAGGAGGAAAACGAGTTCATCGAACGCTCCGAGTCCGGCGTGGTCAAGGTCAACGAGAAGACGACCGGCCTAGAACTGCACGTTCCCTTCGGCGGCCTCAAGCGCTCCTCGACGAACACCTACCGCGAGCAGGGCGACGCGGGACTGGAGTTCTTCAGCTACATCAAGACGGTGTACCGCAACAGCTAACCGAGGCGGCCACCGTCGTTGTCTGCGGAGTGTGAGCTCTGTTACAGAACGGTTATTTCGTACTGGTTTTTAGACCCTGTTGCTTTTGTCAACCGCAAGAGTGAGCGTGCAAAGTCATGGTCGTGGCCCGACCGACGATTGTGGAACAGCCCCAACATCGGACTGTCTATCCCGTACAGACGGCCCACTCTCGGGATGCGCGCCCCGGCGTCCGGTTGGACACAACACCGCGGTATCGTCAGTCACTGCAAACCGTGGCCACAACGATCAGGATAGCGTTTCAAGCCAGCCAACTGTCGACCGAACCCTATCACTCCGTGATGACCGACCATTCAGTATGACGGAACGCTTTCCGTAACGGTTGTACTGCCGTTATTCTCGATACTGAACCCGAGAGCACGGACGAGAAAAGGCCATAGACGGGCCGTAAAACAGCATTTTGCCATTCGGAGCAGCGACTGACGGCTGTGGAATACTACCGGTTAGACTGTTGTTTTGTTCTGCAATATCGAACAATTATCTCATTTTCGGGGACTTGTTTACTTAATGTATGAACTGTCATTCGATACACTGGGACAGCATGGGCTGACACGGGATGCCAACACAAAAAATAATATCCAGCCAAGAGACGGCACCCGTATGAACGTTGACGCGCTCACGGGAGGGTTCGACCGTCGAGACTGGCAGGAACAGACAGAAACTGACGACCCCGTTCGGTTTGCGATGATCGGCGTCGGCTGGTGGACGACCGAACAGGCGATGCCCGCCGTCGACGCGGGAGATCTCTGTGAAACAACGGTGCTGGTCAGCAGTGACCGCGAAAAGGCAGCCGATGTAGCCGCTGATTCGGAGACGGTCGAACACGCGATCACCTACGAAGAGTTCCACGACGGAGTCGCGAGTGACGCATACGACGCCGTCTACATCGTTACCCCGAACGCGCTCCACCTCCCGTACGTCGAGACGGCAGCAGAACTGGATAAGGCGATCCTCTGTGAGAAACCGATGGAGGCCACCATCGAGCGTGCCGAGCGAATGGTCGACGTCTGTGACGAACACGACGCGACGCTGATGATCGCCTACCGGATGCACACCGAGCCAGCCGTCCGGCGAGCAAAGGATCTCATCGACGAGGGATACATCGGCGAACCGCTGTTCGTCCACGGCAACATGACCGAGCCGATCCTCGAACTCGTCCCCGACCCCGACCAGTGGCGGCTGGACGGGGAGCTGTCCGGCGGCTGTGCCGTCATGGATATCGGCATCTATCCGCTGAACACGAGCCGATTCCTGCTGGATGCCGACCCCGTGGCCGTCCGGGGAACCGTCGCATCGGTGCAGGAGGAGTTCGCCGACGTGCCGGACGAGCACGGCGCGTTCCAGCTAGATTTCCCCGGCCACGTGTACGCAGTGTGTACTGCCAGCCAGAACGCACATCTCGATAGCCACATCTCCGTACTCGGAACTGAAGGCAAGGTCCGCGTCGAACCGGCCTTCTACCCATGGGACGACCGTGCGCTCCAGTTGTCTCACGAGGGGACGACTGTCGACATCGGCTTCGAACAGATCGACCAGATGGAAGAGGAGTTCGAGTACTTCGCCCACTGTCTACTGACCGACACCGAACCCTACGCCGACGGAGAGCACGGCCTCGTCGACATCAACACTATCAAAGCCGTCTACGAGGCCTCCGAGACAGAGTCGACGGTCACGCTCGATTGAACGCGGTGCGAGATTTTTTGACCCGGCCAGGCATAGTTCGGCACATGGTTCAGTCAACGTGGGACGACTGGTTCGTCCGCGACGAGATTGAAGCGACAGACCCCGGCGACGGTGTCGTGGTCTGGTATCTCGGCTGTAACGGTTTCGTGCTCCGCTCGCAGTCGACGACGCTGTACATCGACCCTTACTTCGGGACTGGCGACCCACCGAACCTCATCCGCATGATTCCGGTACCGATGGATCCCGCCGATGCGACCGAGTGTGATGCCGCACTCGTCACGCACGAACATATCGACCACATGCATCCGCCGTCGTACGGCCCGCTGGTCGAGGACCTCGACGCGGACCTGTATGCACCGTCGGCATCGTATGACTCCCCGGACTACGACGGTGAGATGCGGGTGCCTGACGGGCAGCGCAACGAAATCGCCGTCGGTGATGAGTTCGTTGTCGGTGATTTCACCATCCACGTTACCGGGACGAACGACCCTGACGCCATCGAACCGGTGGGGTACGTCATCGAGCACGACGCCGGGACGTTCTTCCATGCCGGCGACAGCCGGCCCGCAGAGGGGTTTACCGGCGTTGGCGAACGGTTCGACATCGACGTGGGCGCGCTGGCGTTTGGAACCGTCGGCTCTATCTACGAGCCTGAACCGGACAGCGGTGTCAGAACGAAGTGGTACATGGACGAAAACGAGATCATCGAGGCCGCGAACCAGCTGCAGCTATCCCGGTTGCTTCCCGCGCATCACGATATGTGGCAGGGCGAGGCCGGCGACCCGAAAGTGCTTCACGAGCACGCGGTGTCGTTCGACTACCCCCGGGTCATCGAACCGCTGTACATCGGCTGTTCGGTGCGGCTGGGTGAGCCCGGGATTCGTCGCCTCGACGCGCTGGACTGAATGAGACAGGCGGTCCAGTCGCTGCTGTGGCAGCCGCTCAAGCAGAGACAGCGTTTTGTCACGGGGTAGCTTTAATACCCCCACCACAGTATGTCCGGCAAATGTCGCCAACGATAACGAAAATCGAAAGCCGAGAGTTCGAGTACCCCCTCGAAGATGTGGGGACCGACAAGCACGGCTTCAATCTGGTCTATGCGCCGGGCGAGACAACCACGCGGAAACTATTCGGCGTACAGGTTCATACTGACGAGGGAATCACGGGCGAGTACGTCGGCGGCAATTCGCCGGCAGCCGCCCAGTACAACATCATCGCACAGTACCTCATCGGTAAAGACCCGCTGAAACGCGAGAAGCACTGGTCCGAATGCAAGCGCGCACTCCGGAAATACGACCGGATGGGCATCGGCCCAATCGACATCGCGCTGTGGGACTTCGCCGGCAAGTACTACGACGCGCCGATTCACGAACTGCTCGGAACCTACCGCGAGCGCATCCCCGCCTACGCCTCCACGTATCACGGCGACGACGCCGGCGGACTGGACTCGCCCGAGGCCTTCGCCGACTTCGCCGAAGACTGTCGCGACGAGGGCTTTGGCGGCTTCAAGATTCACGGCTGGGGCGGCGGCGACGACGCCCGGAGTCTCGACCGCGAGGTCGAGGCGGTCCACGCTGTCGGCGACGCGGTCGGCGACGAGATGGACCTGATGCACGACCCGGCCTGCGAACTGGAGACGTTCGCCGACGCACTGGAACTTGGCCGGGCGCTCGATGAGCAGGACTTCTTCTGGTACGAGGACCCGTTCCGCGACGGCGGTATCTCACAGCACGCACACAAGAAGCTGGCACAGAAACTCGATACGCCGATTCTCCAGACCGAACACATCCGCGGACTGGAGATCAAATCCGACTTCGCCGCCAGCGAGGCGACCGACTTCCTCCGGGCCGACCCCGAGTACGATGCGGGTATCACCGGCGCAATCAAGGTGGCCCGAATGGCCGAAGCGTTCGGGCTGGACGTGGAGTTCCACGCGCCCGGTCCGGCACAGCGTCACTGCATCGCCGCCTGCCGGAACTCGAACTACTACGAGATGGCGCTTGTCCACCCGGACTGCCAGAACACCCAGCCGCCGGTGTACGAGGGCGGCTACTCCGACCTGATGGATGCGGTCGACGACGACGGGGCGGTCAGTGTTCCTGACGGCCCCGGCCTCGGCGTGGAGTACGACTGGGACTACATCGAGGACAACACTACCGGAAGCGTCCACATCTACGAATAGCGCCGCAAGCAGCCGTCACAGACTGAGGGGTGAATCAGTCCGCTGCGTACGCTCTGACGCCAGTTTCGAGAACCTCACGGTAGCGGTCCACGTCGATGTCGACGGCTACCTCGCTGTTTGGCTCATTGTCGGTCGTGCCGTACTCGTCGCAGATGACTGCCCCGTGGCAGGGGCCGCCGGTCGTGTCCACGTCGAGGTAGTACTCCTCGAAAGTGAGCACCGACTCGTCGATGATGTCAGCGACGACAGCGGCGTCGTGGATGGCCGGCGCGTCGGCCAGCGGGTAGGTTCCGGAGTCGGGCCGGTAGTCGAGCCACTCGGCGACGGTCCCCCGGATGCCACCGGCCGTGCGGAACTCCTCAATGAACTCGGGAGCGACGGTAGCGCGGTTAGTCACATCCAGCCCGACCATCCGGGTAGTGGCGTCCTGCAGGACGCGACTGGCTGCCGCGGGGTCGTTGTGGAAGTTGGCCTCAGCCATCGGCGTCACGTTCCCGGTCGTCATCGCCGCCCCGCCCATGAGATAGATATCCTCGACGAGGTCGGGTAACCGGGGTTCCTTTGCCAGTGCGATTGCCAGGTTCGGAAGCGGACCGACGGCTGCAATCGTCAGTTCGTCTCCGTACTCGCGGGCGGCTTCGACGATTGCGTCGGCCCCGTGGATATCACGTGTGTCGCCCTCACTGTCAGGGATATCGCCGTGGAGTCCGTTCTCGCCGTGAATCCACTCGGCAGTCGTGAGGTCGTCGACGAGTGGGCGACCACAGCCCCGAGACACCGGAACATCGTAGCCACCGAGACCCAGTATCGCGTGTGCGTTTCGCGTCGTGTTCTCGATAGTCGTGTTTCCGCAAACAGTCGAGAGACCGACCACATCAATTGCCTCGTGGCCGAGCGCCATTGCCAGCATGACCGCGTCGTCGCAGCCGGGGTCCGTATCGAAGAAGACTTTCCGTGACATACCTTCGGAATTCCGCCCACCGGGTCTTAAAAGCTGGTACGTCCCGGAGTTGACACGGAAGCGCCGCTGTGGACAGACTGCCAGTGTTCTGTGGGTGATCTGTCGGGCTGTCGTCGCGACCACAACCGGTGTGTCGAAATGTGTGGCCGACAGATGGGGTGTGTCAGTCTCAGCTTATACTGGCCGAGGGGTGTGACATTAGGGGACAGCTAAAACAGGCCCGACCCGAGGTGGGAATCCGGATCACAGTTCGCACAGACAAGAGTCGGTCATTCGTTACAGAACACAGTCAGTATCCGAGAATAGTGAGACCATGGTAAATTTTAATTATATAGTTACAATACGGTATAGGAAGTGATGGATAGAAATCACATACGGCCAGTACTACTCAGCGTACTACTCGTTTTCTCGGTTGTCAGCACCGGTTTCCTCGGAAGTGCCGCTGCTGCACCGAGCGAGCAAAGCGAGGTGGCAACGGTGAACAGTCAGACGATGGCACAGACGGCCACAGCTGGTGGGGCGACCTGTCAGCTTGACGGGAGCTGTCCGGTTCCTGATGGATCAGTCGACCTCAACAACAGTGGTGCCGGCGTCCACGTGTTGATCGACGGGAGCCATCAGGGCTCGACGTTCACGAAGTTCGCAAACCGACTCAGCGAGCGCGGGTACGACGTCGACACGAAACGGTCGACGACCGGCGGGCTGACCTCGTGGAACAGTTCATCCGCCAACGGGCTGTCGGACTACGACGTGGTCATCATCCCCGTCCCCCAGACAGCCTATAGCGAGGCCGAGCAGGACGCAATCGACGAATACGTCAGAAACGGCGGCAGCCTGTTCGTCGTCGGGGACTGGACCTCGCCGCTGCAGGGCCACGCCGGCAAGCTCAACGACATCACCGACCCGTACGGGCTTCACTTCAACGGCGAGAGCGACACGTGGCTCCGGAACATTCAGGACCCGACCAACAAGACAGTCGAAGACTACGAGTGGCGAGTTGTGCTCCACAACACGGGCCAGCATCCCATAATGAACACCGTCGACACCGTGGAGTACGACGGGGTCAGCCTCAACGTGACCGACACGGAAAACGGGACGCAGGCTCCGTTGCTGTACGGTGACAGCGATACCTACGAGTACACCTACTCCACGACAGAGAAGGAGTACCCCCGTGGCGAGCGCATCGTCGGTGCGGCCGCGACGTGGGACATCGGTGACAACGGCCGCGTTGTCGCCTTCGGCAGTCAGAAGTCGCTCACGACGTATCTCACCGACGAGTGGCAGGCCGAACACCAGCAAACCGATACGCGGCCGTTCCTCTTCCGGACGGTGAAGTGGCTGGCCTCGTCGGGCCACGTCGAGCGACCGGACAAGCCGGTCGCCGTCACCGGCGAGCGAATCAAGGGCGGCGAGACACCAGCGAACGAAACCATCGTTCTGAAAAACAGTGAAGTCGCCGCCGCCATCGGCACCGAAACAAACGGTCCCTTCGGCACGCTCCCCGGTGGCATCTACGACGCCAACGCGTACGGGCTGACGACCGACCAGATCGGCGTCGCCGAGTTCGCGTTCAACAACTTCGGGACGTGGCCGGACTACGAGTCCTTCGAGTACCAGAACGCGACCGGGCCCAGCGGCGCAGCAGTCGTCACCGCGACCGGCCACGTCAGTACGAACTCGAACGTGTCCGTCACGACGACGTATACGCTGCCGGCCAACTCCAGCCACATCTGGATCAACACCACGATGGAGAACGGCGGCGACCAGCGCCTCCCGGTCAACGATTCCGAGCGCCTCCAGAGCGGGGCGGCACTGAGTTCTGAGGGGCAATCAACCTGGCTCCCCGGTTCGGGGACGGTCGAGGAAACGCGTTCGCCGCCGGTGAGTGCCGACACACTCGACCAGCCCTGGGCCGCGCTCACCGGTGACCGCGTGAGCTACGGCGTCTGGGGCGGGAACGGCTCCTTTACCTCGTACACGGGTTCCACGACATGGGTTGACCCGTGGCTCGAACACCGCCTCGACCCCGGCGGAACGCGGTCAGCAGAGTTCGCCCTCTTCGTCGGCTCGGAGGGCGCAAGTAGCGCGACCAGCGAGTACTACAACAAGCAGCATGGCACCGAGACGGGAACGGTGACCGGCAGCATCGAAAGCACGGACAACGAGTCCGTCTCACAGGCCACAGTCACCGCCTCGAAGGGCGACCGTGCGTTCACCTACACCGTCGGCTCGGAGACAGGAACGTACGAACTCGAACTCCCCGCCGGCGAGTACACGCTGACGGCTGATGCCAGCGGATTTGCGGCATCAGAGCCAAAATCCGTCACTGTCACCGGCGGCGAGACAGCCACCGCAGACTTCGACTCGCTGGAGGGGCCGGCACCAATCAACGTCACCGCAACGATAGACGACGAGGGTGAGGTCAGTCCCGCCGACGCCCGGATCACGGTGCTCAACGACGGCACCGCGGTCCAGACCGTCTACACACAGACGACGCCGGCCGGCACGGCCTCGTTCCAGCTCCCGCCCGGCAACTACACGCTGGTGTTTAACCACGGAACCGGCTACATCGCCGACCCGGTCGAGAAGAACATCTCAGTGACGCCCGGCGAGGCAGTCAGCGTCAACGCGACGTTCACCGAGGAGCTGGACCCCAGCGAGCGCAACTGGGTCGGTATCGATCCCCACGCCCACAGCAGCGTCAGCTTCGACGGCAAGACGCCCATCGACAACTTCGTCGCCATCCAGAAATCGGCGGGCGTCGACGCGGTGTTCATCTCCGACCACAACGCCATCGGTGGCTGGGGGTCGATGGAGTCACAGGCCAAGGAGCGCGGCATCATGTTCATCCGGAGCGAGGAAATCACCACCGGCGACCTCGGGCACTTCAACCCCTATCCGATGCACGGCGAGGAGATGATTGATTCCGACGGGACCCTGGTGGAGTTCATCGAAGAGTCCCGGACCCGACACAACGCAACGGTGTTCCAGGTCAACCATCCGGGTGACCGCTTCGTCAGCCTCGACAGTGCGCCCGGCCAACACGAGAAGTACCTCCCGATGGTCGACGCCATCGAAGCGTACAACGGTCCGTACGGTGAGTCCGACGCTGCCAGCGTCCGCGGGCTGTTCACCCTCTGGAACAACGGCTACGAGATTACGGCGACCGGTGTCAGCGACGACCACTGTTCGCAGTGCTTCCCGGCGAAATACGGCAGTGCCCGCACCCGGGCATACGTCGAGGGGCCAGTCACGCCCGAGAAGTGGGCCCAGTCAGTGAAAGACGGGCACACGTACGCGACGTACGGTCCGGCCGTCGAGTTCACCGTCGACGACAGGATGCCCGGCGAGACCGTGAACACGACCGCCGGGTCCTCCGTAGAGGCGTCCGCGACGGTTCGAAACCTCGACGAACTCGCGTACGCCGAGGTCATCCGGAACGGCACGACCGTCTCGAACGTCACGCTCGACGGGACAAACGACACTATGAGCACCGACGTTGCCATCGACGGGAACGCCTGGGTCGCCTTCCGCGTCGTCGACGAGGACGGCGACCGAGCGCTGACCAGCCCGGTCTGGATTTCGACGAGCCAGCAAGCCGAATCCGGGACTGACGGCAACGGCGAGTCCGGCGGTACCACGGCGAGTGTTGCGCCTGACACCGAGGGCGAGTCGGCGGGAACGATGGCCGAAGACACTGCAACCGCGGAGTCGGAGACGACCGCCGCGTCCGGACCCGGGTTCACCGCCGTCGTCACACTGCTCGCGCTCGTCGGCGCAGCGCTGCTCGCAACGCGATGGGGGACCTGAGCCATGTGGGACACCAGCCAGCGACGGAGTCGGCGTGGGTTCCTCGGAACCCTCGCGGTGGCTGCGGTGACCACCGCTGGCTGTAGCAGCCTCGGCGGCACCCAGAACAGCCAGCCGGGCGACACCGGAGCTGGCGGCGCGACGGCAACAGCTGAGGGAACGTCCACACAGGCAGACACTGGGGCACACCACGACGAGACACACGGCCACACGCACACGAACGGCAGTCACGACCACGGCGACGGGCACAGCCACGACGGCGAGCACGCCGAGAGCGACGACGAAGTCGACGGCGCTACCGACACCGAGCTCGCCGCGTTCGAATCCCACCTGCGCGAGTGGTTCGTCGACATCGACTCCCTCGCCGTCGAAGACGGGCGCATCAGGCTGACCTACGTCACGAAGAGCACGCGCGGCCACGAACTCGCGGCTGGCATCGAGACAGTCGTCGTCTCGTTCATCCAGGCGTACACGGACGACTGGGGGGTCGAAGGTCTCGACGCGGAGGTGATCGAGCCGTCCGGCGACGTGATGGGCTACTGGCGAACCGAATCGCGGTGGGTCGAACCGGTAACCGAGGGCCACGAGACGCGGACCGCGCTGCTCGAACGGACCCTCGACACGTATCACGGCCGCCTCACTCGCGACCACGACCACGCTGGCACCGACCACGGCGGGAACGAGAGCGGTCACCAGCACAACGGGACCGAGCACGCAGACCACTGACGGCAGCGGTGTAGTCACTGCCGTCACCGTCGTTCTGATAGTTAGAAAGGGGTGCAGTTAGTTCGAAAACGGAGCGTATAGCTTCTCAGACCTTCAGCAACGACAGCAGGCTGACGCCGACGTCGAAGTACTCGATGAGGCGATAGCCGACGAGGATGCCGAGGATACCCATGACACCGGCGAGGTTCGGCGGGGCCGGAATGGGGACATCCAGCAGTCCGAACACAACGCCGGTAGCGACCCCGGTCATCGTCGCGACGATAACGAGTGAGAGATTCATCGGTCGGTCACCACTGTCCTGTCACGAGGAGCCACCCAGTTGCATGTCAGATCGCCCCGAGAGCGGTCAGAGAGTGTGTTTGCAGTGTGTGTCATTGGTGGCGTAGAAAACGGGTTCGAGCGGTAAGTATGCTCCTCATCGGGCCAGCAGTGGTGGGGAGTAGCACACACCAACCCAAGAGAGGGCTGTACTACCGAGAAACGAAGCCCTGTAAGTAGATTCTTCGGTTATTAGTAGAGAAATATCCACTTTTCAAGTTTATATTTAGCTTTTCTCGACGCACTAGATATAATAGGGCACCGTATCTCTGCTATATCTAAATATTGCCCGTATTATGAGAATATAATTCCCGTAAGTAGATAGATTATGATGTATCCAGATACAGGTGTACGACCGCAGTAGTGCAACCACGACTAGTATCGTCCGGGAGGCTGGCGTTTATAACCAAGCCACGGGAAGTGGTGACGATGCAAGCCGTTCAGTTCGACAGTCACGGCGACCGTGATGTGCTCGAGTATGGCGAGTTTCCCGACCCCGAACCCGACCGCGACGAGGTGGTCATCGACGTGAAGGCGGCCGCGCTGAACCACCTCGACATATGGACCCGGCGCGGCCTTCCCGGCGTCGACCTCGACATGCCTCATATCCCCGGCAGCGACGCCGCGGGCGTCGTCGACGAAGTCGGTGACGACGTTTCGCGGTTCGAACCCGGCGACCGGGTGGCCGTCCTCGCCGGCAAAAGCGGCGGTGGCGACGAGTTCACGCGAAAGGGTGACCCGACACTTGCGCCGGATTTCCACATCATCGGCGAACACGTCAGGGGCGTCCACAGCGAGTACGCCGCTGTGCCTGCCGAGAACCTCACGCCAGTCCCCGAAGGCGTCGACTGGGAGACAGCCGCCGCGTCGCCGCTTGTGTTCCAGACCGCCTGGCGGATGCTTCGCGACCGCGGCGACCTGAAATCCGGCGAGTCCGTCCTCGTTCTCGGCGCGTCTGGCGGCGTCGGCCACGCTGCCGTCCAGGTCGCAGACCACGCCGGCGCGGAGGTGTTTGCGACCGCCAGCAGCCGGGAGAAACTTGACTACGCAGAAGAACTGGGTGCGGATCACACCATCAACTACGAGGAGGCGGACTTCGCGAGCGAGATTCGGGACCTGACCGACAGCCGCGGCGTCGATATGGTCGTCGACCACATCGGCGCACAGACCTGGCAGGACTCGCTCAAGAGTCTCGTCAAGGGTGGTCGCGTCGTCACCTGCGGGGCGACAACCGGTGGCAACCCGGAGACGGACCTCAACCGCATCTTCTGGAACCAGTTGCAGGTCATCGGCTCGACGATGGCCACTCCGGGCCAGGCCGACGAAGTGCTGGAGCTGGTCTGGCAAGGAGAAATGGAACCACGGGTCCGCGAGACGCTCCCCATGAGCGAGATCGCCAGAGCACACGAGATAATCGAGGACCGCGAGGGCTTCGGAAAGGTCGTAGTCGTTCCCGACAGCGAACTGTAGAACCGGCTCGCGTTTTTCTCGTTACTCCGTTCCGAACCGCGCTGTCGCGAACTGCTCGAAAGGGGCCGAGTACTGCATCAGCATCGTTCCGAGAATGCTCATCAGAAGGACGTAGGCGACGGTAAACGAGTAGACCGCGTTGGCCAGCGCTGTCGACAGCGACGTGCCTGCGCCGGTCAGCGCAACGGCGGCGATGATCAGGGAGAACTCGCCGCGGGTGACCATCCCGAGGCCGACACGCATCGACCGCCGGGGGTTGAGCTCGTAGGCGCGGCCGCTCAGATAGCCGGATAGGATTTTCGTCGGTGTCGTAACGACGATAGCGGCGGCGACAAGCCCCGCGACGCCGGCGAACAGCCGCGGGTCGGTCTCGACGCCGATCCAGAAGAAAAACACCGCCGCGAACGTGTCGCGGAGCGGTTCCAGCAGGCTCTCCAGTTTGTGCGTGTGAGTGGTCGGGGCGAAGGCCATGCCGACGAAGAACGCGGCGACGGCCTCGCTGACGCCGATAGCGAGGGCGAAGCCGGAGACCAAGACCGTGATGCCGACGGCCCGGACCACCGTGAACTCGTTCGAAGTCGTCTGTAAGGCCCGCTCGAACCACGGCGTCCCGTAGCGGGCCAGGAGCAGGAGTGCAACGATGAACGACAGCGCGATGCCGACGGAGGTCGCGGCGGCCGCCACATCAGATCCCTCAGTGACGAGCGCGGCTGCGACTGTGAGGTACACGGCGATAAACAGGTCCTCGAACACAAGTGTCCCGAGCATCGGGTCGGCCTCGTCGTTGGCGATCCAGCCGAGGTCGATGAGCGACTTCGTGATGATGGCCGACGAGGAAATGTAGACGATACCGGCGGTGAGGAAGGCCGCGAGCGGGTCCCGGAACAGCGCGAACCCGAGCATGAGACCGGCACCGAAGTTGATGGCGAGGTCGATGGTCCCCGCTCTGGTGATGCGCTCCCAGCTCTCCAGCAGCCGGTCGAGGTTGAACTCCAGCCCCAGGAAAAACAGCAGAAAGACGATACCCAGTTCCGCGCCGAGCTCGACGAACTCCGAGGACTCGACGACGGGAAGGCCGTAGCCGGCGACGGAAAACTGCCCCGCAACAGACGGCGACAGCAGCATCCCGATGATGATGTAAAACGGGATCACCGACTTGTTCAGCCACACAGCGACGAGCGTGGCGGCGGCGACGGCGGCGAACAGGACACCGATGCCGAGCAGGTCAGCCACGGCGGGCCTCCGGCGCTTCGGTCCCAGCCATCTACAGGTCTCCGGTGAGGAGCTTCTCGAACTGCTCACAGTTCTCGCGTTCGCCGATAACCACGAGGGTGTCCGAGGCTTCGATCTGCATGTCAGGCGACGGGCCAGCGATGACGTTGTCATCGCGCTGTATCGCGACGACAGTGACACCGGTCCGCTGCCCGACGTTCGCACCCGCCAGCGTCTCGCCGACCAGCGGCGAATCGCTCTCGACCGCGTACCACTCCAGCAGCGTCCCCTCCGACAGCATCGTCTCGACGTGGCTGGATTCGACCGGCTGGAAGTACGCGCCTTCGAGTATCGTGCCGACCATCCGCGCCATCCGGTCGGAGAGTTCGACGAGTTTCTCGGAGTCGGCGTCCTCGTCCTCTTTGAGGTACAGTTCACGCGTGCCCGTGTTGTGGGTCACGACTACCAGTTGCTGCCCGCCGCCGATGTCCACCTCGTGTTTCTTTCCCACACCAGGCAGGTCGGTCTCTGTCACGTCCATAGCCCGGAATTGCGCTCGACTGCGTATAAGCCCCTATGCCCGGGCTCGGATAGCGGGTCGCCGACGCCCGAGCGGCAGGACCCAAAGGTATTAGTGGATTCCTGCCAACGTTCAGGCAAGCCAACTTTCGCTAAAACAACTCAGATTGTTTTAGCGTCGGACGCTACCAATGCCACACGACACACTCCTGCTCATCGGTCGGGACACGCCACGCGCTACGCCCTACGAGACACACGCTCGCCGGCTGCGCGAGCGTGGGGTAGCTACTGACGTGGCGGTGCTGACCTACGACCACGAACCCCGTCGGGAGTTACGCGACGAACTGGTAGCCATCGACGCCGACCGCGTGTTCGCGCTGCCGATGACCGTCGCTCACGACCATGCGACAGTCACGGACGTGCCAGCGGTACTCGACGAGGTCAACGCCGAGACGCACTACTGTGAACCAGTCGGGCGGAGCCCGCTGCTGACCGAAGCGCTCCGGGACCGGGCCGCCGCTGCGGTCCCGGAGGCCCCCGACACCTCCGTCGCGCTCGTCGCCTTCGGCTCCAGCGGCAAGCCGTACCAGCGTCAAGTGACTGAATACCACGCCGAGCGCCTGCGCGAGCGCTCGGCCTTCGGCGAGGTGGAGCCGTGCTATCTGCTTCAGAACCCCGCTGTCGAATGTGTCCGATACAATCTCACCCACGACCACGCCGTCGCTGTGCCGCTCTTTCTCGCGCCGACTGACGCGACAGAGACACAGATTCCCGCCAAGCTCGACCTCGACAGGGGCGGACTCGCCTACACCGACACGCTGGACGACCACCCGCTTGTCACCGAGGCTGTCGCAACCGCCGTCGAGACGGCGCGGACGATGGCCGACTCACGCACGCCACAGACGTTCGAGGCGACGCTGGCCGCGACAAACCGTCCGATGGCGACCGACGGTGAAGGCGATTAGGGCTGGGGCGGCGTCAGAGCCGGGGACGCCGAACGAGAGGAAGCGATTTGTACCCACGGGACATCCTGACACGTAGATGGTTCGCCGACGAGTAGCGCAGACGCGGGAACAGGTCAAAGAGAAGCTCGTGGCTGCGCTGATAGAAGACCACTCGCCGCGGGAAGTCGCGGTGAGCTTCAGTGTGGGCGTGTTCCTCACCGCGCTCCCGACGCTAGGGACTGGCTTTCTCGCTTTCCTCGTTCTCGCGTACCTGTTCAAACAACTCAGCAAGGTTGCGCTGTTCGCGTCTGTACTGATACTCAACCCGCCGGTCAAGTGGGGCGTGTACGCGACGAGCTTCTGGCTCGGGAACCAGATTCTGGGGCCGGTGCCCGGCCTGTCGTTTGACGGTGTCTCGGTCTCGATGGGGAGCGACGTGCTGGTCCGACTGTGGACGGGGAACGTCGTTCTGGCCGTCGTGTTCGCCGCTGTCGGCTACGTGCTCGCGTTCCGGCTTATCAGCGAGTACAGGCGACGGCAGGGATGGACGGCCGAAATTAGCTAGACAGGACTGGAGGCGCGCGCGTCACTCTCGCCGCACGACGAACACCGACAAGTCCGAGAACCGCGTGTCCTCCCTGCTGTCACCGCCGGAATCCTGTGCGAGGTCGCCGAGCGTCGTCGCGGTGCGGGCCTCGTCGTCGTGGGTGAGTCGCTCGTAGACCAGCGCCGGCAGATCGGGGTCGCCGCCGGCGTCGAGCAACTCAGTCGCAACGTCCTCGGGCATCAGGTCGAACGGGCGCGGGAGGACGAGCAGGTGTCGGTCACCCACATCGCTCCGAAGTCGGTCGAGGTCGGCCGAGAGGTCACCGCTCTTGTGCAGCGTGACGAACGTCGTGTCCTCCATCGGCGTTCGGGCGCGACTGGCCGCGACCTGGAGCGACGAGATGCCCGGCACGACGCGGACGGGGCGGTCGACGGCCCGCTGGACCTTCCCGACGAACTGGTAACCCGAGTGGTTCGGGTCGCCCATCAGCACGGCCGTCCCGCGCTCGCCGGCGGCCACGCGCTCGGCGAAGGCCTCCAGCGTATCGAGTTCGTCGCGGTAGCCACAGGTCAGCAGGTCGGCGTCGGTGCGCTCGGCGACGAAGTCGACGACCGTCTCGAAGCCGACGACCACGTCGGCCTCCCGAATCGCCTGCTCGCCCCGCGGCGTGAGGAAGTCGAGGTTCCCCGGTCCGATTCCGACGGCGTTGACCGGCCGGTCGGCGGCGGGGTCCTCGGGCGCGCTCGCCGCAAGGGCGGCGGGGTCCGGCCCGCTATCGAGGTCGTAGTCGTCTCTTTCAGTCATCCAGGGAGACGTCGCCCTCCCGCACGTCACTGGCGACGTGCACCAGTTCGTTCGTCAGGCCGGCGGCCAGCCCGCTCCCGCCGCGGCGGCCGACGTTCGTAATCGTCGGGACGCCGTGCTCGGCCGCCACCTCGCGGAGCCGCTCCCGGCTCTCGGCGGCCTTCACGAAGCCGACGGGCGTCGCGACGACGACGGCCGGCCGGGTGCCGTCCTCGATACAGTCAGCGAGCGCGAGCGCCGCCGTTGGCGCGTTCCCGACGACGGCGATAGCGCCGTCGTAGACGCCCTCGCGGTCGAGTTCCAGCACCGACGCGGCCGTCCGGGTCATGCCGGTCTCGGCGGCCAGTTCCGCGCCGTTGCCGATGGCCTTCCGGACCGGGCAGTCGTGGCCGCGGCCGGTGATACCCGCTTTGACCATCGTGATGTCGGTGACGATGGGCTGTTCGTCGAGGACGGCCTGTGCCCCCGCGCGGACCGGTTCGTCGTCGTCCGCGCCGGTGAAGCGGACGAGGTGCTGGAACTCTGGGTCGCCGGTCGCGTGGACGGACTTCTGGCGGATGCGGTCGGCCAGCGTCTCGTCGGGGACGAGTCGGCGAACGCGGTCCATCGACGTCTCGGCGATGTCCATCGCGTTCTCCGTCGTCGCGCCGAGGTCGGCGTACTCCTCGAAGTCGTCCTCGTCGTTCGTCTCAGCGTCTGTCGCGTCGTTCGTGTTAGTCGTCATCTGAGGTCACCTCCGTCGAGTCGGCAGCTCCACCGGAACTGGCGCGGGCCTCCAAGTCACCATCCACTTCCAGATTCAGGTCCCGCAGGCGGTCGCGCGTCTCGTCGTCGGCGTCCCAGAGGCCGCGGTCGATGGCCTCCAGCAGGGTGTCGGTGATGGAGTCCAGCGCCCAGGGGTTCACGTCGCGGAGCCAGTCTTGCCGGTCCGCGTCGAAGGCGTAGCGCTCGGCCACGTCCTCCCACAGCGTATCGCTGACGACGCCGGTGGTGGCGTCCCACCCCAGCACCACGTCGACCGTGGTCGAGAGGTCGCCCGCGCCCTTGTAGCCGTGTTCCTCCATCGAGTCGAGCCACGCGGGGTTGAGGACGCGGGCGCGCATCGCCTTGCGCACCTTCTCCTCGTTGGTGTAGACGTCGACGTTGTCCGGGTCCGATGAATCGCCCACGTAGGAATTTGGCTCCTCGCCGGCGATCTCGGTCACGGCGGAGATGAACCCGCCGTGGAAAGCGTACCAGTCCGAGGAGTCGAACTCGTCCTGTTCAGCGGTGTCCTCTATCTTGACCGTCGCGTCGACGGAGGACAGGCGGCGCTCGAAGGACTCGTGGGCCTCGCTGACGCGGCCGCGCGAGCCCATCGCGTAGCCGCCCCACTGGACGTACACGTCGGCGAGGTCCGAGCGGTCGTCCCAGTTGCCCTCGTCGACGGCCTTGTTCGTCCCGGCTCCGTAGCCGCCCGGCCGGGTCGTGAACACGCGGTGTTTGGCGGCGCTGCGGGCGTCGCTCTCGTCCATCCCGTCAGCCACGAGGTCGTCGGTCTCCGCCTCGACGTGCTTTTTCACGTAGTTCATCTCGTGGGGTTCGTCGAGGTCGACCACGGCGTCGACGGCGTCGTGGACCACGCCCGCCGCCGCGGGGAAGGCGTCCCGGAAGAGGCCCGAGACGCGCGTCGTCACGTCGATACGCGGGCGGCCGAGTTCCTCTAAGGGAATCGGCTCCACGTCCTCGACGCGGCCGGCGTCGGACCAGACCGGTTCGACGCCCATCAGCGCGAGTACCTGCGCGATGGTCTCGCCGCGGGTCCGGACCGTCGGCGTCCCCCAGACGACGACGCCGATTTCCTCGGGGTACTCGCCCTCGTCGCTCTCGTGACGTTCCAGCACGCCGGATGCGACTTCGCTGCCCACGTCCCAGGCGGTCTTGGCCGGGACCTTCCGCGGGTCGAGCGTGTAGAAGTTCCTGGCCGTCGGGAGCAGGTCGACGCCGCCGCGGGTCGGCGCGCCGGAGCCGCCGGGCGGGACGTACTCGCCCGCCAGTGCGTCGGCGGTGCGGGGGATCTCGTCGGCCGCACCGGCCACCCGCGGAGCGGCCTCCTCGCAGATGTAGGCCAGCGCCTCGCGGAGGTCGTCGTGCGCGCCGGACCGAGCGCGGGCGTCCCCGAGGGGGTCAATGTCGACGACGAGGAGGTTCATGTTGACCTCCGAGTCGCCGTCGTCGAGTTCGCTCACGGGCACGTCGAAGTCGTACTCGGCGAGCGTCCCCACGAGGTCCGTGCTGGTCTCGTGGACGCGGTCGGCGGCCTCGGCGTAGGTCATCCCCAGTGCCTCGTCGTACTCGCCGGGGGCGTTGCGGAGTTTGTCGTAGTCGACGCCAAGCACGCCCGCGACGCTCTCGCGCAGCGACGGCGCGCCGGGGTTCTCTAGGCGGGTGAGCGCGACCAGATAGTCGACCAGTCGGTCGTCGGCCGGCGGTTCGCCCATCGTGTGCAGGCCCTTGCGAATCTGGGTGGTCTTCACGTCGGTGAGGTACTCGTGGACGCGCTCGACGAGTGCGTCGATGTCGAGGTCGTCGCCTTCGACGTCTCCCTCTGCGAGCGTCGACCCGGCCTCGTCTGGTCCCCGCACGTCTGCTTTCTCGTCAATCTCACCGGCGATGCCGAGTTCAACGGCGAGGTCCAGTTCGTCGACCGTCCGGCGAATCTGCTCGGCGAGGTGTTCGCCGTCGTCGCTGCGAGCGTCCTCCATGCCGGCCTCGCGGTAGCGGTCGGCCAGTTCCTCCAGGTCGGCGAGGTCGTCGTACGTTCCGGCGTTGGCCATCACCGGCGTCAGGTAGTCGACGATAGCGGCGTAGGACCGGCGCTTGGCCTGGGTTCCCTCGCCGGGGTTGTTGACGATGTAGGGGTAGACGTTCGGGATGTCGTCGATGAGCTGGTCCGGTGCACTCTCGCCGTCGAGTCCCACCGTCTTGCCGGGGAGCCACTCCAGACTGCCGTGAGTCCCGAGGTGGACGACGGCGTCGGCCTCGTAGGCGTTGCGGAGCCAGCGGTAGAACGCGACGTAGTCGTGGGGCGGCTGGAGGTCCGAGTCGTGGTACACCTTCGAGGGGTCCATGCCGAACCCGCGCGGGGGCTGCACCGTCACGAGAACGTTGCCGAACTCCGCCCCGGGAATCGCGAAGGGGCGCTCGGGCGGGTCGCCCCACTCCTCGACCACGTTCGCGCGGAAGTCCGCGTCGAGGGCCTCGAACCACTCGCCGTACTGGGCCGGCGAGACGGTGTCGACGCTCATCTCGCGTACGTCCTCGGGCGCGACCCAGCGGTCGTCGAGGGTCAGCTGTGCGGTGAGGCGTTCGACGAGCGACTGGCCGCTGTCGGGCATCGTATCTCCCAAATCATACCCACGGGCGTCCAGTTCTTCGAGCAGATTCACCGTGCTCTCGGGCGAGTCCAGCCCGAAGGCGGTCCCGATGCCGTCGTCGCTCGGCGGGTAGTTGTGCAGGACGACGGCGACCTGCTTCTCGTCGTTCGGGGTGTGGCGCAGTTCGGCCCAGTTGACTGCGAGGCGTGCGACGTGGTCGACGCGGTCGTCGATTGGGAAGTGCTGCTTCGGGGCGCTGCCAATGTCGGCGGCGTCGTCGGTGCGCTCCTTGCCCGAGATGGGATGCGTGATGACGTTGCCGTCGAACTCCGGCAGCGCGACCGAGAGCGCGAGTTCGAAGCCCATCACGCCCGTGTCGCTGCTGTCGTACCGGGAGCGCGAGCGCATCGTCGTCACGGTCTGGATGACGGGGACACCGAGTTTGTCGAGGAACACGTCTTGTGCGTTCTGGCCCTCGTCGTCGGCGCTGCGGCCGCGTTCGTCCATCGACAGCGAGAACATGAACGACGAGCAAACGGCGTCGACGAGCGGATTACCGTCGGCGTCCAGTAGCCACTCCTCGGTGACCCGCTCGGCGTTCCACTGGCCCTCAGCGTCGGTCGCCGGCTCGCAGAAGATGGGGAGCGCGTTCGCGCCCTGGGCCTCGATGGCTCGGACCTGCGCGTCGACGTAGCGGGTGTTCTCGTGGGTCCAGTGGGACTCGTAGAACCAGACGGCGACGGTCGGCTTCGCGGGGTCGAACGTCGCCCGCAGTTCCTCGATGCTCGCACCCGGATGGTCGGGGTGGTAGACCCCCTCCGTCGGCAGTGTCACCGGGTCGTCGTAGGAGGGGTCGGCGTCGCCGTACTGCGCGACGAGGTAGCGGGCGCAGTTGGCGACGTTGCTCGCGCCGCCCCTCTCCAAGTACTCGTAGACCGTCTCGCGGTGCTCGTCGGGAACCGACGTGTCCTCGAAGGCGAAGGCGTCGCCGGTGGCTTTCACCACGAGCGGGACGCCGGCCTCGCGCAGGCGCTCGACAGCCAGGTCGTAGCCCGGCATGCTGTCCTCGGCCCCGTGGAGCCAGAGGATTACGGCGTCGGCGTCGGTCAGTTCGTCGACGAACGCCTCGACCGCCGGTTCGTCGTCGAGGTCGCTCTCAGAGCGCACGATGAGGTCCGCGTTCACCTCGCCCGCGGCCTGCTGGACGGCCCCGAGTTCGTTCTCCGTCGCGGTGTAGAGTCCTAGCTGTGGCATAACGTTATTAAATCTCCGTTTGCACTAATACAAGTATGGTTGTATTCGGCGCGGGCAAAAAAGCTTCGCAGGGGCCGACGTTCGCGGGCGTCGTCGGCCAGCGCGACCTGAAAGAGGGCCTGCTGGCGGTTGCGACGGACGACGACCTCGACGGTCTGCTGGTCCGCGGCGAGAAGGGGACGGCGAAGTCGACGGCGGTGCGGGCCCTCGCCGACCTGCTCCCCGAGCAGCGCGCGGTCGCGGACTGTCCCTACGGCTGTCCGCCCGACCGTCACGGGGCACAGTGCGAGGATTGCCGGACCCGAACGGACCCCCCCGTCGAGACGCGCTCGGTTCCGCTGGTGACGCTTCCCCTCGGCGCGACGCGGGACCGCGTCGTCGGCACGCTCTCCGTGGCCGACGCGCTGGACGGCGACCACGAGTTCGACCCCGGCCTGCTGGCCCGCGCGAACCGCGGCATCCTCTACGTCGACGAGGTGAACCTGCTTGACGACCACCTCGTCGACGTGCTCCTCGACGCCGCCGCGAGCGGCGTGAACCGCGTCGAACGCGACGGCGTCACCGTCACGCATCCCGCCGAGTTCACACTCGTCGGGACGATGAACCCCGAGGAGGGCGACCTGCGGCCCCAGCTCCGGGACCGCTTCGCCCTCCAGACCGAGGTCAGCGCGTGCGAGGCCCTCGACGACCGGGTCGCCATCATCGACCGGGCGCTCGGAGAGGGCGACGAAGGGGGAGACGGGACCGAACCCGACCGCGACCCCGGCGAGCGACTGCGGACCGCCCGTGAGATTCTCCCCGAGGTTGACCTCGCCCGCGAGTTCCGCGAGCAAATCGCCGAACTCTGCCGGGACGCCGGCCTCGACGGCCACCGTGGCGATATCGCCACAGCGCGAGCAGCCCGGACGTTTGCCGCACTGGACGGGCGGACGACGGTTCTCGAATCAGACATCGAGCGCGCCGCCGAGTTCGCGCTGCCCCACCGGCTCACCTCTCGACCCTTCGAGGACGCGCCGGACGTCGACGACGTGCTCGACGACCACTTCGATGACGACGAGGGCGAAGACGAGGAAAGCGGAGACGACACCGGGGAAGCCGACGAATCGGAGAGCGAAGCGGATGACGAGACGGCGGGCGGAGAAGACGCAGACGAGTCAGCGGCTGACGGAAACGACTCGGACGGCGATGCCGGTGGTGGCCCACAGAAACAGCGCCCCGACGATGGCGAGCGCTCCGAGGACCGCGAGGGGGGAGACGAACCGGGCGGTCCAGCGCCCGCGTCGGCAGACGGAGACGGGGAGGGTCAGGGGAGTGAGGCCGAATCGGATGCCGGCGACGACCGTGACGAGGACGGCAGCCCCGACGACCCGGAGGACGCGACGCCGCTCCTGCCCGGCCAGTCTCGTGCGGCAGTCGGCGACAGCGACGCGCCCGACATGGACGCCCCGGAGGTCGACACGGACGGCGGCGCGGCGAGCGGCCGCGCGGGCGCGACGGGCACGACCCGCGGCGCAACGGTCCGCACCGAGCGTGCCGGCCGCGACGACGAGGTCGACGCTGCAGCGTCGGTCCGGGCAGCAGCCAGCCGCGGGAGCGGCCGCGTCGAGTCGCGAGACCTCCGCAAGTCTGTTCGCGCAGGCGACGCCGAGACGCTGGTCGTGTTCGCTGTCGACGCGAGCGCGTCGATGCGCCCGGCGATGCGGGCCGCAAAAGGCACCGTGCTGGAACTGCTGAAAGACGCCTATCAGGCCCGCGACCAGGTCGCCTTCGTCACCTTCGCCGGCGAGAGCGCGGACGTGGTGCTCCCGCCGACCGACAGCGTCTCGCTGGCCGCCCGCCACCTCAAGGACCTGCCGACCGGCGACCGGACGCCGCTGCCGGCCGGCCTGACCGCCGCCCGCGAGGTGCTCGACCGCGCCGACCCGGACGCCGGCGTCGTCGTCGTCGTGACCGACGGCCGGGCGAACACCGCCGACGGGAGTCCGGTTGCAGCGACCAGAAACGCGGCGCGGATGCTCGGCGAAGCGGCTGACCAGACCGTCGTCGTGGATGCGGGCGAAGGGAGTCGCGCCGGTCTGCTCGACCTCGTTGCAGACGAAACGGACGCGTCAGTGGTCCCGCTGGACGCGCTGACCGCCGAGCGGGTCGATGCCGTCGCCAGCGAGCGATAGCCCCCGGCCGGAGCTGTCTCAGGCGGAAGTTTTACAATCTTACTTGTTCTTAAGACAAACGAGATTTCAATGCAGGATGACACTGACACCGCACGCGCTACGGACAGCGTGCATGACCGTATCGAACGCGCCAGAGCGTCGCTGACAGGCCCGCAGATCGCCATCGCCGTCGCGCTGGTGGCGGCGCTCGGCTTCACGCTGCTGTTCGTGCAGGACCCGATGCTGCACGACTCGCTGCACAACTTCCGACACAGCGCCGGCATCACCTGCCACTGATGACGACTGATTACCTCGAACGCGGCGCAGTGGCCGGCGTGGCAGGCGGGCTGGTCTACGGCCTGTTCATCGCGACGGTCGGGAACGCCTTCACCGCCGGGCTGGAGACGTTCGAACACGGACACAGCCACGGCGGCGGGCCGGCCGTCTCCGAACTCACGACGACCGTCGTGAGCATCGGCGGCGGCGTCCTCTGGGGCCTGCTGTTCGGCGTCGCCGCCTTCGGCATGGCGTACTTCTTCCTCGAACCCGCGATTCCCGGTTCGGGGGCGACGAAACGACTCGCGCTCGCGGGAGCCGGCTTCCTCACCGTCTCCGGCGCGCCGTGGCTCGTCTTGCCGCCGCAGCCACCGGGCGTCGAGCAGGCGCTCGGAACGGAGACGCGCCTTGCGTGGTACGCCGGCCTGATGGCACTGGGGGCGCTGGTCGCAGTGCTTGCCGGGCTCGCGTATCAGTGGACGGAACACCGCCACACCGCTGTTCGACTCGGAGCCACGGCGCTGCCGCTCGCGCTGCTTGCGGCTCCGGTCGCGCTCGCGCCGGCAAACCCGGTCCACGGCGACGTTCCTGCCGCGCTCGTCGCGGCCTACCGCTGGACAGTCGTGTTCGGCCAGCTGGTACTGTGGGCCACCATCGCTGGTGTTCACGCATGGCTCGGTGACCGTGAGACGCCTGCCACGGACAGCTTGGACTATTCCGCGACGGCAGACTGACGACGCGGCTCAGACTTTTCCCGCAACCGTCCCGAGATTCAGCGCCAGCCCGACGATACCGACGACAGCAGCGATAGCGAGATTCACTGTCGTTCCGCCGGCGCTGAGCGGGGCCGTACCGGCAGATGCCAGTGCGCCGAACCCGATGCCGGCGACGACGAGCGCCACGCCGGCCAGCCCGACGAGCATCGTGCCGGTCGGGCCGAACCGACCGGTCGCCCGGTCCGCCTCGTACCGGTCCAGTGCGTCCTGCATCGTCTCCGTGACAGACGCCTCGACATCCGCCATCTGCCCCGAAAGGTAGGTGTGCAGCGTCTCCTCGTGCTCGTCGAGCTCCGCGGCGCGCTCGGAAAGCTGCGTGTCGTACTCTGTCAGCTCGGCCTCACGCTCGTCGAGGTCGGTCTCACGGTCCTCAAGCGCGGCTTCGCGTTCATCGAGCTGGTACTCCCGCTCGTCCAGTTCCGTCTCTCGGCGGTCGAGTTCGTCCTCGCGGGCGTCAATCTTCTCTTCGCGCCGGTCGAGTTCCGCGCCCCGCTGGTCGAGACCCATCTCCCGCTCGTTGAGCCGTCGCTGCATCTGTGCGAACTCCCGCTCGCGCTCTGTAGGGTGATCGGCGGTGCTGTCGTCGTCGGCTTCGGCATCCGCCGCTGGCTGTGCTTCCTCGTGGTCCGGGTCTGTCTTGTCGGCCATACTGGACTCCGGTACCGAGACACTACGACTGGCGAATGGTTAGTTTGACACCACATAACACAGTAATCGGAGCCAAACCGGGGACAGCACGTCGACGTAAAAAGCAGTCTGACAGACCGCTCCCGATCCAGAGTGGGACGTCAGCGCGTCAGCGACAGGGCTGTGCTAGCCCGACTCGATGCAACCGATACGCGCCGCGCTCGCGGCCCTCGTCGTGGTAGACGACCGGCTCCTCGACGGCGACGGCGGTTCCGTCGGAGACTGCCGCCGCCGTCACGACGCCGTCAGTGTCCAGCGTGTCGACAGGGCCGTCTGTGACATCGAACAGCCGAAGCGCGTGGTCGTCGG
>NZ_QXIK01000020.1:0-42851 GCF_003666065.1 Haloarcula sp. Atlit-7R | reverse complement strand
TCTTGGGGCTATCCACACGGTTCTGGTTTATGCAGCGTGGATTCCCTCCGCAAATAATGTTTGGTGGGATTTTCCTAATTACTGGAGCAGAAATCTTCAATTTGCAGTTTGAGGTTGAGTTGACTACTTTTGTCTTATCACATATTGTGTATACGCTCGGATTCTGGATAGCAGCGTTTCTTTTCGTCAGTTCAGTCCGCAACTCAAACCGCACCCACAGACGCTAAGTTGTCAGAAGAGGCCGAGCAACCTTTTGAAGCGGCCTGTGATACTGGACGTCGCGTTGATCTCGATCTCGACAAGACACGAACACAGTAGCAACAGTTCGCCACACGCGGGGCACTCCTCGTAGTCGCACAACCGATGATGTATCTCGCCGTGCTCGACACCACAAGCAGGACACGACTGGTCGCGCCACCGTTTGAGGTCGACGGTAACGGTCCGTTCGTTTGTCTGGAGGACTTGTAGCTTGTACGTGAGATACTGTCTCCCCCCGCCCCACGGAATCGGGTCGAAAGCCTGCCCGTCGATATGGTAGCGTTTCTGTACACATGCCGACGCCGACTGTGGCCGACGGCAGTCGGGACAACACATCTACCTGTCACCCCGGGGACGGCCCTGAAACACCTCGCCACTCGTCTGTGCTCGTCGGTGCTGGGAACGAATGTCCGGTCGGTCGCCGGCTTCGGTGTCTGGAGACTGTTTGTCGACGGACTGCTGTTCGGTGCTCATGTTCGAGAACCCCCTCACCCACCGGGGGGAACAAAATTGCTTCCAGTACCGCCGTTAGACCGGCATCACTACAGCGGTTCGACCCACGCAGGAGCAGCGTCGTGTATGCCACGGAAACCCAAGTTGTCGGCAGCCTCGACAAACACGACCACGTCGCCGACGCAACACGAGCATAGACCACGAAACGCAGATGTGCGCGACGATTGTGCTGTGCTGTCGTATTGGAAGCAACCGCTATCGGCGTGGAGAGTTCAAGATGGGTTGGTCCTTCTACGAGAGGGCAAAGGCGTTCACAAAAGGCGACCGAGCAGCTACTAGTCGCGAACGACGCTGGACACGAAAACGCAGAACGTGGGGATTCTCACTCGTTTTCGAGCGCTGCGTAGATATCTGCGTGGCGACGTCCATCGAGCTTCCCCATTTCAAGCGCAATCTCGCGGCGTTCGGCGTCGCTTTCGGCCGCCTGATATCGCTCGTACAACTGACGGACTTCCTCGTCAATCGCCGTCGAGGAATCGGTGCTAGACGCCATTTCTCTATCTATCATTATCCAGTGTATCGGTTTATCAGTTGCGGCGAGCACATGCCCGGAAGTAGATGACTGCAGTGTCTACGTCGACTGTGGTTTCGCCGGTCGCAAACCGGTGTAAGAGCGCTCGAATTTCATCACCGTACTCAAACGTGTATCCGTTCAGCATGTAGAAAACGACCACTGTTCGGAGTGCCGTTCGCTTGTTTCCGTCGACGAACAGATGCTCCGAAACGAGTAGTCGCATCAAATGGACCGCCTTTTGATGGATCGTCTCAGGCACTTCCCCGAAGAACCCCTCCGAAACGTACTGTAGTGCGGATGCAATCGCGTCCTCTGACCGGACCCCCGGTTCCGTGATGTCGCCTTCTGCCACGACTTGGTCGTGGAGCTCAAGGATGAGTTCAACAGAGGGATACGCGAGATCGTCAGTCACAAGCCCGACTTTTGCATGCTCCTCGTTAACCGTTTCTCAACTGTCGAGGTTGAGTCTCTCTTGTGGGGCCTACTGGCAGTCGGGACAACACATCTACCTCTCACCCCGTGGACGCCCCGCAAAAACCTCGCCACTGGCCTGTGCCTGCCGGTACTGAGTACGAATGTCTGGTCGGTCGTCGGCTTCGGTGCTTGGAGACTGTTCGTCGACGGACTGCTGTCCGGTACTCATGTTCGGGAAACCCCTCACCCTCTCGGGGGGACACAAAATACGGGCGAGTACGCGACCGACAGCACTCAGGCCTCTGCGACGTCCCAGACAGAGAGATGACCGGTAGAACAGACGCCGGCGTGACGCCCGACAGCCATGCACGGCCCGTACTCTCCGTCGACACACGCGATGCGCTCGGCGTCGAAGATCGGCGCGTCGCACTCGTCGGTTCTGCAGGTCATATACTGAGACGAGTCACTGGACATCACGCATCGCCCGCCATCGCTTGGTGACGGAGCTCACTTTCGTCTGGTAGATCCCAGCCGTGGTACTCGCGAGCGATGTGGCGTGCTCGCTTGACGTTGCCCACGACGCCGGCTTCTGGAGACTACTGTGCCTCAACACGCTCTTTCAAAAACTCAGTTACGATTAGTTAGATTTCCGCTACTAACTGGGTGTCTGCCGGTGCTACACACCATATTCCATATGAAAATCTGGAGTGTTTTGTTATAGATTATATAACAAGTCGTCACTCCCAATTCCACTTCTACTCCGAGGCTGGCCATTATTCTCCCGCCAAGGCCATCGTCGACGAGAAACCCGGCGTGACGTTCGAACGTATCGACCCCGCAGAGTCCGATCGGATAGCAGCCTATGACTTCCGCCACCTCTCGCTCACCTTCCTCCGGAACCTGGCCGGCGTCGTTGACCAGGCCTATCAGACCGAACGTCCGGACTGCCGGTGCTGGCACTCGTCGGCCTGCTCGGCGGCACACACTGCATCAGAATGTGTAGGCCGCCGATCGCTATCTACGCGGACTGGATGGCTGAAGACGGGCGCGACGACATCCTCTCGTTCCGGAAAATCAGACAGCACGCAGTGTTCAACTTCGGACGCACGGCCCCCTGCACCCTGCTAGACGGTGTCTTCGGGCTCGCTGGCCAGCTGGCCTTCGTGAGTGTCCGGGCGGTGACTCTCGTCGCGACGGGGGTCCGCGCCCTGACGGGTATCGCCGTGGATCTCACTGTCACCGTCGCCGTCGTCGGTACCAGCTACGTCACCGGTGGCGGAGTACGGTCCGTTCCGCCCCCAGGTGTCGAACGCATCGCGAGCTTGGTGCGGGCGGCCCTGCTCTCGTGGATGGACAAGTGGGTGGGCGACTACCGCATCGCCGGGCTCGGTGCCGTCCACGAGTTCCTGCCGTGTCCACTGCTGTACCTGGTGTACCTGTACGCGTTCGTACAGGGGTCTGCACTGGGCGGAATGGCAGCCCTCGATGCGCTGGGGCTCGGGACCGTTCCGGCCGTCTTCTTGACCGTGACGGTGTTCGAGGGGCTGTACATCGGTGGCCGCCAGCGACTGCACCGCATGCTCGGTGTCGCCTCCGCCGCGCTGGCTACATCCAGCTCCAGCACAGCCTGGCCGCACTCGGTTTCACGCTTCCGGCCGTCCCGCTACCACACTTCCAGCTGTGGTGACCGACCACGCAGTACATCGCTGTGGTCGGGAATGGACCGCCCGACGTGCCCCGCGGACACAGCGACTGTCGGCTGGAAGCGGCGTTCCGAGTATCACACGCCACACCGGGGGTCATACCAGCCTGGCGGCGGCTTCCCGGAGGGAGAGCCCCTCATCGACGATGTCGCGGCGGTAGTGCATGTAAAGGACCCCCAGCGGCGGCTGGAGGATGTACGCGAGTGCAATGGGTAGGACGGCCCCGGTCGGTAACGTCTCGGCGGCGACGACGACGGCGACGGCGATAGAGAGGTTCCGCATGCTCGTCGCGTACACCAGCGCGACCCGCTGTCCGTCGTCAAGGAACACGCTCCCCAACCCCGAGCCGACGGCCACGACGGCCACGTAGAACAGGACGAGCGGGAGGACGACACTGGCCGAAGTGAGGGGGTCGGCGAGGATCGCCCGCGACCGCATCGTCATTGCGATGAACACGATGAGCATCACGCCAAAAGAGCTGAGGCCGCCGAACGTGGGTTTCAGCTCCCTGAACCCCTCCCAGCCGTACCGACGGAGGAGGAGTCGCCGGGTGACGTTCCCCGCCAGCATCGGTACGACGACGACCTGGGCGAGTTGTCGGTACAGCGCCGTCGGCTCGAAGCCGACACTGCCCGGTATCAGCACGGACAGATATACCGGGAGTATCGCGACCGCGGCCAGCAGGTTTACAGCCATGGCGACCAGCGCCGACTCTAGGTCACCGTTGGCTAGCCCGGTCCAAGCGGCGGTCATCCCGGATGTCGGAATCAGGGCGATGAAGTAGAGCCCGACAGTGTACTCAACGTTCCCGCCGAAGAAGGCCCGGGCCAACAAGACGGCCACAAACGGCGTAAACAGGAAGTTCACCACCAGACTGAGCGCTACGGGCCGCGCGTGTGCCCGCAGGTTGCGTATCTCATCCAGATCGATGTTGATCATCATCGGATATATCATCAGAAACAGCACTGGGACGACGGCCGTCTGTAACAGTCCCCGGGTGCTCTCACCCGCCACCTGGCCGGCAGCGAGTCCGGTGACCAGCGCACCGACGACGACGTAGATGAGGTTGGCTTTCAGTGTCTCGAAGAGTCTCCGTATCATTGTTCTGAGGCGGTGTCTCGACGCGCGCTACCGGTATGCCGCCCGGCACCATAGCGACGGACGCCGTACGTAGGGAGAATCGACCATCGACACAAAAATGTTTACTTGTCACAATACAATGGGGGGAGAAGTTGGCCGTTGGCGTGTGCCAACCACAGCTATATATTTGTCTCGGGTCTTCTACTCGACATGGTAGAGACACAGTCCCGGTCGGCTGACCGCCCGACAACGTCGTTATCGACGCTTGAAAAGGGGATCGTCGTGCTGGTCGGTATCACCGCGGTGACTCACATTTATCCGGGTGTCGTCGAGGGCGCGCCGCCGCTCGTACTCGCCGGACTGGGATTTCTCGGAGGGGCGGCGCTGTACGTCCGCGGCGTCCGCAGGGACGCCCTCGCCATCGCGGCGATACCCTACACAGCCATCCAGATACCGCTATGGGTCGTGATCAAGGCCGGCAACTACACGCTCGTCGGCTACGTCGACAAGGCCGTCCAGGTGGTCCTTGTCCTCGCGCTGCTCGTCTTTGTCGTCAGACGATACCGCGACTGACTGGTCATCCCGTCCACTCGCCGCCATGGTCGTATCGTTCGTCTGACTTTCCATAGACTTGGGATTATTATACACTATTAAATCATCTGCTCGCCCACACTCAGACGGGAACAGATGACACGCAACGACAGCGGGCCGAGTTGTCGCTACGTATACCGGATGCGTGCTGCCGACGCCCTCACAGACGAGATGTATCGGTTGCTGACTGTCTGGCCTGTTTGTCGGTGATACCTGTTGTACGCACATGTCTCAACGCAGCGTTTGGTTACGGCAAGTGGCTATCAAGTCTATCTGACGGCTCGTAGCTTGGGACTAGCGGCCAACTCGATCCCAATACCTGACGAGCGCGACTCCGAAAGCGAACACGATAGCACCGACTCCGAACTGTCGCCCGACGGTGCCGAACTCGCCGTTCTGGATACCGACGATTCCCCGGACGATCATGACCGCTGTCACGACCACCACGAGTGCGAATACCGCCCACCGAGTGTCCATATCAGGATACAGGCGATTCCACCAGTAAATCGCTCCCTTGTCTTACGACAAAACTGAATCTAAGGCTTTCGCTCGATTACATTCCGATATACGGCAGCTCCGCGACCACACGGTTTCACATCATGATCGACCCAGTCATTGCAAGTCGGCTCCAGTTCGCAGTCACGACCATCGTCCACATCATCTTCCCGGTGATGAGCATGGGACTCGCCCCGTTTCTCATTTATTTCACGTGGAGAGATATCCGGACTGACGAGCCGATATACGAGCAGTTGCGTCGGTTCTGGACCAAGATTTTCGCCATCTCTTTCGTTGTCGGTACGGTTACCGGCATCGTTCTCGAGTTCGAGTTCGGGACGAACTTCGCCGCGTTCGCGACGGCGGCCGGTGAACTATTCGGCGGCCCGCTGGCCGTCGAGGGGATGATGGCGTTCATGCTTGAGGCTACCTTCCTTGGCGTGTTCGTCTTCGGCCGTGACCGGGTCGGCGACAAACTCTATTTCGTCTCCAGCGTGGCCGTTGGCCTGGGGACGTGGCTGTCGGCAGTGTGGATTCTCATCGCAAACTCCTGGATGCAGACGCCGCGTGGCTACGAACTCGTCACCGAGAACGGCCAAATGGTTGTCCACCTCGTCGACCCGCTGGCGGCGTATCTCAATCCCCGCTTTGGATACATGTTCGTCCACATGCAGAATGCGGCCGTCGAGTCAGTAGCGCTGTTCATGGCCGGTGTCGGTGCCTACTTTGTGTTCCGCCACCACGTTTGGGGCTACCCCGTAGAGAATCCACAGTTCTGGGAGGCGACGCTAAAAATCGGTCTCGTCGCGCTGCTCATCACCGCACCGCTACAGGTACTGCATGGCGATATGTACGGCCGCCACGTCGCAGAGACCCAACCGCAGAAGTTCGCCGCGATGGAGGCTGTCTGGGAGACTGAGTCGTACGTCCCCGAATACATCTTTGCCGTACCAACGAGCATCGACGGCTTCCTGAACCCGCGAGCAAAGGAACTGTTCGGCATCGGTATTCCAGGCGGGGCCTCGTGGCTGGCCAGCGGAGGTGATCCGACAGCCGAGATACGTGGGTTGAATTCTTTTGACACAGAGGCCCCGCCTGTCGCTATCGTCTTCTGGGCCTTCCGTGCGATGGTCGGACTCGGGTTCTGGTTCATCCTGCTGGCGTTCTGGGGCGGCTACCGATGGTACAAGGGCCAACTGCTCGAGGACGGTCTCCTGCACAAAGCGTTGATGGGGTCGTCTCTGCTCGGGATTCTCGCTGTCGAACTTGGTTGGATAGTCACAGAGGTCGGCCGCCAACCGTGGGTGATTCAGGATGTGATGAAAACCAGCGCGGGCGTCTCTCCGGGCTTGACCGGGACTGAGGCGACTATCACTCTTGTTGGGTTCATCGGAGTCTACACCACGTTACTGGGCCTGTACACCTACGTCATCTGGCGCATCATCCGGAACGGGCCCCCGGGCAATGACGAACTCCGGTCGGTCAAGAACGATACGCGGACACCTGACTCGGGTCCGAGTCCGAGCCAGCCGACCCCCGGGGCGGTCGACGATGATTAGCGTCGATTCGCTTGCTGCCGGCCCGCTGTTTGGGCTCCCACTGCCGGAGCTGTGGTTCGGGCTGGTGTTTACCATGCTCGCGACGTTCCTCTTTCTCGATGGGTTCGACTTCGGGGCCGGCGCGATATTCGCGCTCCTGGAGACTGACGACGAACGCGAGACAGTGCTGGCGGCTATTGGCCCCTTCTGGGACGGCAACGAAGTGTGGCTAGTGGTCTTCGGCGGCGCTCTCTTTGCCGCGTTCCCCCCGGCGTATGCTGGCCTGTTCAGTCGCCACTACCTGTTGATGTTCGGTATCCTTGGTGCGCTCATCCTACGCGGGCTCGCCCCGGAGATGTACGAACAGCGCCACGACGCGGCGTGGCAGCGGTGGTGGGGGCGGGCGTTCGTCGCTGGCAGCGTCTTCGCACCGTTCCTGTTGGGTGTGTTTGCCGGCAACTGGCTCGTCGGGGCCACTAGATCGCTGACGCTAGTCGGCCTCATCGTCGGCGTCACGCTAACGCTGCTGACGGTCGTCTCAGGGGCAGCGTTCCTGCAACTGAAGGGACGAGCACAGCTCCCCGATTCGGTGACGACCTATGGGACGGCGGCGACGGCGGGCTACCTGCTTGCTGTGGTCGCCACGCTTGGGGTACTCGGGATACGGCTTCCAGACGGCCTCTCGGCACTTCTCTCTCCGGCGATTGTGGCCCTCGTCATGCTCTCGATTGGATTGGCGGTTGGCTACACCGTCGCGCTTCAGCACGAGCAAAGCCTGCGGGCACTCGGCGCGGCAGCGGCTATGACCTACGGTCTCGTCGCTGTCGTCGCGAGACTCATGTATCCCGCCATCGACCCGGCGACGGGCACGACAGTTCGTGGAGCTATCGTCTCGACACTGCCACTGAATCTGATGACTATCGGTGCGTCGCTGCTGCTCCCGCTGGTGGCGGTGTACTTCGTAGTGCTGTACTCGGCTTTCAGCGGTCCCATCACGCCTGAGGAGGCGTACTGACCGTGGCCGGGACTATGCTGTTGTCGCGTGTCTTTGTCACTTGGATTGAGGTCATTGTCGTCGGCTTTGCCGGCGCGGCGCTGGGCGGGGCGGCCTCCGGCCCACCACAGCTAATCGTCTATCTTGCGACCGTGCTTGCTTCCGTGGGAGCGCTGCTGTACAACGTGGACAAGTTGGTACAGCAACGTATCGCCGAGAGTCGGTAAGTAGTGACATCGTTGTCACAGCTCGCGGCTCATTCACGCAGTGGCGTGCTGGCTGGACATTCAGCCTCACCGGCTCTGTTCCGCCCAGATATAGACAGTCGAGATTTTCTGTATATTTTAGTCTAGCCAAAAATATTTTTGATTTTTAGGAATATTCCTTTGTTCAGAGGGGTAAACAGTTAGTATGATACTCGTTAGCCACATTGGACTCGTATTCGTTGCCGGTCTAGTCACTGCGGTAGCCACTGGGCTGGGAGCGATCCCGTTCTTCTTTATTGACGAGTTTAGCGACCGTTGGAACGTCGCGCTCTGGGGCATTGCGTCCGGCATCATGGTGGCAGCGTCGCTATTCGGGCTGATTGGCGAGGGACTGCAGTACACCGCTGGGGGGCTTCCGACACTGATAATTGGCGGCCTCTTGACTGGAGTCGCACTGGTTGAAGTCTCTGATCGCCTGCTTGATCGGATTGATCTCGGTACGGACGACCATCCTGTGAGCAATCACGGAGACGCCCCACAAGGCAAGGGTGCTGACCCTAAAGATCCTGACACCACTCAGAGCGGGCGCGTAAGTCTGGCTTCGACCCGGTTCAATTCCGGCAGATCAGTGCGTTCGATGGTCCGATAATGCAGTAGTCTCCCGTTTGAGACCGATCGCAAAGAGTAGTATCGCACTCGGGACCAACAGGAACGCACCGAGCGCCGTCACCATGTCACCAGTTAGCAAGCCGATAACGATAGCGGCGGTGGCGATACCGGCGGTGAACAGCGCCGGCAGACAGAGACGACAGCCCAGAACCCGGCGTTTGACCGTAGTGCGTAGGGGCATACAGACATGTTCACGCCAGAAAATCCTATATCCTGTCTTGTCGAGTGACAACGGTCACTCCGTCCCAGTTATCGGCGGGGACCACCGGCAGGTCAGCCTCTGGGATCCCTGTCGCGCTTGACGGTCTCGTAGAGCGCATCACCACCGCTCAGGCTGGCTGCTTCGATACCGAGGTTCAGGACAGGGGTATAGAAGAATCGCCCCCCTGCTGCGCACATTTTCGGCAGAAATACAAGCGAATAGGATTGAGAGTAGGGGCATAGAGCGAAGCTTCACTGGCCGTGCGAACGAGCCTGCAGCCTGTGATCCGAAGGCGACCCAGTACTGACCACTCATCATATTTGTTGCATACCTGCTCCCAATGAGTGACCACAATCATATATTTGAAATCCTGTGGAGTACCGTCGTACCGCCGTAATCAAGCCTGACACGCCCGAGAGTTTGGCTGCACCTCTTCGGGAGACTGTCGAGCAATTCAAACCCTGTGCTAAACTGCAAGCAAGTGATCTAGCGCGGCGACGGCTGATGCGCATCTGCAAACGTACGGTTGAATCACTGGAAATTGGATATAACTAGGAGCTTGAACGTCCCGTCTCGTCTGGGGCGTAGCGCGTGAGTCCACACGAAAGCCATCCCAAAACAGCGATTAGGACCATTGCCCCGAAGTGAAGTAGGTAGGGTAGTTCACACGGGGAATGGTGGGGCTGCGGGGTTGAACGCGCCGTCGGCAACCATAGAGTAGATTGGGAATCCATAGGCGATGGCAACAAGGACAACGGCGATGAGGAACCAGAGTTTGACGTTGTCGAGCACCCGTGGGCTGTCCGAAGCTCCGGAGATGGGTTCGGGGAGGTGGCTGTCGACGCGCAACCGACCCCGGCCACGCTCGGCCAGCCACGTTCCGACCATCACGAGGACGAACATGAGCGCTCCAAGCGTCAGTAGCGTCCCGCCGATAGCAATCTGGAGACGCATCTCTGGCATTGAGCCCAGTACCGGCGCGAAGTCGAACTGCTGGTACTGCGGTTCGGCGGTCCGTCGGGGGACGCCGGCCAGCCCCGCTCGGTGCATCGCGTTGGACATCAGCCCCATCCCGATGAACCAGATGTACGGCTGTATCTGGGCGACGCCGTAGAACTGCAGGCGCTTGCCGGTAATCTGTGGGTAGAGCCAGTAGCTAATCGCCATCATCGTCAGGGCACTTGCCGTCCCGACGGTGAGGTGGAAGTGCCCAGGGACCCACAACGTGTTGTGGATGAGCGAGTTGATGTTCATCCCGGCATTGATGATGCCCGAGAAGCCCCCGGCGGCGAACATCATCCCGGCCAGCGCACAGCCGGCGAAGGCGGGGTTCCCCCACGGAAGCGCCTTCAGCCATCTCAGATAGCCCGTGCCACCTCGCTGGCGAGCGCCGTACTCCATGCTCGCGACGACGGTGAAGGCGGTGAGGAAACTCGGGAGCAACAGGAACATCGTGTTGGTCATTGCGATGAACTTGAACCCTTCTGGCACGCCAGGGTCGGCGTACTGGTGATGGAAGCCGACCGGCGTCGAGAGGATGAGAAAGAGAATAAAGACGACGCGAGCTAGCGGATCACTGAACAAACGCCCGCCAGAGAGCTTCGGAAGGACAGTGTACCATGCGAAATAGGCCGGCATCAACCAGAAGTAGACGACGGGGTGGCCGAAAAACCAGAACAACGTTCTTGTGAGTAGCGGGTCGACACTGTCGATGAGACCCAGGGACAGCGGCAAGAGAAAGACGAGTACCTCAACGGCGACACCGAGCGTGGCGATGTACCACATCAGCATCGTCGTCATAATCATGAACATCTGCAGTGGGATGCGCTCGTTGGGGTTGTCTTGTCGCCAGTGGTAGTAGGTGCGTATCCAGTCTGCCCCGGCAAGCCACGTCCCCACGAGCCAGGCTGCCAGCCCTGCGTAGAACAGTGGATGGGCCTGCAACGGGGCGTAGAACGTGTACAGGACGTCGGCCGAGAACGGAATCTGGCCGACCAACCCACCGAAGATGGCTGTAGCAGTCATCACTGCACCCGAGAGCATGAGGAGAAACCACCCCAGTGAGAACCCCGGTGACGGTAATCCCATGCCGAGGCTTCTGCTGGTCCCCCAAGTGAAAATTCCGGTCAGGAAGAATATCGTGAAAAACAGCGCGAGCAGAACGCCGTGGCCCGTCAGCACAGAGTAGTAGTCAGCCGAGCTGATGACTCCACGGAAGACGTTCGTCCGGTGGAGCGCCTGAACAATCCCCAAGAGAGCACCGATAGTCAATGCAGTAAACGAAACGCCCATGCAGAGACGGGTGATGCGTGCGGCGTTGGGGTACCGGTCGATGAAAGCGAGCCGGTCTTTGAGAGATGTCTCGTCTGCCTCGTACGCCTGTGGCTGCTCTGACCGGTGTGGATGTGCCATCTCAGTTCACCTCACTCTTGTTGAATTGCCCGGGTGGGACAACCTCCAGCGACCCTTCCATCGTGTGGTGGCCGCTCCCGCAGTACTCGTTGCAGACGAGCCCGTACTGACCGGGGTCGTCGAACTCTACGGTAATCGTCGCCACCTGCCCAGGAACAGCCATGGTGTTGATATTCGTGCCGACGACCTCGAAGCCGTGGACCACGTCTGTGCTCGTCACGTGGAACGTGACGGTGCTGTTTGCGGGAACGCGGACTGGGTCGCTCGTCCCGGGAACGAACAGGAACTGCTTCGCTTCGATATACACGTCGTAGTGGCCCGGTTCGCTGCCGTTGTACACACCCGGTTCTCGGAAGTTCTCGCTGGCCGTGGCGTCTGTGGGGTCAACCTGGCCACCAGTGTCATCAACCATCCCGTAGCCGGCGCCGACAGCGCCATAGGTCACAGTTCCGATGAACAGGACAATCATCGCGAGCGCGGCCACCAGCCACAGCCGTTCGAATCTGTGGACGTGCATATTATCCCACCACCGATGGCCCGTTACCGAGGAATTCGACGAAGTACATGAACAGCCACATCAGCGAAATGATGACGAAATACATCACGAGTAACAGTCCGGTCCCGACTGGGTCGAATGCGTCGTGGGCGACTGACTCGGTCTCATGTTGTGCGACGTTGGACTCAAACATTTGTCCAGTGTGCTGATTGGCGACTCGGTCTTCAGTGGCTGTTGCGGGAGAAAACGACTGCTCTGGCCTGTCTCGCCAGCTAAGGAGGTAGACCGCGCCGATGGTGAGTCCAGTGAGCCCCAGTGCCACCGCCGTTACGAACAGCCCGGAGCCACTGCCACCGCCAACGGCACCCCCACTCGCTTCCTGCGCGCTTGCAGTGCCGGCGAACCCAAGTGCAGCCACTGACGCCGCTCCTCGGAGAATCGCGCTACGGACGCGCCGACAACCAAGCAATCCGTTGCGGTCGGGTATCGACCTGTTAGTGCCTGATTGCATCTTGTTAGTATCCATGCTGTTTCGTCTGAATCGACCCGATAGAGTTGTATTCTCACTTGTCACAGGACAACTCGACGGCTCCTGTCTGCTGGCCACGGCGCCGAGGTATCGTGGTAGCCGACAGCGTCTGACGAGTCGAGCACGGCTAGCAGGCTATTCGTCACTATCAGGACGGCCATCGTTGCCTTAGACGGGATATTAGCGATGCTGCCCAATGGCCTTGACCACCGAAGCAGCGTGTGACGAATCCGGTGTCAGCACTCCACGAGCGGCTAGTCGCTCACTGAATCACCCCAACGGTTGATATATCGGAATCGATGGATGGGGGAGTTCGATACCAAAGATCATCAGTCCGTGCGAGAGCGGCAAATATCCCAGGACGAGGAATACGGCCCCAAGTGTGCGATGTAGCCTAGACTGAAACCGCGGCGACATCGAGTTGAACGCAACACCGTACCCAAACACTGCGGGGATAGTGCCCAGTCCGAGCACCGACAGTGCGAGCGCACCGTAGGCCGGCGAACCGATAGCGAAGGCGTACAGAAACGCCGGATAAAGAAGTGGACACGGGAGTATGCCGTGAACCGCACCCAACGCGATGATACGCGGACCGCCGACCCATTGGTCGATGTGCTGGTGAAGCCGTGTGCTCAGACGCCAGAATAACGACCCTGAACCAAGACTAGCGATAGCACCGGCGGTTGTCCCGGTTCGGAGATACATGCCCCCGGTCACGATAATAAACCCACCAACAGCCATTCCGGCGACTGCCCGAAGGGTGTCGGCCAGTGCGAAGACTGCTGCAGTGTCGTAGATGACGGTACCGAGCAGTCCCATGAGTCCCCCCAATAGCGCATAACTCGCCGTCCGTCCGAAATTGAACAGCAGGTGCTGGCGGATTTCGGTCCACTTGACTGGCCCGTCATCCCCTAGCTGGTCGGCGTACAGTGTGACAAGCGGCCCACACATCCCTAAACAGTGCGCCCCACCGAGCAAACCAACGATGGCGAAGACAACGAGACTAACGTCACCAGTGATAACGCCTGTCCCGTGGGTGCCGGCCATCATCGTATCCGAGACCACTCGCGCTCAAGCGTGTCGAGATCGTCTGATCCGAACATGAGGCGGACAGCGATAACGATGAGTACCGTATTGATAATCGCCAAGAAAGCAACTGGTTCGAGGGCGATAACGAACGCGGCTACGAACGGAATCGCAAGTAGCCCGACGAGGGGCAATCGCGAGGCAGGCATCGAAAGCATAGCAAATAGTCGCGTCCTCCGTGGCTTAGTTATCCGGTTGGCCTATGACAATAGTATCATGCTACGGAAATGGTCTCCGTTAGTCTGAGCCTGTTGCAATCGGGACACCGATGAGATTCCCCCACTCTGTCCACGCACCATCGTAGTTACGGACGGACGGGTAGTCGAGCAACTCGGACAGTACGAACCACGTCAATGACGACCGCTCGCCGATGCGACAGTAGACGATGACATCGCTGTCTCTATCGATGCCTCGATTTCGGTAGAGCTCCGCCAGTGTCTCGGGAGATTTGAACCGCCCGTTAGACTGGAGGTTCTCTGACCACACGATGTTCTTCGCGCCGGGGATGTGACCGCCCCGCCGGGCCGATTCCGTCATTCCAGGCGGGGCAAGGATAGTGCCGTCGTATTCTTCTGGTAACCGGACATCGACAAGTTTTGTTGGCTTTGACAGAGCCCGTTTGACAGCGCTACGATACGCTCTGACGTGTTCAAACGGGCCACGTGTGCGATATGACTGTGTCGGATAGGACGGCACAGCAGTCGTTGTCGGCCGGCCCGACTCAAGCCAGTGTTCCCGCCCTCCGTCTAGTAGGTACATCTCTTCGTGGCCGTAGTACGAAAGCATCCAGTACAGATGGGCTGCAAACCAGTTCGAGTTATCACCGTACAAGACTAGCGTCGAATCCTCTGTGATGCCACGCGCACCGAGCAGGTTAGCTAACGCGGTTTCCGACGGGATATCCCGCCGAGTCGCGTGCTGTAACTGTTGCTGCCAGTCGATACAGACCGCACCTGGAATGTGCCCCTGCTCGTAGAACGCTGTGTTGAGGTCTACCTCCACTAAGCGTAGTTCATGGGACTCAGATTCGGCCTCGTCGAGGTGTTCTTCGAGCCACGCGGGAGTAACGACAGCATTTCTCACAGACTCTATAGTTCCACTCAGCCGTGCATTCATATGCAACTCACCATTGCCAGCGACGGAGCTGGTCTATTTAAGCACATCTGACCTGTCTACATAACTCTAGCCTTGGTAGCCGACAATCATCAGCCAAGAACTAACTGTCAGACTGTGACCTACGCGGTCAGCCTTGTTTGGCTACCACGCTGCAGCGAACGTGAGCAGATCGATACCGATGATGAATAGAACGACCATGAGTGCGACAGCTATGACGACTTTGACAAACCACGGCAGAGAGCCATCAGCAGTGGTATTACTCATATTCAACCTTTGTTACCATGACGTCCTGAGATTTTCGTTGTCCTACGACAAGTAATCGGAACCAGCGTGCCCACTCTCCAGCATACCGACATGGATAGTGGTCCGATTCGAACCGAAATTGACTGTACCGTTGATGCGTAAATTACAGTAGATGCGGGAGTTCGTCTTCGAAATCCGGTACGAAGCCAACACTGACGAGTTGATGGACCTGTTCATCGAGACACCGGAGGCCCGTTCCACGACGTTCCTCTGTTCGATGGGAAACGCGCAGCTCTGGCGGTTAGACCGCATAACCGGTCCCACCTCACTCGTCGAACAAGCGACAGCACTGTTGACAGGGTCGACGTACAACCAGTTGAGTATCAGTGACCGCGCTTGTGGTGGCCGTCACTACTGTGACGTACTGGAAAACAGCCCACAGCGAAGCCTCGTCTACAGCTATTTTGAAAATCTCGTCCACTGCGATTCAATCCCGACTATCACTAACCGGTATATAACCGGGGCACTCCTCTTCGAGATTATCCGTGAAGGGGACACTGAACGCTGGCGCATCCTTATGGAGGACGATAAAAAAGTCGGTATGCTGTACGACACGTTAGGCGGTCTGCTCCAAGACGGATTGTCTTTTCACTTCGACCACGTGAGTGATGCGACTGGGCCGTTGTTCACGCTGTTTGACTCAGTTTCTATTCGGCCTGAACAGAGCCGAGTGCTTGAACTGGCCGCCGAAGAGGGATATTACGAAACCCCACGCGAAACGACCCTTGATGAGCTTGCAGCGGAACTCGATTGGCCACGCTCAACGGTTTCGTACAGGCTGCGAAAAGCGGAGGCGAGCCTCGTTGAGTCCTATATCTCGACGAAGTAATCGGTCCCAGGGTACGGTCCCTATTCTGACTGGCTCACACGTCGTTCTTGGGCCGCTTCCCCAATACCTGCGTTCGCCGAACAGTTCGGACACGCGTAGACTTCTCCCTTTGTATCACTGAACACACGCTGGAACTGTTCGGATACGTGATGACCACAGGTGGCACATTGAGGCATCGGTTAGCTTTCCATAGAGTCGTCAGTGGCAGGTCCAGGACTTGGTCGTCAGGGACCTCCACAGGCCGGTTGTGTATTACGACCGTACACCGATAGCTACGTGGTTGTCGTACGACAAACCGATACCACTCTCACTTTGAGCGAGAGAGATACCGAAACACCGCAACTATTGTTTCAGTTTTCGCTATACTCCTTCTCGAATCCACGAAATTCCGTCCGGTGGGCTTCCTCGTCCCCGAGAATTTCTACTGCCAAGTCCTCCGTAACCGGGTCGTCAGCCTCACGTGCAAGATCCACTAATTGTCTATACGTCGAAATCGCGTCTTCTTCAGCGTCGAGAACGCCCCTGATGACTGCCAGAACATCAGTCGAATCCTCAGGGGGTTGCAGACTTTCCTGCTGGGCAGTAAACTCGGCGGATCCAGGTGGTCGAGCGTCTAGTTGTTTGAGTCGCTGTCCCAGTAACTCTGCATGTGTGAGTTCTTCTAGAATATCCTCTTCGAGACTCTCTTTGATCTCTTGCGCTCGAACACCATCGAGAACAATCGAATTAGTCCTGTAATTCATGACTGTCTCCAATTCTTCTAAGTACGCGCTCTGGAGTACCGAAATCACTTCATCTGTAGTCGAGGTCATCGAATAAATGTTAGACTGGTGGAAATATAAGAATTGTATTGTCCTGTGACAAGCGTAGCGTTAGACCAAGACACCGGTACTGAGCAGGTGGACCTGCTGGACTGTTTAATAAATATCAGCGTTGACAGAACCTACACATCCCACGGAGGACACATAATAGCTGCTGAGTCGTCAGTGACGCTTATACTGGTACCAGAATGCAAGTGAAAGTTCATCACTTAGCGTTGATAGGCACTTCTGTCGCTGGTGGCATTTATGCGTGGCTGTACTTGAATAACGGCCCTGGCAAGTGTATTAATCTGCCGGCCACACACCGGGTTTCGAGTGTAAATCGGGGATGTCTGTTACGACTAATGGACAAGTCGTTATTGCTACTACTGTTAGCTTAGACCCTAACATACTTACTGTTAGGATACAAACTAACAATTATCGATGGGCGATGATGTTGTGGTGCTGGAAGATGAGATTCAAGCCTACGATGACGGGACTGTCGCTCGAGTACGCGTCCTCGAGGTGCCCGAGTCTGACCAGTACCCAGATGGCGTCAAGTACGCGTTCCACTACGGAGAGGCTGGTGCTGTGGACCCCATCATTCGGTTCGACAACCACCATGGGCCACATGAACTGCACATCGCAGGACAAGTCTTCGAACTCGAGTTCGACGGACTCCAGCCACTGTACCAAGCGTGGCGTGCTGCGCTCCCGCCCGAGAAACGCATCGACTGGTAGTACCCCTCACTCACACACGAACCCATGACCCGAACACTCCACATCACGATTGGCACGCGACCCGACCGTAGCGGCCTCGAAGATACCCTTGCAGCAATCGACGAGGGCGAAGACGTCGAAGCAAACCCGTCTCGACTGAGTATCGAAAGCCTCGCGACGTTTGGCCGTCTCTTCCGACCGACGAATCTGACACTCTTAGAGGCGATCGTCGACCACGAACCGGACAGCATTCGCGAACTCGCACGCATTGTGGACCGCCATCCGCCTGAAGTGACCGAGAACGTCCACGAACTTGCTGACTATGGGCTGATTGAACTCAAGGATGAGGGACGGGCGAAACGGCCGACCGTCTGGTACGACGAATTCGAGTTCTCTGGTGATGTCCCACTGCAGGGACTCGATACTGGCAATGATACGCCGATTGCGCCGTAAGATCACCCCTGCACCGTAGCATCTTATTTTCAACGTCGTTACTCCCAATTCCAAACTCAGATACTGCTATCTTGAGTACCGTTACATCCATTACAGCTATTACACTCGATTACAAACTACGGTGTATGCCCATTGACATCGATCGCTTCGAACAAGGATCTAGTGAGGATCTCCGTTCGGGCGGACGGACGAACGCTGAGGACATCCTCTCGTTCCTTGCGACCCATCCTGAGCAAGCGTACACACCCAAAGAAATCCACGACGCAACAGACGTTGCCCGTGGGAGCGTTGGCGTCGTTTTGTCACGGCTCGAAGACCGTGACCTCGTGCGACATCGTGGTGAGTATTGGGCCATCAGCGATGCTGCGGACGTCGAGAAGACACTCAGTGCGATGGCCACGGCCCGCGCAGCGACTGACCGCCTCGGCTCCGAAGACCCTGCCGAGTGGGGAACTGGTATCGACGAATCCGGAGACCAGGAGTGATGCCCTACGAGCAGGGTGATGTCTGGTGGGGGCCTGCGCCACACAAATCGGGGCCATCGTACCGACCCTGGGTCATCGTCAGCGACAGCTCGCATCCGTTCGCACACACGGAATGTATCGCACTCGCGATGACAACCCAGCAGCACTCCGGCGCAATCACCGTTCCAGACGACGCGTGGCTCGAGGGCGGTTCAAACGCAGATGCCTACATTTCGCCGTGGTATACGACGACGATCAAGCACCGCGACTTCGACCGCCAGCAAGGGACGCTAGAACCGTCGCTTGTCGCTGAAGCAGTGGCGGAATTACATCGATACACACCGGAACCCGACGCCTGACGCGTATCGCCGCCCAAGGGGCCTCTATTCAAACCGATGGCAACAACTGGTCGATGTCCGTGTTCCTCTGTGACTCTGTGAAAATATGGTCGATCGCAGAATCTGGAAGAAGCGATTCTGTGTGACTCACTCTCACGCTGATGCATACGCGCGCGGGTATTAAATACTAAGGGGGGAGGGGATGGATGTCGACAGTTATTGCCGCTATTTTGCTGATGTTCACTCGACCCGTTTTCGCCGAAACACTCTAGGAAACCCGGCTAGTTAACTTGACATATACGGCTATGACTGCCCTCGATTCACAGCCCACGATGCACGACCGCCAGGCCGAACTCGTCGACATGCTCGACTTGGATGAGTTTTCGGCGGACGCCTACACCTCGGCACCGTATCTCGAAGCAGCCCTCGAGGCTGGCTTCGACGTCGTCGAGAAGACGCGACAGGTCGGGCGGGCTCAGACACAAACCGATATCCTCGCGATGGATATGGCAACAGCCGAAAGGTTGCTTGAGAAACGCTACATCGGTCTCGACCTGCTGGAGAATAGCGACCATAAAGCCGCCACAGGTGGCGTCACACCCGTTGTGGTAGAGTCCACGCCCTAACCCTGTGACACACGCCGGATAGGCCACAAACCGACACTGAACCGACGCTACTGGACGCGGTGGTACGTGCCCTGCCGCTGCCGACGCCGCTGTTTGCTAGCTGCAGCAACCGGGAGCGACCTCCTGTTGTCAGGAGTGTAGTGAGTGGTCGTAACACGAACGGAGCGACCACAGCAATTCCAGTGGTCACAACAGGTGTGACTGGGTAATCTCACCACTGACCTGCAGTCCTGAGAGTGGCCCCGTGACTGGTCGCCAACTCTCTCGGCCTGCCCCTCCTCATTCACAGACGACTGTCCAGTGCCTACGGTCGGAAGCCCTCCAATTGGGTAGTCGCGAAGTCGGCACTGTGAGTAAGCGGTTGGCGATGTCAGTATCTGCATAAAGCGTGTACAGTCAGTCCCAGCAGGCTAAGACGATTCTTCAAGTACTTCCTCTGGTCGTACTGCCCCTTGTTCGACAAGTTCTCTATCAAACGAAACCAACGTTCCCTCGATTGCGTCAGCTGCTGCCAGAACAAGTGCGTCCATTGGGTACAGGAGGGTGTCAGACTGGAGTTGGTTTGCAGCTAGCATATCCGATGCGTCGGGAAACGTGACTGTCGTCCGTGAGGTGATTCGGGCTTCAATCTGGTCAACCCGATCGCGCTCGAATTGCTTTTTCTTACTGAGAACACTACGCAGTTCCATCAAATTGAGAACGGAGACATGGAGGTTCTCAGTGGTATTCAGTAGCTCGCGGGCTGCTGCTGATTGCTCACTGTCCTGTGTGACAACTGCAATGAGAATTGGAGTTCTACTACACGTTATGCTCTGTCTGAAACCGGGTTATATCATGCTGAAGTAGAGCCGACCTTCTTCTAAAAGCCAACAGCCCCCAGTGTGGCTTCAGATGTATGCTTGGTAGTGGGCTTCTTGGAACTAAGCTGTCGAACTCATACTGATGGCTAAGAATCTGGACCACCAGTGCGCCCCGACTGTTGCACACAACTGCGAGCAGGTAGCGACGAGAATTGGTACACATATCCTCATAATGGGCCAAAATATCTCTATATCCAGCATTTATCGGTAAATAGCGGATGATTGCTATATCTAACCCTAATATTGGATAAGATGGAATTGTTTTGCCGATTTATGCATTTATTGTTGACGATAGCGAGACATTTGGAAGCCACTCGCAATTTCTAAGCCCAGTATAGATGTCGCCTGATACCCGCATGGCTTTCTGAATGATTAGTTCTTCTCTAAAGAACATGATATGATCTACAGCAATAACACCCCAGAACAGTGCTTTATTTCGAAGTAGCGAGGCAGACGAGCAAGCTGTCCTGCCACTACGGTGTGGGAGGTTGCTTCCGATCTGGGTAAACACTACTCACGGTTGTGAACACATGGAAACTGAACGTCTCTGCTGCTGGGGCCCAATCGGTAGACCTGATATGCAGATATCCCACAGCCGTGCGCCATCTTTCCCGTCAATTCGGTGTCTGCTCTTGCAATCGTTATAATATAATAATCATGGTCACTATTGGTGATATTAGTTTGATAATATTTGAAATAAAATCTCCCGTACTGTTCAAATGGTTCTGGAGAGAGGTGGTAGGATTAAACGGCGCATTGGACACAGTACTCAATTGCACCAATTGAATGGTTGTCGTTGAACATATAATATAACAGTAGTACGTCTGTTATTTCTATGACCTTCAGTTTGGTGTGAGGTCGATCTGAATGGATTTCGTCGTGCTGAGGACTTGCCCAGTGATATCTTCTCTCAGGTATCGGCCGTTCAGGCGTTCAACAGGGCCAGCGATCCCCAGCGCAGCGATCCGGTTGGCACCGACATCAGGGAGCGGGGCAGCAACACCGACGATTCCCTCATACTGTTCTCCCCTGCAGAACGCGATTCCGTCGTCGCGGATTCGTCGCAGTTCCTTGGTGAGTTCATCTGGATCCACGATAGTTGCGTCAGTCGGTGCAACAAGATCCGTTTCATCGAGAACCGATTCGACGCGATCACTCGGGAGCGACGCCAGCAATGCTTTACCCATGGCGTTGACGTGAAGTGGTAATCGTTCGCCCGGGCGAAACGGGACTGACCAACCGCCCTCAGGTTCGGAGATTGACACCGGGACACCGGCCGTTTCTTCGAGGACGAACAGCATGGTTGTTTCCCCTGTTGCCGCTGCGAGATTGTCCAGTTGTTGCTTCGCCGCCTGATAGAAACGAAGTCCCTCACGCGTTCGCTCACCGAGAGCCAGTGGACGGAGCGACGCCTCATACTTCGCCCCGCGCTTGACCACGTATCCGGCCGCACGTAACGTAGAAAGATGGTTGTGGACGACGCTCTTGGAAACCCCGACGGTATTGCCAAGCTCTGTGACGCCGACAGGTTCTGTCGCGTCGACAAGTGCTTCGAGAATCGCCACGGATGTCTGGGTTGCTTCGACCGCATATTGTGGTTCGTCAGTCATTGGACATCATTTCGACTCACGGTGTAAAAAGCCTGTTCACTAGAGCAGAACAACTTTAATCATGTGAGCCAGTACCGCAGAGAATTCTGCATTATTTATTGGAATTGATTAGATTGCTACGATGCCAAAATGCCGAAATTTATACGTTCTTCTCTACAGAACGGATATGTTCAGATCGCAGCTACTTCACCAGCGTGTAGAAAACGCCTGCTTCAGGCCGGCCAGACCATTTCAGGAGCATCAACGTCGTGAACGATTCAGCGAAGCACCCAGCGACCGATATCCTCGCCAGGCCGACTCGAGGGGGACAGGAAATCCGCAGTCACGAGGCTCTCTGTCGACGAAGCGGCAAGCGTGTTGGCGAACTGCTCGGCGAAGTACGGCCCGACGAGCACGCCGTCCGGTTCGCCTGCAAGCACCGCATCAAGCGTGGCCTGAGAGTCTTCGAACCGTCGATCGCTCCAATACCGATACGGTTGTCAAGCGCCACTACGACCGCGTTTCCAGACGCAGTATCGAGGAGGTCGTACTCGCTCACTCGGAGTCCCCTGGAATGACTACTTTCTTCAACCCCTCGGCGTTGCCCATCCGTTCAAACGCTGTCGGGAGGTCGTCAAGCCCGATACGTTCAGTGATGAGAGTCTCGGCGTCGATGCGGTTGTGTCTGAGCAGTGTTATCGCTCGCTCGAAGTCCTCGGTCGTCAGGGAGAACGAGCCGCGGTAGTCGACTTCGTCGAAGAAGACATCGAACGGACTGATTTCCATCGTCTCCTCCTGATCAGGGACGCCGAAGATGAGTGTCGAGCCACCGGACGCAGTCACAGCGTTGGCCTGCTTGATTGTCGGAACGAGCCCGATAGCCTCGGCGCCGACGTCGACCGGTCCGCCGGCCGCCGCAGGGAGCGCTTCCTCGGGATCCTCTTCGTTGGGGTCGACGACGGCATCTGCGCCGAGGTCGGCAGCCAGCTCTCGTCGTTCGTCATCGAGTTCGGAGACCACAATCGGGGCAGCGCCAGCGTTGCGGAACGCTTGTAGGAGCAGCAGGCCAATCGGGCCAGCGCCGATAATACCGACACTGTCTCCAGGTTTGATGTCTGTCTGCTCGACGCCGTGGACACAGCAGGCGAGCGGTTCGGCGAGTGCGGCCCGTTCGAATGACATGTCGCCGATGTCTTCGACGTTGATCGCCGGGACACGGACGTATTCAGCGAAGGCACCGTCGAGGATGGTGTCACCGGCACCGCCGATGCTCGTGTTGTTCTTACAGAGGTGCGTCTCCCCCTTCTTGCAGTACGAACAGGCGTTACAGGGGACAGTGGGGTTGATTGCGACGCGATCTCCGACCTCGAAGCCCTCAACGTCGGCACCGACTTCCGCAACAGTCCCGGCACCTTCGTGCCCCAAGACCAGCGGAGTCTCGGCGGCGAAGGTACCGTGGTACATGTGATAGTCGGTCATGCAGACGCTACAGGCGCCGACCTGAACGAGAACCTCGTCATCCGCAGGGTCCGGTCGGTCACGCTCTTCGACCGTAATTTCGCCGACATTGGTCAACGTGCTGGCCCGCATCAGTTCCCCTCCATCGGTCGAGTCGCGGTCGTCACTACAGCAGTACCTCGGTCGTGAGTTGGTGTTGGTCGGGTCATGAGTCGTCTGGGCCGTAGCCCGTTGTCACTGGTCCAGCTAAGCTGGACGCACACAGCGGACTTAGCCTCAATCCGTACTATCGTAGTTTTCGGACCGCGTATTAAAATCTTGCCACGGTCTCCCCTAATCGGGCGACGGATGAATTCGTAGATAGTGGCGTCCCAGTACTGCATACCGTCGGATCTCCCCCAGTGAGAGGGGTATTCTACCTTACAGATGATTACCTTTATTATGGATCGGTAATTCGATAGTGATGAGGCAAACTGGCATGACCAATTCCAACAGGCGGACGTTTCTGAAAGCGACAGGTGTCGGACTACTCAGCGGTCTCGCTGGCTGTACACGGGGCGGCGATGGCTCAGATGGGAGTGGAAGTGACGGGTCAAGTGGGGGTAGTGATGGCAGCGATGGCGGAACCAACACCGACGGAAGCGACGGTGATCTCGCGATTCCGCTCAGCGAGTACGAGGACGCCGATATCGACTGGCGACAGTTCGAGGGGTCCTCGATCAACATCGGGGCCGTCCAGCACCCCTGGGTTTCGGCCATCAAACCCGCGGTCCCGGTCTTCGAGGAACTGACTGGAATCGATGTCGTCTGGAACGTCTTACCGGAGCAGCAGTTCCGGACCAAGCGCCAGACTGACGTCAGTACCGGTGCCGGGCAGTTCGACGTTTTCTACATGGACCAGGTCGTCAACCAGTTTCGTGAAGAAGGCTGGATCCAGCCGCTCGACCCGTTCTTTGACGACGGCAGCCTCTTCGACGAGGACTGGTACGAGCCTGACGACCTCTTCGAGGCGTCGCGGTGGCAGGCCCATGGTGGTGGCTACAGCGACACATGGACGGGAATGCCGATTACCGTCGAAGTCCAGACGCAGTTCTACCGCAAAGACCTCTACGACAAGCACGACTTGGAGGTCGCGGAGACGCTCGAACAGTTCCGACAGAACGCCCAGACCATCCACGAAAACGAGTCGGACGTCGTCGGCACCGTCGGCCGCGGCGACAAGGGCTACGGGATGAACATCTACATCCTGAACACGTTCCTGCGAGAGTTCGGCACCTCGCTGTGGACCGAGTTCCCGACAGACTCCGGCCTCGACTCCGACGGCGTCATCGACGCCGCCGAGTGGTACGTCAGCCTGCTCCAAGACTACGGCCCGGAGGGCGCGTCGACACAGACGTGGTCGGACGTGCTCTCGACGATGCAGGAGGGCCGCGCCGGCCACATCGTCGCCGACGCAAACCTGTTCTGGCCCGGACTCACCGGCTCTGACTCCTCGGTCGCTGACAGCATCGGTATCGCGAAGGCTCCCAGCCCGGCTGACGGCCAGTTCTCGCCCAACGCATTCAACTGGCAGATCTCCACGTCCAAGAACGCACAGAACTCCGAGCAGGCGTTCCTGTTCATGGTGTGGGCGTCCTCACAGCCGACCAACACCTGGATGCACGTCGAGGGCGACGCCGCGTTCTCCGTCCGACAATCCGTCTGGGAGAACGACGAGTTCCGCTCGCGCGTGGGCGAGAACTTCGCGCAGGTCACGCTCGAATCCCTGCAGGAAGCGGCGCCGGACCCCTTCGACCGGAAGTACCCGCAGTGGGGCCAGCGCTACTCCGAGGAACTGCAGCGCGCAATAGCCGGCCAGAAGTCCGCTGAGGAAGCGATGACTCAGGCGGCGTCCATCGCGGAAGACATCTACAGCAATTAACTCTAAGCCACACCTGCGCCAAAATAAACCCCACAAATGAGTACACCAACGCAAACGGAAACGACACCACAATCGACCTTCGCCAGGCTACGGGACCTGTGGAACGACTACCTCCCGTACTGGTTCATGGCACCGATGGTCGTGGTGATGGTGATGATCACCTTCTTCCCCGGTGCCTACGACCTGTATCTCAGCCTCATCGCGGAGCCGGCACTCGACGTGTTTTCGGCCGAGTTCGTCGGACTGCGAAACTTCGAGACGGCGTTTACCCGCGGCGGCGCGATTCACTCGTTCGTCATCACGATTACCGTCGTCACCTGTGCACTGCTCCTTGAAACCGCGCTCGGGTTCCTCCTCGCCGCGCTCGTCGCCGGTGTCGGTTCCAACCGGGCGAAGTCGTTCTATCGGGTGTTGTTCATCATTCCGATGGCCGTCGCCCCCGTCTCGCTTGCGACCATCGGCCGGATCATGCTGAACAGCGAAATCGGCATCATTCCATACGTGATAAACACCGGAACCCCGTTCGCAGCACCGAACTTCCTCTCTGATGTCCCGCTGCTAACGGTGATCCTTCTTGACGCGTGGAACTGGACGCCGTTCATGTTCATCATCTTCTACGCCGGCCTCTCGTCGGTGCCGAAGACGCTCATCGAGGCCTCGCGGGTCGACGGCGCGCCGATGTGGCGGCGCTACGTCCACGTCATAATCCCCTACATGAAGCCCGTCGTCTTCGTCGCGACGCTCATCCGGCTTATCGACCTGTTCCGTACCTTCGGCGTGGTGTACGGCCTCACGGGCGGCGGCCCGGGGACGGCGACCCAACTCGTAAGCATCAACATCTACGAGCAGATGTTCATCAACAACCAGATTAACGTGGCCGCGGCGATAGCCATCGTCTACCTCGTCCTCGTCGTCGCGCTGTGTAACGTCATCATCGCGAAGGTCGGCTTCGAGGGGGTGTGGGACTGATGGCGACCACTGACGGCGATTCCCCCACCGCTTCACAGCGACTCGACAAGGACACCCGGGAGACGCTGGTCACGGTCGTTCGACACACGATTCTGCTGACGTGGTCGTTCATCGTGCTGTTCCCGCTGTACTGGCTCGCCTCGATGTCGCTGAAGCCGCCGGGCACAGCGAACTCGCTGCCGCCTGACTGGATATTCCTGCCGACGGTGTACAACTACATCCAGCTGATTCAGGACTCGGGGTTCGTCGCGGCCTTTGCCAACAGCCTCGTGATGGTGTCGGCGTCGGTCGTCCTCGTCTTGCTTATCGGCGTGCCCGCCGCGTACGTCCTCTCGCGGTACGACATCCCGATGGAGCGGGACGTGCTCGTGTGGATACTCTCTTCGCGGATGCTCCCGCCCATCGCCGTCGTGCTCCCGTTCTTCATCATCTTCCGGGAGCTCAATCTGTTCGACACGCGCATCGGGATGGTGCTGATGTACGTCAGCATCAACCTCTCGCTGGTCGTCTGGGTGATGAAGGCGTTCTTCGACGGCATCCCCGAGACCTTGGAGGAGGCGGCCCGAGTTGACGGCGCGACCCAGTTCCAGGGTTTCAGGAAGGTCGTCCTGCCGGCGGCCAAGCCGGGCATCTTCTCGGTGGCCATCATCAGCTTCATCTTCGCGTGGATTGAGCTGCTGTTCGGGCTCGTGCTGACGAGCTTCGAGGCCGTGCCAGTGACGCTGTTCGTCTACTCGTTCATCGGCTCCCGCTCCATCGAGTGGGGGATGCTCGCGGCCGCCTCGACGGCGATGATCGTCCCGGTCGTCATCTTCCTTATCGCGGTCAACAAGTACCTCGCAGCCGGCCTCAGCTTCGGTGTGGTGATCAAAGAATGACCACGCTGTCCACACCACGAAAGGCATCGCCCGCAAACGACGCCCCTGCGGCGGCGGTAGCTTCAACTAGCCGCACATCGGAGGCAAAATAATGGCAAAGATCACAATCGACGACGTTACGAAGCGATTCGGTGAAGGAGATGAGTCAATCGTCGCCGTCGACGACGTCTCGCTGGACATCCGCGATGGCGAGTTCATCGTCTTCGTCGGTCCGTCCGGGAGCGGGAAGTCAACACTAATGCGCATCGTCGCAGGGCTGGAGACGCAAACGGAAGGCGACATTCACATCGGCGACGACCTCGTCAATCAGCTCGGCCCGCGCGCCCGGGACATCGCGATGGTGTTCCAGAACTACGCGTTGTACCCCAACATGACGGTCGAGGAGAATATGTCCTTCGGGCTGAAGATGTCGACGGATATGTCCGCCGACGAGATCGAGGAAGCCGTCACGTCCGCCGCCGAGATGATGGATATCGATATGCTGTTGGACGATAGGCCCGGCGAACTCTCCGGGGGACAACAACAGCGTGTCGCGCTCGGTCGCGCAATCGTCCGCGACCCGAACGTGTTCCTGATGGACGAGCCGCTGTCGAACTTGGACGCGAAGCTCCGGGCGGAGATGCGCACCGAGATCAACCGACTCCAGAACGACCTCGACGTGACGACGCTGTACGTCACCCACGACCAGACGGAAGCGATGACGATGGGCGACCGACTCGTCGTCCTCAACTACGGTGAACTCCAGCAGGTCGGGACGCCGCTGGAGTGTTTCTACCGCCCAGCCAACCAGTTCGTCGCCGGCTTCCTCGGCTCGCCGTCGATGAACTTCTTCGAAGGCACGGTCGAAGGCGGAACGCTCCGCGCGGACGGCTTCGACTTCGACCTGACCGAGAGGATGCAGTCCTCGGTCGGGAGCCGCAACAACCTCGTCCTCGGAATCCGGCCAGAAGACATGGCGCTTCACGACCGAGCGAACTCGGGCCACGAGTTCGAGGCCGTCGTCGACGTCGTCGAACCGATGGGGAGCATCTCCTACGTCTACCTACAGGCGCGGGCACAGAGTCATGAACAGACGTTCATCGTCGAGACGGACGGTCAGCGGCCAATCAGCGAGGGCCAGCACGTCTACGTCGAGATTCCCGACGGAGATGTCCACCTGTTCGACGCCGCCAGCGGCGAGACGATCCACCAGCGCCAACTCGGTGACGACGCGGAGATGGCGCTCGAAGAGCAGATGAAACCCGCCGAGTGACGGCAATACCCGCCGTCATCATCCCACTCGCCCCAACCGACCGACAGTTATCGACACACGACACATGACAGCTCAAGACATTTCACACTACGAGACGCGTAACGCTATCTGCGAGTACGGCCGGAGCCTGCTCGACGACGACCTGACAACCGGGACTGGCGGAAATCTCAGCGCCCGGCTCGACGAGAATCACATCGCGATCAGCCCGTCGGGAATCCCCTATGGAGAGATCGAACCGGAAGACGTTCCGATCGTACACACGGACGGCACTGTCGTCGAGGGCGACGTCGACCCGTCGACGGAGCTACCGATGCACCTGGCCGTCTACCGCGAGCGACCGGCGGTCGGCGGCGTCGTCCACACCCACTCGCCGTACGCGACGACGTTCGCCTCGCTGGGCGAGCCGATACCGGCCTCGCACTACCTCCTCTCGTTTACCGGGACAGAGGTCCCCGTCGCCGAATACCGGACACACGCGACCGAAGAACTCGGCGAAGCGGCCGTCGACGCGCTGGGCGAGTCGTTCAACGCCACGCTGTTGCGCAACCACGGCGTGCTGACCGCCGGCGAGTCGCTGGACGACGCCTACACGGTCGCGCTGATGGTCGAGTACTGCGCCCGCATCCACCATCAGGCCCGGGCCATCGGCGAGCCGGAGATCCTCCCGGACGAGGAGATCGACCGGCTGGCCGACAAGCTCGACAGCTACGGACAGTGACCACCCGTGCGAACCACACCTGAAAGCATCCCATGAACCACGTCGCAATCGACATCGGCGCGAGCGGCGGGACGGTGTTCCTCGGCGAGGTGACCGAGTCCTCGTTCGCGGTACAGGAGGTCCACCGGTTCGACAACCGACCCGTCGAGCGGGACGGCCGCTACGTCTGGGACGTCGACACGCTGGTCGACCACATCGGCGACGGGCTCCGGGTTGCCGACGACCGCGCCGACGGCCTCGACACGGTCGGTATCGACACCTGGGGGCTCGACTTCGGACTCCTTGCCGACGGCGAACTGCTCCGGGACCCGGTATCATACCGCGACCCCGAGTCAACGGCCACGCGCGAGCAAGTGTTCGAGGCCGTCGGCAAGCGGCGGCTGTTCGACGCGACCGGCATCACGAACTGGAACACGCCGAACACGCTGTGGCAGCTCCATACCATCGCCAAGCGGGAGCCCGAACGCCTCGAAGAAAGCGACGGCCTGCTCATGATGCCACAGCTTCTGTCAACACGGATTGGAGGGGTGCCGGTGGGCGAGGTGACGATTGCCTCGACCACGCAGATGGTCGACCCCGAGGAACGAACGTGGGCCATCGACCTGCTCGACGAGTTGTCGGTTCCAACGGACCTGCTCCCGGACCTGTCCGAACCCGGACAATGTCTCGGGGCGGTCGATGACGACGTCGTCTCGGGGTTGTCTTCCACACCGGAGATCGTGACTCCGGCGAGCCACGACACGGCGGCGGCTGTCGGCGGCCTCCCGCTCGTCGAGGACGCCGCGTTCCTCAACACCGGGTCGTGGTTCGTCCTCGGCGTCGAGCGCGACGGCCCGGTGCGGACGGACGCCGCCTTCGAACAGGCCGTCTCGAACGAACTCGGCGTCGACGGGTCCGTCCGGCTCCTGAAGAACATCAACGGCTTCTTTATGCTCGAAGAGTGCCGCGAAGCGTGGCGCGAGGCCGGGAAGTCAGTCGACTACGGCGACCTGCTGTCGGCCGCCGAGAAGGCCCCGCCACGGACCGCACTCGTCGACACGGACGCCGACGCGTTCGGCATCGACGAGCCGATGCCCGACCAGATTCGGGCCTACTGTCGCCGAACGGACCAGCCCGTTCCGACAGGGCAGGGCGGTATCGTCCGCTGTCTCCTCGACAGCCTGGCGGCGAAAACGGCGCTGGAACTCGACGCGCTCGCGGCAGTCATCGATGATCCACCATCGCGCATTGTTCTCGGTGGCGGCGGCGTCCGGAACGAACTGTTCTGTCAGTTACTGGCCGACGCCACCGACCGCCCAGTGTCGACTGGGCCAGTCGAGGCGACGGCTGTCGGAAACGTCCTCACACAGGCCGTCGCCGCCGGAACGGTTTCTGACATCGAAACCGGGCGGCAGTTGGTCGAGTCGGCGTTCGAGACGACGACATACGAACCGGGTACCACTGGCGAGTGGGCCGACGCAAAAGATCGGTTGGCTGCACTGACCGACGACTCGCTGTCCGAAGTCTGACGCTTTCACCGCGAGGTGTAGCCACCGTCCATCACGACGGTCGACCCCGTCATGTACGACGACGCGTCCGACGCGAGGTAGACGACGAGTTCTTTCAGTTCCTCAGGCCGGCCGAGTCGGCCCATCGGCGTGTTTTCGAGCCATGTCTCCTCCATCTCGGGGCTCTCTTCGAGCACTTCGTCGACGAGTTCGGTCCGCATGTAGCCGGGCGCAATAGCGTTGACGCGGACGCCCTGCTTGCCCCACTCGACCGCCAGTGACTGGGTCAGCATCCTGACGCCGGCTTTCGTCGTGTTGTAGCTGGCCTGTTTCTGTGGGACGTTCACGTCGAAGCCTGACATCGAGGAGACGTTGACGATACTCCCCTCGCCCCGTTCGAGCATCTGCTGGCCGACGTGTTTGGCACAGAGGAAGACGCCGTCGAGGTTGACCGACACGACCCGCCGCCATGACTCGATGCTCGTCTCCTCCGCAGGGGAGTTCTCGACGATTCCGGCGTTGTTGACCAGTACGTCGATCGGTCCGAGGCGGTCAGTCACGTCTTCGACCATCGCCTCGACCGAGGCCTCGTCCGTCACGTCGACCTCCGTCGCGATGACGTCTGTTTGACCGTCGAGTTCTGAGGCCGTCCGTTCCGCCTTCTCGATGTTCACGTCCGCGATAGCCACGTCGGCCCCCATCTCGGTGAGACCGGTCGCCATCTGTTTCCCGAGGCCCTGCGCGGCACCGGTGACGATAGCTGTCTCTCCGTCGAGGGAGAAACTGTCAAGTACACTCATGCGTACGCTTGGTGCTCCGGCAGCCTCCAGCATAAATGTACGCCTAGCTCTGTCATACGCCCTGGCGGCTGGTATCGGCAGCCAGTCATTACAAGTACTCCCTCGCAGATAACATAGCTATGCAAATCACCGACTTCGAACTGTTCGCCGTGCCGCCGCGGTGGTTGCTTCTAAAACTGGAGACTGACGAGGGGATCGTCGGCTGGGGCGAGCCCATCGTTCAGGGCCGGTTGGAGACAGTCCGTGCCGCTGTTACCGAGCTTATCGAGGCGTATCTCCTTGGGGCCGACCCGCTTCGAACCGAGTATCACTGGCGGAAGCTCTATCAGAGCGGGTACTTCCGCGGCGGGCCGATACTCATGAGCGCGCTCGCGGGCATCGACCACGCGCTCTGGGACATCAAGGGGCGGCACTACGGTGCACCAGTGCACGAACTACTCGGCGGGCACGTCCGTGATAAGCTACTCGTCTACCAGTGGCTCGGTGGCGACGACCCCGAAGACGTGGCTGTCGCCGCAAGAGAGGACAGGGAACGCGGCTACAGGGCGTTCAAGTTCAATTTCGCCCGCGAGTTTCGGCCGATTGAGACGCCGAATGCCGTCGATCATGCGGTCGAGCGCGTGGCCGCAATCCGTGACGCCGTCGGTGGCGATGCCCTCGTCGGCGTCGACTTCCACGGCCGCGTCTCGAAACCGATGGCTGCAGATCTTGTCGAGCGACTCGAACAGTTTGATCTGATGTTTATCGACCAGCCGCTGCTCCCCGAACACGACGAATCGTTTGCCAGTATCGCCGAGCGGACGACTGTCCCGATAGCGACTGGCGAACGGTTCTATTCGCGCTACGACTTCAAGCGCCTCCTCGTCGATGACGCGGTGTCGATACTCCAGCCCGACGTGACCCATGTCGGTGGTATCAGCGAAATGCGCAAGGTCGCGTCGATGGCGGAAGCGTTCGATGTGTCCGTTGTTCCACACTGCCCGCTCGGCCCCATCGCGTTCGCGGCGAGCCTGCAGGTCGGGTTTTCCGCCCAGAACGTCGTGTTGCATGAACAGGACCTTGACTTGCACGACCCGACGTCGAGCCAGCGACTCAAGATTCTGGAGGACCCGGAGACGTTCCAGTTCGAAGATGGGTACCTCAAACGACCGACCGGCTCTGGACTCGGTATCGACATCGACGAGGCCTACATCCGCGAGCTGGCACAGACAGAGGTCAACTGGTACAACCCGGTCTGGCATCATGAGGACGGGAGTGTCGCGGAGTGGTAACTGGACACGGCAACCGCACGTGGCGGCCCACCCTGTGTATTTTTATGGCTCTGTTCCGTGCCAACAGGTATGCGAACTGCTGTACTGGTAGAACCGACTGAGTTCGAGCTGGAGGACCGTCCCAGACCGTCGCCCGGGCCCGATGACGTACTCGTAGCCGTGCGCGACGTGGGCATCTGTGGCTCCGACGTCCACTACTACGAACACGGTCGTATTGGCGACTACGTCGTCGAGGACCCGCTCGTCCTCGGACACGAGAGCGCTGGCGAAGTCGTCGAGGTCGGCGAGAACGTAACCGACCACGAACCGGGCGACCGCGTCGCGCTCGAACCCGGCGTTCCATGCCGGCGCTGTGCCCACTGCAAGCGCGGCGACTATCACCTCTGTGAATCCGTTCGGTTCATGGCGACACCGCCACACGACGGCGCGTTCACGGAGTACGTCTCGTGGCCGGCCGACTTCGCCTACACGCTACCGGAGTCCGTCTCCACCGCAGAGGGGGCGCTGTGCGAGCCGCTTTCGGTCGGAATCCACGCCTGCCGCCGCGGCAGCGTCGGAACCGGCGATACGGTGCTGATAACCGGAGCCGGTCCTATCGGGCTGATGGTGCTAGAGGCCGCGCGCGCCGCGGGCGCGACGGACGTAATACTAACCGATGTTGTCGACGAAAAGCTGGCGTTCGCCGAAAAGCGTGGCGCGGACTTGGCAGTCAACGTTGCCGAAACGGACCTCGATGCGGCGGTCGCCGAGTACACGGACGGCGTCGGTGCTGATGTGGTCGTCGAAGCCTCCGGCGCGGAGCCGTCGATCAAGTCGACGATTGACGTGGTCCGTCGGGGCGGCACTGTCGTCCTGGTTGGCCTGGCCAGCGAAGCGGAGGTCCCCATCGACGTGCTGGAACTCATCGACAACGAAGTCGATGTCCACGGCTCGTTCCGGTACAAGAACACCTACGACGCGGCTGTCGACCTGTTGGCCGACGGCGAAGCCGACGTCGAGGGCATAATCGACTTCCAATCCGAACTCGAAGACATCGACGCTGCGTTCCGCCGAGCGATGGAACCAACTGTCGTCAAAGGTATGATATCACTTGATTCGTAACCAGCACTGCATTGAGAAGATTGTCACAAAGCAAGTATAGTATGATGGATAGCAGACCATCACTGAATACTGGGAGTGATTTTGGCAGACCCGGTGTATGCACGACATCTGACGAAACTCTGAAGCAACCGCTGAGACGGTTAACTATATCGAAGTATGGCCAGAGGCCGCTTGAGTGCGATCAATTTGGGTTTTGGAGGGCTTTGGTAGGTGCCTGAACAGGTACGTTCCAAGCTACGCACTGTACTAAGACCGTCACCATCTCAAAATAAGGTATCCTGAATATAGTACAATTCTACAGTTGTTGTGACTGGAAATGGATCTCTCAATTTATCTCTCCGTTCCCGGATTACGGAACTGCGACTGGTGCGCATGCGAACACCATCGATGCTGCCTATCAGGCCGAACGCCTCGACTATTTCTAGTTCTGAATGGCATAACACCATAGCATGGGGAATAAGATCGCAGAACAACCCCCGAGGTACTGCTTGGCAACCTCACCGATGAAACCGACTCGATTCGTCTCGGTTCGGGGGCGGCTCTGCTCAATCACTACAGTCCGTTCAAAATCGCGGAGCTATTCGGCTCCCTCGATGGCCTTGCCCCCTGACGGATCGATGCGGAACTCGGGCGGGCCAACGGCTCTCCGGCCGTCGACCGGGCACTCGGGACAGACCGTCGCGCCCAGAACCCCGACGAGGACCACGCCGAAAAAAAATCGAGGCTGTCGTTTCGCACCTTTACGATAGCTACCCGAACAGTCATGCCTACAGTGACCTCGAGATCCACCAGTCAAATTCAGACATACACGTTCCGTGAGGTCTTGGGCCAAGTCAGTTGAGCGCCGCACTGTCTTGCGAACTCGGCCTGCGCTACTGTTTCGCCACGTACATTCAACCGGATCTGGCTCCCGTTTGTTCAAGAAGTACCGGGATCACTTCGAATCGTCGGAGTTGTACGGCGGTATCAACAAGCTATCAAGAATGTCGCAGTGAATGCGGTTTGTGGTGAAACCGACGACGAATCGGCGCGGCTCCGAGCCGTGACCAACGCGTCGTTCGAGCGGATGGAGCGAGTGGTCGTTGGCACGCCTCCATCGGTTGAGGAGGCTACCGACGAGCTTGGGGCCGTGCCCGAACCGACGCCCGCCACACTAGATGCCGGAGAGTGGCCGCAGGCGATTTCCGACAGTCCGGACACACTCAATGACTTTCCTGAACAACTGTCTGATCGTGTCGGAATCGATGAAGTGATGATCCGGCACGTCGTCTGCAACCACGCTGACGCGCTCCAATCAAACGAGTTGTTCGCATACCGTGTCGATCTCACACCGCGTTAGTCCCTTCTATCAGAGAGATTAACCGAGCGTCGAGATTCAGTACCAGAGAGTCGGTATATGGTAATAAATCTACGAGAAAGAGGGTCGTCTATGCGTGCTTATTTTTACTACGGCATATATGTGCGTGTATTTTCGTGTTTTGTACTTTTCCTGAAATACGGAATCTATATTTGCCCCTCTCAATTTTGTATCCCAGCATCTCTGCACAGAGTGTAACGGTAATGGCATCTGGAAAATGGCTAATCTACGGCGGTTCCAGATGCCACCTGTTCGGACCAGCTTAGTCATCGTCGGCCGTCAGAGCAATCGGCTCCGTCAAGTCGGTTCCGGATAGCGCGGACGGGTACGCCGAGTGGGTACAGATCGCGTTGATTCTGTACTGTGTCGAACTGGAGAAGAGTCTCCGTGAGACGGAAGCAATCTCAACGAGATGCCCGGTATTCCCGCTGTGTTCGGCTCTGAGGAGACACCGCACTATAGCTCGCTGTGCCGGTGGGAACAAGAGTACCGGATGCGTGAGTTCCGCCGCCTGACTCCCTTCTCCGGACGTATCTAGGAGAGGAATCGACGTCGCCACCGAAACAATGGAGTGAAATAAAAATTTTTTGACTTTTCAGCAGATATTGTGAGTGGCGGCTGCTGTGTCTTCTGAGGTCGAAAAAGCCGTCTTTAGCGGCGTAAAATTGTGGATTAGTAACCCTACGACGACGCTATCTTGCGTGCAACAAAATAAGTTCGCGACTCATGTTCGGGAAACCCCTCACCCGGCGGAGGCTCACAAAATACGGGCGAGTTCCCTTGCTGTCAGACTAGGATTGCTCTAGCGGTTCGACCCACTCGGGAGCGCAATCGTGTGTGCCGCCGTAGATCGAGTGCTCGGGGTACTGGTCGTCGGCAGCCTCGACAGCGACGATCACGTTGCCGCCGGAACACGAAATCTCTGTAACGGGCTCTGTTGAATCACTAGACAGCGTCGGGATAGGTCGCTAAATCAAAGGAGTTGAAGCGGGATGATTCGGTTGCCTATGACACAAATCTCCCGCTTCACTGGTGAGATTGTGCCGATTGCCCAAGTTGTTACCGGTGATGGAGACGAATCCGCCGCCCCGGAAGGTGGCGGCGGATTCGCCGACTATGCCCTCGTTTCCCTCCATTGTCTGCGGATTTACCTTGATGCGTCCTACCGAATGACGATTGACCTGCTCAAAGAGATGCCACAAATAACCGGGGAGATCGGCCTTGAAGCGGCCGATCTACCCTCTCCATCCACATTGTGTAAGGCATTCGACCGGATCGAAATGAGCATCTGTCGAGTGTTGCTGCGCCAGTCGGCGCAGCTACGCGACCCATCGAAACACGCTGCAATCGATGCCACGTTCTACGAACGCTCAGCAGCGAGCCGCCACTACTGCCAGCGAATCAGTTACCGCGTGCAGAAGCTGAAAGTCACGAAACTCGTCGATACAGACTCCCAAGCGATCCTTGACGTACACTGCTCGACGACTCGGGAGGGAAGTGACGCAGACCTCGCTGAGCAGATCGCCCGCCGGAACGCGGGCGATCTGCAGTCTCTGGCGGCCGATAAAGGCTATGACAAGCAAGCGCTCCGCAAAGCACTCCGTGAACTCGGCATCAGACCGCTCATCAAGCACCGCATCTTCGCTCCTTACGACCACGCTCACAACGCCAGAATCGACAAACAACGCTACAATCAGCGCTCTATGACTGAGACCGTCAATTCGGCTGTGAAGCGCTCGCTCGGCTTCGCCGTGCGAGCGCGTTCCTGGTTCCGTGAATTCCGAGAAATTGCTCTGATGTGTGTCGTCTACAACATCAAACGTGCCGTCAAACAGTGAATTCAATCGCCTTATGGCGATTCAACACAGCCGAAATAAAACATTTGCAGGGAGCTGGGGTAATAACCTACGTTTAGTCGCGATGCTAGTCATTTCACGATACCATTAGGCGTGACGATCCTGCTAACTTGGTATGCGGCTCTTTGATAACGGAATCATAACTTGGTGGTCTCAAATACATCAGCTATTCCACCTACGTAATCTACCTCATCTAAATGAGCTACCTTAGGTGTCTAAGGTACACTATCTAAGTTACCTAAGGCAGAACAGCTAAGTCACCTAAGGTAGATAAGCCTGCTATGAGTGATGAAGCACCAACGCCCCGCGCAGTCAGTGTGGGCGTCTTGAAAGGCGGCTTCGGAAAGACAACGACAGCGATCAACCTCGGGCGCGAGCTTGCCCATCGAAACGAACGCGCGTTACTGATCGATCTTGACGACAACGGCCACATGACGCTTATTCTAGGTCATGACGACGCGTACCGGGGTGAGCGCTGGAACACGAACCACGCCGCCGATGTCTTGCTTGACGGCGCGGACCCGCATGATTACATAACAAACGTTAGTGATGGGCTCGACCTTTTCCCAGCTCACGTTGACCTAGAAGACGTCCAGTCGGGGCTTAAGGAGGCTACGATGGGGACGACACGTCTCAAAGAGGAACTAGTCGGCGAACTGCTCGGCGAAACGTACGACTATATCGTCATTGACTGTCCGGCCAATCGCGGGAAGCTTAACGACAATGCGATGTATGCGACCGGGAACATTATCATCCCACTCCGGCCAGAGAACGGCTATGAGACCGGGTTGACGAATACAGTCCAACGCCTGGTCATGGAAGCCCGGGAGTACTTCGATCTCGACATTCTTGCCGTGACGCCGACAGACCTCAGCGACCGTATTGACCAAGACACACGCGACCGCCGGCTACTCCGGGAAATGACCACCCGCGAGGCCGTCGCAAAACACGTCCCGAACTACGCGTATCTCTCACCCGAGGACTGGGAGAACGTGGATAACGGAGCGTATGACCATGACCTTCCTGGTATTCGACACCGAGCGGCTATCGACAATGCGAACGATGAGGGTGTACCGTTGCGCGACTACGACCCTGGGTGCGATCAACTCCAGTGTTACGACGAACTCGCAAAAATCGTCGAGACTGGGGAGGTGCGTCGTTAATGGGTTTCGATGATCTTGAAGACGCAGCGGCCCAGCAAGATGCCGACGACGCTGACGACGCGGGCGAGACGAAATCAAAACCTATGCCAGATCCAAATCAGACCGACCGCCAACAGTCGGAACCGTCTACAGAAAACGACGGCAACGACTGGAAGCGTCGACCGGCGTTCCCGTACGACGACGCCTCACAGGAGGCTATCTACCCGAGGTCCGACACATGGGACGAGTTCGAGGACATACTCGACTTCGAAGTGAAACGTGAACTCCGCGATGCTGGCTTACGGGATATCCCGAAACGGGAGTACCACGAGGCACTGCTCAAGTTGGCGATGGAAAACCCAGACCGGCTTGCAGAACTCGTGATAGACGGTCGGAAGTCCTGAAGCCTAATTCGTAAAAATGACCGACCTGAAAGAGACCAACCGCCATGTCTCGAACACGCTGCTGGGACAAATCAACGAGTAGTAGCATGACGAGGACTAGAAAGGGTGACATCGCCGACTGACAGCGGCGAATATATTCCGAACTTGAGTAAGATCACATCTCAGGACTGACTGAATTTCTAGACACCGGATTTTGATTGTCTGGCCCTTTTGATGTCGATTTCTATTCGAAAGGGTACACGACCAGAAGTTGAGACCAGCGTTCTCAATGCATATGGAACTACCTTCCTTCGCTTGCCCCGATTAGAGTGCCTGCTCGACAAACTGCGACACAATTCGGTCTTCGGCATCCCCACAGAAGTTGAGACCGCCGCTCTCAATGCACGAGTTCAATCGTCTCCGTGTCATGAAGAGCGCCGGTGGTATCTCATGCGTGACCCTGCGATGATTCGTTGTTTATCAAAGGTCAGAATTTGAGCGAGATTGATATAGCTACATAGACTTTATCAGACACAGAAAGCCCGAATATTCTCACACAGAGTGCCTGAAACGTCGATATTCTGGTTTTGTAGATAGGTTTGTATTAACGTAATAAGCACCACCAGTTTTACCCGGACCGCCGCTGTATGGGAAGCATGGATCGTGGACCGCCTGAGTACGACGCTACACCCGGGGCTGACGCCCTGGAATCGGCCATCGAGAAACGACTGGTCGATATCGACTCCGGGCGCTACCGAACGAACGTCGCGAGCGTGCTGCGGAAGTTCGCAGCTTGGTCCCGGGACCAACATAACATCTCCAGTCCCGAAGACATCGACGATGATCTCTGCCGACAGTATGCTCGCGACCTCGCCCGGGCCGACGATCGGGACGATATCTCACCAGAGACTGCCCGTCGCTATTTCGCCTACGTCCGCTCATTTCTCACCTGGGCTGTCTACGAGGGCCTGATTCCGACGAACCCGGCCAAGACCAACCACGCCGAGGGGCCGCTCCCGACCGACGAGACTGAAACAGACCAGCAGTACTGGACCACACGGGACCGCGACGCTATTTGTGCGACAGCCACCGCTCGCGTCGACAAGGCCGGCGAAAGCGACGACATCGACCGCACGGCGGCCTATCGCGACCAGGCACTCGTCTTCCTACTCGCTTACTCAGGTGCGCGTAGCGCGGAACTCGTCGCTGTTTCTGATGACGAGGAACGCAACGGCCTCCGGTGGCGTCATGTCGATCTAGAGGCTGGCACAATGCAGGTGTTCGGCAAGAACCGTACCCGAGAGTCTGGGCCGATCCTCGACGATGCTATCCGTCCACTTCGGCGCTGGAAGCAACTTCGAGAGCCTGACGAGAACGAGGCCGTCTTCCCCAGACTCGACAACGCGGCGAAAGCACTTGACCCGACACCGTCGATCACCACACAGTCGGCCCGGGATATCCTCGCCAAACTCTGTGAATGGTCCGAGTATGACTTTGATGAGCCGCTGAAGCCACACGGTGCTCGCCGTGGCCTTGGGCGAGAAATCTATCGCGAGAACCCGCAGTTGGCACAGGACGTGCTCCGGCACAAATCCATCGAGACAACCCACGAAGGCTACGCTCAGGAGGCCGCGAAACGGACTCGTGACGAAGCAAATGATCTCATCTCCGGTGAGTAGGCTAACCAACGCAGGTGTCTAAAAGATCGTATTGTTGGTTAGCTCAGTTCGGAAGATGCGCAGACAAAATTACTGATACACGATAAGTTCACCAGTATACAAGAGATTTGGCCGTCGTGCGTAGTTTGGAAACTAGTAGTTTCTTCGAGTCCATTCATACCGTGATTGGCGACGCCATCAAGGATGGATCTCGAAATTACAAAAGATAGAATACTGCCTTCAGCTGCACTCTCTAACGATCTAAATAGTAGTGCTATTTCCGCACAAACAGGAATTTCTCCCCATAGAACCTGTTAGTGGTGAGTTGGCACTACCGATTGACCGATCGGTGTCATATAGCGACTTCCTTCAGCGTGTCATAGAAACGTTCGCAACCTTGTTGCAGTCATCGATGAACGATTGGTACAGGTGGAATGTCTACCAGTCCGATCTGCTCAATCTGTAGCCCGCTCCGGGAAAAATACGCCAGCCTCATAAGATGGTTCCGGCACCAGTTAGAAATAGCGAGTCCACTGATGTACATCTTAACAAGGAATTGTTTTTTGATGGCTCGGTATCTTTCACTCGAGTGCGTTAGAGCTGCCTTGGTCAAGCGGATCTTCGATATCACCAATGATCGTTTCCAGCAGGTCAGTGACGGTCACCAGTCCAATAACCTCGCCGTCTTCGATGATGAGAGCCATCTCTTGTCGCTCTGTCTGGAACTGATCGATCGCGTCGCTCACATCGGTATCGGGCGAAAGCGTCATCGTCGGTGCCGCCAGTTCAGTGAACGCACCGTTGCCACTGGCGAGTTCCTCACGATGGCTGAACAGAGCTGGACTGTAGACGATCCCATGGAATTCAGTCAAATCCTCACCAATTAGTGGATACCGTGTATGAGGGTGCTCCTCGAGCTTTGCGAAGTTCGCTTCAGCTGAATCCTCCGTTGATATGGCTATGATTTCTTCGGTGGGGATCATGACCTCTCTCACTGATTGTTCACCAATCGTCAACGCGTTCATAATCTCTTCACGGCGCTCTGCAGGCAATTCACCCTCTTCGAGTACCGATCCAAGCCGGTTCCGAAGGTCAGCGCGGGTTTCGATGACTTCTGTTTCGGTTTCTGTCCATGCCTGAGTCATCTCGATGCCGAACAGGCCCAGTGTTGCCTTTGCAACCGAATCACCGACCCAGATAGCTGGAGCGAGTATCTTGGCAAACCAGTACAGCGGCCGTGACCCATACCGGGCGACCTGTTTGGAGCGTTCGACACCAAGGTAGGTAGGCGTCTGTTCCCCGTGTGTGAGGTGGACCAAATTGATAATAAGAAACCCGAGTAACGAGCCAGCCCCGACCGATGCGAACGTGGTGTTCTCGAACACCGGTTCGATCAGAGCCGCTAGTCCAGGTTCGGCGATAATCCCGAGAGCGATACTGGTTGCGGAGATCCAGACTTGGCAAGTGGTTAAGTAAAACTCCAGATCAGTGGTCATTTCCCAGGCAAGCTCAAGCCCGGGCGTATCGAACTCCGATTTGGAATACTGTCTGACACGGGTCAGCGCGAACTCGATCGCGACGAAATACGCGTTCACCCCGATGAGAATGATACCACCGAGAATCCGTAATCCAATCTCAAGCGGCTCCATCATCCCGCCGTACCAATACCAGACAGAAAATAGTGCGCAGTTCAAGATCAGTAAACGTACTCTCTGGGCGGCTGTTTCAATCCGGAGTTTGGCGAAACCAGTCCCCGTGATTGTTTTATGAACGCTTCAACGATGCCATCCGGCCACTCCGGCGCTGGAAGCAACTCCGCAATTCCGATACAGGCGAAGCTGTGTTCCTTAGTCTCGATAACGCGGCGAAGACATTGGACCCGACGCCGTCAGTTACAACGCAGTCGGCTCGGAACATATTGTCAGTGCTGTGTGAGTGCCTTGACTACGAGTCTGGGGACCCACTGAACCCAACGGCAATCGCCGGCGTTGTGATGATCATCGCTGGGAGCGGTCAACTCTATCTATCAGCTATCGTATACTGATACGGCGATTGAGGTGTACAAGCAATACGGTTCTAATAATACAATACTGTTGTGGTGAATGCTCCAAAGTGGGAACCGTGAGGCTACTCATAAGCTATTGTGCCATAGCGTAAGGTGAATGGGTCCAATCACACTATTGAGTGCTGTCGATCCAGTGTTGGCAGCATTCCTCCCTCCGGAACTCGCGAGCCGTATGCAGTTCGGATGGACAATTTCCGTTCACATCATCTTCGCGTCCCTTTCGATCGGGCTTGCACCGTTTATCATCTACTTTACCTGGAAAGACGTGCGGACGAACGAGCAGCGGTATACGCGATTGCGCTCGTTCTGGGTGAAGGTTTTCGCCGCCGGCTTCGTAATGGGTACAGTCACCGGGATTCCGATGAGCTTCCAGTTCGGCACAAACTTCCCACAGTTCGCCGAGGTAGCCGGTGAACTGATCGGCGGCCCGCTGGCCTTCGAAGCGAAGATGGCGTTCTTCTTAGAGGCCGTCTTCCTCGGCGTGTTGCTGTACGGCCGCAATCGCGTCAAGGATCGGACCTACGTCATCTCGTCGGTACTCGTCGGCTTCGGTGCCTGGCTGTCGGGGTTCTGGATCTTGATCGTCAACGCCTGGATGCAGACCCCACGAGGCTACGAGATGGTCACCCGCAACGGGATGGAAATCGCCAAACTAACCGACCCGTTCGCCGCGTTCTTCACCCCGAGAATGCCCTGGATGTACGTCCATATGATGAACGCGTCGGTGATCTCGGTCG
>NZ_QXIK01000019.1:0-44988 GCF_003666065.1 Haloarcula sp. Atlit-7R | reverse complement strand
GACGACCTCGTCCTGAATGAAGGCGGTCGAGGGCTGCTTGATCTCGTGAACAGGGATAGCGATGTTCTCCTGGACACTCGGGTCCCGAATGCACCGATGAGACTCGTGCAAGACCAGATGATAATCCGTCTCAGAAACCCACGTGACATCAACGTCCGCCTCACCGTCTAACTCGTCCTCTAAACTCTTTATTGCCCCCGCGCCGGCATACCCCGACCCGAGCACGACCACGTTCTCTGTCATAGGCCACTCTCCGGAGTCATTAGATACAAACCCTTTGGAATCGGTCTACGGCTCTGCTGTTGTCCTCGCATACTGGCTCATGGTCGTGGTCCAGTTTCCTAAGTTTGCAGTTTCCTTCGGTCACCATCCCGAGGGAAAACAGCGCCTACCGTTCCGAAAGACGACTCTTAATCACCAATTACGCTTCGAGCGGTCGTTTCCAGACAGCAATTGGGAGTCAGTCGGGCTACCAGGCACCACGACGGTTGTCCTGATGAGCAGGACTGTTCGGCGTGGAGTGATGGCGCTCATTCGACGCGGCCCACGCAACGGCGTTGTGCAAGAGCCTCTGGACGACTGGCCGGTGGTACACGGGAAACGTTTCGTGACCGGGTTGGAAGTAGAATATACGCCCTGCACCACGGTAGTAACAACACCCGCTGGGAAATACCGTGCCGTCGTCGCACCAACTTACAGTCACCAGGGTGTCGGGTATCGGTAGGTCGAACCCCTTTCCGTATATCTCGGCACGTTCGAGTTCGAACTCCTCGGGAAGTCCGTCGGTAATAGGATGGCTCGCTTTGACGACCCAGACGTGCTCACGCTCGCCCTCCTCGCGCCACCGCAGGGTACCAGTTCCCCCGATAAGCGCCTCGAACGGCTTCGATTCGTGGCTGGAGTGAAGCGGAATGAACCCCATTCCGTCACGGACAGCCTGCTCAACGCGGCTCGCAGCCGCATCGCTGACGGCATCATGTGCGACATCGCCCCACCACAGTAACACGTCAGTGTCGGTGAGCACCGTCTCGGTGAGTCCGTTGGCAGGGTCGTCAAGTGTCGCTGTCCGAACAGTGTGGCCGTAGGAAGTAAGCATCTCAGCCAACGTCGTATGGATCCCGTCGGGGTACATCGCATTGGCGGGGCCTGTCGCCCGCTCGTGCCGGTTTTCGTTCCACACGGTGACTGCAACCATACAAGAATACACTGAATAACCAGAGAAAAATATGACTACTCGCTCGCGGCTGAAGAGCAACGTGTCAATACTAGCGAGGATCGAAGTGATCCCGGTACCTGTTCAGGCATTCGACTGGTTTTTTCGAACATCGCGACCAGCCGACGCGACGAGCTGCGACAATAGTTGAAATCGCCTGCGGCAGCAACCGTGCTGGGAAGCCATAATCAGGTACCGCTGGATATGGCGGGTCATAGTTCTTTCCGACATCGGTGTGGGAGTGTCCACCGTGTCTCCCGATGTAGTCCACAGACGGTGGTTCCGGTACCTGCACAGGGGTAGTTATTAGCCGGCCGCGGCCGAAATCACAACAAGATATGAGCGATTCACCGGAGAAGCTTTCCGTCTGGTGTGCTGGCGAGGACTGGTGTCCCATAACCACGACGGCGTCCCTTATCGGGAAGAAGTGGCACCCCGTTATCATCCACCGGCTGCTTGATAACGGCCCCTCAGGATTTAACGAACTCAAGGAGAACGTCGACGGTATCTCATCTAAAGTGCTCTCCGACAGCCTCGAAGACCTGCAGGAGAAGGGGCTCGTCGACCGCGAAGTAATCAACGAACAGCCGTTTCGCGTCAATTACTCGCTCACCGAACACGGAGAGTCACTGGAGTCCGTAATTACCGAAATGGCAGCGTGGGGCGAGACCTACCTGCAGGAACCGACAGAGGCTGATGAGCCCGCAGAGTAGGTCCCGCAGGCAATCGCTTTTATTGGTGCCCGACGAACTGTCGTGTATGCCCGTTACTTCGGATGACGAACTCAGAGACATTCTCGAACTGGACCGCGTCGCCGTCGTCGGCTGCTCGACCAGCCCCGGTAAGGACGCCCACGAAATTCCGAAGTACCTCACCGAACAGGGGTACGAGGTGATACCGGTCAACCCCTTTGCTGACGAGATATTCGGGCAGAAGGCCTACGACTCACTGGCAGATATTCCCGGTGATATAGACATTATCGACGTCTTCAGGCCCAGCGACGAGGTCAGCGATATCGTCGACGCGGCCCTGGAACGCGACGACGACGCCGTCATCTGGCTGCAGCTCGGCATCCACGACGACAAGGCCGTCGAACGCGCCGAAGCTGCTGGCCGCCGCGTCGTCCAGGACCGCTGTATGAAGCCGACACACCAGCAACTGCTGGCCTGAACAGGCAGATAATGGCTGAGTACGGTTGACATGGCCGTCGCCCGGTACGGTTTAGTCCGTGGCTGAGCCACATCCGGTGTATGCTGCCGTGGGAGCCAGCGGCGTACTGGCTCGTTCGGATGCTGTTCCACCGGGCGCTGGCGGTTATTTACCTGCTGGCGTTCGTCGTCGCAGCCACGCAGTTCCGTCCGCTCGCGGGCGAGGAAGGCCTGTTGCCGATACAGCAGTACGTCGACCGCTACGAGTTCCGTGACCGGCCCAGTCTGTTCTATGTCTATCCGAACGACCGCGTCATCGGCATCACAGCCTGGGCCGGCGTCGGGCTCTCGGCGCTGGCACTCGTCGGAGTCCCATCGTGGCTCCCGCGTCCGTACGCGGTCCCCGTGTCGATACTCCTGTGGCTCCTGCTGTGGGCGCTGTTCCGAAATATGTTCGGTGCCGGACTCATCAAACTGCGCGGGGATGACTGCTGGCGGGACCTCACCGCACTGGACTACCACTACGAAACCCAGCCGATTCCGAACCCGGTGAGTTGGTACGCCCACCACCTCCCCGACCGGTTCCACCGACTCGAAGTGCTGGGAAACCACGTCGTCGAAGTCGCCGTACCGTTCCTCTACTTCGCGCCACAGCCGTGGGCGTCAGTAGCGGGGGTAGCGACCATCGGCTTTCAGGGCTGGCTCATGCTGACGGGGAACTTCTCGTGGCTCAATGCCCTCACTATCGTTCAGGCTATTGCGGCATTCAGGGACGACGTTTTCACAGCAACCCTCCCGGTCACTGCTCCGAGCGCGACTGCGCCGCCGCTGTACCTGCAGGCGCTGTCGGTCGGACTCGCTGCTGTCGTCCTCTGGCGTAGCGTCGGACCGGTCCGCAACATCCTTTCGGAGCAGCAGGTGATGAACACCGCTTTCGACTCGCTCCGGTTAGTCAACGCCTACGGCGCGTTCGGCTCGATTACCAGAACGCGCTACGAAATCGTCGTCCAGGGGACCACCGACGAGGTCGTCACGGCCGACACGGAATGGGAGACTTACGAGTTCAAAGGCAAACCAACAGACCCAGCACAGCGGCCGCGGCAACTCGCGCCCTACCACTACCGGCTTGACTGGCAGTTGTGGTTCGCGGCGATGACCTCTTCGCCGCGACGGAGTCCGTGGTTTCTCGCGCTGCTGGACCGACTGCTTGCAGGCGACGAGGCGACCGAAAAACTGCTCGCCTCGGTGCCGTTCTCGGAGACCACGCCGACGCACGTCCGTGCGGTCCGCTACCGGTATCGGTTCACGACGCCCGAAGAGCGCCGCGAGACTGGGCAGTGGTGGGAGCGCGAACGCGTCGGCACCTATGTCAGCCCGATCAGCGACGGTGACCTGCGACTCGCCGACGTTTGAGATGGGGCGTCAGTTCGCGTCGTTCCTGCGCGCTGGCGGCGTCTTCGACATGACCTTCCCCCACTTCGAACGGTTATCGGCGATCCGCCGATAGGCCCGCTCGCGGAATCGCTCGTAATCCTCGAACTGCCGGAGAAACGAGAGCAGCGGCCGAGCCGCCTTGCCCATGTCGGTGTATGTGAGCGCTGTCTCGATGGATTCCCCGCAGGAGTACACGTCCTTCTCGGTCACCAGATGCGAACAGGATTCGTAGTCGTCCGGGAGTCGCTCTAGTACGTCGTCGTCTAGCTCGGAGAAGCCCGCGACCCTGAGGTCGGACCGCTCGTCGATGAAGTCCGCCCACCACGTACAGAAACCGCAGTCGTCGTCGTAGACGAGCGTTGCGTCGCTCATATACGAGCTACGTGCCAGAGGCACAAACACCTGTGGTTCAGCCGGCAGGGATTTACCGCCGGTCACCGCAGGCACGGGCATGGAGCGGTTCGTCAAGCTGGTCGTTGCTGGCGGGCTGGCGCTGGTAGCCGGGCTCTGGACCGTCCGACTTACGGCCTCGCTCTCGGCGCTCTGGCTCGGCGGGGTCGCGCTCGCGGTTCTGGGACTGGTCGCCCTCGGGGTCGGTATCGGTCGGGAGCTGTCAATCACTCGGTGACCACGACTGTGTGACGCCAACTGTTTTGCCCGCCGCTCTCCACAGAGCGCGTATGGACGAGGATGCGGTCGCCGAACTGATCGAGGACGCGCTTCCGGAGGCACAGGCGACGGTCACCACGCCGCGGGACCCCGACGACGACAAACACTACGCGGTACGCGTTGTTTCGCCGGCGTTTGAGGGCGAGTCGCTGGTCGACCAGCACCAGCGTGTCCACGACGCGCTGGGAGAGCATCTCACTCGCGACATTCACGCCATCGAGCTGACGACGCTGACGCCCGAAGAAGCCGAGTAACCGTGTACCCCGGCGGTGCGGCTCTGCTCGACCGTCGGTACGCCTTTATTGCCGACGCTGTTAGTGACGGTATGGGATTTGAGCCCGAAGAACTCTCTCCGGATGAAGTCACGGATCAGGTAGACAGCGTCATCGAAGACAACGAGGTTGTGCTGTTCATGAAAGGCAATGAGCTGATGCCACAGTGTGGCTACTCGAAGAAGGCCCTCGCACTGCTGCAACAGCACCGCGACGACATCGAGACAGTGGACGTGCTCAAAGCGACTGATGCCTATCGGGAGGCTCTAGAGCGCCACAGCGGGCGAGAGACGATTCCACAGACGTTCGTCGACGGGGAGTTCATCGGTGGCAGCGATATCCTCGAACAGCTTCACGAGCGCGGCGAACTCGGCGAAAAAGTCGGTCAGTAACTGCGGTCGGGAGCGGCGTTACTCTTCGTCTTCGTCTTTCATGTCGCCGAGCTTGTCGACGAGGTCGCTCGTGGTCGCCTCCGTCTCGAAGGAGACCGATCCGTCGTGGTCGTTCTCGTGGACCGCAACGCCATCGCTGTCGTCTGCATCTACGTCGTTGTCCTTCTGTTCGGATTCATCGTAGCTACCAAAGCCCATACACGTACAACTCGGAGTCCCACACTAAAATTCGCCGGTTCCCGCCGAGCTGCAACCCTCCAATGACATAGCGAGACAAGCAAAGGTTCTTTACTGTGCTTGCACTCCCGCTAGATAACGGCAGTCGAGAGCCGTGGTTTTACCGACGGCTATCGGGCCTCCATCTCCAAACTTATGAGTTCCGCAGACGAGACACTTGATCGAATTAAAGCACAGGTCGAAGAAGAGACACCGGACGACATCGAAATCGAATCTGTCGCGTTCGAGGGACCGGAACTAGTTATTTACACGCCGGACGCGCAGACGGTTGCCAACCGCGACGGTATCGTCAGAAATCTCGCACAGACGCTGCGGAAACGAATCAACGTTCGCCCCACGCAAGAAGCACTCGTCCCGCCGAACGAAGCGCGGACTCGAATCACGCAGACGATTCCCGAGGACGCTGGCGTCCAGAACTTGGATTTCGACCGCCAGACCGGCGAAGTGTTCATCGAAGCCGAAAAGCCCGGTCGCGTCATCGGCCGCCACGGGGCAACCCTCGACGAGATCTCCGCCTCCGTCGGCTGGACCCCGGAGGTCGTCCGGACGCCGCCGATGGAGTCCTCGACGGTCTCGAACGTCCGGAATTATCTCAAGCAGGAACGCGAGGAACGCCGGGACATCCTCCAGCGTGTCGGTCGCCAGATCAACCGACCTACCACGAGCGACGAGGACTGGGTTCGGCTCACGACGCTCGGCTGCTGTCGTGAAGTCGGTCGCGCCGCATTCATCCTCTCGACGCCGGAGTCCCGAATCCTCATCGACTGCGGTGACAAACCCGGTGCTGAGGGCGAGGTTCCGTATCTCCAAGCACCCGAAGCCCTCGCGGCTGGGCCGAATTCTCTCGACGCCGTCGTCCTGACCCACGCCCACCTGGACCACTCTGCGCTCATCCCCATCTTGTTCAAGTACGGCTACGACGGGCCGATATACACGACCGCGCCGACGCGGGACCTGATGGGCCTGCTCCAGCTGGACTACCTCGACGTGGCCTCGAAGGAGGGCCGCACCCCACCCTACGAGAGCCAGCAGGTCCGGGACGCGCTGAAACACACGATTCCACTGGAGTTCGGCAACGTCACCGACATCGCGCCCGACATCAAGCTCACGATGCACAACGCCGGGCACATCCTCGGCTCGGCGGTGTGTCACTTCCACATCGGCGAGGGTCGGTACAACGTCGCCTTCTCTGGGGACATCCACTACAAAGATACCCGCCTGCTCGATGGCGCGGTCAACGACTTCCCGCGAGTCGAGACACTCGTGCTTGAGTCGACCTACGGCGGGAAAAACGACTACCAGACCGACCAGTCCGACTCCGAGCGGGTCCTCAAGGACGTTATCAACGAGGCCCACGAGAACGACGGCAAGGTACTGATTCCGGCCTTCGCCGTGGGTCGGTCGCAGGAACTCATGCTCGTTCTCGAAGAAGCGATGCGAAAGGGCGACATCCCGACGATGCCGGTGTACCTCGACGGGATGATTCGGGAGGCGACGGCCATCCACACCGCGTATCCGGAGTACCTCCGGGACGACCTCCGCCAGCGTATCCTCTACGAGGACGAGAACCCGTTCCTCGCAGAGCAGTTCGAGCAAGTCGATGGCGGCGACGAGATGCGACGGGACATCGCCGACGACGAACCGTCTATCATTCTGACGACCTCCGGGATGGTCACCGGCGGCCCCGTGATGTCCTGGCTCCGGCTGCTGGGCAGCGACCCGGACAACACGATGGCGTTCGTCGGCTATCAGGCTGAGGGGACGCTCGGTCGGCAGATACAGCGGGGTCAGGACGAGGTCACCCTCGGCGACACGAGCGGGCCACGCGCCGAACGGGTGAGCCTCAGACTGAACGTGGAGACGGTCGACGGCTTCTCCGGACACGCCGACCGACAGGGGCTCGAATCGTTCGTCGAGACGATGCATCCGCGGCCGGAGAAAATCCTCTGTGTCCACGGCGACGCGTCAACGACGAACCAGCTGTCCTCGGCGCTGTACCAGAAGTTCAACATGCGGACCCACAACCCGAAGAACCTCGAAACGTTCCGGCTGTCCTGAACGGCGAGTTAGCTCTCCTCCGAGAGATTCAATCCGGCAAACAGCCGCGCCGAGATCACTTGCCCGACGATGTCGACGAGGACGGTGTCGTCACTCGTGTAGTCGGCGAAGATACCGAGTGGCACCTCGCCGCCAGCCATCTCGCGGTGTCCGCCTGCGCTCCCAACATCGCTCAGGGACTCGCTCAGCACGTCGCCGATGTTGACCCGGGAGTCGGTCGAACGGGCGCTGAGCTGGATAGCGTCTTCGACAATGCCGAAGACGATGGCTGTCTCGACGCCCTCAAGCGTCGCCAGATAGTCGGCCGCCTGCGGGAGTGCGTCCCGTTCCCCTGTCCGGCCGACGTGTGATATCAGCACCGACCCGCGGACCGTCCGGTTCTCGATTGCGTCGGCGATTGCGTCGACGGTCGCGCCGCTGACAGACGGCGAGGAGAGCTGCCGCAACAGGCCAGAGTCGGCCGTGTCGGCCAGAAAGCCGGCCGCGCCGTACTCGTCCGGCGTCACGCCGCGCAGGAACCCCAGCGTCTCCCGCCGGATGGCAAACAGTAACGCTGTCGCCAGACGGTCATTGAGTTCGATGTCGAGGTCTCGGAGGTACTCGGTCAGTATCGTCGCCGTCGCTCCGATCTCTTCCCGGTGGTCGACGAACGTGGCCGCGATATCCTCGGCTGGGTGATGGTCGATGACGATGTCAACCGAGACATCTTCGGGGACCCGGTTGTTCGACCCCGGAACAGAGTGGTCAACGAAGGCGAGCAGCTCCGAAGACTCGCGGTCGGTCACGTCGGCCGGGTCGAACTCCCGGAGGTCCATCTCCAGCAGATTGACGAACGAGCGGTTCTGCTGGTGTGAAATCTCGCCGCTGTAGAGGATTCGCCGCTCGTCGATGCCGATGGCGGCCGCGATGCGACCGAGCGCGAGCGCGCTGGCAAGACAGTCGGGGTCGGGATTGTTGTGGCAGACGATAGTGAGTGAGTCGGCCTTTCCAAGCAGATTTTCGAGTTCCGTTGCAGGGCGCATCTATCAGTTGTCCCTTCGACCTCCTGATACAAGCGTGTGGGGGCCGGCAGACACGCAGTGTATAGAAGCCAAGAACAGCCGGAAAGCCACGGTTGGCGGCCCTCGCGGGACGCGCTGCAATGCTCACGACCGGGCGCGCAGTTGCTGGACGAGAACGCCGAGGACGAGTGCGAGACCGAGGTTGACGAGCACACCGAAGACACCGATAGCCGCGACAGCTGCCAAGTCGTCCGTTCTGGAAACCCCGGTCCAGCCCAACTGGAGCGCGATCAGTACCAGAATGATCCCGAGAAGCGCCGTCGGGTAGGCCGCGATGACACCGACAGCGAGGAACGCGGTCAGCACGTAGCCCGCGCCGAGTATCAGATTTGCACCGGGCGTTCTGGCCCCGAAAGCGTACTTCCCGGCGACGCCGCCACTCCCGTGACACATCGGAAACGCGCCGAAAGGAACCGCGACCAGATTCATCAGCCCCATGCTGTTCGAGAGCTGGTCCGCGGATACGTCCTGGTCGAAATAATCGGCGAGCAGGACCGACGTGGCGAGGGCGGCGTTACCGACCGTGACCGCGACCTGAGCGAGGATAGCCTCTACCGTCTGCACCGACAGTGTCATCGTCGGGAGCATAAACATGGCGTCAACCGCTGGAACGGCTGGCGTCGGAACCCCGGTCTCCACGAGGGCGATGGCCGCTCCAAAGACGAAGACGGCGAAGGCGCTCTGCCCGCTGTAGCCGACCACCGCAAGGACAGCGACGATACCGGCGGCGACGGCCACGAGCTTCGGGTCGTCGAGTCCGAGACCGACGCCGGTCTCCAGCAGGACCAGCGCGACGCCGAGTTGTACCCCACGAACAACAGTGTCATCGACGTACTGGTTGACAGTTTCGAGCGACTGTGTGGTGCCAAGCGCGAGTAAAAGCACTGCCAACAGGAGCCCTGCGACGACGAGTTCCCCGGTCGAAATGGTCCCGGCGATGACCAGCGCGGCGAAAGCCTTCATCGGCTCGACCGATATCGGAGCACCGTAGTACAGCCCCCAGACGACCTGAAACACGCCGAACCAGACGAGCATGACCGGGAGCGAAAGCTCTGTCAGCACGGCGACAGCCACGACAACCGGGAGCACCGTCGCAGAGTCCCCGACTGCTCCGGTCAGTTCGGTCCACGACAGCGAAACCGTCGTCCGGTCGCGAAACCGGAAACTCATGACGGTTGGTACCGACGGCGAAACAGTGAGCGTACCGGCCCGCGGCGGCCGCTACTCCGAGTACTCGTAGGGCGCACGGTCCCCGTCAGTGTCGATGTACGCCTCGTTTATCTCCCACTCGCCGTCCTCTGTTTCAACCATGTACTCGCCGTAGTAGGGGACGCGGGTGTCGACTGTCTCGCGGAACGCGGCGCGCATCGACTCCTTGGTCGTGCCGATGTCGCGCAGGTCGTCGTTGCGGTTCAGACAGCCCTTGAGATACCCGTCGTGGGTGAGCCGGACGCGGTGGCAGTTCGCACAGAAGTTCTCGTTGCCAACGGGGTCGACGATTTCGACCATCCCGCTGTTGTGGTTGTTGACCGGCTCCGTCCGAACGCCGCCGTCGGACGCGGCCAGCGATGTGGTCGCGCCGCTACTTTCGACCGCCGCGTCACTGCTGTGCATCCAGTAGCGCTTGCGGTCGTGCATCTCCCGGTGTTCGACCTTGTCGGCGCGGTCTTCCAGCCAGTCGTGGACGCGGTCGATGTCGATGGCCCACTCCGGGTGGCCGGCCAGCTCGGGCATGTACTCGATGAGTTGGAGCTGGAGGCCGGGGTTCTCGGCGACGTGGTCGACCATCTTCGGAACGTAGCCCGCGGTCGGCTCGAAGACGACCATATTGAGCTTCACCGGGGCGAGGCCGGCGTCCAGCGCCGCTTCGACGCCTTCGAGAACCCGGTCGTAGGCCCCGCTCTGTGTCAGTTCGGCGAAGGCCTCGCTATCGAGGGCGTCCTGCGAGACGTTGACCCGCTCGAGTCCGGCGTCGACGAGGTCCGGGGCGCGGCCGGGGAGGAACGTGCCGTTGGTCGTCATCGACACCTCCATTTCATCGGGGGCGCGCCGGACAATCTCTTCGAGGTCTTCCCGAAGCATCGGCTCCCCGCCGGTGAACTTCACCGAATCGACCCCGAATTCGGCGGCGACTTCGAGGAAAGCCACGATGGTGTCGGCAGTGAGTTCGTCATCCTGTGCCTCCATCGGGCCCCGTGTGTCGCCCAGCCCCTCGTTGTGGCAGTAGACGCAGTCGAAGTTACACCGGTCGGTGAGGGAGACGCGGACACCGGAGACCTCGCGACCGAAGTCGTCTTCGAGCATATCCTTGCTAACTATTCACAGCACAGCCTATTAAATGGCGTGACTGTTCCGATTCCGTCGTCGGACACGGGGTAACGATTAACCAGACCACCGCCCTGCACTGTGTATGGACATCGTCGACGCGCTGGACGGGCGACATGGGACCACCTGCTTCGTCGGCGCTGGGGGGAAGAAGACGACGATGGCAACGCTCGCAGCGCGACTGGAGCAGGCAGTCGTCACCGCGACGGTTCGGATACCCATCTTCGACGGCTGGGTCGCGGACGTTGTCGTGACGGAGAGCCCCCGGTCAGCCATCGACGGCGCGACCGCGTGGCCGCTGGGCGTCGTCCCGGCACAGGAGCGACCGGACCGCTACCGCGGCTACGACCCGGAAACCGTCGCCGACCTGGCTGACATCGCGTCCCCGATTCTGGTGAAAGCTGACGGCGCGCGGATGCGGGAATTCAAGGCGCCGAGCGACCGCGAGCCACAGCTCCCCGCGACGGCATCGACGGTCGTCCCCATCGCGAGCGCACACGTCGTCGGCGAACCGCTGATGGACGACATTGTCCATCGGGTCGACGAGGTGGCCACGATCACAGGGCGTGCCCCCGGCGACGAGATTCGACCGAGAGATGTCGCCGCGGTGCTCGCCAGCGGCCGCGGCGGGCTGAAAGATGTGCCAGCCGACGCGACCGCGATTCCGCTGCTCAACATGGTCGACGACGAGAGACTCGAAACGAACGCGCGGGCTGTCGCCGAGGCGATTCACGACCGCGCCGACGTGCCACGCGTGGTGCTCGCGGAAATGCGAGACGACGATCCGCTGGTGGCAGTCGTCTGAGAGCGAGCCGACACCGGCCCCGTTCGTTCAAAACCGCTCGGCCGCGGCCTCGAACTCCTCGCGGGTGTTGAGGTTCTCGAACGTCTCCAGCGTGGTGTGTTCGAGCACGTCCTCGCGTTCGACGACGACGTAATCGAGGTCAAACAGCGGTTCGACGACCTTGTGCTCGCCGCGCTCCAGCGCTCGCCGGCAGGCGTCGTGCATCGCGTCCGCGTGATACACTGCCTGCGTCGTCTGAAACCACTCGTCCGGGCGCGGAACTGCGGCCTCGTGGGACGCCGCCTGCTCGAACAGGTAGTCGACGAATGTCGGATCGACAAAGGGCATATCGCAGGCCACCACGGCGGCGTACTCGCTGTCGACGGCCTCCAGCCCGGTCGCGATGCCCGCCATCGGCCCCTGGTCGGGGTCCGCATCGAGCGCGAACGTCGGGTCGAGGGCGTGGCCTGACAGCGCGCCGTCGATTGCCTCAACCTGGTCCTCGCGGCAGTTCACGACGAGTTCGTCGACGACCTGACCCAGTCGGTCGGCGACGCGGCGAATCATCGGCGTGCCAGCGAGGTCGGCGACGGCCTTGTCGCTGTTGCCGAACCGCGTCGACCGGCCGCCAGCGACGATAGTGCCTGCGCGCATACCCTGCCTTCTCGGCTCTGGCAGAAAGGCGCTTCGTGCATGGCTGGTGGGGATAATCCTTTAGTCGACAGACGGAGGAGTGAGGTATGATGACAGTAGCCAACCGGGACCGGATGCTCCACGTCGACCTGTCGTCGGCGTCAGTCGAAAGCCGTCCGGTCCCAGAGGGTTGGCGTCGCCAGTTCGTGGGCGGCAAGGGACTCGGCGCTCGGTACCTGTACGACGAACTCGACACCGGCACCGACCCGCTTGGCCCCGAGAACCTCCTGTTGTTCATGCTCGGGCCGGTATCGGGGCTGTTGCCGGGTGAGACGAGATATGCCGCAGTCACGAAGTCGCCCCTGACCGGCGGCTTCCTCGACTCGTACGCGGGCGGGACGTTTCCGGACACGCTAGCCGGCGCGCTGCGGAACCACATCGGGATTCTGGTCACCGGGCGCGCGCCGGAGCCGGTCACACTTGTCGTGGAGGACGACGGCGCGACGGTCGAACCCGCCGAGACGTGGGGACAGGACACAGCCGAAACTGACGCGGCGTTCCCCGAGGCCGCAGTGGCGTGTATCGGGCCGGCCGGCGAGCAGGGCGTCGCATTCGCCACCATCGCCTCCGACGGCGGCGAACACCACGCCGGGCGAGGCGGTGCCGGGGCGGTGATGGGCGCAAAACGGCTGAAAGCCGTCGTCGTGCGCGGCGACCCGCCGACGGACCTCGCGGAGTTACGGGAACGGTACGCAAAGCGGTACCGCGAGGGCGACACCGGCCAGTGGCTACAGGCCAGCGGGACCGTCGAGACGGTCGATTTCGCCAACGAGGTCGGCGCGCTCTCGACGCGCGGCTGGGAGGACGGCCAGTTCGAGGGCGCCGACGGCGTCGGCATCGAGGCCGTCCAAGAACTCGCCGCAGGCCGGGAGTACGACGACGAGGGTAGCCCCGGCGGCTTCCGCGTCCAGACCGAAGACGGCGAGACCATCCCGCGCGGCGCGACAGCGATGAGCCTCGGGGCCGGCCTGGGCATCGACGACTTCGATGCCGTGGCGGCGCTGGGCGAGACCTGCAACCGGCTGGGGCTCGACCTCATCAGCGCCGGGAGCGCCGTCGCGTGGGCCATCAAGGCCGGCGATGCCGGCCTGCTCGACCGCTCGCTCGAGTACGGAAGTCCCGACGATGCGCAGGCGCTCCTCGAAGAGATTGTCGCGCGGGAGACAGCGCTCGGCGACGCTCTGGCCGACGGTGTCGATGCGGCTTCAGACCGTCTGGGCGGAGCCGACCTCCTGCCGACGGTCAAGGCCATGGAACTGCCCGCCTACGACCCCCGCGGCGCGCGGAGCATGGCGCTGGCGTACGCGACCAGCGACCGCGGGGCCTGCCACCGGCGGGCGCTCCCCATCGAGCGGGAGGCCTTCGACGGCGACTGGAGCCCCGAGCGGGCGGCCGCGGCCGTCGTTCGCGAACAGGACCAGCGCTCGGCACTGTGGTGTCTCATCGTCGACGACTTCGTCGGCGACGCCTTCAACGACCTCGGCGCGGAGTGGCTCGACGCTATCGGCCTCGACACGGACGGCGACCTCGCGACGGTCGGTGAGCGCGTCTGGACACTCACGCGCCTGTTCAATGTCCGCGAGGGCGTCTCGCGGGCCGACGACGAACTCCCGGCAAAGCTACAAGAACCGCTCGATTCGGGACCGAACGCGGGCGCGGCGGTCGACGCCAAGTCTTTCGACGCGATGCTCGACGCCTACTACGGCCAGCGCGGCTGGGACGCCGACGGCCGGCCCACCCGCGAGACGATAGAGCGACTGGGCCTCACGGACGCACTCGACCCGTCGACGCTCCCGGCAGGCAGGACACTCGGAGAATGACAGACCAGATAGACCTCGACGACCTCGACGTACAGGACGACGAAGAGACGCCGAACCGGGGCGACTGGTTCTGGAGCGGGGAGGGCGAACCCGAGGACGAACCGGTGCCAGCCGGGGACGGGGCGGCATCGGCTGACGACGCCACGGACGCGAGCGCAGACGCGGACAGCGAATCGGCCGACAGCCCGGGCAGCCAGCCGGTCCCTCACGTCCCGCGGGAGAACAAGGACAAGCCGGTCGGCATCCCGACGGACAGCGGCGGCGCGGGCGGCGCGGCCGCGGCCGACACCGACTCAGCCTCGAATGTCGCCGAGGACCCGGACGCCGGCGAGGAGGCCGTCGAGGCGAGCGGCCCCCACGGCGGCGGCATCGACGACATGACGATGGCCGTGACATACGACGCGGCTCGGCAGTTCGCCGACCCGCAACTGGTCTTCCGCGAGGCGCGGGCGTGGGCCGACTGGGTCGGTATCGTCGGCGACGTCGACGCCTTCGTCATCAACAAGTTCCAGCGCGACCACGGCATCGACGCCGACTTCTTCAGCGGCGCGGGCCAGGAGCCGGCCGAGCGCCTCGCCGACATCGACGAGCACTCGATGTTCTACGCCGAGCGGATGGTCCTGGTCGGCCGCCCGGACGACGAACCCGTCGCCGAGCGGGCCGGCTGGGAGTTCGTTCCGCTCGCCGACGCCGCAGAGAAAGCGGACTGGGACCTCGTCGACGGGTAACGCCGTATTTTTATAATGCTTGCTGGTCATTGTCATACACGAACGACAATGACACTTCGAACCGCGATCCAGCAGTCGAAGATACTCACGTTCGTGGTACTGGGAGCCTTCGTCTGGCTCTTACTGACACTGTTCGATGTCGCGTCGACCATCGACCTCGCGACCGGGACAACCTCATTCGTTGGCCAGAACGCGATGGGCGGGGTCGCTGGGGTGCTCGTGTTGACCATCGTACTCGGGGCGCTCGTGGTCCTGTACTCCGAGATTACCGAGACGGACCCGGCTCCGCAGTCGTGGCCGCCATCCGAAGAATGACCTACTACAGCTGCGAGGAATGCGGCCAGATGATAGACCTCTCGGCGTTCGAAGGGCAGCTGCGCCGGCAGGAGTGTCCGGTGTGTGAGGAGACGACGCTGTGGACGCCCGAGTTCGAGGGCGAGGGGGTGTCGTTTTGACGCTCGCCTTCGAGGTGAGCGACCGGCTGTACGAGGCCGCCCAGGAGTGGGCCGACCGGCGGCTAGAGGACATTGACGAGGCGCTGGAGACCAAAGTCGAGCAGGCGCTGCTAGAGATTGAACACCTCGTTTCACAGTCCCACGACGTGGTCTTCGAGGTCGACGGCCGCGAAATACGGTACGAACCGACCGAGGAACTGGCCGCGTTGCTCCGTCGACAGGCCGAAGAGAGCGGGATCGACGAGAGTGCCGTTCTGAAGATGCACGTCGACCTCTACGCCAACGCGTTCCTCGACGAAGTGACAGATGAGCAGAAACCGCCGGGGACCCCGTCTGAGTGACGGCACCAAAACTTAAGCCCAGTCACTGTGACAGTTGATACATAATGGCACACGAACAAGGCGAGTGGAAACCCAAAGGTGCGACAGAGACGTTCAACGGCTTCGAGGTCTGGGACCACGGCGTCTGGCCGGCTGACGTGAACCAGAATGACACGACGAGCGACGAGGAGTAGCGGCGGCCGCCTTCAATTCTCACAGCTGACCAGCGGCGGCTACGGGGCCGGGAAGGCCCGCTTGTCGCGTGGCGGGACGTAGAAGTTCGAGCGCGACGCGACCTCGATGAACTCCAGCAAACCGTTGTTCTGCCGGTCCCGGAGCTCTTCGTGTTCTTCCCGGAGCCACCAGCCGTTCATCGCGTCCCGGACCTCTTCGAAGTCACGCGGGTGCTCCTGTAGTGAGAGGAAATGCAGGCCGGCCTGACCGCCGTCGATCGTGTTGAAGTCCCGCCGGAGAAGAATCGGCTCCCCGTCCTTGCGGGCGCGGGCAACCTTCTCGAAGTGGCCGACCTCCCCCTCGCTGCTCGCGTGCTCGCGGACCATGTCGGCGAAAGGGAGGTTGCCCCTGTCGATGTCCGCCGGCGAGAACTCCGCCGAGAACAGTCGCTTGACGCGGTCGGACTGGGCGAGTTCCCACCAGGTATCGAACGCCTCGTTGATTCGTGAGAGGTGTATCGTCGTCCCGCCGGCGTAGGGGCCGTCGTCGATTGTAACGCGGTCCTCGCTGGCCTGGGTGCCGGACCGGCCGGCAAAAAAGCCAGAGAACATATAAGACTCCTCGGGGATGTCGGCAGGGACGCCTTCGGCATCAGCGTGGGCCGCCGGGAGTCCCTCGCCGATGAAGCCGCCGCGGCGGTCGGCGACGGAGAACACGTCACCAAGCCGGCCCTGAATCTCCGTATCGGCCAGCCTCGGCCGCGTGTCGAACATCGCGGATTCTGCGGCGGCGAGGTGCGAGGGAACGTCGCTCGCGAGAACGAGCATCGCGTCGAAAGACTGCAGGTCGGGGTCGTCCGTCCGGGAGAGGACTCGCGGGCTGCGTATCGGGGACGTATCGAGCGACCCGTAGGTGTCGAAGTAGTTCGTCCCCCAGGCGAGCATGTGCAGGAGCCCTGCACTGTTGAATTCATACGCGTCTTCCAGTGTTCGCATCGCTAGCTCGACAGTCTCCGCGGCTGCATCCGACGGCTCGGTGTCGAGGTCGAGCATGAACAGCCGGAAATGATGTGGCAGCAGGTCGTTGCCGGCGGCATCGCTCCGGAGGCGCTCGTTCCAGGCGTGTTGCCGTATCGGGAGTTCGTCGGCTCGCGGGTTCGGGTCGAGGTCACCCGTCGGCGACTCCGCTTGTCTGGCCAGCAAGGACGAACAGCCGCTGAGACCGGCCGCTCCGGTGAGTGCAGAGAGCCGAAGCAGCAGTCCGCGGCGCGAAGTCATGGTATACTATCACAGGGGTGGGACTACGTGGAGAAAAGCTTTGTCTCAGGAGAACAGGTCGCAACGGTTTTTTACTTGTCAGTCCGTATCACATCTCATGTTAACTATACCCATTCACTCGGAACCGGGACTCAATCTCCCGTTTCCACCCGATATGGGCGCGGCAGTCCTCGGTGTCGGGCTGGTCGTCCTCGCCGTCATCACGTACGATATCTATCAGCAGCACTGGGCCGGAGAGGGTACCTGATGGCCACCGAGCAATCGAATTCCAGGCTGACCGCCGTTTCACTTCTCGGATATCTCCGAATTCTGGTTTACACCCTCGCTACGCTGCTGGCGCTGTCACTGCTTGTTGTCGGCACAATCGGCCTCATCGCCGAACTCAAGGGGAGCTGGCACTGGCAGATTCACCTCGAATCGACCATCAGCTACATCGGGCTGTTCGTCAGCCGCCTCCTGATGGTCCTCGTGCCGCTGTTCGTGGTCCTCGTCGTCGGTCGACGGGTGGTCCCCGATGCGTGAGCGACTGCGTGTGAACCCATTCGGGGTAGTCGCGGCGGTGTCGGTCACGCTGCTCTGCGTGCTGGTCGCGGGTGCGGGAGCGGTCGCAGTCATCGCACAGTCGGTCAATACCTGGCGGTCGCTCTTTCTCATGGAACAGGCGATGGCGTTCCTGCTGCCCGCGGTGAAGGTCCTGCTGGTCGTCGGCCTCGTCGCCAGCGTGGGGCTCGTCCTCCGCATCCAGTAGCCTAGCCGATCTGGGCGACGATTTCGTCCTCGAAGCGGACCAGGCCCTCACAGACTAGCGCCGCCGCGAGGAACAGTCCGTCGTCGGCCTCCTCGCGCATCTCGTCGGTGAAGTCGACGACCCACTCACTGAGGTGTTGCTCGATGAACACCCGCTCGTAGCCGACGGTCTCCTCGTCGCCCTCGCGCTGGCGTTCGATGAGATAGCGCAGGAACGCCAGCTCGACGGCAATGAAGTCGTCCTCTTCGGGGTAGTCTTCGGGGGGTGCCCACCCCGCCGCGGCGTAGCTGGCATCGACCTCAGCGAGCCTCTCGCCGATGAACTCCGTGTCCTCGCGGTAGTTCGTCTCGTGGGGCAACACCGGCGGGCGCGGGCCGACGAGCAGGTCCGTGTACTCCCGTTCGAGGTCGTCACGCACCGCCGAGACCGACCGGTCCGCGTTGTCGTCGATCCACGCCCGTAGCATCTCGAAGCCCTCGTCCAACTGGTCGTTGATGGAGTCGCCCGGTAGCTGCACGTCGCCGCTCAACAGCCGCTCGACGAACGCCTCGTCGGGCACGTCCCAGAACACATCGATGACGAAATCGACCAGTTCGAGGCGGGCCTCGTAGACGGCCGCGTCGTTCATCGTTTCTCCCCCTGATCGAACAGCAGACGGCTCCGACAGTCGCTACAGTACTCGAAGACCGAGTGGTCGGCGTCGGGGGCCAGGCCCTCGACCTGACTGCCGACCTCATCCTCGATCTTGGTCGCGGAGGCGACGCTAGTGAACGGCTTGCCACAGCGGACGCATTCGAGCATGTCGCCGTCGTGGACGGTCACCCAGGCCTCGCCGCCCCGGTTCTCCGGGAGCAGGGAGCGGTCCAGCCCGTCGTGCATCGTAATCGCCGTCTCGGGACACCCCTCCTCGCAGAGCCCGCAGTTCACGCAGTCCGCGTGGTTGAACGCCAGTTCGCCCTCGCCGGTCCGCTGGATAGCGTCGGTCGGACAGAGGTTCGTACAGGTCGGCGTCAGCGTGCACGCGTCGCTGACGTCCATGACGCCGAAGTCCTTCAGCCCGCGAATTACCTCCCGCTCGGGGTCGACGTGGTCGAGGATGGTTCGGACGCTCTCTAGAGTCCAGCCGTGGCTGTCGAAGTCGGGGTTGGGGCGGGGTTCCTCGCGGTCGGCGTCGCTGCGGCCCGTCGCCTCGTAGTCGCCGGCCGGTATCGGCGTCTCGTCGAGGCCGAACTCGACGAACCCGGACAGTGACTCGGCGAAGGCCTCGGGGTTGCCCGCTTCCGGGGCGAAAAAGCCGACGCGGTCGCCCAGGCCGAGGTCGGTCGTCGCCTGACTGAGCCGGTCGACGAGGTCCTGCTTGGGGTCCGGCCCGGAGTGGAGACAGGAGCCGCCACAGCCGACGATGGCGACGCCGTCCGCGCCGGCCGCCAGCGCGTGCATGACGTGTGCCTCGCCGACCGTGTCGGTGCAGTTGACCTGGACCGGGAGGATGGGCGGGTAGTCGAGGTCCCCCGACTGGACGGCCTTGCGTCCGTGTGCTCGGAGCCGCTCCATGGCGTACTCCGAGCAGACGAACGCGATGACCTGCGTATCGATGCCGCCGTCGCCGCGCGAGAGCAGGCCACCGTCGGCGTCGTCCTCCAGCAGCGCCTCGACCTCGCGTGCGAGCCGGCGGTTCGACGGCTCGCGGAGCTGTGTCGCGCCCGTCGGACAGGCGCTCGTACAGGCCCCGCAGTTCTCGCAGGCGGCCTCGTCGAACTCCACGGAGTCGATGGTCGGCCGGTCGACCGCGCCGTGGGGACAGGCGTCGACACAGGCCGTACACCCCTCCTGACTGGACGCGCCGGCGGCACAGACGTCCATATCAAGGTCGAGGAACTGCGGCTTCTCGATGCCGCCCAGTTGCGATTCGACGGCGGCGATAGTGCCGGCGTCGACCGGGCCGGTGTAAAAGCCCAGCCGGCCGCCGCGGGCGTCGTCGCGGCCGCCGGGGTAGATGACTTGGTCGACCTCAACGGTGTGCGTGACCCCCGCCAGGTCGATGGCGTCGGTCGGACAGGTGTCCGTCCACGCGCCGTCCGGTGCGTCCGGGTAGATGTCGACGGGGAACTCCGTCACCATGCCGTCGGGACCCTCCCGCACGCAGTCCATGCAGTCGATGCAGTCGTCGGTAACGCGGGCTTCCAGCGTGAGTTCGTACTCGCCGTACGAGCCCTCGATGTCGACAACGCGCCCGCGCTCTATCGTCACATTGCTCAGCCCTTCCACGTCAGCGAAGTCCTGCCCGTCCGCGATGACCGTCACGTCGGCGTCGTCGGTCAGCGACCGGGCGGTCCCCGGGTCGCCGACGACGGCGACGCGGTTGCCGGCGTCTTTCGACACCGTCCGCGAGGGTGCTTCCTTGCGAAGTCCCGCGCGTGTCGCGTTGATGAGGCGGGCCGTCTTGTCGGTTGCCGCCGCCTCGCCGTGGACCCAGGCGTTGGTCTCCCGATGGTCGACGAACACCGACGCCTCGGGGTGCAGGCCGTGCTCGTCCGCAAGCCCGCGAATGCGGTCCTGACACGACGGTTCTGGCGTCGTCGCGATGATCTGGTCGAGGTCGTACTCCTCGATGACCTGTGACATCCCGGCCAGCCCGTCCTGGCAGAGCAGTTCGGAACTGGCGACGACATCGACATCGTCGACACCGTCCCGTACCGCTTCGAGGTCGATGTCACACGACCCCCCACAGGAACACACAAAGGCACCTGTATTCATTAATCATGCAAAATCCTGTCGAAGTAATAGAACTTGCGGAGTGTTCACATATGTGTTCGTGAACACAACCCTCAAAATTTTGGCCCGTCAAAAAATCCCCAGTAATAATCATGGCAAAATATGACACCTTTTATCATACATGACAGTGAATTTGTAGCACGCCTAGTTAGACAATGACAAACCAGATTGCGTGGCAAACGTGGACAGCATCGGTAATGGGTGGGCACCATTCACCATGAGTACACAACAGGACCCAGTTTCACTGGACCTCGACCGGCGCTCGTTTATGAAAGCGAGCGCCCTCGCAGGGGGCGTCGCCCTCGGCGTCAGCGGCGCTGGTCGGGCACTTCAGGAGGACGGCGAGGAAACGGACGGAGCAGACACGGACACCGAACTGACCAAGACAATCTGCAACTACTGTTCGGTGGGCTGTGGCTTCCGCGGCGAGCGACAGGGTAATTCCTTCGTCGGCATGGAGCCATGGCACGAACACCCGATAAACGCCGGGTCGCTGTGTTCGAAAGGGGCTGGCATCTACGAGACCGAACACTCCGAGAAGCGTCTCAAGCACCCGATGATACAGGAGGACGGGGAGTGGCGCAAGATGGGGTGGAACGAGGCCTACGACCGCCTGGCGACGGACATCCGGGCGCTGTGGCCCGACGACGACACCTCACCGGACGAGGCCGTCGACGTCGACGCGGAGCACAGCCGCGAGAGCGTGATGTTGCTCGGCAGCGCCCACCACTCCAACGAGGAGGCCTACGCCATCCGGAAGCTGGCGGCGTTCATGGGCACGAACAACATCGACCACCAGGCCCGGATTTGCCACTCCACGACGGTGACTGGGCTGGCAAACACCTGGGGCTACGGCGCGATGACGAACACCGTTCAGGACTACCGGAACTTCGACCTGAATATCATCATCGGCCAGAACCCCGCCGAGGCACACCCCATCGCGATGCAGCACATCCTCGAGGGGCAGAAACGCGGCGGGACCATCCTCAATCTGGACCCGCGGTTCACCAAGACCTCGGCCCACGCCGACGAGTTCATGCGGTTCCGGCCGGGCACCGACGTGGCCCTGATGATGGGTATCATCAAAGAGCTCCGGGACAAGCACGGGCTCGCGATGGACCCGGACGCGGACGACAGCGGGCAGAACATGCTCACCGACCGCGTCCAGGGCTGGGAGGACGTCGACGCTGAACTCGACCAGTACGACAAGGAGACCGTCGAGGAGATAACCTGGGTGTCCGCCAAGGACATCGAGCGCATCGCCGACATGATAGACGAGGCCCGGCCCCACATCCAGATCGAGTGGGCGATGGGCGGGACCCAGCACAACAACGGGACCCAGAACATCCGCTCGTACGCGATGGCGAGTCTCGCTTCCGGGAGCGCGGCCCGGAGCGGCGGCGGCCTCCAGGTGATGCGTGGCCACGCAAACGTCCAGGGTGCGACCGACCTCGCGGTCGCGAGCCATATCCTGCCGGGGTATTACGGTCTCTCAGCCGGCGGCTGGTCTTGGTGGGCCGAAATCTGGGACCGGACCCCGGAGACCAGCGGCGACACATCGTTTGCGGACATGTACAACCGGTTCGAACTGATGCCGCCGGAGAAGTATGTCCGCCAGAGCCCGAACTACGAAGGGAGCGAGGACGCCGACTCGCTACCGCCGAACGCCGACCACGGGCCGAACAACCCGGCGGAGAACTCGATGATGTTCCAGAACGGGCTGACGGTGGCCCGCTGGTTCGAGTCGGCGCTCGACCGGGAGGACCGGTACCAGGAGACGCCGATATACCAGCCCGACCAGACGAAAATCGCGTTCTTCTGGGGGCACTCGGCGAACTCCATCAGCGAGATGGAGCAGATGAAAGAGGGGATGGAGAACCTCGACCTGCTGGTCGTTATCGATGTGTTCCCCTCGGTCGCGAGCGTCCTCCCGGACTACGAGGACGGCCCGCCGGTGTTGCTGTTGCCGGCGTCGAGCCAGTACGAACACTACCGGTCGCTGACCAACACGAACCGGTCGGTGCAGTGGTCCGAGCCGGTCCGCGGGCCGGCCCACAACTCCAAGCCGGACCTCCAGATAATGCAGGAGCTGGCCGGCTATCTCGGCTTTGGCGAGCACTTCGACTGGGGCGCAGGCTCGGAGCTGTACAACGGCAAGTCCAGCTACGAGGGCGTCGTCCGGGAGTTCAACCTCGGGACCAACACCATCGGCTACCGGCAGACCCCCGAGCGCCTCCAGCAACACTTAGAGTACGACTGGGCGTTCTCCAACGAGGACCTCAAAGGGGCCGAAGGAACGCCGGTCGCAGGCGAGTACTGGATGCTCCCCTGGCCCTGCTGGGGCGAGGACCACCCGGGCACCCCGATTATCTGGAACGACGACTTGGACCCCAACAACGGAGGGCAGGACTTCCGGACCCGCTGGGGCGTCCAGGCACCCACGCCGGAGGACTGGGAGGCGATGCCGACCGACGACGACTACCCGATGCAGGAGACGCTCGACGCCGTCGGCGACCGGTACGAGAGTCAGGAAGAAGCGCTTGACCTGACCCGTGCGCCGTACAACCCCGAGTGGGCCGACGACGACGATACGGCTGCGGACGGCATGATCCACGGCATCCCGGAGTATCCGGGCTGGAAAGTGACGCCGCCACAGAGCCTCGTCGACCCTACTCAGGAGGTCCAGCCGGACGAACTCACCATCCCACAGCAGTACGCACTCGACAATCAGGAGTCGGTGTACACCGCTGCGCAGGCGCTGAACAACCCTGACACCGGAAGTGCGGTGTTCGACGAGTACCTCGAAACGATGATCGGGGAAGGCGTCGACCCCGAGTTCTACGAGCAATACGACTTCAAACAGCCCGACGCGCCGACCGGGCGCGGCCGGGCACGGGCCGTCGTCTGGAGCTTCCTCGACAAGGTGCCGGTCCACCGCGAACCCATCGAGGGGCCGGACACGGAACTGCTGAACGAGTGGCCAGCGAACGGCCAACAGCGGAACTTCTACCGCCTCGACCAGAACAACCTCGTCGAGCAGGAACGGGCCACAGATATCATCCATAACCAGGACGACGGTCCAGATCTTGACACCATCATGACCAGCGGGCGGCAGGTCGAACATCAGGGCGGCGGCGCGGAGACGCGAAACAACATCCACACCGCCGACCTCCAGCCGCACATGTACGCGGAGATTACGCCGAACAAGGCGGAAGAACTCGGCGTCGACGGCGGTGATCTCGTGGTCATCTCCTCGACGGACCGTGGCTCCGTGCTGGTGAAAGCCCGCGTGACGGACCGGCCGAACGACCAGGAAGTGTTCCTGCCGTATCACTGGGGCGGCGTATTTAAAGGCGAGAGTCTGGAGGACAAGTATCCCGACGGCCACGTCCCCTACGCCATCGGGGACTCGGCGAACGCCATCACGTCCCGGGGCTACGACGTAGAGACACAGATGCAGGAGACAAAGGTGTCGATGGTCGCGGTCAACCCGGCGACACCGGCGATACTGGACCGGTACAACATCGACGTGGACCTCGACTTCGACTTCCCGCAGGACGTGAACGACGTCGGGACCCAGAAGGACTTCGACGTCCGCGACAACTCGACGGTGCAATGAGGTGAGCTAGTATGTCAACAGGAAATGAAGTAATGCACGACGGCGTGATGAGTACCGGCGAGGACGCGCGCATCTTCCCGGACGTCGAAGCGTGCATCGACTGTGGCGGCTGTGTCGTCTCCTGTAAGCGTACGTGGGATGTCCCACGGGACGAACAGCGAATCAGTATCGCGACGATGCTCGAAGGCCAGGAGGCAGCCTCCGGGCTCAACGCGAGCAGCGGTCGAGCGATGGAACAGAGCGAATCGCCCGGCGAGACCGCGGTGCCGATGCAGTGTTACCACTGCTCGAACGCGCCGTGTGTGTCGGTGTGTCCGACCGACTCGCTCATCTCGAAGGAGAACGGCTTCGTCCGGGTCCGAGACGACCTCTGTATCGGCTGTCAGTACTGCCTCTCTGCGTGCCCCTTCGGCGCGCCCCAGTTCCCCGACGAGGACGAGGGGGTCGCCAACCTCGTCGGCAGCGGCGGCAATATGGACAAGTGTACCATGTGCGAGGAGCGCCAGGACGTCGGCAAGGGGCCGGCCTGCGCCGAGGAGTGTGCCACTGACGCGATTCTGGTCGGAACGCCTGAACAGATCTCGGACGAACTGGACAACAGGGACAGTGGCACCTTCTTCAACGACGTCGCCATGGACATCATCTTTGGCGAGGACGCCAGTGAGTTCCAATGACAAACACAGAAGACCTTCCAGAGGTGAACGGCTACAGCCGCGTCTCGGTGCTCGTCAGCGCGGTCGTCGGCCTCGTGGTCGCAGGGCTGGCGCTGTTCTGGGCACAGGGATTCAGGCTCGGCTACGAGTCGCTGTACCGGGTCAATCCAAGCGTCGAGGGCGGCGGTATCGGCGCGGACTGGGTGTTCGGCAACACCATCCCCGCGCTCGATTTCCTCATCGCGCTCATCCACGCGGCCGACGTCATCATGGGCGCGTTCATCCTCGTGATGGTGTTCATCCACTGGGCGGCGTTCCAGCGGCTCGCCGGCCAGATGCGCGACCCGGGAGAGGACGTGGGCGAGGCCGTCGCGGCCGACGGTGGCTCGCCGGCTCCCGGTGAAGGACAGGGAGGTGACAGCTCGTGAGCAACCTAGACCACGGGAAGTTCACGCGCGTGACGACCCTGTTCCACTCGCTGCTGGGCCTTGACGTGTTCCTGCTGTTTTTCACCGGCTACGCCATCATGTTCAACGACGAACTGTGGTGGATGCTGACGCTGATGGGCGGGGCCTCCGGTGTGACGGCGATACACCGCATCACCGGCATCGGGCTGGTCGCGCTCGTCGTCTTCTGGATCACACTGCAGGTGATCTCCTCGACCGGACGGAGCAACTTCGCGAAGATTCTCCCGGCGAAAGACGATGTCGACGCGTTCATTCAGGACATCCAGTTCGTGCTCGGCCGGGTCGACGAACGGCACCCGAGCGCCCGGCAGTTCGCCGGCTACAAGGCCGACGAGGTCCCGCTGCTGTCCTACATCGGCAAGGGCGTCGTGTTCATCTTCTCCATCGAGCTGACCCTGCTTGCGATTTCGGGGCTGCTCATCTGGAGCAAGACCGGCCTCGCTGCGATGTTCCAGACCAAGGCGGCCGCGATGGCCTTCGTGACGTTCCACGGCCTGCTGGGCGTCATCATGCTGATGGGGGTCATGTTCCACATCTTCGAGCACGGGATGCACCCCGCCTTCTACCCCGTCGAGACGAAGGCGTTCATCCCCCGGAGCATGGTGCCCGAGCACCACGGCGACGACGATGAGGAGCCGGACACCACGGGGATTGAGCGCCTCTCGCTGTCCCCGTCGTGGCGAACGGTCTCGACTGTCTTCGGCGCGATGACCGTCATCGGCATCGTCTCGGTGCTCATCGGGAGCATCTTCGACGAGGGCTATCCGGTCCCGCGTGAAATTGCCATCGGCGGCGGACCGTCGAGCATCCTGTTGACCGTCGGTATCAACCTCGGGATGGTCGTGCTCGGCGTCGGCCTCGTGCTCTCGATGTACGGAAACGTCCTGCGCATCCGCTGGGAACAGCAGTTAGAGCAGGAGCGGGAGCCGACGACTGCGGCCGACGGAGGCGAACCCCAGACCGACGGCGGCCAGCCTGAATCAGACGACACCGAGAACTGACCCGACTGAGAACCGTTTTCTGTGCAGCTACGCGATGAGTGCCTGTCCTTCCGGCGATAGCTCGACGCCGACATCCTGTCGGGTCTGCTCCTGAATCTGGTTCAGGTTCCGCGTCAGGACCTTGAGAATGTCTTTGGGTTCCGGATAGACGAGCATGTTGCCGTCGCCGTCCTCCATGACCAGCTGTGTGTCGGAGAGCGCGACCTGATCGCCCTCGATGCTGGCGACGATGACATCCAGTGCTTCCGCGCCGCCGGGGTCGCCTTCCGTCACCTTCGTGATATAGAGCGCATCAAGCCCGATGAGGTCCTTGTACTCGCGGACCTGTTCGGCGCAGGCGACCATGTCCTGTGTCACCGCCGTCTTCTGATCGTTCCCATGAGCACCCTCGTAGCAGTGTTTACAGATTCGCAGTTCGAGACGCATGTCCCTGACTATGTGACTGTCTCTCATTACCGTTGTGGCGGGGCCGTGCAACCAGTAGTGTTTACTGTACCGCTGTGAAATGATAGCATATGGCATCAGCGCTCAACGCGGTGTATCTGGCACTGGTCGTCGTCGTCGGTATCGTCGGAACGCTGTTCGTCGCGAGCATCAGGTCCGCTGACGTGCAGTCCAGATGGCTCGAACTATCCTCGATTGGGGTCGTCGTGCTGTTCCTGCTGGGGCTGGGCGTCCAGTTCCTCGCGTAACTGCACACCTCGATCTGACACGCCACTGCTGAAGCGATAGCTATAGCGTGTCCTTCCTTGCGCAAAATATACAGACAGATGAGTGGTAATATATCTCAGTACCAGTAGAATATAGTTGTCTCTATCCAAAACTCGAATATATTTCGCGCTATTTGCATCTACGCTGCTGTGTTAGTACTATATTTCGAAAAATTGTGTCTAAAACAGATATTCAGACGTACTACATCGAAATTCGGTGTGTTTAGCTACTACTTGGAACATATCCAGTGATACGAAACGCGTAATCGATGTGTCTCAGTTAGCGTAACAGTAGTACATCCATTATTGAGATACGGACTACGGCAGAGTCATGGTAGCATCCAGTACCGACCGATGTACGATGACGTTGACAACCGTTCACTCATACGGAACAATACGCAGAGACACCGGTTATCAGCCAACGCTACGAACTAACAGTATCCAATGAAAGCAGGGGCTCGTGTCCCCTTACGGGTGTTATGTGACGATATAATACGTGGCAAACGCTTACGTGCACTTCGAGTTCTCCCTTGACCGGTCTGTGTTGTGCTACAATCGCTGTCCGAGTACGGCCGTGTTGTCGAAAGTACGCTGCTCAAGCGTGGCGTCCACAGGATTGTACTATCGTTCCCCGTCGCTGAACACTGCCGTCACGAATAGGTGACGTTCAGCTCAATCACGTTGGCGACTTCCAGTACTTTCTGCGGGAGTTCCTCGCGGAACCGATCGCCACGGAACCGATTGGTCGGTCCCGAGACGCTGATCGCACCGAGAATGTCGTCATCGTGGTTGAGCACTGGGGCAGCGACGCAGCGAAGCCCTTCGAGACGCTCTTCGTCGTCGAAAGCGACGCCGCGCTCCCGAACGTCCGCTAATTCTTGCTCCAGCTCCGCTCTGGTGCGTATCGACTTGCTGGCCTCCCCACCGAGTCCGTGGCGGTCGACGATCGCATCAATCCGTTCGGTCGGCATGTGTGCGAGAATCGCTTTTCCGAGCGCTGTCGTATGAAGCGGAACGCGCGTTCCGACGTGGGCCTTGACCTGCACGGCTTTGTCTCCCCGAGCGCGGTACAGGTATGACCCGCGGCCGTGTTCTTCGACAAGAATATTCGCGAGTTCGCCGGTTTCTGCAGCCAGCCGATCAACTTCTGGCTTCGCAATCTCGAACAGTTTCTCCCGGTGACGGGCGTACGCGCCCAGTTCCAGGAATCGGAGTCCGACCTCGTACACGCCGTCTCTGTTGACAACGTACTCTTCTTGCTCCAGCGTGCTCAAGTAGTTGTGAACCGTGCTCTTCGGGATGCCGAGGTGCTGTGCCAGTTCGGTGACTCCGGCCCCATCGAGGTCTTTCAGTGCGTCAAGCACCTCGAATGTCGTCTCGGCGGATTTGACTGGGTTTTGAGCGGTCTTTGCCATACCCGGTCATGGTACGCCCTCGTATTAAACAGTTGTTCAAACATCTGGGACAGAGCGGTGGCTTCGACGGCACACTGGTCCCGGTCATGGCATATCAATAGCACCTCATTGCAGACTGTAGCGCGTCTGTTTCGGCCGATTGTCGCAGACAGTGATACCCACGGCGCGGGCAGTCAAATGAAGTGTAATAACTCCGTCGGCGCACATCCCTACCAGACCCACACACAGGCGCACAATCGAAATCAAGCCGAGGGGTGAGCGGGGTATCACGCTGTGACACCCTATCCAAAGCGGGTACTGACCCGTGCTCGGTCCGATGGTCGCTCAGACGACTGTAACGGGATTTTTCAGCGTTCCGATGGACTCGATGTCGATAGTGACTTCATCTCCCTCCTGCAGCGTGAAATCGTCGTCGGGAACGAGCGAAGTACCGGTGAGTAGCACTGACAGCTCGGGGACTGCGTTGTGTGCGGTGTAGTACGAAACGAGTTCCTCGCAGGTGCGTTTCATCTCGCTGGTGTTGGTCTCGCCGTGATAGACACGGTTGCCGTCACGGTGAATCGACATCGAGAGCGTCAGCGAGTGCGGGTCCTCGATGTCCGTGGCGACGGCCGGGCCGACCGAACAACAGCGGTCGTACACCTTCGCCTGGGGCAGGTACAGCGGGTTCTGCCCCTCGATAGACCGACTGCTCATGTCGTTGCCGACAGTGTAGCCGACGATCTCTCCTTCGTAGAGAACAACCGCGAGCTCAGGCTCGGGCACGTCCCAGTCTGAGTCGGCTCGGATACCGACCGCTTCGCCGGGACCGACAGTCCGATTCGGCGTCGATTTGAAGAATATCTCCGGTCGCTCCGCGTCGTACACGTCGAGGTACATCTCGGGCGTGTCGCTTTCCTCCGTCCGCGCTTCTTCGCTGATCTGGTATGTCACGCCAGCGGCCCAGACTTCGTCGGCAGTAACGGGATCGGTCGCATCAGCTCCGAGCCGCTGTTCGGACACTGCCTCGGCAGCATCGAGGTGGCGGGCGCTGAGTTCGTCCGGCGCGGTCTCCGCAATCGACGATGATTTGAGGAGGTCACGGAACGTTCGGAGCTGGGGCTTGACGCTGGTCAAATCGTACGTACTGTCCCCAGTTTCGACCGCTAACCGCTGTGAGTTCCCGTCGCGTAGCTGGTAGTATCTCATACAGAGATGCAAACTGCAACACTACATGAATCTTGTGCTGCCAACGTATGGCTCTTGCCTGTCGTAAGACCGCACTGATATTTGCTGTGGAAGGCGGCTATCCGGCGGTAGACAAGTAATTGGGCGCAACCACTATGTTCCACAGAGCTACACACGCCCAACTTCCTGCCGTCGGGCAACAACCACCTTTCAATCAGGCTGATCTCTGTTCAGCAATACGGAACAGTTTGAATGACAGACGTACATACGTTATTCTGATATCCCAGTGTGTGTCGTGAGACCCAGCAGCCCAGTTCCTATTCGAGGCACAGGTGTTTGAGTGATAGCATTACGGCTTTCAATCCGCCACCATCTTTGTAATGTCCATTTGCAACAAGTCACAAGCAATAGATGAATCGCACGCGAATTCTGCAAGCACTGCCCACACGGTTACAACCACACTCGGTATTTTCTTACCCATATTCGAGTGTATAAACCGATATTATTGATATATGTTATTACTAGACTGAATACAGCGTTTTTTATATCAATTTTACTTGGGAACGCGAAAAATCCGAACAGTATCGCGCTTTCCATCTATCGAATCTACTTCGATAAGTCCACAGTCTGTGAACACCGCCTTCCAGTCCCGATAGTACAGCGGGACGTTGTCATCGACGTAGTTTACTTCACCTGCGTCGCCACCTTCGTTCTCGACGGTGATTAGCAGGTCATCCACGATCCGTGACAGTTCCTCGAACGCCCAGTCGACATCCGGATGGAGGTGCTGGAGGGTTTCGACTGAAAAAACGGCATCGTACGTGTCATCCGCGACATCCGTGACGAAGTCCTCGATAGCCATCGCGTGGAACGAACCGTCGGCCGCGAGTTCGGGATACGTCTTGGCAAGGATGTCCAGCGCGTCGGCGTTGATATCGACTCCGGTTAGATCAGAGTAGCCAGCGTCGGACAATGCGGCGAGGTGCCGCCCGGAACTGCACCCGACCTCTAGAATAGCCGCGTCTCGCTCGACATGCTCTGCAAGTATCGACTGCACCAGCTCACTCGTCTCGTCCGCTCCATAGTAGGCATAATACGCGGGGGAGTACCCGCCGGACCGGTCGGCCCACTCCTCGCGAATGTCGGTAGAGTCCACGGTCAACTCGGGTGGGGAAGACGGAAAGTTCTGCCGGAACGGTCGTGACGACCATGACCGAAAGACGCAACAGCCACCCAGACGACCAGCATGCCATGGGCTGGACAGTGATGCCGGACTTCAAGGAGTACGATGAGGCCCGCGAGCAGTTCACTTGGGGCCTGCCGGAGTCGTACAATCCGGCCGTCGACTTCCTGCAAAAACACGACGACCCCGAACGGGTGGCGCTCGAACAGGCGTACCCCGACGGGCGGCGCGAGCGGTACACGTTCCGCGAACTGGACGCGCTATCGGACCGGCTCGCGACCGGGTTGGCTGGGCTCGGCGTTGAGGCTGGCGACCGAGTCGGTGTCGTCGTGCCACAGAAGCCACAGAACCCGGTTACGCACCTGGCGAACTGGAAGGTCGGGGCCGTGTCGGTTCCGCTGACGGTCCTGTTCGGCACAGACGCGCTCCGGTATCGGCTGGACGACGCTGGCGTGACTGTCGCCGTTATCGACCCGGCCGTGCGCGATGACATCGACGCGGTCCGGGACGACTGTCCGGCACTGGACCACGTCGTCGAAATCGAGACCGACGCGCCGCCGGGGGACGTTCACGCCTTCGAAGACGTGCTCGCAGCACCGGAGAACGCGGCTATCGAGCCCTACGACGCGACGCCGGACACCGACACGGCGATACTGTACACGAGCGGGTCGACCGGGCCGCCGAAGGGCGTCCGCCACTCCCACGCGCTCTGGCTCGGGCGCGCGGCGGCGGCGTACAACTTCTTCGACCAGGGACTCGGCCCGGACGCGACCGTCTGGACGCCCGCGGACTGGGCCTGGGGCGCGGCGCTGGGCGGGACGCTCTTTGCGACGTGGCACCACGGCGGGACCGTCGTCGGCTACCCCGCTTCGGGCTTTGACCCCGACGAAGCGTTCGGCCTGCTCTCGGAGTTCGGCGTCACCCGGTCGTTCGTGCCCGCGACGGCCCTCCGGATGCTGATGGACGTCGAGAACCCGACGGCGACGTACGACCTCGACGTCGAGACCATCGCCGTCGGCGGCGAGTCGCTGACGCCGGAAATCGTCGACTGGGTGGCCGAGACGTTCGACTCGGTCACCATCAACGAGTTCTACGGGCAGACGGAACTGAACCTCGTCGTCGCCAACAACTCGAACTGGTTCGACACCCGGCCCGGCAGCATGGGCAAGCCGCTGCCGGGCTATGACCTGGCGATTCTGGACCCCGAGGCCGCCGACCGCGGCGTCGCCGACCCCGTTCCGGCCGGCGACCTCGGCGAGATAGCGCTGCGCCCCCACGACCGCTCGGTGTTCTTCGACGAGTACTGGAACATGCCGGAAAAGACGGCGGCCAAGGAGGTCGAGGGCTGGTTCGTCACCGGCGACCTGGCCCGGCAGGACGACGACGGCTACGTCTGGTTCAAATCGCGCAAGGACGACGTCATCATCACGAGCGGCTACCGCGTCGGGCCGACGGAGGTCGAGAGCGCGATCCTCGAACACCCCGACGTGGTTCAGGCCGGCGTCATCGGCGTGCCCGACGACACGCGCGGGGAAATCATCAAGGCCTACGTCGAGACGGCCGCGGACGCGCCGGCACGGGAGACGCTCCGATCGGAAATCGAGTCCGTCGTCCGGGACCACCTCGCCGAGTACGAGTACCCCCGCGAAATCGAGTTCGCCGACGCGTTGCCACAGACGACCAGCGGGAAAATCCGGCGCACAGAACTCCAGGAGTGGCACGCCGACGGCGAGTCATCGTAGCTTTCGGGACCGAACAGTCACTTGGTTCCGAAATCGGGGAAGTGAATACTACTTCTGGGGCGCTGTGTTCGTATCCTAGTTTTCTATCGATGTGTCGGCATAAATGCCTGAACCCATCACGAATTATGTTCAGAAATTGCGATTTGTGAGGAATATATAGTAATAAATACCGTCTTTATAGGCTCAAATCTGAAATACGACACCAAATTAACGGCGCTTCGAGACTCTAATGCAATACGGATTCGAGACACCGGTCAGTTACCTGTCGATAGCACGGTTCCCGGCACAATCTACTCCAAAACACGACTGTTCTACTGGCGCGCCGACAGAGCCTCCGGCGGTGTGCCTATACGACACTGGTCGTCGGTGCAGAAAGTATGAATGGAACGGACAGCCAGGATAGCCCGGCGTTCGGACGCGGGTAATCCCGTTTGCCTCCTCCACCCCGCGACCCCACGAGCGACGGGTGTTCGATGGTCCGCTGCTCACTTCCGTGCCTGGCGGGGTGCCATCGTTTAACCACGTGGGCACACCCCTGCAGGTGCGACCACGCGGACCGCCGTCCCCGTGGGACGAGGCTTCCACGTTAGCTTACGGGGTCCACGTCCGTCAGACCGGACGCCCCCGGTGTTCGGTCCCCGCTCAAGACCACAGTGCGGGCGAGGAGGGGGGCCTAGCCCCCCGACCTAGTCCATCTGAAAGTCCGCCGCCACCCCATAAGGGCCTTTCGGATGCGCCCACAGACCGCTGGACGACGCCCCAGTGGGCAGACGGGCCTACAGCAGGTCCAGCGCCCGCGCGAACCACGTGCCACCGAGCGGGATGAGACAGCCGACGGCGACGACGCCCCAGCGGTGATGTTCCATCAGCGTTGACTCGGTCAGCCCCAACACGAGGCTCTCGGGGACGGTGACCGCCCAGAGGAGACTCAAAGCGACGATGAACACGCCCATGCCGATGCTCGCGCCCGCCGCGACGCTCGGGTCCGACCGCCCCTCGCGGCCGGCCGCCAGCACGATAATGCAGACGAGCGCGAACACGCCCGGCAACAGCGGGGACAACGCCCCCGAGTTGTAGTACGCTCCCACGGCGCTCGCGGTCTCGACGAGGCCGTACGGAACCGCGAGCGCAAGGAGATACAGAACGCAGCCGACGATACCGACAGTTGGAGCGAGCCGCAGGTCGTCCATATCGTCGCTGTGGCCGGCGGCGTCTTAACAGCGACGTTCGAGCGAAACGAGGAAATGTCGGCTCTCCGTATCCGTGACCATGGGACTGGGTTCCACCGCGAAAAAGATACAGAAGGTCGCCGACATCGCAGAGGACCTCTACAAGAAGGTCAACGAGCTGAAAACACAGCTCGAAGACCTGCGAAGCACTGTCGACGAGACGAACACCCGCGTCGACGGGATGGAGCAGGAACTGGCCGAACAGCGCGCGCTCATCGAGGCACTTGCCGAAGAACGAGGCGTCGACACGGAGACGGTCGTTGCCGAGGTCGCCGCTGACACTGATTCCGACACAGCTGAAGCGGTTTCGGAGTAATCACGTGACTGCGGTACCATGGCGCGGCGGAACCGGTTGGTTTAAATCATAACATCATCATACCATCGTACGTAGGGCGCTTAGCTCAGCTTGGACAGAGTGCTTGGCTTCGGACCAAACCGTCGGGGGTTCAAATCCCTCAGCGCCCGTATCACTTAATTCATGCGAAATTTCGGCGTACAGGCGTTCAAACTCCAAATATGATTTTATTATCTCGATTCCTTTCGTTCGACAAACGAACAGTTCTGAGTTGGAGCGGTGACGTCTGGTGATTCGCGCACAGATACACAGTTCTCCATCGAGAAAATCAACCGCCAATTGAGGCGTCACCATCGTTTATTTCGGGTGTCTCACGGCGTTCGAGGACCTTCCCAGACGCTGTCAAATAGTCCGTGCTGAATATAGAGCGTATATTCATCGGAGTGACCGAAGCGCCGAGAGTATCGTCGGCTGAGATTCCTCGAAACGTCTGAGCTGGGCCGCTTCAGTGAACGTATACCGGCCAATCAGCAGGCTCGTAGTCATACTGGTTAGCCCGCCTGCTGCGAAGATCATCCCCATAATCACGAACTGATACTGGGCGGCGTAAATCGGGTTCGAACCACCGAGAATCATCCCCGCCATCATCCCAGGAATGTACACCAGTCCGAGCGTTCGCATCGCATCGACGACGGGGATAAGCGAGGCTCGAACCGATTCGGTGACGTGTTCGGAAACTGCGGCCTGTGGCGGCACGCCGATTGCCAATAGCGCCTCGATCTCGTCGCGGTTAGACTCGATTTCGCTTTTGAACCGGTCCAGCGCCAGCGAGTTCGTCTTCATTGCGTTTGCAATGATCATCCCGCCGACCGGCACGAGATTCCGAACCGTCGACTCAATAGCTCCTGCCGCAAGCATAGTGAGGATTACTACAGACGCACCAAGTCCAATCGCAGTCAGGGAGACTCTGAAAGCTTGTGGCACACCGTCGCCGCGCTTGCGGGACTCCCACGCCGCGTACCCTATCATCGCCGCGAGAACCACCCCTGAAAACGCCAGTGGAATCGAGAACAGCACGCCGATCAATGCGCCCATCGCGAGGACCTGCACGAACCCGCGAGCGAACGAGCCGCCTAGTTCCCGCTCCAGGTCGAGGTCACGCACGTACGACAGCCCGAGCACGACCGTCCCGAGGGCGGTTGCGGCCGCCACCTGTAGGAGCCCTTTCACCAGAACCGGGTCCCGGAGCTGGGGCGGGACCGGGAGGTCCGGAAGTAGATTCATCAGAGTACCTCCTGTGTCGAGCCGATGGACTGGATTTGGCCGTCCACGAACCGAACGACCCGGTCGGCGATCCGGTCGACCTGCGCTTGGTCGTGGGTGACGAAGACCGCTGTCCGGTCCGACGTGGCCAGTAGCTCCTCAAGCAACGCCTCGATGTCGGCTTGAGCCTGGGGGTCAAGGCTGGCAGTGGGTTCGTCAAGCAACAACACTTCAGGATCCATCATGAGCGTGCGGGCGATTGCGACACGCTGGGCCTCGCCCCCGGAGAGGTCAGCGACCTCGCGGTCGGCGTAGCCGCTCAGGTCTACGCGACCCAATAGCGTCTCGACCCGGCCCGGTTCGACAGATTCGCCGCGGAGTTGAGGGCCAATCGTGACGTTCGCGCGGACGGTCCCGTCTCGGAGTGCGGGATCCTGTGGCACCATTCCGACACGGGCACGGAGGTCGGTCGGGTCAAGCGTCCGGTAGTCGGTGCCGTCGAGATAGACTGTCCCCTCAGTCGGCTCCTCGATTCGACACAGCAGACGGAGCAAGGTGGATTTGCCAGCCCCCGAGGGCCCGATGAGCGTGAGCGTCTCGCCAACGCCGACGGTGAGGTCGACACCGTTCACTATTAGCTTATCGCCAGCGACAAACGAGAGGCGTTCGGTCCGTAGCTTCACTGTGGTGGTTTCCATTTGCGATTCTTGAACTACTGTTGGTCGGGACTGTGCCTCAATATTGCGCTGAACGACCCACGCTAACCGAGTGGTATCGTATCTCCGTGCTACTACCGTGGTACCTATCGGCCATCTATCAGAACCGACTTGCGAGAGACAGAGGCTGTGTGAGCAAGCCCACGGGATGTGTCTGACCGTTCAGGGGTATTCGACATTAGCGGGGTTGTCAGCACAGCGGGGTGAATCTATCCGCTGACTCTGTCGAATACTCATCGTCGGGTTATGCATGCTGAAACGTGGTCTGTCGCCTATCTCTGATACCATACTCGCTGTATAGCTATGAGAACATACCACAATGTAGCACGAACCAAGTAATTCGAACACGATACGATGATGTACCTCGATGAGCGGCAATTGGATGCCAGCCGAACAGGAGAAGCAACTTCGAACACGGGCGGCGCACGACCGAGAGCGATTGCATTTCCAGTTCCGGTGGGACCAACCTGACCCCGGGGGCTGGATTCACGATATGCTGGTTTATTATGAGGGCGAGTGGCGACAGTTTGCGGAGCCGTCGCCGTGGGTCAGCGACGACGACAGACACACCGGGTTCTATGAAGACCGTCTGAGCTTCTTTCTCGACGACGGGAGCGTCCGCGGCTTCGAGGAGTTCGCTGGATGGCTTACGACCCACGAGGGGATGCGCTCCCTGCCGAGTGCGGCTTCTGCGGCCGATGTCGAATCCCACCCTCACTACGGTACCCGTCTGTGCAAATCTGACATCAGGAAATTCCTCCCGCACGCATGTGCTGGCGAGTGGTGGGAGGGGAAGTGGCGGGAAGTGCGGTCTCCCGACGAGTTACGGGCGATGAAAGCCCGCGGCGAGTTCCTCGACCTCCCGATGTGGCGTGCCCACCGCTCGGACCCGGTCGGATATGGGACCGACGCTCACGTTCTCGACTATCGCCATGCCGACAGCGGTCGTCGGACATACACGAGCCAGGAGTGGACACCGGACTCGGGGCCGGAACTGATGTTTGATCCGGATATCGTAGAGGATGGCGCGCTCAATTACGACGCTGTTTCGGCTGGAGAATTCCCAGCACAGGGCTCGGGAACTTACGCACTCACACCGGACGTGACCGTGCCGTTTGATCCAGATGTGGCTGAGTGGGAGGGAGCGATGATTCCCCGCCGTCCCGTTCGTGAACCGACCGAGAGCGCCGCCGACTGGGCTGCCTCTGGCACGTGGACTGGCGACGAATGGGTCGTTACGATGTCACGTTCTCTGGCTACCAATGATCCCTCAGATACTGTCCAACTGTCTCCGGGTGAGACGTACCTATGGGCACCCGCGATTCACCACGGGGCTGGGAAGCGCTGGCACTGGGCGGGTTACACGCACCGACTCGGTCTCGGCGTGACTCCCGAACGGACGGCGGACCTGCCACCACCCTTGGTGGCTCACGAGGTCGAGTCCGCGTCCACCGCGGCCGATATCGACTGGGACACGCTCCCGACACACACGACGCCGCTGGTCTTCCCGGGCGTCGAGTCTTGGACAGACCTCGTGAACGGGCAACAGGCCGAGGCCATTCGAAATCTGGAGACCACCATGTGGAAGCTTCACCAGCGAGCGGATGATTTGTGAGGGTTGAGAATGCCCCTTCACAGAGTCAGTCTGCTTGCAGCTGAACTGTCTGTTCTGGATCCGAGTCTCAAATCTGCATGAAACCGGGGTGAAAGCCGGCGGGCTCTCGATCAGATGGAACAGTCTGTTGAACAGCGCCAGTGCTAGTAACAACGTATTTATCAGTAATTGAGGCTGGTACTCGCAACGTGACAGCTACTTCAAAATCTGGTGTAATAGAGGGGCTACGGAATGCTATCGACAAGCCACCCGTTCAGGACTGGCAGCTGGCTGAGGAAGTATATATTTAACAATAGCTCCCGTTATCTATAATAGAAACGTATTTTCAAGACAATACCAACCGTATCAGTAATGAATGAGCCGTTCTCTGAGAGCGTCATAGCACAAGTCAAGCGAATCGACCCGGATGCTTGGGATCAACTGTACGTTGTCGGCGACGTACACGGCTGTCGGTCCACCCTCGACCGACTCCTCGCAGAACTAGAACCGACATCTGAGGACCTCGTCGTATTCGTCGGAGACCTCGTGCGGAAAGGCCCGAACAGTGCTAGCGTGGTTGACCTTGTCCGCTCGCGACCGAATTTCATGTCCGTCAGAGGTAACAATGAGGAGAAACTCCTACGGGGCGAGAAACAGCTAGACACGCTGGACGACGATGATCTGGAGTATCTGGCATCCCTTCCAGTCGCTATTACATGGGATGAGGCAATCGTCCTTCACGGAGGCATTGATCCCCGAAAACCGCTAATCAACCATTCGGCCGACGATCTGCAAAACATTGCAGAGTTAGACGATAGCTTCTGGTGGGAGTCATACACTGGACCTCGTCGAGTCTTCTTCGGCCACAAACCGCTAGCCGATCCGGTCGCCGGCCCGCATGCACTGGGGCTCGACACCGGGTGCGTGTACGGCAACGAACTAACCGCATATAATTACACAGTTGACCGACTGGTCAGCGTCGCCCCCGAAGAGACCCACGAGAACCGGGCCGAGCACAAGTGGGTCCATCCGACCGAAGCGATACCTGCTGGTGACCTCATTCAGTCAACCCCTGCAATATCCGCCGATTGAGAACGGGGAGTTTCGTTCTGCACATTGAAAACTACCATCTCGGTAGTTATGCAATCGCTCGTATTCTCTGGTGTAGTTCTCTCCCCGCTGGCGATAGCTCTGGAAGGTATTGGGAAATATGTATCACAGTGATTATTAATGTCTCGTTAGTCATTGCCAAGGCATGGAGTACACGCTACAACCAGAGGAGCGAGTTTCCGAGGGTATCAAGCGGATCATCGATGGAAAAGTTAACCGAGCAATCGAGCACATTGACGGCGACATGGACCGTCACGAGACAGTACACGAGGTCCGGAAACGGTGTAAAGAGGTTCGTGCTGCAATCAGGTTAGTCCGGCCGGTGCTCCCTACCTACAGCAAAGAGAACGCACACTACCGCGACGCCGGTCGCCGCATCTCCGATATTCGGGACGCCCAAGCGGCCATTGAGACGTTCGATGACCACATCCAGCCGATAATGTCCGAGCGTGACGCGCTCAGTGACGAAACGCTTGCTGACCTTCGGGGTGTTTTGGTGGACCGTCGGGACCGTCTCGCGAACGAGCAGGACCTCAATGGCCGCCTGTCGGCGGTTCGAGCCGATCTCGTGGAGGGTCGAAACCGGATTGATACGCTTCCTATCGCGACGGAGGGCTACGACGCGGTCGCAGGTGGCCTTCGAAAGTCGTACAAGCGTGCCCGAAACCGGATGGAAGACGCGTACGACGACCCCGAATTCGAGCGGTTTCACGAGTGGCGAAAGCGAATCAAGTACCACCGATACCACTGTCGACTGCTTCGACAGGTCTGGATAGGCCCAATGAAAGCCCGACGTTCCGAACTCAAGACGCTCTCAGATGTCATCGGTGATGAAAACGACCTCGCGGAGTTCAGTATGATGATGCACGATGAGGAGCTGTTTGACGAGGCGACGCGAGCGACACTCGGAGAGCGTATTACTGGTCGGCGCGCGGAGCTACATCGGCAGGGGCGGGCACTCGGTGAGCGCCTGTTTGCCGAGCACCCTGATCAGCTCGTCGACCGCATCGGGAGCTACTGGACAGCGACCCGTGAGTACGACCCTCAACTCTGAGCCCGTTGCTCGGTCACGTCCGCTTCGTTCATCATTTTCGCAGTGGTCCGGTTCTCTCCTGACCCGTCCTTGAAACGGAGCAAAAACTCTGTCCCGTCAGGTCCTGTCTGAACGAGTGAGAGTTTGCCGTCATAGATCTGAACCAGATTTTAGGTAAGGTACAGGCCATAGCCATGATGCCCGGATGCAGGTGGTTCAACTGCCAGTATTTTCTTATACGCTCATACGTAGCACATTGTTGATGTAGAGCTGTCTTGCGATTCTGCGACAGACCGAGCTAGATGAGAATCAGTTCGCTGAACGGTCTAACGGTCAGTTTCTATCCTCGCCTCGTTCGGGAGAGCTGTATCAACAATCTCCTACGGAAGAGCGTTCTTATAATGTATCAGCTTTTATTTTGTGAATAACCCAATCCGTTCTCAAGAGAGCGATAGAGAGCAATAGAGAAATATTGATACGAATATATATGATATCCATCACCTTTATATTAAAATGACATTGAGTGTTTCATATGGTCCGCCACGGCTTGATTTGTAAATCATGCTATGACGAATACGATATTAGAGATATTAAAGAGGCAACCGAAGAAGCCGATACGCAAGGGATGGTCTGTCCTGGATGTCAAAGCAGTAACTTCGGCATTTGAACCCTAACCGCCAGTGGATGCGATTTGCTAGTGCGCTCTGTGATGATTCAAAAGCTACCGACTGCTGTACATAATAGTATATAGTTACAATATAAACATATATATTTCTATATCCCAAAGTTAGTGTTCGGAAAGTAGAGAACGATAGCAATATTACCCTCTATGCATTGAAATCTAAGATTTCTGGGGAGTATTCTAAAAACCGAAATCTCAAAACATACGTAAAAAACCCACATGAATAGCAACGATCCGCTTGACATCGAAGAGTACACCGCAGAAAATACTGACCTATCCGACCCGTCACTGTACCTCAATCGTGAGCTTAGTGCGCTGGCCTTCCAGCGTCGAGTGCTCCACGAGGCTCTTGACGAGCGTAACCCTTTATTAGAGCGTGTGCGATTCCTTTCTATCGTTACGCGGAATCTCGATGAGTTTGTGATGAAGCGAGTTGGTGGGCTTAAACAACAGATGGAGGCTGGTGTGACGGCAACCGCTCCTGATGGCAGGACACCACAAGAGCAGTGGGACGAGGTACACGAGACGCTCAAACCGCTCCTGGAAGAGCAATCCCGTTGTTACGAAGAGACGATTCGTCCGGCGCTCGCCGATGAAGGCGTCCAGATTCTTGATTATCATGAGCTCAGTGATGCCGAACAAGCGTCGATGCGCGAGTACTTTGAGGATTCGGTCTTGCCGACGCTGACGCCGCTGTCGTTTGACCCGGCCCATCCATTCCCATTTATTTCGAACCGCTCGTTGTCGCTCGCGGTCCTCACACGCCAACCAGACGCCGAAGAGCCGACATTCACCCGAATCAAGATTCCACCGAACCGGCCACGACTGATTCAGATTGGGGACGATACACGGTACGTCCTGATCGAAGACATCGTGCGCGAGAATATGGATTTGCTGTTACCGAACGTCAAAATTGTCGACACAGCGCTGTTTCGACTCACCCGTAACGCCGAAGTACGACGCAACGAGGAGGTCGCCGAGGATCTTATCGACATGGTTGAGGACGTGCTGGAACAGCGACGGTTTGCGACAGTCGTTCGAATGGAGATATCCGCTGACGCCGATCCGCGCATCCGCTCGACACTTAAAAACCAGCTCCAGCTTGAGGAGCGTGAAATATACGATCTTGGCGGCCCGCTGGACTACCGCGACTTTGCGAAGCTAACTGATCTTGACCGGCCGGACCTGTCGTTGGAGGAGTGGATGCCACAGCCACACCCCCGCCTTGAGGATGGCGGGCACCAGTCATTGAGCGACGGCGACGGGGAGGGGGATATTTTCGAGCGCATTCAGCAGGATGACATTCTGTTGCATCACCCGTATCACGACTTCGGAGATACCGTTCAGCGGTTCCTCTCTGCGGCCGCTGAAGACCCGGATGTGCTGGCGGTAAAGGCGGCTATTTACCGGACCGCCAGCGACTCACAGGTAATCCAGTCGCTTATCGACGCTGCAGAGAACGGCAAGCAGGTTGCAGTGATGGTGGAATTGAAAGCCCGTTTCGACGAGGAGAATAATCTCGAATGGGTGCGGAAACTCGAAGAAAACGGCATCCACGTCGCCTACGGCACCGTCGGGCTGAAGACCCACACCAAGACTGCGCTCGTCGTCAGGGAAGAAGAGAACGGCGTCGAACTGTACTCCCACATCGGCACCGGAAACTACCACTCCGAGACGGCGAAAGGCTACGTCGATTTGGGCCTGTTGACTGCTGACCGCGACATCGGCCGTGACCTAACCAAGGTGTTCAACTTTTTTACCGGGCCGTCACTGGACGAGGAATTCCGCGAACTGCTCATTGCACCGGTTACGATGCGCCGGGAATTCACCCGATACATCCGCCGCGAGGCGCAACACGCCCAAGCCGGCCGCCCCGCCCGCATCGTTGTCAAGCTCAACGGCTTGGAGGACCCTGCTATCGTCGAGGAGCTGTACCGTGCGTCGATGGCCGGCGTTGAGATCGACCTCATCGTCCGGGATATCTGCCGGCTCCGGCCCGGGCTTGACGGTATCAGCGAGAACATTTCGGTGTACTCGCTCGTCGGCCGATTCCTAGAGCATTCCCGCATCTTCTACTTCGAGAACGGGGCACGCGCCGATCCCGATGGAGACGACGACTGGGGCGACCCTGAGTACTATATCGGTAGTGCCGACTGGATGACCAGAAATCTCGACTACCGAGTCGAGGCGGTCACGCCGGTGTACGATCCAGTGATACGACAACAACTTGCGTTCAATCTTGAACTGATTCTTGCGGATAACCGCAAAGTATGGGAGATGGACAGCGACGGAGAGTATCACCAACGCCATCCGAGTGACGGTGAGCCGGTTATAAACACCCAAGAAATACTGATGCGTGAAACGATGCGTGCAAGTCGGGAGCAGCAGTCTACAACAGAACCGTTCGGTGACTACCCACTCGACGGTGGGATACTGATTTCCGCACAGGGCGAAGGAAATACGACACAGAAAACCAAAACGACAGAGGAAATTCACCGGGAGTCCGCGGCGAGTGGCGACAGTGACTAATGCACAATGAGTTTCGTGTCACATCTGCACAGCGCGGTACCGACTAAATCCGGGAGGAGCGCTACGTTGTTCTTCCCGGCCGCGTTGATTTGTTGTCTGGCCTTCACCAGTGCAGCGTGTATATTTGAGCCAGCGTGTCCAATATATGACGAGCAATGGTTCAGGACGCGGACCTCGCGCCAGACATAGCGAAACACCACAGGCGACTCAATGCTGACGAATACGGCTCAATGTACGTTGTTGGAGACGTGCACGGCTGCATTAGCGAGTTACGGGCTCTGTGGACGCGTCTCGAACTGAGCGAGTCAGACCTCGTCGTGTTTGTTGGTGATCTTATACGAAAGGGGCCCGCGAGTGCCGCTGTCGTTGAATTTGTAAAAGAGAGAGAACGTGCAATGAGCGTTCGTGGGAACATGGAGCAAAATCTTCTCCGCGGAGACCGGCCGACAGAGCTATCGACGTCAATCCTGGATGTTCTTGAATCGTTCCCACTTATTATTTCTTGGAATGATACAATGGTTGTCCATGGCGGCGTCTTCCCGAATAAACCGCTTTCAGCGCATACTCCGACAGATTTTGTAGAATTACGCTCACTCTCACCCGAAAACGGATACGACGGACTGTTTTGGTTTGAACAATACAGTGGCCCTCCTCGCGTGGTGTTCGGACACACCGTGTGCCGCAAGCCGGTCGTGAACGAGTGGACGGTCGGGGTAGACACGGGGTGTGTCCATGGTGGTGAGTTAACCGCTTACAACGTGACTGAAGATGACTTCGTAAGCGTCCCAGCTGCGCGGAGTTACGAACGGCGATCAGGCGATAAAATTCTGGATCCGCAGTCCTTGTAAAATTCGCTTCCTGGGTGCAACGGTTACTCTGACTGAGCGTCTTCGTCAGAGAAGATTGTCCATCCGAGTTCAATCTCGATTTCGACCTGATCGTACTCGCCCTTGATTTCGTGTTCGGCCTCGAGTTCGGTGCTGATCTTGTCAACCGTTCCAGGAACAGTCATTGTTGCATTGTTGCCCTCCACGGTTATGTCGTCGCCGGAGGCAATCTCGTCGGCGAGATCACGGAGCATTTGGGCTGCCTGTTCTGGTGAGTGGTTCGTCTCAGTTTCAAGTTCGGTGGCTTCTGCCATTGTATATATATCGTAGGTAGAATACAAAACTTGTTCGAAATACTACCAACCATCTCGGCCAGACATAGGACGCAACTGCCAAGCTAGTACGGTATCAGTGATTCCGGATTTTGAGGCAATTCGTTGCACGCTGATCACACCCGGTACACGGTGCGATGAGGGGGTACGAGGGCTGCAAGAAAACTGGGTGTCAGGCCCCGCAGCCATCTCTGACTGCGAACCTCTCCACACCACCGCTCGTACGCCGCACGCGCCCGTACCCACTCGTATGCACTCCCGGGCGTCGGCCACCTACCACACACCAGAACCCGTTCAGTCGCTACGACGGGTGCCGCCAGCTGCCGATGCCGAACCGTGACCACGTAGCCTCGCTCAACGAGCGCCTGCTCGCACATCATCGGCGATCGTCTATGTGGGCCAGCCATCTATGTCCAGTACCCACTGGGCTGAATGAGAGACTGTCCGAGGCCGGTAAGCATCAGCGATGCGAAAACCGCCGGATTCCTTTCGGCACCATTCTATAATTCCTGAAGAGCTGGCGGAGTTGCGATCCGAAGTCGCTTGGCAGATGCTGACTTGTTCCCCTTCAGAAGTAACCCGTGAGACAAACCACCCTGATAGACTCGGTCCGCTCATCTCATCGAGTGACGAACGTGGTCATCCTCCCGCTTATAACGTATGAAGCAATATACTTCCATGGACGACGAATAATTTTGTAGTTCCCTCTGCGACACCAGCCGGAGCCTTCTCAGGGTTCAGTCCGTCAGGTCGTCGGGAAGCTCGTCGAGCGACACCGTTTCGCCGCGCTCTAACTCGCCCTCAACCGCTTCGACGTCGGCCAGCACCTCGTCGGAGA
>NZ_QXIK01000018.1:0-46247 GCF_003666065.1 Haloarcula sp. Atlit-7R | reverse complement strand
CGAGATGAGCGATATCGAGAGTTTAGCGTAGCCACTCTTAACTAGTGCTTGGTGCGTTGCATACATGATTTCTTTCTCGGTGGCACCCAGTGTGTCACTATTATCAGTCACTTGGACAGTCCCTCCCCCGTTGGTGGCTACGGTACCACCGCAGCCCGGTCTCCCCGAACCGCACACCTTTTGGGCCAGAACTGGACCATCCGATTTGGTCGTAACAGGCCACGAGTATGGGCAGAAGGAAGCCCACGGAATCTGAAGGCGCCGTCCTCGAAAATTTGGCGTCAATCCAACAGGCCCTCAATCCGGAAGCGAACATTCAGCAGTACAGTGAACTGCTGGTTTCAGAACTCACGGCACAAGAACTGCAGATCCGATTCCCAGCCCGTACTGCCGCAGCATGCTACCTCATTGCGTGTCGATTGCGAGAGATTCCGATTCGCGTGACCAGAATTGCTGACACCTCCGCTGCTACTAAATCAGAGATCCTCACTGAAATGCAACGGGTCTCAGACGCACTGGATCTCGGGATCCCGAATGACGATCCAACTGTGATCCTCGAAGAGGCGTGCGAGGACCTTTCGCTCTCCGCCGACATCGAAGTTCGCGCACAACAAATAGCACAACTGGGTGTCGAAGCCGGAGTCACCAGTGGCGTCTCCCCGTATTCGTATGCAGCAGCTGTGCTCTACCTCGCCAGTTCAGCTGCCGAACCAGATCTCTCCCAAGCCGACATCGGCGAACAATTCGGCGTATCTACGGCCTCCCTCTGAGAGAGACGTGACGACTTGCTTGAAGCAACCGGGAGCCACCTATTCGAACTTCAATATCCGACAGCACCGCCCGAAGCCACATGGTTGGTTGACGACCTACTCTCCGACGCACGGACTTCACAATGGGCAAAGGGGAAGCGTCATATGTGTGTTCTCGCTGGAGCGTGGTTGTACGCAGTGAACAGGCATTATGTCGACGCCAACGTGGCAGAACTCGCAGATATAACTGGCGTGAGTAAGTCGACCATTCGTGCCCGCTATCGAGATCTCATCGAGCACGTTGGAACTGCTGATACCGGCCTAGATAGTAGGGATAGTGCTTGAGTAATTGACTGAAATGCGGAATTGATTATTCTCTTCTGTGGACACAGCGGTCAATTGGATACGGACGGAAACGCATAGTTAGCTACGGGCCAACCTTCTGAGCATCCATGTACACAATCGCTGACCTACCTATCGGGAATACACTCCAGACGGTCGAATACGATCTCGGGCTCGAATCGGCGCTCCGTCGGATGTTCGAGAACAGCTACACCCAAATCGGTGTCGAACGTGACGGCGAGCTCGTCGGGATTGTCACCTACAGGTCAGTCGTCCGGACGCTCCTTGCATTCCATCAACTGGAGGTCGGGCACAAAACGCTCGATAAAGTCTCGGTCGGGGCCGCAGTTGAAGATGCACACACCATCAGCGAGGACGAGAACCTTCTCGCCGTATTCGATGCACTCGCAGAGTACACGTACTTCGTCGTGGATCGAGATGACGAGTGGCGTATCCTGACCGACTACGATCTCCTCACGCGGCTGAAACAGATGCTTGAACCGTTTCTGTTGATCGAGTCCATCGAGATGCAGTTGCGCGAGATTTTCACGCGAGTGTTCGGGGATTCGCTGTCGGAGCAGTTGGCCGAAACGTTCGACGAGGACCACCCACTGCCAACACCGGCGTCCATCGAGCATTGCAGTTACGCACACTACGCACAGTTCATCTCGATTCACTGGGAGGAATTTGAATCGCTATTCGATGATCAACAGGACGTGATTCGCGAGTTAGTGCTTGAAATAGGAGATATGCGAAACCAGCTCTTTCACTTCCGAGTCGACGACCCAGACGAATTTGACCGAGACCTGCTTCGCTTCGGTCAGTCGTACTTCTCCTCAGTGTAACTGTTGAATCCGTACGCGGAGTGTCCTGAGTATCATACGGCTTGATGACAAATCGAGCAACTGGGCTGGGCGCTATGCATTGAGACCTCTGGTCTCAACTTCTCTTTGAGGGTAATAATTGAGACCAGTCGTCGCAATGCATATCGTATTCTGACGTAGTTCATAAATAGTATGAAGTCGTAGTCTAGGAGAGAACGATGGCACGAATTACCGGTTCTTACCCAGATGACCTCGACCTCCTCATTGAGGGTGCTGTCGAGGCTGGTGTGTTCGGTGGCAAGAGCGATGCGTTGCGCGAGTTCGTGCGTGAATACTTCGAGGACCACGAGAACGAACGGATTGCAGCTGCGGTCGCCCTCTACGAACGCGAGCGGATCACACTCGGTGATGCTGCAAGACTCGCTGCTGTGGACCGCTGGACGATGCGTGACATCCTCCGTGAGCATGGTGTTGAACTTCGCCTCGGACTCGTTGACGAAGACGACGCAGCCTACGAGGTAGAGGCAGCACGCGAACTCGAATTCGATGATGAGGACTCGTCTGATGAGGAGCCACGTGCTAAATGACAGGTAACGATCTCCCAGCGAACCCGAGCGTCTTGAACACGACTGTCCTCTCGAATTTTGCGTACATCGATCAGCTGTGGATAGTAGCTGACCTTTCTGGAATCTGTACGGTACCAGTCGTTCGTGAGGAGCTCGAACACGGCGTTGCTAACCACCCATATCTTCAGGAAGCACTCGATGCGCTTGACGACGAAATCCCAGTTGCGGCGATTTCGGATACTGTCGCAAACAGAGAAGCCGTTGTTGGGGAGCATCTCGATCCTGGGGAAGCACAGGCGTTCGCCCTTGCCGACGCACACGACGGTCGACTGCTGACAGACGACGGAGATGCTCGGTCGTTTGCGAAAGATCAGGGCGTGACCGTTGTGGGGTCGGTTGGCGTTCTGTTGGCTGCAATCGATGCTGGGAGGATCGACGAAGCCACTGCTGACGAGTGGCTGTCGAAGTGGATCGATGAGATCGGCTACTACGTCCCGTATCGAACGATTTCGGAGTATCGATGACAGGCTTGTTCGAAGTTCAAAACGCCTGATTAGAAATCATCGAAGATCTTCTTAACTCTGCCGAGAACCTCGTTCACGTCGATAACGTGCTGATGGACCGGGAGTTCGACAGCCAGCACATTCTGGAGATGCTCAGCCAGCGTGGACTGTCGTATGTCGTGCCGAAGCGGATGCAAACCAGCGAGAAAGCGCAGGCCAAACGGTTGCTCCAGCGGGGTCAAGACCGATACGAGACTGATAGGAAACTACATCTCGGGAAGAATGAGTGGCACGAGACAACACTACTCTATCGGCGAAAGGAAGATTCCGAGCATGGCGACCACCGTCAGTACTCAGTGTTTATGACGAATACCAGCAGTGCTTTTCTCACCGAGTATGGGTATCGGTGGGAGATAGAAAGCGGCTACAGGTCGATTAAACGGTTCATGGCCGCGACGACATCGAAAGACTTCGGACTCCGGTTCTTTTATTTCGCGTTCGCGTGCCTGCTGTACTCGATTTGGCGAGCAGTGGATCTACTCGCGCAGGTCGAATTGACCGGTGAATACGAACACTCGCCAATTGTGACAGCCGACAACACGCTGACGTTGCTGAAGAAGGAGACAGGAATCGGGTAGCAGGGTGCTTGGTTCGGGTTAGCGCGGTGTTTGAGTGGCTACACTGCTGGAAGTCTCGAAAATTTGCCCATTTGATTGGCAACGTACCAAGAATAGCCATCTGGAGAGTAATTTGAGGCAGCTCTCGCGGACTGAATCGGCTAAAAACACGCATCACAGTCCCGCTAGACCCCCTGTAGTCTTAACTCCCCCATTCAGGCGCAGAAGTTGAGACTGGTCGTCTCAATGCATAAGATTGGATTCGACGGTTGGACGCCAATCGTTTTCCCCGCTACCCTTCGATTGAATTGTATCGATTGCCGAGCACGTCGCTCCGGCTGTGTATACAGATACAACGTATGCCCCTCGCTCAACTCCTCGAACAATACGTTAGTCTGGGTATCTTCGTCCTCGCGGCAGGCCTGAGTGTACTCAGCTTCCTCGCATGGCGACGGGAACGCGATGGTCGTATGCGGATAGTCACGCTCGGGTACGTGATGTTCGCTGTCTACGGGCTCATCGTGTTTCTCGAGTATCCGTTGCTTCCGTATTTCCCGTACACCACGCTCGAACTGCTTGAACACGGGAGTGCGATTCTGATCCTTGGTGGCCTCCTGGCGTTCTTCGTCGCTTTGACGCGGGACTGAGCAATGTCGGATCCGGATCTCGAACTGGCCTCTCGGCGGGAAATCTACCAGCGGATAGCCGACACGCCGGGCGTTCACTTTCGTGCGCTCCTCGACGAGCTCAAGTACGCACAGGGGACACTCCAGTACCAGCTCAGGTGGCTCGCCGACAAAGGCCTGATCGACGTCTCGGACGACGGCAAGTACACGCGGTACTATCCGGCTGCCGAGTTCGATGAAGCCGATCGGACAGTGATGAACGCGCTGCGGCGAGAATATAGTCGCCGCATCCTCGCACATCTTCTCACGGACGGCCCACTCTCGACGACCGACCTAAGCGACCGCTTGGACAAGGCCCAATCGACGGTCTCGTGGCATCTATCAAAGCTCGCCGAGGCTGACCTCGTCACGAAAGAGCGCGATGGTCGAAGCGTGGTTTACGAGGTCAACGATCCTGATAGGGTCAAATACCTCTACACGGTTCACCGGCGCTCGTTTACAGACAAAGTTGTCGACCGTATCCTCGGCCTCTGGGACAGCTACTAACCCGGAGTTGTGTTCGAGGGTATCCCGTGAAGCACCAACAGGCGCAACAGGAGCACGTACACGAGAAACGCAACCGAGGGCCCCAGCAGAGGACGGACGAGTCCCGTTAGATCAGTCCCGATTGCGGCTGCGTGGATTGTCCCGAATGCGAACCCGGCATACGCGAACGAGTGGACAACGCGCGGCCCCCAGGGGCGCTGGAAGCGTTTCGCGTCAGTAAAGCCTAGAACTGCGACGACAAGCATGAGCAGTGCCCCCGCACCCACGGCGACGCCACCGAGGAAGTACGGCATCGAGTATGCCGGCTCTGGTACCTGTCCGGTGACGACGAACCACGCATCAAGGACACCGAGTCCCGCGTGTAGCAGCGTGACGATCATCGCGAACACGGACACTTCGATATGGATACGGCGGGCAGCCTCGTGGAGCACACCGAACGACGCCGTATTATAGAGGATTCCCGTGAGAACAGCCAGATACAACGCCGGATACGTCACGAGTGCGGCACCTCGGTCGAGGAGCCAAACGAGTTGTGACATTACGATGCCCCCGTCGTTTCGACGACATCAGGACAGCCGTCCGCGTCCTGGAACCCGTTTTTCGTTTCCGGTCGTGTTGGACACTTGTCGGCGGAGTCGTTGATACTATCGCCGTCGTAATCAGCTGGGGCCTGTCTCGTTGAAACGGTCTGGTCGACGAGGTCGCTTTGTTTTTGTTCGGTCGCTTGGGCGGCACGCACGTCTCCGATCTGCCAAAGAGCAGGGACAGCCACCACTAAGACGACCATCGCCACGACGGTAATTCGTTGCTTATGTGTCCAGGACATGTGTCTCAAACCCTTCTGTTGGATGAAAGACGCCGTCGTGGATGATGAGTGCCTCCAGACCCTCCCATTCTGATGCTAATTCGCGTGCCTCAGCAAGTGGGAGTGCTGCGATGGTTGTCGCCAGGGCGTCGGCTTCCATACAGTCCCGGCGCACCACGACAGTGACCAATTCATGACGAGAGCCGAGGGATTCAGTGGTTGGATCGTAGACGTGGTCAGTCCCGTTTCGCGATCGTCGGTAGCCGCCGGACGTTGCGACGTACCAGTCCGTGTCTAGAATCTTCAGCGGTGTGTCGTCGCCGTACGGACTCTCGACGGCAACCGGGCCTGTCGGTGGAGACATATCCCCGCCACCACTAACGAACCCACGTCGACCAACACCGCCGAGTGCCTCGCTTGCCCGGTCAACAATGTACCCTTTGGCGAGGCCATTGAGATCGAGTTTGATGTCAGTAGTGACGTGGGACCCGCTGGTCCGGACAGTTCCGGTATCGAATCCGTCTGGTGGTGTTTCGCTGTCACCACGCAGGAATGTTTTGAGTTCGTGTTCGAGGCGGCCTTGATAAATATCGAACACCCCGTCGGTCCGGTCGTTGTATTCGAGCCCACGCCGGACGATACGCGCGATGTGTTCGTTCGCGATTTCCCCTTCACGGTTGAGTTGACTGACGGCACTCATCTCATCGAAGGCGTTCAGCTGTGCTTCGAGTGATTCAGCCGTTTCTTGGGCCGCGGTTGCCGCAGTCTCGGCCCGAATGCCTGTCGCCTGAATCCGAAACGTCGTGTCACAACACTCGAACTCGCGGTGGGTGTCCCCGAACCGTTCGCACACTGATGCGAGCGATCTCGTCATCTCGGTCACTCGTCCTCTTCGTATTCCTCCTCCTCTTCGTATTCCTCCTCCTCTTCGTATTCCTCCTCCTCTTCGTATTCCTCCTCCTCTTCGTATTCCTCCTCCTCTTCGTATTCCTCCTCCTCTTCGTATTCCTCCTCCTCTTCGTATTCCTCCTCCTCTTCGTATTCCTCCTCCTCTTCGTATTCCTCCTCCTCTTCGTATTCCTCCTCCTCTTCGTGGTCGTCGTTTTCTTCGTACTCCTCGTGTTCCTCGTCCTCGTAGCCGGACTGGGTCTGGACTGCTGGCGTGAAGTCCTGATTCGGCGTCGGCGCATCCGCAGCGACCTGTTGTGATGCGTCCGACGCCGTCGAACCGGGTGAGTCAGTTTGGTCGCCAGCCTGCGCGAGGCCGCCACCGGGCAGAGTAAGGGCCCCGGCGACACCAGCTGTAAGGAGCGCACCTACGAGCGTGAAGGCGACGAGTTTGTTTTTCGGGACGGGAACGCGCATGGTTAGCTGTCCCTCGGTTTAGAACCGCTAGCTTTGACGTGTCGGTCGTTGCGTTTTGCCATTGCAAATAGAGGGTTGAGACAGCCTTAGTAAGTCGTTCGCGTCCAACCCTCGAATCTTCGTACAGTTATCGAATCGGTTCAGAGCGCGAGGTGGGTTCTGAGTATATATGTGACTTCGTTATCGAGCAACTGGCAGTCTGGCGATTCGCCGCATTGTCTTTCGACGAATCTCCCGAAACCACGCATTATAGCCCCGCTAAACTCGGTGTAGTCTCAACTTCAGTTTTAGAATTCCGTATAGCAATATATCCTTTATCAACACCGACAGAGCCAATAATTGCACTATAGAGGGTACTGAAACACCGAAATTCTGGTTTTGTAGATAGGTTTGTATTAGAATAATAAGCACCACCAGTTTTACCCGGACCGCCGCTGTACGGGAAGCATGGATCGGCTTCCGCCTGCATACGACGCTACTCCCGGGGGTGACGCCCTCGAAACAGCCATCGAGAAACGACTGGTCGATATCGACTCCGGACGCTACCGAACGAACGTCGCGAGCGTGCTTCGGAAGTTCGCAGCTTGGTCCCGGGACCAGCACGGTATCTCCAGTCCCGAGGATATCGACGACGACCTTTGTCGGCAGTACGCTCGTGACCTGGCCCGGGCCGACGACAGAGACGATATCTCACCAGAAACCGCCCGACGCTACTTCGCCTACGTCCGCTCATTTCTAACGTGGGGTGTCTATGAGGGCTTGATCCCGACGAACCCGGCCAAGACCAACCACGCCGAAGGTCCGCTCCCGACCGATGAGACCGAAACAGACCAGCAGTACTGGACTGCACGGGACCGCGACGCCATCTGTGCTACTGCGACTGCCCGCGTCGACGACGCCGGCGAAAGCGACGACGTCGACCGCACAGCGGCCTACCGTGACCAGGCACTCGTCTTCTTGCTCGCCTACTCCGGTGCTCGCAGCGCGGAGCTCGTCGCTGTTTCTGATGATGAAGAACGGAACGGCCTGCGGTGGCGTCACGTCGATTTAGAGGCTGGTACAATGCAAGTATTCGGCAAGAACCGTTCCCGCGAGTCTGCGCCGATCCTCGACGATGCACTTCGCCCGCTTCGGCGCTGGAAGCAACTTCGAGAACCTGACGAGAATGAGGCCGTGTTCCCCAGACTCGACAACGCTGCGAAAGCGCTTGATCCCACGCCGTCGATCACCACGCAGTCGGCCCGGGATATCCTTGCCAAACTCTGCGAGTGGTCCGACTACGAGTTCGAGGAGCCACTGAAGCCACACGGTGCCCGCCGTGGCCTCGGGCGGGAGATCTATCGTGAGAATCCACAGCTGGCGCAAGATGTACTCCGTCACAAATCAATCGAAACGACCCATGAAGGGTACGCTCAGGAGGCCGCAAAGCGGACACGCGATGAAGCGAACGATATCATCGGCGATGGGGAATAAAGCCGCGACATACTTCGCGGAAGACAGCACTTGACATCATTGTTATCCTATTTCGAAATAAATAGTTTTTTCAGGAGCGGGTAGCCCAACAGGCCGGGTAAGTACTGACACAGATGGGTGTTATTTTGAATATGCACAGGCATCAGTACTGCAGTATGGTTCGATGTACGAATCGGGATAGTATTTTTATCAGACGGCATGTATTATTATCACAATTCATCAATGGTCGATATTCCAGATAGTCTCTCCCAGCTTGATGCTGAGCGGGTTGAATCATTACTTCAAAAGAAAGGATTTGACTCGATAAACAAGACACAAGCGGCGTTTCTTGAGGCAGGCGGGATGGATAAGGAGAATACCCTTCTCTGTGCAGAGACTGGAAATGGGAAGACGTTCTGTGCTGAGACTGTAGTCCAGCGGGCACTTGACAACGGGAAGTCGGTTGCGTATCTCGTCCCAAGTGTCTCGCTCACGAACGGGAAGTATGAATCCATCAACGAGTGGCTTGACGGGGAATATACCCTCGCGAATGCGACGTGGGGTGAGACAGCCGGTTATCAGCATGCCGATGTGATCGTTGCAACCTTCGACTCATATTATGAGGCAGCGATTCGCGGTGTCGGCCTCGGTATTGATACGCTCATTTTTGATGATTTCCATGAGATTTACTCAGACTTCCGTGGGGATACCATTGAAAAATGCCTGACCATTGCCCGGCAGAACGGGGTCGAGATCTTTGCTAATAGTGCGACGGTCGGGAATCCTGATGAAATTGCTCGCTGGTTAGAGTCCGATCTTGTCATCAGCCCTGCGAAACGAAGCGTTCCGATCGTCGAAAGGCCGGTAATGAAAGATGATTCACGGAAATCCTATGGCGAGTTCATCGGCGATCTGATCATGGATAATCGAGAGGTCGGCCCGTTTATGATATTCAATTTCTCGACATCGAATGCACAGACTCGGGCTCTGCGGATCAAAGACAACTGTCGGTTCGAGCGACCGGATACGGATTATCGAGAAAAGGTTGAGGCCGCAATTGATACTGTTCTCACCAGTACCCACCATGATTTAATCAACTGTCTGGAGAATGGGGTCGCTTTCCACTACGCCGGGCTCGAGAAGTCTATCAAAGAACTCGTGGAAAAAGGAGTAAAAAACGGCGATATCAAGTGTATTTCCTGTACAACTACTCTCGCATACGGATTTGACTCGCCTATACAGTCGGTTATTGTTGCCGACCTCGCTCGCTTTGGGCAATTCATTGGGAAGTACGAGTACATACAATGGATCGGTCGTGCTGGTCGGGGTGGAGATATGGATGAGGCGTATGCCTACCCCATCTACACCGACGAAGAGGCTGAAGAATACTTCGAGTTTGGAACACCAATCGAAGAGAAATCGCTTGAATCTATTGGGTCACACTTCGGGCCTGTGCCTGACGACTTTCCGGGCGATGAATACATCTCAAACGCGGAGAACGCTGACACCAATCTCCGCTGGCTGCTGATTGAACTTGTTGTCAGTGGATGGAATACACTCGATAAACTGATCGAATTTGTTTCAATGACACTGTACGGGTTCTATCAGGCCGCGTCGATGTCGGCGACTCCGGCTCTCGATACTGATGAGGTCACCCAGAAGGTCATTCAGTTCACGAAGGAGCTTGATGAGAAAGGCTTCATCAACTATCGGTCGGACAACCAGATCACGCCAACCGGACTTGGAGAGGCTGTTTTCGAATATGACCATTCGACCCGTCTTGAGGCCACACCAGACGCACTCAAGGGAGTTGTCAAGATGCTCGAAAACTACCACCCAATTTCGCCTGAGCGACTGGTCAAAGAGTTTGCGATGGTCTCATACACATGTGATCTCAGTGAATCGCCGGATACCGATAACCCGCTGTGGGAGTTGCTAGAGAGACACGGCTATGAACGGTCCGACTCATCAATGACCGCGGCGGTAATGACGTGGCTCTGGTGTCAGGGTATCAATGCCGATTTAATCGAAGCCCGGGCAGAGATCGACGTGGCGCATCTCTCAACAACTGCTAACAATCTCTCTGAAGCGATCCGGGCAATTGGTGAGTTGTACGCTGCGACTCAATATCAAGAACCAACGTGGGTTGAGACGTTCGCTCAGCAACTTGCGGATGGTGTCACCGCGAAGGATCTCCATCTGACGTCCTACAATGGGGTCGCTCGTGGGCGAGTGATGGCACTCGAAGATCAGATTCAGACTGCATGGTCAGGATTAGATGAGGATACGCTGCCAGGCCACGCCGCAACAATTGAAAAACTGGCTTTCCAACAAAAGCGGGTTCCATCAACGTTTGAGGAGAATATCGTTCGGGGTGCCGATCACATCTCGACTACGACGGCACCGACCGTTGTCGAAGCTGTCGAAGACTGGGTAGCCGGCGACTCCGGAGAACGAACTCAGCCGCCGATTGCCGAATCTGGTCGTAACTTCCTTAATTTCGGGAATTCGTCTGGGACAATCGATATGCCGCAGACTGCGGGTGAGTCTACTGAGTCAGGTTCTCGTGATACGACACGTAGAACGTCGCTTGATGACTTTATATAACCAGCGTGTCATAGAATACGTCTCACACCCTCTACCTGACAATCATACACCCTTCAATTCGAACTTAGTCCCGTGGTTTCGCTATTCGCCGATTCTGTTCAAGCTAGAGACCGTGAATTATGCCTGTTGAGATCTATTGTAGGACAGGATCCTCTATACTGGGCATAGCCCCGAAACACTCTGAAAGAGCAGACTAGTTTGGATTGTCATCGCCTGCCGACTGTGTGTCATTAACTACAGGTTTTGGCCAGCAGTCATTGCAATGTTCCATCTCCTCGCGATCACCACGGATGGTTTCGCCGTCTGGAAAGTCTTCCAATCTGGTGCCACACTCTGTGAATTGCCCCTTGTGACCCTGTTCATCGTATTTTGAGACGACCGCGTGAATCACGTTCTCGATCTCGACTGCGGCGTGGCCATTCAGAGTCGGATCAAAATCAGGCGCGTTGACAGTCATCCAGAAAGCTCACTCGTTCCGTACTGTTGTTCCCACTCGTTTCGAGCAGCTATCTCTCGCTCGCCACGTTGCGTGATTGAATAGATGTTGGTCCGTCTGTCTTTGTGCGCCTTCTCAACGAGGCCTTTGTCGACAAGTGTGTCAAGACTGGGGTAGAGCCGTCCGTGGTGGATCTCTTTCTCGTAATAGTCTTCGAGCTCGTCTTTGATAGCGAGGCCATGTGGGCCGTCTAGACCGTACACCACATACAGCAGGTCACGTTGAAAACTGGTGAGGTCAAACATTTCAGGCTGGCTAACAACTTTGCGCCATTAAGTCTAATGAAATTGACCAAAATCCAGACGCATTAATGGCTACTTTGAGGGCTAGAACCAGTCTCGAAAACGGCTGAAATCTGATGGTAAACTAGTGTTAATCCTCGCCTGCCTCGTCCTCCTCGGGCTGAACATCCCGAAGCCGACCACTGATCTCCTGGTCGTACTCTTCCAAGAGCTTGTAGAACTCCGCAATCGTCTCCGCAGCAGTCTCACCCTTCGACTTGACCGTCATACTGTCTTCGTCTCGCGTCCCGGTTCCTCGTTTCATCCGGGCCTCCATACTGCACCCAAAGTCCGTTCGTTCGACCTTTTCAACTGAGTCTGGAGCCGCATCCGGCTCTGTGTCTGATTCTTCTGACATGGGTCTTCTCGGGACGCTCTCACTGGACCGCCCCGCACCCGACTGGGGCACACAAAACAGCCGTCAATCGCTGCCCTCGAACGCACCCAGACTGGCCTGCTCACTCGGAACAGATGTCGCAACGGGAGGTGTTCGATCTTCCGAGTCCGTATCTGCCCCCTGCGCTGGACTGCACCGGTTCTCCGCCTCAACCGTATTCTCGAAGGCGTCGGTCACCCACTCGTGAAGCTCTTCGACCTCATCGTCGTCGAGTTCGCGAACGCTCCCACCCAGCGAAGAGTACGAGGTCTGCCACGCTCGCTGGAACTCGACAGTCAGTGAGTCGCCCTGAATAACGTAGGCGTCCAGATTCAGGAAACAGCAGTTCAGCGCCGTCATTCGGGCACACAGTGGGTCCTTGTCTTGCCCGACAAACAGCGCGTCTGGCTGCTTTCGACCGGCGACCAGCAGTGTTCGACCGCTCCCACAGGCCGGGTCAAGGACCGTCTGTCGGTCCTCAGTATCATTCTCGTCTCCGACGCCGGCGATCTCGGCCATCGTCTCGCAAACAGAGTGCGGTGTAAAGTGCTGGCCGAACGCATCGCTGGACATTCCGTATTCCTCGTAGACAGCACCCAGAACGTCAGCGTCGGTAGCCGCCATCCGTTCTTGGAGCTGGCCGAACGCCTTGGCGAAGAGGTCGACCGAGCGCTGTCCGTCTGGATAGTCCATGTCGCCGCGCTCGCGATAGTCGTCGACGATCTCCAGATACGGATCGTCTCGGTCCTGCAGTGCGAACAACATGAGGTTGACCCAGTCTCGGAAGACTGTGTGGGCGCTGTGCCCGCGCTGGCGAATTTGCTCAAGCGTTGCAACAATCTCGTCGACGTCGATCTGTGGCGAAGCCATGCTCTCTCAGCCACCAGAGAGTCACAAAATCTGGCCTGCCGGAGGGCACCGCTCTGGGAATTCTACTCGTGGAATGATCTGGTCAGTACAGGGAATAGAGTTATTAGCCAACAATGACGTTCCTGAAATATGGATTTTGAAAATTTCAAGTCAGAAATTTGTGACAAATATTCGGGGTGTGATGAGTCTACTGCAGAAAAGATCGCAAAGAGAGCAAGGCAGTACCACAGTAAACACAATTCAAACAATACGGCGGAAGACTGGTTATCTATCATGACGAGATACAATCAGCAAGACCCTATAGCTGCTTGGAATTATGCAGTAGGTTGGGCTGACGTTTCCAACTTTGGAGGCAGTAGCCCGTATAAAATCGATTAGGACGCACGCTCACTGAACGGTCGTTTCAATCGCTGTCATGAGTAAAGAAACCGTTCTACAGCGGCTACGACGGGTCGTACAGGTCCTCGACTGCCCGTCGGTAGTAGTCCTGACTGGAGTCTGGAACGGGATTAGCCTCCTCTATGTCCTTCGCGATGATACTGGCGAACTGCTTGGGCGGCTTCCAACTGTCATCAATTTCGCGAGCTTCGGACTCTTTCATGACCGCATACTCACCGTCGGCGGTAACGTACAGAACACGAATCCCCGGTTTCTCGCTCAGCGGGCCCCTGAGTAGCTTTCCAGTTCGTGTATTCACCAGCCACTCAAGTAAGAGCCCAGCCCGGCACTGGATTGCATACAGTTGCACTTCGTTCTCCTTGGGAGATTCTGTGCGCCCGTTGTCGGCCCACGATTGGGGCAGCGACCGATTGTCAGTCTCATCTTTCCATCGCCACTTCAACTTTTTCGGCCCGGTAGTCCCTCGTCGGTATCCACTACTCATTGTTGGATTCTCTCAGCCATTAGAGAAACACAAAATCAGCTCTGTATCGCCTCTATAGCAACTTTTTTGCTGTTTGAGAATATATGTATTAGTACGAGGACTCATCATGAAAACAGCCGAGTCCCCCACTACGACTAGCGAGTGTTCGCCACCAAACCAGTGGATATCCCGCCAGCCCAGTGGCACCCGTGATCTTGACTTCCAGCGGATTCGTGACGACCGGTCAGCAACGTGGAACGCTGCCCTCGATGCCAGTGTCGACGTAACGAAGGGCGGTCGCCCGGACCTGTTTCTCGTCTCCGTCGACGGCGACTGTCCTGTGAACTGCTCGCTGGCCGAGCATCCTAACGGAACCCACGCCGGCTGGTGTAGCTGCGAAGTCTTCCAGGCGACGACCGTCTGCCCGCATCTCTGTGTTCTCCGTCAGCACGCTGCCCTCGGCGATCTCGACCTGCCGATGCGGAACCAGACCTGAAGCACAGCTCAGTCGTCGCCCATCGAAACGTCGGCCAGCGGCCGAACGTCGACGCGCCCAGTCCGGTCGTGGTCAAGACACTGGCACAGTCGTTCTCGAACCGTTGCCTGCGAACACGGCTCGACGCCAACCCCTAGCCGGGGGTCGTCTCGAATCTGGACGTACTCTGCGTCGACGTCCAACGGCGTGTGCTCGACCCGACACCAGATCGTCTTCGCTCCGGCTTGGTCTAGATCAGTCACGTACCGAGCAGCCACAGCTTCGTGGCGAAGTTCGACAAGGACTCGTTCGACAAACGATGCGACTTTCGTTGGCGACCGTGGCGCTGGGACCGACGCAAAAACACTCGAAGAGTCGTGCTGTGCCGCCGATTCTGAAGTATCAGTAACTGACATATGTCTCACTCAGGACGTGCTTGTTGGCTCGCCCTGCACCCTCGCCGGGGCACGCAAAACAGGCCGTCGCGAGCGCTCACGCAACGATATACTCCTCGATCTCCTGGAACCACTGCCGGGCCGTGGTAATATGCACATCCAGCGGCTCGCAGATCGTCGCTTGCGTGAGCCGGATGTCTGACTCTTTCCCGGCGAGGTACAGAGCGCCGGCTGCGACACCGTCTGGTCGCCCGTTGACCGCTGTTGACTCGGTCGCCTGCTCTGCGAGTTCGAGCGCTCGCTGGCGAATCTCCGGCGCAATGTCGAATGGAAGGTCCGAACAAATCCGCGCCACCCAGTCCACCGGGAGCGACACCGGAATTGGGAGGTCAAGTTCTGTCAGGAACGTCCGGTAGCAGTTCCATATATGAGAGTCTGAACACCGGGCAACGTCGGCTACCGTCTCCATCGTCACGAGGCCATTGCACCGGCAGGCGGCGTACACAGCGGCCGCTGCACCGCCCTCAATCGACCGTCCGATCAGGAGGTCCTTGTCTTGGGCTTCCTTGAAGAGCGTTGATGCCTGCTCTTTCACCGCGTTGCTCTCAGATAGCGCACTCGCGATGCGTCGGATTTCGCCAAGCCCGTGAGCAAGATTCCGGTCGCGCTTGCTGGTGAACTTCGACCGGCCATGGAGTCGTCGCTGGCGAGCAAGCCGTCGACGCCGTCTCGGAGAGATGTCTGCACTATCGACGCTTCCGATGTTCGTCGACAGGCCTCGGTCGTGGCGAGTGACCGTCCGAGGTGCGCCCGTCCGCTTCTGTTCCTCCTTGTCGTACGTCCGCCACGCTGGCCTGCGGTCAATCTGGTCTTGGTCGGTCACCAGGCCACAGTCCTCGCAGTTCGTTTCTCGCCCGCTGGTATCGAGTTCGCCGCCACACTCGGGACAACCCGACGTAGCTGTAGACAACGCTGTCTGGACAGTTTGTGAAGACATATTTCGAGACATCCTCTCACCTGACCAGAGGGTCAGAAAACACGCTGCTGCCCCCGGTTAGGCGTCTGGCAGTTTTCCATCCGGGCGGGGGACTCGCTGGGCGTCGATCTCGATCTCGACCCGGCGACGGTGCTTGCATCGCTCGGCGACATCGGGACAACTGCACGTCTCCTCAAGCACATCGACCTCGTACCGGCTATCCGACGCCGAATGGACCTCGTAGCGACCGGGCTTTGCAAGGAAGGAAACGTCGATATCTTCCTGCTTCGCTCGTTTCGTTCGTGGCTCGTCTTCGGAGGTGACGGCCAAGGGGTCCTCTTTGGGGTCCGTGACGCCGCCGTCGTCGAACCGGACCTGCATGACTCCACCGTCAGCGACTGCTTTCCGTGGTTCGCCGTCGACGTGCAACCCGAACTGGTCGTCTAGGGCGTCGTCATCCACCCACTGCGGGATAGGTCGCTCGCCGGTGGCGAAGGCGACTCGCTTCTGGTGTTTGCACTCCTCGCCGGGGTTGAACTGCTTCCACTTGCACTCACAACTCCCTGTTCGAGTGTCGACAAGATACTCTGAGCCGGAGCCAGAGTTGACCAAGAAGAGGTCGTCGGCGTTTCGTGCCCGACCAATCGAGTCCAACACGGTCATGACTTCGGTCAGCGCCCGAACGGTCCGGTTGTTCGGGTCAGCCTCCTCCAGTTCGCTCTCGTCGATGCTGCTGGCGTCGCTACGGGATTCTGTGGTAGCCATGAATAACAGGCGGCACGCCCTCTGTGGGACGCCCCTCACCCTGCTGGGGCACAGAAAATTCGGTGACTAGAGCTGGTTAAAGCGTGATTCTATTCTCGGACAGGAGTGGTCAGTGCAGAGTAATAATTTATCTCACATCCAATTGTTGTGTCTGTCATGAAGTCTTGGCCCTCGGCTTTGGTCGGTCTCGGAATCGGTGCCGTACTTGGCTATGTCTTTGGTATACAGCGCGGAGATCTGTGGATTGGGGGTAGTATAGCAGTTACGTCGTCAATTGCAGGGTACGGTTATCTTGCGTATCCCCAGTATCGAACCAGATGGTCTGGTCCCCGCTCGAAATTCTGGTACACTCTCGTCGGTGTGTTGGCACCCACGCTGATGCTTCTTACGCCAAACAGTCCTCTCCTCTCCGATGATCTGTCGATAGTGGTTTTCCTGGGTTGTCTCTGGCTCGGTGGCGTTAATGCTGGCGTGGCACTTGTACACGAGTCCTCAGACAATACCGATAACGAAGCACCATCGACTCTGCAATCGTCTCCCAGTGATTGAGCTCAATACGCACACTTACTGAGCGGGCGTTCCAGCCAGCACCATGGCCGAAGAAACTGCCTTCTCACCCGGTCAGAGTTCGGTCGCCTGCATCTGCTCGTGGGCGTCGGGATTGACCACCGGGATGACGCCATCGATCTCCTCCTTGCCGTACTCCTCCCGGATCAAGTCGTGTATGTCGTTCGCGAGAGCAACGGCCTCGTCTTGCTTGTTGGAACTCGCCTCGTTCTCAGGAAAATCTGCTGGCCCGACGCCCTCAACAACGATGAACAGGTGGTCGTCACTCATTTTCGACCTCCTCAACAAGCAGCGTCGTTTCCGGCAGGTCGTCGCGAGAGGTCGACAGGAACTCGGAGGTTTCCAGCGTTTCCTCGACCAACTCGACCAGTTCCTCCGAGACATCGCCAAAGTGAACGATGGCGTCGGGATCGGGGTAGTTGTCGTACTGCTGTGCAGCCGTCTTGTCTGTCTCGTTTCCACTCATAATCAGTCGGCAGAGCGCCCTCTATGGAACGCCCCTCACCCCGCTGGGGCACAGAAAATACACGGCGGCTCGTTCCCTGCCATCCGATTTATCGCGATGAGCCTTACCTGCCTCCTGAAGCGGGACCGCCGGACCGGCCTGCCGGTCCAAGGTGGAGCGTGTCCCCCGAGCGCTTGCGCTCGGGAACCGTGACCGTGAGAGAAAGCGAAAGAGTGGCTGGTACGGCTCCTCGATTATTCCGCGATTACGTTCCCGTTCTCGTCGATGGCATACCTGAGTGGGTACACGTTCCCGTCGATATGCGTAGCCTTCTTCGGCAGCGTCTCGTTCAGCCACGCTTCGCGGTCGCCGTCGGTTTGGATGTCCTCGTTCGGGGAGTGGACGCTGAACAGGTCCATGCTCACCCAGCGATTGACCGTCAGCTCACCGGACGGGGAATACACCTTCACGCGCTCCTTTTCGGCGTCAACACCGACGACGGCGAGTGCAGACGTGCCCTCGGTCGTTTTCAGTCCATCACCGATATCCACGGCATCAGGGTCGATATCGAGGTCGTCGCACTGCTGTACAGCCGTCTCATCTGTCTTATTCTCGGTCATAGTCGGTTTGGCGGCACGTCCTCTGTGGGACGCCCCTCACTCCGTTGGGGCACAGAAATCACACGATGGCTTGCTCTTCGGCATCCAATTCATCGCGACGGATCTCGCGTGCCCGCTCTCGAAGGCGAGACTGGACTGGCGTCCGGTTCTGGTGCTTGTTTTCGTATGCGAGATACTGCTGGACCGTCTCCATTGAGTGCATACAGTTGATGCCAGCGACGATGGGCTGGAGATGATCGGCGTCCAACAGCCGCTCTGGCGGGAGCTTGTCGAGAATCGAGTCGGCGTCGCTCATGAATCCTCCTCTCGGAAGTCATCGAGTGTCGTCCTGCGTTTGTACCGACAGCCCGGGTAGTGAGCCAGAAGCGTCTCGTCGACGGCGTCCCAGAACCCGACCTTGTGCGGCGCAACCGACTGCCAGAACCGGGCCCGTGCCAGCGCGGCCGGAACCCGATGGCGTTCCTCGCGATGCCGGCTGTCGCGTTCGATCATCGCCATGTGGATGCTCCCGCCGGTCGATCCGCCATGTAGGTGTGGGCGAGTTCCAGCCCGGCATCGAGTGTGCTTCGGGTCCCGACCAATTTGGTTGCGCGTTCGAGTTTCCAGCCATCGTCGCCGCCTTTGAGCAGGACTGTTGCTCCGGTGTCGGGAACGTGCCAGCCGATCGTGTCGTTCGCGGCGGCGAGAAATTCCCAGTCGCCGGCGACGGCCTCCTGTGCTGCGGTCTTTGTGTCGATCATGGCATCCGACCGGCGACCACCAGCGCCGAAATCGCCCAACGTCGCTGTTTCCGCTGTCGTCATGCAAGAGCCTCCCGCCGGTCCCAACCAGCGAGTTCAGCGTCGATGGCGCTGATGATACTCGTGACCTGTTCCTCTAACGTGTCTGCCTGCTCGCCGTTGACGTCCAGAAGCGAACGAAGTTCGAGTACGTCCGGGAAGTCGATGCTGTCCGATTGCCGGGCTACCGCACGGAGGACGACCGCTTCAACATCGTCGCTTCCGGACTGCCCTCGAACGGTTGTCGTGATGGACTCGACGAACCGCGAGGTGGGTGGCTGCGACAGGTCTTCCGAACGACGGCAGGACATATTTCGAGACATCCTCTCACCCATCAGAGGAACACAAAATTGGGGCTCGCTGTTGCTGTGGGTGAGGTTTTCTACTTACTGCGTTGGCTGAAATACCTGCTCAATAAAACTGCTTACCGAACTGGTGATTCAGTCGACTATCGATGGAACAAATCTCATGAGGCTGTTTCTATGACACGCTCAGAGATACCAAAGAGAGAATAGCCAACTTGATTGAGATACAGAGGTTTGGTAATGTATAGAATCGTGGATCTAATTCGCGTCCTGATAGTTACAGCCGACAAGGAATTTGCCACCGCCTGTGAATGTGTGCTTCCAGATCACGGCGATATCCGGGTCATATCCGCAATGTCGGTCAGAGAGGCTATTGATATATTGGGAGGGGAGACACAGGTTGATTGCATTGTCAGCGATCACGAGCTGCCAGATACAGATAGCGTCGCGTTTCTTGAAGCTGTGCGTGCACAGGCTCCGACATTTCCGTTTATACTATTCACAAGCGAGGGGAACGAAGCGGTCGCCAGTCGTGCCATTTCTGCTGGCGTCACCGATTATATGGTCAAAGAACGCCACGAGAATCCGTGGGATGACCTTGCGACACTCATCACCGATGCAGTCAGATACTACCGCAACCAGCGTGATATCGTCGATACGGAAGCACGAGCCAAAACACTCCTCAACGCTGCACATGACATCATTGCCATCGTTCGGAACGGCGAAATAGCGTATCTCAACGATAGTGGAGTAACTGACATCTACGGCGGCAACCGCGGTCAGATATCGAACGACTCTGTAACGGACGTTCTCCTCCCAGACGACGGCACTTCTATCAGTTCTTTCCTTGATACGGTACAATCTGGTTCTCGGACTCTCGACCACTGTAACGGGAAACTTATCGCTGCCAATGGAGTACATATCCCAGTTGAGATTACCGCAGCCAGAGTGATGTGGGCCGAAGAACCGGCAGTCATTCTCATTCTTCAGGATGTTAGTCAACAGAAAGAACTGCGCCTCACGAATCGGGCCATTGACGAAGCGCCTGTCGGCATCACAATCGCTGACGCCAACCGACCGGACAATCCGCTCGTCTACGCAAACGACAAGTTCTCAGAATTGACCGGCTATCAGGAAGAAAATATAGTTGGTCAAAACTGTCGATTTCTCCAAGGTGAAAACACCGATCCTGGCCCAGTCGCCGAGATGCGTGAGGCTATCGACGCTGAAGAACCCGTGACTGTGGAGCTGCAGAACTACCGTAAAGATGGGACGGAATTCTGGAATCGTGTGACGATTGCGCCGGTTACCGACGGTACGGGCGAGGTCACAAACTACATCGGGTTCCAAGAGGACATGACCGAACACGTCGAATACCACCAGATGCTTCGTCGGTTCCAGCGAGCGGTCGAATCTGCTGGCCACTCGATATATATGACTGACCCGGATGGCATTATCACGTACGTAAATCCAGCCTTTGAGCGGGTCACCGGCTACGAAAGCGAGGAGGCCGTTGGCCAGACCCCGCGTATACTCAAATCTGGGGAGATGTCCGACGAGTACTACGAGCGATTGTGGTCGACAATCTCCAGTGGAGACGTCTGGGAAGAAGAGATTCAAGACCAACGGAAATCAGGTCAGGTATACTATGCGCACCAGACGATCGCGCCATTGACTGACGACAATGGTGAAATCGAGGCGTACGTCGCCATTCAGCAGGATATCTCCGACCGTAAGGAGCGGGAGTTCAAGCTTCGGCAGTACGAATCTGCGGTTGAAGGTGCCGAGGAGTTGATCGCCGCAATCGATGAAGAAAAACACTATCTCTTTGCTAATGAGGCATACTGCGAGTTCCACGGCCTCGATACCGAGTCGCTGACCGAGCTGGTGCTCAGCGATGGCATTGGCTCAGATATCTACGAGACGGTCGAACCATACTTGCAGCAAGCGTTCGACGGCGAGAGAGTCCAATACCGGATGACGCGAACACGGCCGGCACGAGCAGACCGCACGTTTGACATCCGATATTACCCGCTTGAAGACGACACTGGTCACATCGAAGGAGTCGTTGCGACGATGCATGATCTGACTGAACAGATCGAGCGGGAACAACATATTGCGTCCCTTGATCGGATGCTACGGCACACCCTTCACAACGAGTTGAACGTGATCCTGGGTCACGCGGAGGTGATTCAAGATCAGGGCTCAGATCAGGTAGCAGAATTAGCGATGACGATTGAAAAAGTAGCCGATCGCATACTTGAACAAACTGACAAGCAGCGCGAAATCGTTGAAATTCTTTTAAACCCATCGGATCCAACCTACCTCAACCTCGCCGATATTGTGGATACCGCTGTCAAACGAGTGATGACGGAGTATCCAGACGTAGAGATTACAGTCGAAGTCCCGGCGGACGTACAGCTACTATTGATCCCTGAGTTACAACGGGGTGTCGAAGAACTCGTCGAGAACGCGATTGTACATACTGGCGACGCGCCGGCACCGGTGAGGATAACGGCAACAGAACATGCGACGATGGTTGAACTCCGAATTATAGATAACGGGCCAGGAATCCCACCGGAAGAACGAAGCGTGATTTCAGGGAAAGATAACATTGATCCGTTGACACACAGCAGTGGGATGGGGCTGTGGTTAGTCAAACGAATCATGTCTCGATTGGACGGCGATATCCAATTTAACGATGCTGAACCCACCGGTAGTATCATTTCACTTCATATACCAGCTTATACATAGAAACGTCCCTGTCTCATATCGGTCACCTCTGAGTAGTCAATTCTTTGTCTGTACTGCTCATTAGCGGATTAGACCTAACCGGTTTCGTGGAACTACCGGCGGCTACCCAGTCCACCCACCGATCTCGACCTGTGTACTGTCTGCCGGAGCATCGTCCGCTGTCCTCGCAGCTGAGTCAAACGATGGTTCAACGAGACGCGGTACCCCGTCGTCGTATGTTCGGTCGGGACGTTTCACACAGTCGACCGGCAGGATAGGACTACATTCACTACAAGAGTGCGTTGCCCCGTCGAAGCCGTTGATACTCACCGACCAGGAGATAACGCTCACGATCCGATACGTCTCCGCTGCTGGACGACGAGTACTGGCAGACTGGCAGCCAACAGCTCCACAGACATCGCAGGTGACGAGATGGTCTCGATCTGCCTCGTGGAAGAGCGAAGCGGCCTGCTCGACGTTGTCGCGGTCCTGAAGCGCACACTCCCGGCAAATCGTGAATCGGAACACGCCGTCTTCTCGGTCGACCTCGTTGGGCCACCGGACATACGTGTACGCCTCGCCGGAGATATCATCCCTCTCTCCGCAGAACCGGCAGCACTCAGCCGTTGCCTCGGGCTGGACGTCGGTCACTGAGACCACCGTGCAAGTGTTGACTGCTCGCGAGCAGTATCCACGGGACAGACAAAGCGCCACTTGTATCGCTCACGAATCGGCTTGTTCTCGCGGTTGCTTGCCTGCCCTGGTTCACGGTAGCCCGTACAGGTCCAGCCCTTGTCTTGCAGCGCCCGAACCATCGCCCCATCGTAGTCCGAGCGTACCCACGTCAACAAGAAGCGAGTGTCACGGTCGTCAGCCTGCAAGAATCGCTCTTGTGAGCGGGCTAACGCTGCCGACGCGAGGTTTGGCATCCGAACGCCCATGCAAATCCGCGCGGCCTCGACGAGCGAGTCCCCAGAAATCACCTCACTGTCAACGACTGGTGTGTCCGTCGACGGAAGCACCCGCCGGGCGGTTGCTCTGATCTCCGTGGGAAGGCTGTCGATCTCGACGGGCTCGGGACAGAGCTGGCCGTCGACGCCGTACCGGATTCGCTTCTTCGAGATGAGCGGGTAGCGGTAGGTGATGGCCCCGACTAGCGAGTCCTGAAAGTACATCCCGTGGTGAGCGAGATTGACCGACGGCAGTGACCCCATGTAGGAGTGGTGCGCCTCGTACACGGCGGCCGCTGTTTCTCTGTCGATTGGCTCCACGCCGACATGATCGGCAAATCGAATCCCGAGAGGTGCGGTGAACGGGTCGCCGTTGGCGTGAATCGGACAGGAACACTCCCCTGTGTCTGCTGGCGGGCGATGCTGGAACGACTGTGTTCGCGTCGATGCTGAGTGTGTGGACATCCTCTCACCCGCCAGAGGACCACAAAACTGCTATCGAGTCACCACGGGGTGATCACAATGCCTGCGTCGGGACCTTCGATATACACTGGTTCGCACCCTCGGTAAAAGATCGTGAACCGCTCAGGCTGATACGCAGGATGCTTCGCAAGCGTTGCGATTGCACGGCTCACGTCGGCTGGCGGGAACTGTGGCTCGCCCGACCGGAGTGCAAGGCGGCCAGACTGGAGTGGCCCCCACGACTGGAACTGGTAGTCAGCTGGGGGAGTGAACGTTTCTCGGGCTGTTGCCACAAGATACTCAGCACCGTCGACGACCTTTGCAGCTATCGGATACCGGGCAGACTCCGGGCGCACGGTGATAGCTCCATCGAGCGCGGGGACCACTTCATCTTGCCAGACAAACGCCGATGGTGGCTTGACGACTGGAATTGGTTGCTCGTCGACGGGCGATTCGCTGCTGTTCGTGGCTGATCCGTCACGGGCTTTGGAGGTTGGTTCTGTCATCCTTGCACCCGCCAGAGGAACAGAAAACCGCCGTCTCAGTCGAGGCCGGGGAGTCGTTCAGCAATGATGATGCCGCCCCTCGGCCCCTCCAAGTACAGTGCTGTGTGCCCCCGGAAGTAGATGGTGTAGCGGTCTGGAACGTACTGGTGACCGGGTGAAAGCGTCGCGATAGCCTTCGACAAGATCCGCGCCGAGAACAGTGAGTCGCCGTTGTGGTTCGACAGGCGGCCAGATTGCAGTGGGTCCCAGCTGTCGAACTCGTGGTCCGCTGGTGGCGTCAGTGTTGTCCGGGCCGTTGCGATCAGGTAGTCAGCCCCGTCAACAACTTTGGCGGCGGTGTTCGTTACATCTGGAATGAATTCCACATTCTCTCCAAAGTCGGTCATCGGCTCGTTGTCCCAACGCAATGCTTCTGGATGGCCGGCGACCAGCACCGGCGGGCCTCGGAAGCTCTCGCTTCGGATGTGGGATTTTGCTTTGCTCTCGCAACCGAATGTCTCTCCACAGGTGCACTCGAACGATTCGTCGTTGCGATAGTAGCCGTCGGTATCCTGTGAGCGGACGAGTTCACCGTCATCGTCCATGTAGATGGTGTCGACATACCCCCACGAATACGACACCTCGATCTCGTGCTCTTGACTGGGCTTGCTGAAGTCGAAGCCGGCTTGCTGATCTGGCTGTCCGTCCTGCGTCTGAGTCGGATCAGTTTCCGTCATCCTCTCACCCGCCAGAGGAACAAAAAATTGCCCGACATAGCGTGTTAACCAACAGAAGCGATGAGTGTTGGTTAACACAGTCGGTATCGTGGGTTTGCGTGCTATCCACCCTGTTCTCCTTCCCCGCCGTCGGTCGCAAGACTCGTTTGTCTCGTGGCAAGGAACCGTTCGGGGACGTTCTCGAATGCATCCAGCCCTGCCTGCTCAGTCCCCTCGACGTCGACGCCACTGTGGCCTGTTTGCCACGTAGCAGAGTCACGCTCGAAGCCCCCGTCAAAGGCCGAGAGTTCTGATCGTCGGGCTGGAGCCGCTGCTGACGAGAGTTCTTCGACGCGGTCTGAAAGCCAGCTCATCTGGTCGAACATCCCGTCGAAGTCACGCTCCTGGAAGGGGAAGCGGACTGCCGCTTTCGGCGGGAGGGCAGTGTACGTCTCTCGTCCAGTCCGAATCGCAGTTGGTCGTCCGTCGAAGATGCCGCGCTTACGCAGCGCGTCGACATAGTCGCTGCCGGCCAGAACGACCAACTCCCGACAGGGCGACTCCTGTTGATCGGCAGCATAGGGTCGCCGGAGCCAATCACCGAGAGACGAGTGGACACGGAGCGCCCAGCGGTCAAGACGGGTTTCGACCTGTTCCCCTGACGGCAGCCGATAATTGGCTTCTCCCTCGATGGGGTCGTCGCGCAGGTCCTCAATGGTCGTATCGTACGGGGCGACCGTCTGCCGGGGCATCAAGATCCCGTGTTCTGCAGAGAGAACCGCCCAGGTGTTCGCTCGTCGGTCAGCAGTTCGAGCCCACTGGACAGCCGCCTCAGCATATGATCGCTTGACCGCGAAGTACGAGGATGTATAGAGGTCACGAGCCTCAGCTGGATCGTCAGTTTTCGCATCGCCGCATCCAATCAGTACGAAGCGGCCACGAGTCCGCTCAGTCTGTGTGGTCGTCATCTGTATCTCCCTCACCCCACCAGGGAGTCACAAAACTACAGCCAGAATCAGTAGTTGTGGCCGTCTGGCAACGCTTCGGGCAGGTGTCTCTCTGGATGGTGAACAGGTGCGTCAACTGACTCAGGTATAATTTTGCTTGGATCCAAAATTGCACGGTAGTTCTTCCGGTCTGGTGTCGCGTCGCGTCCGCATCCCGAACACTCTCTTGTACCGTCGTTTCCGTAGTCTCGTGCCTTCGTGCAACCGCAATTCGGACAACTGTACTGTGGTGCCGTCTCCTGTGACGGTTTCGCGCTCATAACTGGAACTCCCTCATCTCATGGGGAGTCACAAAACTCTCTGAGGCTGTCCGGTCGGCTCTAGTCGTGAACTTCAGCGGGAGTGAGTCCTGCCCGGTATTCCACTCTGTCTCGCTCGTGTTGGCTCCGGTACGCGAGCGTCTGTCCGTTCTCGTACTCAACGACAATCGCATCCTCAAGGCCATTCACAGTCGCTCTCGAACCGTCAGCAGCCCAGACGGGGTCCATCGGTTCCGCTGTTAGCGGGCTCCGGTTTTTTTCCACGGTCGGCCACACCCCCCGCGATTTCCAGTATGACCGGATGTGCCGCAAGCTCTGTTGAACCGTCTCCCGTATCGAGAGGTGGTCTGCATTGCCGTAGCCGTGTGGCGAAAAATACTCGCCGTGAAGCGCCGCCAGATGAACCCCGTTCCAGTCGACGCCAACGATATCGGCTGGTTCTTCACCGGTCACACGCGGCTGTGTCAGCTCCTCGATCACCGGATACTGCTTTGTCGGACTTGCCCCCAACAGATGCACTCGCCGTCCCCGCCAGTCCACAATATCCGTGTACTCGTCGGCGGTCTGGTCGGAGTAGCCCATCGGGTATCCCAAGACGATATCCTCGTCGATCACGTCGATTGCGTCGCGGCACTTCGGGACGATAATGACCTCCGTCCCCGGAAACTTCCGTTTCAGTTCCCGTGCGGCTTGGTTGTACCGTCGCGCTTCCTGCTGGTCGTATGCGTCGCCAAGCATCCCGACCGACGGCTCGTACTGCTCGAAGCGCTCAATGTACCGGTCCAAGTCAGGATTCCGAAAATCGTTGTCCAGAATCTCAATCGGGACGTCGACGTTCCGCAGCGAGGACTGATACGAGTAATCCTCGCGAACGCCGACGGCAAATCCAAGCCGGTAAGCATCGATTACGAACGGTTCCCGGTGAAGGAACCCGATGTACTCAGCCTGCTGTGCATCGCCGACAGCCGCCGCTGACCAAGAGTGTCGAGCCTCAGAAGACATGAATAACACCGAGCACGCCCAGCGGCGCGCCCAGCTGGCAGGCGCGGCACAAAACGACCCCGCGGCTTAAATACGGAGACGGGAAGAAGTGTCGAGCAGAATGAAGGAAGGTATCGAATCGCAGTACGACGACCCTGACAACTACCGGGGCGACTACCCACCAGACTGGGCGTACCGGATCGTCTTCCGGAAGCAGTTGGACAACAACACTTGCACCAACTGCGGGACGCGGTTCCCTGCGGAGGATTTGGAAGTCGTGCGACGAATCCCCGCCGAGAACGGCGGGACAAATAAAACCACGAACCTCCTGACAGTGTGTTCGGCCTGCGAAGAAGACATCACGCAGACGGGACGCCTGAACCTGCCAGAGTCAGCGAAACAAGAGCCAGCAAGCAGTCCAGAAGAGGACACTCACAGGGTCCTTGCGTTGCAGAGCGAAGTCCCGATCACCGAGGAAGTCGAGGGCGAAATGGAGGGCAACGGGCAGTCTCGCAATGCCCCGCGTTCGGAGTCTAGCCACATCCAGACACAGTCGGAGAGGACTCAGATATTCAACCAAACGACGACCGAGGAAAGCGACGAGCAGTCCGTCCAGGACGACACCGACGAGCGTGCTGGATGGCGACGGCTATTCGTCGCGTCCATAGGAGGCACAGCGATGTTCCTGACATATCTCTGTGCGTTTGGTATCTCCTACTTCCTGTCCTCAATTGCGGGTAATGTAGCGTTCTACGGCCTCCCGCTGGCCGGGCTCGTAGCGGGAGTCCGGTGGCGGCTGTCGACAGCCATTGCATCCGTCTGCGTTGTTTTGATGTACGCTGCCGTCTGGGAGTCTATCTCGACAGAACTGTTCATGACTCCGTTTGCGTGGGTTCCTGTGGTTGCGCCGCTGACTGGGATTGCCTACGGAGTCGTAGCCGAGCGTACTGAGTTCTCGCTGCGGAACCTGCCCTCAGATCCGCGACTGGTGGTCCAGCGCTTCCGTTGACGGGATATACGCCGACAACTGGTCCACGACCGACGGATCGAACGAGTCGGAGACGTGTCGCACGTTCCACAGTCCAGACTGATACACCTCGGATTTCGGTGAATGATATCCAAGCCAATCGAGGTCCGATGGCCCTGCGGATCGACGATACCTCGACACCATCGCGATGGTATGTGACTCAATCTCGGCTCTGTCACACTCGGGTCCGGGGTTGCCCGGAACGTCAACCCACAGAAACGGCAAATCCCGGATGTACTCCGACACGCGCTGTTCAAGTTCGTGTTCCTGCTCGCGAACAGCAGTCGTCTCGGCGTCGGGATTCGGTTCGCCCCAGTGGGGATACTCGTCGTGCCAGCCGTGTTTCTCGATCAGCGCCCGTCCAACGTGCAAGCGAAAAATCGAACCACGGTGGTTGCCACCGCCAGCGTACTTCCCGCGAACGTTCCCACGATGTTGCCGGAGCCGGTTCCAGAGCGTGTTCGACGAGCCGGTACTGACGCCGACGGTGCCGATTCGGGAGAGTCGCCACTTTGTGGAGGGCATCTGTCTGAGGTCGCTTGCTGGCGAGAAGAAAAAGTACACTCCTCGGTCGGGCCACTCCAACCGCCCGTTGACATCCCCGAGGTAGTACGGCCCTCCGATCTGGTCACGCAACTCTGCTAAGACACTCAGAAACTGTCCGACAGGACTGCCACCTGACGCTGCTGTGGAACGCATATTCGACTCCCTCGCCCACCAGGGGAGTCACAAAACACTCCTCTCAAGCACGTCTGGAAAGATACCGCTCCCTCTCAGCTGGCACCTTCGACGGCGTCGATCAGATCCGCCGCAGTCGACGAGATACGGTCCAGTCGGTCCCGCAACGTCTCTGGTGCGTCGCCGTCCCACGCTGCGAGGTAGAACGCCGAGTTGTCGGGGTCCAGCCCGAAGTGACGACTGACCACGTAAGCAACTGCCTCGGCTTCGACCTCGCGTTTCGACCGCTCCGCCTCATCCTCGACATTGAAGTGAAGATCCGCATGGGCGAACTCGTGGATGAGTGTACTCGCGAGGGCGGCCCGATTGTCTCGGTCAACTGCCTCCACCATCGGATTTGTCGTCATGACGTTCCGGCGCTCGCAGACACCCCGTGCAGACCCATGCTCCCACTCTTCTGGAGCGACGATTCTCGCGTCGACGCCGATCTCGTCGGTCGCGTCCAACAGGCCCTCGACAAGTCCATCCGGGTCGCCATGAGCTTCTGTCTCCAGTTCGGGAAGCGGTTCGCCCTCGGTCTGAGAGATATCGAACACCGACGTTGGCCGGAACCCGACTAGCCCTCGACGCCACTGTTCGGGGTCGGTTTCATCGTATTCGCAATCCGTGTTCTCGTGGTATGACGGTGAATTGCCGCATTCGGGGCACTTCTTCGTGATGATCGGAGCCCAGATCCAGATCGCGTCCTCGCCTTGCTGGACGTACCGGTCGAACTCGTCTTGCCACGTATTGTACCCTGCAACTCGCGTTGCTTCGGGACACTGGAGCTTGATGAGTAGCGTGTTCCGAGCCGAGTAATCGTGGAACTTGCTCTGCACATCGAGCCACTGCTGGAACTGCTCGCTGGCCTGCGCTTCGTCGGTGAGGTCGGCAAGATCCTCGACCCACGCATCGAGTTGGTCGCGCATCTCCTCGTCCCGGGAGTCCGAATCGTCGAAGGTGCAAGTGGTCTGCTGGCTGGACGACCGCTCTGGAGTGTCTGACTGTATCGTTGACATTGGTCTATCTTCGGGACGCGCTCTTGGGCACGCCCCCGCACCTCCACTGGGGGGACAGAAAATCCGCTGTGTGGCTCAGGGCGAGAGAGCAGTTGGCTACCTGTACCGCTCCGGCGCGTAGAAAACGATGTGGACAGCCGAGCCAAGGTTGTACCACGATTTCGGGAGGACAGAGACTTCTAGTCCCCACTCGGCAGCGAACTCGAAGACGTCGAACCAGAGATTGTGGGGCGGCTCTGTGGAATCCAATCGCTCGATATTTCCCGGATAGACGTGCATCGAGTACAACGCCGGCTCGCCATCGTCTAGCCAGAGCGTCGAATGGTCGTCTGCTGGCGGGCTGTGAGGCGGCCCTTTCGGGTCGCTGTCGACGTCAAGCGGCGAGTGGGGGCACTCGTCGTCGCCCGTGATAAGACGCCGGATACAGGCTGTCTCGGCAGGTGCATCGAGGTCGAAGGCTTGCACGAACGCATCGCGCTGGTAGTCGCCCATGATCGCGCCGAGCGCTTTCCAAATGTCCGCCCACGTTGGGTCCTCTGGCTCGTGATCGAGGTAGTCGTGGACGGCCTCGCGCAGCTGCCGGTACTCGTCCCATACTGGGACAGGCTCGTTCTGGCCGGGTGTCGGCCAGTCGGTGCGGTCCATACGCTTTGGAAAATTCTGATAGGGTATCAACTCTCGGGACGCGCCCATACGCCGCGTCAGAGAAGAGACGTTGCCGCTAACCAACACTGAATGGAATATGGGGCACTGTGTTGGTTAGCCTTCGAGTTGGCTACTCCTCGCTTCTAGCCTCCCACCCCTTGTGGAAGTACACCAGCGCCACGTCGGAGTCGAAACACTGTCCGGAGGGAACGTGCTGCAAGACGTTTTGTTCTGGAATCGGTTCTACCACACCTTCATTGAGTAGACTGGTAACGACCTCGCGGCCTCGTGGCTCGTCGATCTCGACAGTATTGGGACGCTGCCGGTCACGGTCCTGTGCGATCTGTTCGCGCTCGAAGCGCTCGTAGTCTGGAACGGTCTGGTCCATAGAGGAAAATCCCTCACCCAGCCGGGGAGACACAAAATTAGCGCTAACCAACAGTCGAGAAGTACAGCGGTTGCTGTTGGTTAAGACACACCACCGTTTCCGCAAAACCACGGGGAACCGAGTCAGTTCGGGAGCTTCGGCGCGATCACGAACTGCATCGCTCCATCGGCGTCCGGGAACTCCGATTTCAGCACGAGCGGCACCCCGTCTCCGATGTGTAACACCCGATTCGTGCCGTCTGGCAGGCCAGCATTCGCCGATTTAACGAGCGACGAGTCAAGTTTCACTTCGACATCCGCAGGCTCGAAGGCGATGAGATCGGTGTCGTCCCATCGGTAGGTCATACTGTCGGAGTCACCGTCTGCAGCAAACTGCACCTCTTTGGTTTCTGAATCAACAGAGAGGTCAAACCGGTCGGCAAGCATATCCGCTGCCTCAAGACCGAGCGAGATGTCGTCTGGACTCAGATGGACGGTTGCCGGGATGTCTATCTCTGGCATCTCGACAGGGTAACGGAGCGATTCAACCGCCTCAAGCTCGATGGTGCGCGTTATCCCGTCGATGTTGATTTCCAGTGTGCTATTCGCTGCATCGAGTGCGAACTGTGCAAGGTCGCCTGCATCGCCGACCGAGAGTGCATCGCGAACTCGTCCGACGTCCACTCCCAGTGTCCCCCTCCCTGCATCGAAGGAGGTGAACGAACTCCCAGAAACACGCAAGTCGACCATCGCGTGTCCCTGCAGGTCAGCCGCCCGGATGGCGATTCCCGACTCTGCAATCCCGAGTCGCGTCTTGTCTGCGACCGTGCCAGCCGCCGCGAAGATCCGCTCAAACAGCTGGACCTCGCCGCTGATCCGAAGATGCTGCGGGGCATCAAGCGACAGGAGGTCTGTAGTGTCGATTTCTGCGTCACTGTCTGTCGCCGTCTCTGGCACGCTCGTTTCGGCGTCTGTAGTTGCTGCTTCGGTGCTACTGGCCGCTGTGGACTGTGACATCTGGATTACCCTCCACTTGCCGGAGGGCACACAAAATGAGCCGTTGGCGGCGTCGGTCAGGGGACGACTGACGCAAGGCGGTGGGTATGGTAGTCAACCGTCCATCGCGAGTAGTTCCGTGTGATCCGGTACTCGCGAACGACTGCAACGTCTTCCAGCGACTCTTCGGGTTGTTCCCACGTAAACTCGTAGCCGGCGATCACGTCTCCCTCGTCGAGATATCCAACCGGATGCTCCGGCCCGTCCCACTCAACCGAGATTGAGTCGCCACCGCTGGGGGGCTGGACTCCACGGCTGACTCCTCCTTGGATGACAGATGGTTTGCTCGTCAACCCATGCAGTTGTGCTAAGTCACTAGCCTTGATCGGGAACTTGTCCTCCTCGCCGACGAACGAGTGCTGGGTTTGCCCGCGTACTGTTGCGTGCTCTACGCCCCCGATATCGACACCGAGAGCGTCGGACAGCAAGTGAGCAAACTCAGCGGCTCCCGTGCGGACTGTTTGGTTCTGCTCCTCGATCTGCAGGGTTGTCTCTGGCGTCCGAAGCTCCCTTGTGTATGGGTTCTCCGGCCGCTCGACGGGCATACAGCTGCACAAGAGCGTCCCTTCTGGACCCGTCAGAATCCACGGCTGCTTCCCGCACGGGATGGCGGTATATTGCGACGCAGTGTATCGACCACCGCCAGTGAGGACTCGCAATGCCTTTTCCAGGGCCTGTGCGTCAATGCCGTATCCGTAGCTGTCAGCGAGTCCGTCGATGAATGTGACTCGGGTGTCAATGGAGTCGAACTCGCCGTACGTGTTTGGAATTTGCAGTAGGTCACCAGTTGCGTACTGTTCAACGTAGTCTCCGACGTCCCCGTCGACGACCCACCGCGTTTGCTGTTTAGTTGCTCGATCAGCCGACGTGTTGATTGACGACGCCGGCCGCTGCGTTGTCAGCCCCCAGTCCTCGTCCGGGGCGGCCCAACTGCTGTCGTCGCGGTCAGGAGCGCGACACGTCGTCGCACATCGGGCGATGCTTGCGGCATCTGGATCGAGGTCGTTGTCGGCGCTGTCTCCGTCTCCGAACGTACCGAGTGAAAGGTCAGTCATCCTCTCACCCGACAGAGGAACACAAAATTTTGGACTGGCTCACGGTCAATACGGCTGTTTCGCTGTGCTTGGTAAGAGCCGACCCAGAAGGAGTGTTTCAGAGTCAGAAACACTCTGTGGGGCTTGATTATCCACTGGCCAGTATGTGTAGGTAGCCGCCGGTCGGAGGCGGTCCCCGAAAAGTATCCGACACGCTTGCCCCATCACTCCCCAACTGACCCCCAGTGTTGGCGAGCGCTAAGTGCCCGACCCGCTGCCCTCCAACGTACCCCGTTTCCCCTCCACCTGCGTTCCATTCTCCGTACTCCCCTATCGTGCTTCCACCAAACTCCTAGGGTCGGTGCTGTCGTCATGAGTCACAGTCTGTTGCTGACACACGGGCATCAGTGTTGGTCAGGAACCCTTTGTACGGTGGCTTCTGAGTAAATAACTGATCCGCCTTCTCGCGGGTCTGTACAAAGCACTAGCTTTGGACGGCAGGATTACTGACGTAGTTTCAACCTCGCAAAAGTTCGTCTGAAACTCCACTGACCAGCGCGGAGTAAGGCTGTGTGTGCCGAGCTTCAACTCCACAAGGGTCGTCTGAAACTACGGCGGCTCTCTCATCGTTATCGGCCACGACGGGCTTCAACCCCACGAGGGTTCGTCTGAAACCAAAACAGCACAGATCGGACGGTCGACGAGTCGTGCGCTTCAACCCTACGAGGGTTCGTCTGAAACTGTCTGAGACATCCGACGGGCCGCTGTGGATCTGTGCGCTTCAACCCCACGAGGGTTCGTCTGAAACACTCGGCGTCGCTCTTGGAGCGATCCCGAGCTCGGCTTCAACCCCACGAGGGTTCGTCTGAAACCGAGGTGAGTCTGATGCCAGCTCGACGATCTTGTCGCTTCAACCCCACGAGGGTTCGTCTGAAACTATACCAACACCGTTGTCGCAAGCGAGGGGTGCAAGCTTCAACCCCACGAGGGTTCGTCTGAAACGACGTACTCGAAGATAAGATACTGAATCGGCCGGCTTCAACCCCACGAGGGTTCGTCTGAAACACGAGGTGGGCGTAGGGCGCGACGTCCTGATGCTCGCTTCAACCCCACGAGGGTTCGTCTGAAACCCGACGGCCAACTCCAACAGCCACCGGGCGAGTCGCGGCTTCAACCCCACGAGGGTTCGTCTGAAACAACCGACGGCGCGAGTGGGTCCCATCCCACAGCACGTAGCTTCAACCCCACGAGGGTTCGTCTGAAACGTTGAGTTCGGGACTGCCCCCCATCCGATCACCCCGCTTCAACCCCACGAGGGTTCGTCTGAAACAGAAACTGGAGGAGATGATAGAGGCCGCCGATATTGGCTTCAACCCCACGAGGGTTCGTCTGAAACGCCCGGCCCACAGCCCACGGCGAGCGCGGACACCAGGCTTCAACCCCACGAGGGTTCGTCTGAAACCTCTACTCCGGGCCGTCGCAGTGCGGCTTGTGTGACGCTTCAACCCCACGAGGGTTCGTCTGAAACCTGGATGTGATCGACGTTGTCCGGCGTCTGGCCGTCGCTTCAACCCCACGAGGGTTCGTCTGAAACCGCTTCACCCGCCATCAGTCATCACCGCCGACATGCCGCTTCAACCCCACGAGGGTTCGTCTGAAACCGTGTGCGATGTAAATGAGTGCGCCCCCGAATTTCCGCTTCAACCCCACGAGGGTTCGTCTGAAACGCGTGTCGAACTCCTCGGCCAGCGTCCGGCAGAGCTGGCTTCAACCCCACGAGGGTTCGTCTGAAACTCGTCTACGGGCGGCTGACAGACGACTTCTACGGAGCTTCAACCCCACGAGGGTTCGTCTGAAACTGAAACGAAGCATCGACGCAGCTGCTCGTCTCGAAGGCTTCAACCCCACGAGGGTTCGTCTGAAACACGAGGAGTTGACCGAGGACATCGAGATTCTGAAAGCTTCAACCCCACGAGGGTTCGTCTGAAACACTGCCTGACCTTCCGAGCACATCGCCGCTGCAGCTGCTTCAACCCCACGAGGGTTCGTCTGAAACGGTCGTCGAGATCGTCGAGGACGCACTGCTCTCTGGCTTCAACCCCACGAGGGTTCGTCTGAAACGTCGACGTCGACCGGCGTGTCGCTGCGGACCAGCTCGCTTCAACCCCACGAGGGTTCGTCTGAAACAGGCTGTCTTTGAGGCAGCACTATCGCCTGAGACGCTTCAACCCCACGAGGGTTCGTCTGAAACTGATTCGGTATGCCCTGTAGTTCTCCCCTCGTCCCTGCTTCAACCCCACGAGGGTTCGTCTGAAACCCGTGTCCGACGACGTAGCTTCCCGGACGTAGACGACGCTTCAACCCCACGAGGGTTCGTCTGAAACTTGCGGTCGGCCACGGGAGGACCTCCCCATCGGGGAGCTTCAACCCCACGAGGGTTCGTCTGAAACCAGGAGTCGAGTAAGTACAAGATTGACGCTGTAGTGGCTTCAACCCCACGAGGGTTCGTCTGAAACGCGTTGCAGTACGATCTAGTTGAGCGGACCAAGCAACTGGCTTCAACCCCACGAGGGTTCGTCTGAAACGCGCGTGACTGACGGGCTTGCGAGGTAGGGCGGGGGCTTCAACCCCACGAGGGTTCGTCTGAAACCGCAACTACAGGAAGGGATAGACCCGGCTCTCAAGCAGCTTCAACCCCACGAGGGTTCGTCTGAAACTGTGACTCGAAGTAGACACGGGCTGCCGTGAACGCGCTTCAACCCCACGAGGGTTCGTCTGAAACCCGTGGACAGAGGTGCGATACAAGCAGCGTTTGGACGGCTTCAACCCCACGAGGGTTCGTCTGAAACACGACTACGAAGACGGCGACCCGCCGGACGGCCAGCTTCAACCCCACGAGGGTTCGTCTGAAACTGTTGATGCCCAGCGCGTCGACCAGCGACTCGTCGCCAGCGCTTCAACCCCACGAGGGTTCGTCTGAAACCACCAGTCGCCGTGGCGGTCCAGCACGTCCTCGATGCTTCAACCCCACGAGGGTTCGTCTGAAACCGGGGACGCCGTCAGCGGGTTCGTTTGATGCGCGCTTCAACCCCACGAGGGTTCGTCTGAAACAAGAAGTGTTAGATATGCCGGAGGACAGACCCCATGCTTCAACCCCACGAGGGTTCGTCTGAAACTCGCCGTTGCCGTTGCCGCACTTGCTGGGTGGGTGAGCTTCAACCCCACGAGGGTTCGTCTGAAACTATCGGCTGGCGGGTCGGACTCGCTGAACCTCGAAGGCTTCAACCCCACGAGGGTTCGTCTGAAACTGGGATTCATTCGCCGCCATCGAGCCCTACCGCTTCAACCCCACGAGGGTTCGTCTGAAACTCGATATCGTTGATCGCCTGTGCGAGCGTGACGGAGCTTCAACCCCACGAGGGTTCGTCTGAAACAGGATCTTCGATGTAGACGTCGGCGTGATCTGCTTCGCTTCAACCCCACGAGGGTTCGTCTGAAACGGACGTCCTCGGCGTCTACACGACAGATATCAACATGCTTCAACCCCACGAGGGTTCGTCTGAAACGGTAGCCAGCCTCCTGGAGTCGAGCGGCGAGGGCGGGCTTCAACCCCACGAGGGTTCGTCTGAAACCGGCGAAGCGGTCAACGCCTTGCCGTCGCTCATCCGGCTTCAACCCCACGAGGGTTCGTCTGAAACGCGAGTGCAGATAGGCTCGCGTCGGGCCGTGATCGCTTCAACCCCACGAGGGTTCGTCTGAAACGCGTGGCTCCCAGCGCCAAGCAGCGGGATGCCGCGGCTTCAACCCCACGAGGGTTCGTCTGAAACATTGATGGAGTGCTCCGAACGGCAGGCAGTCAGCGGGCTTCAACCCCACGAGGGTTCGTCTGAAACGTATCCGCTCTGACAGTCCTCCTGACCCAGGAGGCGCTTCAACCCCACGAGGGTTCGTCTGAAACGCTAAACTCCGTGTTCTCCCAAGGGTCGATACCTGCTTCAACCCCACGAGGGTTCGTCTGAAACCATGCCCGATATACGGGCCATAAGGCTGCTAACGGCGGGTCACAGTAAAGACCTTCCGTCGACCATCAATAGGGTGCTTCCCCCCGGGGGGTCGACGGAAACCGACTATAGAAACCGCTGATCCTCAGTTGGATCGTCGCCGTAGACTGTCCGGTTGAGCAGTGTATCAGAAGACAGCTCGTAGATAATTGTCGATTCACCTGGTTTCAGCAAATCATCAATCTCATTCTTGAGGTTAGAAAGGTCTCCCTCGGAGATTTCGCCTTCAAGAACTGAGTTCTGTACGTGAGTCAGATACCGCCGACCAATTTTGAGCGCTTTCTGTGTTCGATCAGCTTCCAAATCGTAGACCATCACCACATACATTTTACCACCACCGTTGGAACGAGTCATATGCTTCTCCGGTGAGGAGATGCTTTTTCAGTTTGTATGCTTCGAGACGCATCAGGTACTGATAACTAACTTTTCGGTTGAGAGTCGGATGTTCAACAGTGCGTTCGAGCATTTCTTCGAACGCCTTCGTGTACGTTTTCCGACCAGCTTCGTTCAACAGACAGGAGCCGAGCTCAGTCTCGAAATCACTTTCAGAAATTTGATTCCGATTCACTAACCGGAATAGTACCCGGTCAGCGAGCACGGGTTTGAATAAGTCAGCGATATCAAGAGATAGCGAGTACCGCCGCTCACCGGGCTCGTGTAGGTAGCTAATCGTCGGGTCGAGTGCAGTGGCTCGAATTGCTGAGACGCAGTTGGCGTAGACCAGCGAATTGCCGAACGAAATGAGGCTATTAATCTCATTCGGTGGTGGGTTGTATTCCCGTTGGGTGAGTTGGAACTCGCTCGGTAGAATTTGGTTGAAGCTGCGGTAGTAGGCCTTTTTTGCGGTCGCCTCGATACCCATCAGTTCGTCAATCGGGAGACTCTCGTCAACGCGTGCTGCTGCGGCTTCCAAGTCCTCAATTACACTGTCGAGATCGTGATCTCGGCCGTTGTAGTAGACCACATTGGTTCGCATATTGTGGATACTTCCCTTCACAATCGCGGCGGCTAGTTGTCGTCGATGTTGACTGTCCTCATATGCTCGAACTTGGTTGACTACAGTTTTCCCAGAGGTTTGGCCACGTTTCGGCATCACCGAGCCAGCGTAGTAATCCTCCCAGCCGAAGACGTGTAGCGCGACCGTTCGATCGTTGAGGAACGACATCAGTCGCGTGTTAAAATCGATCTGGCCGTGTAAGAAGAATGCCTCAGCGTTCTCGATTGGAATATATTGCTTGTCCTCATCATCGTCAGGAACAAGTCTGAGCGTGTCGTCACTGCGTTCGAGTCGACCGTCGGAAAAGACGTGGTAGTTCCTATCCATTGTTAACACCAACAGAAGTCATGGTACGCACAGGAGTCACAGAATGGTTTCTCCTCGGCTGGCGGTGGCGAGGACTGATTGACGATATCGTGAATTCCGCGGATCGCAGTTTCGACTTTTTCGGTCCGCTCCGTCGTAAGTTCGACCGGCTCACGCTTCCGCTCGCGTGGGTGAGCCAAGACGCCATCTCGTTGGATATCGGCGACGCGGTCGAGATACCAGAGGTAGTATGACAACTGCATTTCAGCGGGTTCGGTAAGCGTTGATGAAGGTTTGACTTCGACGACGCGGCCGTCGTCTAGCAGGTCGAGGGAGATCATGCCGAGATGGAGGTTCTCACGTTTGTCGCTGTAGGCAGTCTCGTCGACGCGAGTGCCACGGACGACGGTCGCATTCTCACGGTCAATTTCGAGGTTTCGGCTTTCGAACCAGAGTTCGCGTTTGCAGACGTAGTAGTACTGCACCATCACGCCGGTCACGCGGAGCGGCTCGTCAACTGGCTCGCCGCGAGCGGTCGCCAGCAAGCGGTTGACTGGATCTGCGTCGGTCATAAGATCCGCCTCTCAGCAGTGCTGTCCGGTATGACGAACCCGGTATTCTGGTCAAAATACTGGCTCAACCCGTGTTTGCGGACATCAAGACACAGTACATCCGTATCGGAGTGGACTGGATTCAATTGCCCCAGCTTTTCTTTTTTATCAGACTCACCGTGATAGATAGGGAACGAGACTCGTATCTCCTTGAGTTCATCCATCAACCGACGGACACGGTCGAACTCGTACCGCTTCCACGCTTCGCGCACCTGTTCTACTTGCCGCCGTTCGGCTTCAGTTCGGCAAATGATGATGTCCACAGCGTTACGCTGGTTGATCAGCGACAACTCCGCCAGTTTGTCCCCGCGTGCATTGTCGACATACTCGGCGTACTCTTGCTTGCCAACGTTCTTGTCAGTATGTAGTTTTTTGTAATATTCTGTAACTGCTGTGCGGGCAACAGTGGTCTCGGAGAGCGATTCATCTGCTTCACGAACAGTGTCGAGCGTTTCAGCCGCCACAGGAAGCAGTGTCGCCCCTCGATTGTAGACCGCCTCTGCAGGCGTTTTTTGCTGCTCATCCGGCACATCAAGCCACCAGACAATAACACGTCCTTGTTCTCGCTCGAACGACCGATTACAGCGACCGGCTGCTTGGACAATACTGTCAATTGGAGCCAGATCACGGTAGACGCGGTCGAAGCTGATGTCGACGCCGGCTTCGATGAGCTGTGTCGAGACCGTGATGAGACCATGTCCGTTGTCGGTGAGTTCTTTTGCGGTTTCGATCAGTTTGAGGCGATCCACTGGACGGAGTCGTGTCGACAGGTGGAGAATCGACTGATCGCTTCGCTTAGTGATACGAGTTGCAAGAGTTTGTGGATCGATGTCCGCTGTCGATTCAACTTTGCTGAGTTCGTCAGCGTAGATATCACCCACATTAAGAAGCGAGTCTTGGATGTCGATGAGTTCGTCAAAGAGTGCTCGTGCACTATCGATTGTGTTACAGACCGCAAGCGTTGACGCCCCTGCGTCAACTGCAGTCAGCAGTTCAGCACTCGCGTCGGCGTATGGTTTCGGGATTTCTTGGGTCTCAATATACCGCTCAGTCGACTCGTCAAGTTCGTACTGGACGCGCTCGGTGGCCTCGAAGTACACATCAGGCTCGTCGACCAATTCAGTCACCTCTTCTCCTCGGTCGGTTGCTTCATCGAACAACTGTGGTTGCGTTGCAGTCATAGCGATGACCGTTGCATCGTACCGCTCGGTCAGTATTGCAACAAGACGGGGGACGAGCTTCCACCAGTCGAGCGGCAAGCTCTGTGGCTCATCAAGGATAACTACACTGTCACGGAGAGCGGGAATCTTCATCGACTGTTTGTTGGCTGGCCCAGCAAGGCTCTCGAACAACTGCACGAACGTTGTAACTGTGAGCCCAGCCCGCCAACTTTCGGCGAGAATCCCAGCAACGTCGTCGTTCTTATCCGCTTTGTCGGCGTCTACGTCATCTTCGTCAACGATCTTGGTTTCCGAAAGATGGTGGTGAGCCGTCAGTAATCGTCCTAATGTATCGGTCTCGTAGATATCTTTGACTTCATCGACGACCTGATCGATGATGCTAGTAAACGGAAGTGCATAGACGACACGTTCGCCGTCGAGTTCGTCACGAACCGTCTGTGCGGCCGACAGCCCGGAGAGTGTTTTCCCCATTCCGGTTGGCAGTGTGAGCGTCGCTACGCCACCGCCATCCTCCGCAAATTGCTTCGCGTTTTCTGTAACAGCTGCCCGTGCGCGTGAACGATAGTGGTTGAGTCGCTCCGTTCTGGAACCGTCCGGATCAGCAGGCGAGGACGCTTCCAGATCCCCTACATATTCGTCTAACACCTGTAGTGACGGCTGCACTGCTTCGTACGCCGACTCCGAGGCAGTATTCTCACTGCGACTTGCTGCACTCGTCTTATCTGCGAGCACGAGCGATCCCCATATTTCGAGGACTAGACCATAACAAGAGTCTGAGAGCGACTCTCGATTGATTGTCGTCCCGCTCTCTGTGGCAACGGCAGCGGCAATTTCATCAAGAAGCTCTTTGTACGACTGCCGAAATCCGTCCCACGATCCATCGTTATCAGTTGCAGCAACGAAGAGGTCGGCCGCAAGCTCGGGGACGTGTTCCTCGATATTGTTGAGCTGCATAGCGATTGCTGCCTGTTGTTGTTCGGCGTTGGTTTGGGCTCCAGCCGTTGAGTTCTCTGAGTTGTACGCACGGTCGTGGATATACTGGGTCACATCTGGAAGCCGGCCGTGATGTTTGGCGACCGCGACGAAGCCGGCCAGACAGGTCTCAGATTCAAACCCCTGTGCATCGAGGGCGTAGTAGGCGGCGAACGAGCCGATTGGAGCGTGATACCGACACGGCTTGTACTCGGGCTCGGTATTGTGTCGGAGGTACTCCTGAAAGAACGTCGTCGCTTTCCCGAAGTCGTGAACGTAGGCAAGCGTCTCAACGACTCGCTGTAGCGACTCATCATCAGGTGTTGTCGCTTCAGCGGGAACGATTTCGTTGGCCCGTCGGGCAACATCATCCAGATGCGTCTGAAGATAGACACCCTCATAGCCCTCTTCGGGTGGATGAGAGTACATAGTCATCAGACGAACACCACGGTTCGACCGTCGACACTGGCTGCTGTCGTATCTCGCACGTTAAGCGAGTCGGCATCAGGATTGTAGGCGTAGTTCGTGAATCCAGTTGTTGTCCGACCACCGGAATCGGACTCCATAAACGCGGGTGATTCTTCGATCTGACAGCGTGTTCCTGCGTCCAGAACGACATCGTCAACGGCATTTGGGACAGCCGAGTCGACTTCCACAGTATCGGTCAGCGGTCCATCCGCGATATCGAATTCGCCGTGATACTCGATATCAGCGAGATGTTCCGAAAGGCCAAGACTCGGTACGTAGTGTGATTCGCCTGCGGCGAGCGTCTCGCGCAGTTCGGTATACCACTGCTCGTCGGCAAGTGCAACATCGATTCGGTAGGCTGGATCGACTAGTACCTCATAGTTGTGTTGCTGCCGGAATGTGGTTGGATCTGGGAGTCTTACACTGATCTTCCCATAGCTGTTCAGCGTCTGTAAGTTCCCATCAGCGGTCGACAGTGTGTTCATCGGCATATTGACCGTCCTAATCTCCCGAACGGGTTCGATGGCGACTGCCGAGCTATCGGGCGCGAACAGGTCGTAGTAGCTATCCCGTTCAATCCCAAGAACGGCTGCTAGGAGCCCAGCAACGGTGGTCCGGGGTATGATTCGATAAGTTTGCTTGACAATATTGCCCTCAATCCGTCGGAAGTGACCCCACGGGCCGCGAACGGTAAACGAGAGACAGCGGTCAGGCTGGCCGTCGTTTCCGTTTGCCGTCCAGCTGTCCAGCGATTGTTGTGACATCGTTACGCCGTGTCGTCGTCACTCGGGAGTGTCGCGGTCTGTTCGTCATAGACATCGATTTCCTCTACGGCATCCGCTCCCACTGCGTCTTCGAGAGCACCGTAAAGTATCGATGGTCCTCCGAGTTCGCCATCGTAGGAGAGCTGGAGCACGTCGCTGGCGACAACTCGAACACGTTTAATTCGGTCACTCGCCCCATCGAGTCGGTCTACAAGATCTGTCACGTCAAGCGTGAGGTCACGAACCGTTCGAAGTTCCTCGTCGGGTTTCGAATGCTCGCCGTCGATTTCGAGATCGCGGTCGAGGCCGCCGAGGTGGAAACTCTCATCGGCGTACTCAATGCGACAGTAGAGTCGCGGTTCTTGGCCGACTTTGCTCCGACTGATAGTCTGGTTTTTAATCGCCCGCCAGCAGAGAGTGTCGAGCCGTTCGACATCCGCTGCGGTGAGGTTTGTATCGGCAGCACCGTGTTCGTCGACGAGTCCGTGGAACCGGATCAACCCATACTGAATCCTATGGTCGTCGAGATCGAATCCTCCTTGTTGTTTGTTCTCCTGCGTGGCGATTACGCTCGTCAGACTATCGTACTCCTCGTTTTCGTTGACCGCGTGCATCGATTTGCCGGGTGAGAACTGAACTGGACCGGTGAAATGATCTGGCAGGTGCTTAGCATATGCTTCGTCAGTATCCACAGACATGGTCGCGCCGAAGTACCTTACATCGACGCTCTGGTTCAAAAACTCGCCGAAGATATCGTCGCGGAACTCTTCGACTTCCTCATCGTCATCAAGATCGTAGTCGTCGGGATCGACCTCTTCGAGGCGATCTTCGAGGAGCTGGCCGCGCGTGTACTGATCGCCGTCTTCCTGCACGTTTCGAATGTAGACGCCGTGGCCGTCGTCGTCAAGTTGATCGCGGAGATACCGCTTCAGACGAACGTCAGTGACGATGGCCTGCTGTGTCTGTGGATCGATTCGTGGCCGGTTGGCACCGGACAGCGGATTGCCGTTCGGGTTGGCATCGACGGCATCATACAGAAAGACGATTTCTGAGCGGTTCGTTACGGGGTCAACTGTGTCGGACATATTAATGTTCCTCCTCGGAAGTTGAGTCGTCAGCGTCGGCTTCATCTCGGTTCCACGGGTGGTCGTTCATCCCGTACGTCACGCCAAGGGCGTAGTAGAAGCGGAGATCGTCGGTTTCGATCTCCCACTCTTCTGGATCGGGATTGAGAATCGTATCACGAAGTCGGTCGACGATATGATCCGCCTTCGTGCCGGGGTAGTTCCCCTGCTGTTTCTTTTCCTGACGCGTGTAGGTCAGCGTCTTGGCGACGGTTTCCTGTGTCACCTTCTTGATCCGTGAGCGCGTGATCGATTTGACCGGGTACTGATCGACAAGCGTTGTCGACCGATCCTCGCTGTACTCTTGATAGCTACCGATGTCGCCGACAAGCGCACCAAGCAGGAACGCTCCACGACGCTGACTCGTTACGGAGTCCGGATCGTCGTCGTGGTCGGGAGACAGTGCAGGTGTTTCGTTGATGAACGATTCGAGTTTCGGTGCGGCGGGGTGTCCCCCATCCGCGATTAGGATTTCATCTACTGATGGCATACTTTTCGTATCATAGCTCGGTTGCTGTGTAATCTGGTTTTTTGACGCATCGGTCGTCTGCAGTAGTCTGAGGTCTTCATCCGCAAGCACGCAGAGTTGTGCGAACTGACTGGCAACGAGGAACGAGGGGAATCCTTCATGCTCGCTGTCATCGGTCTGATCGTCAATGATTCGGTTCACGTACTCTTCGAGCAACACATCGACGGCTATCTGTTTGCCACTCAGCACGCTGACGAGAGCTTCGATTCGCGGATCGTCAGCATCAGCGTTATCGTCATCACGTTCGGCGAAGGTCTGTCTGAAATACCAGCCAGTCGAGACCGCGTGCAACTGCTCGTCGTTCGTTTCCAGCAGCCCCCAATTTTGATTGGTTGGAAGCGGTGCCGTCCACTTCGTGTAGTGGTCCCTATTAAACGCCGAGACGGTTTGGACGAACTCGTTGTGTGCGATTGCGAGTTGTTTAGGATAGTGGAGGCGGCCGTTCAGCGTCTCGCCGAATACGTCGTATCGAGACATCTGATGCGGCATCACGGCCGAGACGTAGAATCGGAAATCCTGCTCCTCAATGGTTTTTCGACGTTCCTCCTCATATGCGTCTTCGATTGGTGTCGTCTCTTCGTCTTCGACAGTCCGGTAGAGCAATTCGTATAATCGATAAACCTTCTCAGGAGCCAAGCGACCGAATACGTACGGAAGGTAGTATACTTTTGCACCGAACGTCCGGTAAGTGCAGGCTTCAACAAACGTCTCAGCTTTCATTACCGTGATTGCGGCATCTTCCGAAATCGGATGTGACCGCCAAGCTTCTTCGATATCAAGTCCCGGAAACTTCTCAAGCTGCTTGCCGAGGAAGTAATTTTGCGGATCCTCGGACGTACCGACGGTTCGAGCTGGCGAACCTGTGACGAGATCGGTCGCGTCTCCGGACGAGTCATCTGCCTTATTTTTGGTAACGAGTTTCGAGAGTTTCCGCTGCCGCATGGCCTCGCGGAATACGTCTATGTCACCGGGCCATTGGTACTCGCCGTCAGGCTCTGTCTTCACTTGCACTGTCAGCAGCGCGGTTGTCGACTCACCACCCAGTTTTCGCGTGAGTGTTTCTGTAATCGTATCCAGTGCGGTCTCGTTCTCACTGAATTCGGCAAGCTGGTCGATGATCCAGCCGTCAGGATGTTCGGTGGCAGCTTCGGTGACCACGTCGTCAGTGGCCCACTTGGTTAGCCGTTCTTTCGCATAGCGGGCTAATTTCTCCGGATCGCTGTTTCGCCCAGCTTGATGTGTCACACTGTGATCGATTCCGCGGGCGGCTGGATACTTACAGTGACCGACTTGCTGAATCAGGTCGTCAGTGTATCTCGTCACCTGTATCGGGCCGAGTTTGTCGTCAGCCAGTTGTGGCTCATCACCGGACACGTCAACCCGAGCCACGATTAGGCTATTATTGGTGTCAACGAGATCGCCAGCAGCGTCGGGTGTGAGATACGGAGCATACTCTCCACCGCCTGTCGTAGCGAGGGTGTAGAGTTTCCCGTAGAGATACTGGAGGTCCCGAAGTGAACCGATAGGAGAATCTGGCAACTCATCGGTTAATTGATTCTCAGGATACTCCTCGCGGAATTTCTCTGGTTTCAACATTTTATTTTTTGATTTGTGGTTGGCCACATAGTGACGTCTAATCATATATTCTGTCGCATCATATATAGTTCTAGGGTATAGCACAAGGGAAAATATTTTGTGAGTGCCGGTTGAATGTGTTGACAAGAAGGGTGATCACATGAGAAGATGATACTCTGGCTGGCATCTGTCCTTGGAAACACTCATGCCAGCCACGATCAGGAGTATAGGAGAACTCCCTCAATCATATATAGCTACCCGAGACAATGTAGTTTTACTGGGTCGGGGACATTCCAGATGAACAAAGGTTGGGTTGAAGTCCTTGGGCTATTGTCCCGATCCCAGTTCATTTTAACAGACTACTTCCGTTGAGTCAATATGGCTGGGTTTTTTCCGTGACGTTCATAAATCCGAGCCCCAGAGAGTTCCGTTCGCCGAGGCCGCAGTCCAACGCGAGGTTGAGATGCCGCCGATGGTGGTCGTCCCGAACTGTATACTCGAATTTCCACTTGCTCAGTACGTAGGTCATTTCCTGGCCCTCGGTGACAGTCAGGGGGACGGCGAACGTCTTGAGCAGTTCGTAGCCGTCGAACAGATCGCCGTCAACATCGCTCGGACCCGGCAGGTGATCGTGGGCGAAGCGGTCATGTTTCTGATCAAGATTGTCCTCCAGCTGCTTCCGGAGCGGTGCCATCGAATGTTCCGGCCGCCAAAAGACGGCGGTGTCACCGCCGGGATGGTCGATACCGTACTCGTCGCACCGCCACGGTGGAATCCGAACCAGTAGACCGGTTCCGGTTTCAATCGTCCCGCGCGTGCCCGGTTCGCCGACATCGGGCGCTAGCGACGTGACGTCGTCAACGCGAAACGGCATTTCGCCGATGTTCAGTTCCGGTTCCTCCAGCAAGTCAGCAGCGACGTGTGCCAGTAGCTCCTCCTCTGGCGAGGCGACCAATAGCTTCCGGTCATCACCTGCCTCCATATCGT
>NZ_QXIK01000017.1:0-46475 GCF_003666065.1 Haloarcula sp. Atlit-7R | reverse complement strand
CGCGCTTCACCTGCTTTCGATCCCGTATTTGCTGATGTGTGCCGGTTTCGGCCTGCTGCTGTCTGTCCGCCTGGACCGCGCCGACATCGCCCAGCGGGGCGGGATCGGTGCGGTGTTCGGCCTGTTCCTGCTGGATACGGTAAGCACCGACACCGACTTCGAATGGCTCGGGGCCCTCAGCCCGACGCGGTACTTCAGTCCTGTAGACATCCTCAGCGAGGGGACCTACGACGTGGCCGGCGCGCTGCTTCTGCTCGCGGGAGCCATCGCCTGCGTCGGCGTGAGTGTCGTCCTGTTCCAACGGCGGGACATCTGATGGCGTGACCGATGCCACCGACCGCCGATCCACCAATACCCAATGTACGACCCCACCACACTCCGCGACGGCGGAATTGCCACTGAGACGGACCGATCAATGGAGAGATCATGAGCCGACTCGCAACCACAACGAAGCTGCTGACCGTCGTGGTCATCTGCTCGCTGCTTGCTAGCGGCGTTGTCGTGGGGTTCGTCAGGGGGGCACCGGAGCTCTCCGCGTCGCTCGCCGACAACCGCGTCGCGGCTGGCGAGGAGGCGACGCTTGCGGTAACGCTCACCAATGCGGGCGAACTGGAGACCATGTCGACGACGAACCCGGAGTTGAATCAGCGGGTTCTCACGGCAACCGGTGTCAGCACCCAGCTTCGGGCGGGCGACGCGCCGCTCTCCGTCACCACTGGCCGGCAGAACGTCGGAAGCATTGCCGACGGTGGCGAGCGGGTCGTCCCATTCAGTATCTCGGTCGATGAAGACGCCTCACCCGGATCGTATCGTCTCCCCCTGCGCGTGGCGTACACGCACACGTCGGAGATCGACGAAGGCGGCGGCTTCTCTCGATCGCGGGCAGTCGAGAGAACGCTGTCCGTGACAGTCCGGGTGGTTGAGCAAGCCCAGTTCGCCGTCGTCGACACCGAGGCAGACGTGGGGCCGGCGAGCGTCGGCACGGTCTCTGTGACCCTCGAAAACGTCGGTAGCGAGGCAGCGAACGAGACGGCCGTCTCACTGGGTTCGCTGGATCCCGATGTCCGCGTCGGGTCGTCAGGAACGTCGAGCCACTACGCCGGCGCGTGGGATCCCGGGCAACGACGGACGCTGACCTACGTGGTTGCAGCGACCGGGACAGCGACAAACGCGACGTACCCATTTCGGGTGACCACTGCGTTTGACGACGACCGTGGCGTCCGGCAGACCGATGAGTCCAGCGTCGTCGGCGTTGAGCCACGGACCGACCGCCAGTTCGTCGTCACCGACGTGGACAGCGACGTGGCGGCCGGCGGGTCGGGAACGCTCGGCGTCACGCTCCGGAACGACGGGGCGCGGACGAATGAAGCCACGCTCACCCTCCGGTCGGCTGGCTGGGCACTCGCCGTTGACGGAGGGGATGCGAGCACCCGGTTCGTCGGGGACTGGCCGTCTGAGGGCGAGCGGACGTTCACCTTCGACGTGACCGCGCCGCCCAGCACGGAGGGCGGGACCTACACGCTTGACGCAGCCGTCGAATACCGGACCGATCGGGGTGCCGATGCGTCGGCCAGGCCCGCGAGCATCGGGGTGGCCGTCGCGCCCGAGCCCGACTTCGCCGTCCGCGACCCCGACGTCTCGCTGGCTGTCGGTGAGGAGGGGCGGGTGCGCGGGACGGTCGTCAACCGCGGCCCCACGCCGGCACGCAATGCCGTGGTCGTCATGTCCTCTCCATCGCCGAACGTCCGGTTCACGGAGACGACGTACGCCCTCGGCGATATCGAGACTGGCTCCACGGCTGAGTTCTCGTTCGACGCGGCAGTCGCCCCGACAGCTGCGGCCGGTCCCCGGCCGCTCGACGTGACCGTCCGCTACGAGGGACTGAGTGGCGATGTCAGAGAGAGCGCGCCGCTCCGGGTCCGCGGTGATGTCGCGCCCCAGCCCGACCGCCTCGCGTTCGAGGCGGTGAACGCCAGCTACGGCATCGACACGAGCAACAGGCTCAGCGTCCGCGTCACGAACGTCGGCGACGCGCGCCTCGAAGACGTGCGAGTCAGCCTCGCGACGGCCCCGCCGTTCACCAGCGAATCCCCCAGCGCGTTCGTCAGCGCGCTCGACCCCGGCGAGACCGCGACGCTCGGCTTCGAACTCACGGTCTCGGAGAACGCAGTCGAAAGCACCCACGCCGTCGCGCTCAACGCGACCGCCGAGACGACCAACGGTGACATGATCCGGATGGAACCGTCGCTCGTAGCAGTAACCATCGCAGAACCGTCGGGTCCGGGCGGTGACACTGCCCTCGTCGTCGGTTTGGCCGTACTCGCGGCAGTCGTGATTGTGAGCGGGTGGTGGTGGCTCCGTCAGTAAGCACCGATCGTCTCGTTTCAGTCGGATCTATTCCGTCGACCATCGAATTTCCACGCTGGATGGTATTGGTTTGCGCTTCGTCCGCCATACAGAATTGAACGCCAAGAGAAATATTCGGCTCTGTAGTTTCGCTAGGCGGCGCTACAATTGCCGAGAAACCACTCCAGAACGATTAGTGAATGGATATATTCCCCGAATCGACTGCTGTCTCTTAGTTTTCTCGATATCCGAGTGGAAGAACCGCCGGACAAGGCTAAAACTCACGTGAAATCGGTTGGAATATACTAGTCAAAATAGCCCAAATCGACCGCTGTCTAGCGAAACTACAGAGCCCCGGGTCGAAACTGGAGAGACGCGGACGCTCGAAAAAGCGTTCCTCGAAGTGACGAGTGCCGACCCCGCCACTGACGAATCGCCGGAGACAATTGATGGCTGAACCGGGATGGCTCCGGCACGCGATCCAGGTCGGCGTTTTCGAGTTGCGACGGTCGGTACGAGCGATCTGGCGAGACAAGGCGCGCTTCGGGTTGATGGCGCTCGGGCTGGTGTTCCCGTCGCTGATACTCGTCGGATTCACGGTCCTGTTCGCGGAGGCGATTCGCGGTGCTGGCACCATCTCGCTCCCGGAGCAAGTCAGCGGGATGGTCGCGCTGTTCTGGCTGTTCGGCGTCTTCATCGTCGCCCAGCGCGTCGCGTCGGCCCGTCCGCGTATCGACGCCGAGCCGCTGATGCTGACGACGGTGCCGTCACGAACGGCTGCTGGTGGCCTGCTCGTCGCCGAAACGCTTTGAGTGCTCGTCTATCTCGGGCTGCCGGCGCTCACCCTGACTGGCGTCGTTCTCTATCTCTTCGGGCCGTCGGTGAGTCTCGTCTCGCTCCTGCTCGTTGCGGTGCTGTTCGCGGCGACAGCGGTGGTCGGTGGCTCGGTCGTCGGCTACGCGGTCGCGTGGCTCGTTGCGACCTCTCGGTTCGTCGCACGGCACAAGACAGTGCTCGGCTCTGTCGTCGCCCTCCTTGCGATGGGCAGGTACGCGCTGACACTTCTCGCGCAGACAGGCTTCGGCGGCCAGGCAGCCCTCGCATGGCTCCCTGTCGGATGGTTCGCCGATCTCGCTGCCCTCGGCACGCCGATCACCGGAGCTCGTGGCCGTGTAGTCGGGGCGCTTCTGGGAAGCGTCATCATCCTCGTCGGTGGTGGCATCGTCGTCGAGCGAGTGACGGCAGCGCTCTGGTTTACTGACCCGGTGAGCGTCGACGACGATGTAGCCGTTGAGCACGACGATCGACCCACAGATTTGGACGCACAGCCCACTCGACATCGTGGTTCGCTGACAGCTGCGATCCAACCGCTCACTATTCCACCGATCGTCGCAGGGCCGACGCGTCACGTCGCCGAGTGGACGCTACTCCGGACGCGAGGTGATCCACGCCGGCTGATGTTCCTCCTCATGCCCGTTTTCCTGTTCGAGAGTTCGATTATCAGCACAGGCGTCCAGTCCGGCTCGATTCGAATATTCGCCGCGCCCCTGGGTACGATTGTGCTTCCGTGGATGGCGTGTTGGTCGCGATGAACCCCTTCGGCGACGAGGGGGCCGTCCTTCCGGTGACGCTGACCACCGTCTCCGGAACGCAGTACGTCCGGGGGCTCATCCTACCGGGGCTGCTCTTCGGCCTTCCGGTCGTGGTCGTCGTGACTGCAGGAGCAGTCCTCTTGTCTCCGGACGGACTCGTCCCGAGCCTCGTGCTCGTCCTCTTGAGCGTCTACCTCACAGTCGTCGCGGCCGCTATCGCGCCGGCAATCGGGATGCGATTCCCGCGCTTCAGTGCGATCAGCATCGGACAGAGTCGTGCCGTGCTTCCCCCGCGTATCACGGCGGTCGTACTCCATCTGGGACTGACGGTCCTTCCTGGCTCGATCCTCGTTCTGCTCGTCGTCGCGCCCGAACTCGCACGAGCGCTCATCGCCGGGCTGTTCGGTTCACTCCCTGCCATCCTCCTCGGGTTGGTCGGTGGATCGAGTGGGGCGCTCTCGCAGGCTGCGACGTGGTTCAACCAGTTAGGTCAGGTCATTCGGGCTACGGGTGTCGGCCAGTTCCGACTCGTCGGTGGTGCCATTCTTCTAATCGGTGGAGTAATCGTCGCGTTCGGATCGTACCGATACGCAATTCGGCGCTTCGAGCGCTTCGATCCCTCGTAGTATCCTCCTCATAGAGAGCGATACCTGACAGGGGGCTCAATAGGATTCGTGTCGACGGCGATAGAGAACGAAGGAGTACCCGACCGTATAGACCGCAGCACCGAGGATAGGAATCAGGATGAAGAGCAGAGATAGCGACGGGAAGACGACTCCACCGAGGACTAGGACGCCAGCGAGTTTGAATGCCAGAGCGCCACGTTCATGCGTTCGCCTCCAGACCTCGTCGTCCGAGAGCGTCCACGGCGTTCGAATGCCGATAAGCCAGTTCGGCTCCGCGTATTCCAGGAGATAGCCGATGCCGATGAAGAGGCCAGCCAGGGCTGGAGCGAGCGCACGGCCGACCGGGACGTGAATACCGAGATTCCACACCAGAACGAGGCCGTGAACGTACGCGAGGAACAGAAGAAACCCGGCGATGAACCACTCGTACAAGCCCCGAAACGCCTCGATGTTCTCCCGTCGCGGGTCGATTCGGGGGATGACGTAGAGCAGACCGCCGACTCCGAGTAGCAGTATCGGAACGACGAATGCTCCATACAGCTTCGGCATCGTGCCGTCGACCTGTCCGCTAAGATCCCAGTGGGTCGCCATCGTTGCTGGAAGAGACGAATACGCTAGAACACTCGCGAGGAACGTCGCCCCGACGATTCCAACAGTCACGAGGCGAGGCAACCGATACTCCATACCGGAGAGAAATGATCCCCAGCAATAGAAAGGCTCTGCTCGCACCAGAATTGGTCTCACAAGGGGTGGAACGTCAGTGACGATCAGGCCGCGGACATCTCGAAAGAGGAACGTCAGCGATACGAACTTTTATCGGCGTGACAGTGACACGTGCTCGTATGGTCGTCCTGAATGCCCTCCGCCGGACGCCGAGTGCCCTCCGCAGAAATCCGGTCCTGCTCGTCCCGATCCTCGTCATATCGTTGTTCCAGGTGCCACAGTTGGCCCTCCAGGCGGCCAATCCGCTGCTCAGCAGTGTCGTCTCGCTTGGATTGTCGCTCGTGTTTCTCGTCGTCATGCCGTTCTTCCAGGGTGGGCTAATCGCAATGGCCGACGAAGCCCTCAATGGGCGAACAGCGTTGCAGACGTTCATCGACGACGGGAAAGCCAACTACGTCTCGATACTCGTGGCGTATCTCGCCCTGGTGGCGGTCAACTTCACTCTCGGGATGATCGCGTTTTTCGTTGCGCTGTTCGGTGGCGTCTTCGTCCTCGGGAGTGGTGGCCTCGAATCAGCGAACATCGCTGTGCTCGCCGTCATCGGGACAGTCGTCGCTATCGTCGTCCTCCTGTATCTCTTGGTCCTCTTTTTCGTCCAGTTCTACGGCCAGGCAATCGTCCTTGAGGACATGGGGGCGGTCGATGGGCTCAAACACAGCGTCTCGGTCGTTCGACATCACCTCGTGAGTATGCTGGGCTACTCGGTTCTCGTCGGGATTCTCGGTGGGGTGTTCGGTGGTGTTTTCGGCGTGCTCTCGCTCTTGCTGTCGCCGCAATCGGCGACGGCACTCCATCTCCCAGAGCTGTCACTCCCAGTCATGGTCGTCGTCGGCCTCCTCGTCCTCGCGGGTGGGACGCTGTTCGGCGGCTTCTTCGCGGTGTATTCCGTGTCGTTCTACCGAGGACTCACACGCTGATCGTACGTTGGCTGCGTCAACGGAAACCAGATAGATAGTCGCCAGACCGATACGAGATTCTGTTCGATATTGCGTATGGTCTTCGGACTCTCCGGGAGTCAGCTGTTCGGCGTCGTTCTCGTCGTTGGCGGGGCAGTCGTCCTCGCGTTCAGTGGGCGATACGTCTGGCGTGCGACCAGCATCTACAGAGCAGCGTCCGTCCCGGCGCTCGAAGAGACTTCTCCTGGGACGCTCGTTCGTGTCTCTGGGACAGCCCACCAGGGTGACGCCGGCCTCCTGAGCGCCCCCTTCAGCGGGAACGACTGTCTCGTCCTCCAGTACGCCGTCGAAGAACGTCGTCTGAGTCCGTATCTGCTTCCCTGGTTCGTGACGATACACGAGCTCGCGGGCTCGGACGCGTTCCGTGTGCGCACACCCGAGGCCGCGGTTGATATCGTCGAGCCGGCCCGAACTGTTACACTCGAACGCGATGTCGTCGCGACTGTCCCGCCGGGCGACGACCCCCCCCCGAGCGCATCGCACGGTTTGAGCGGACCACTGACGCCGTCCCAATGACGACACACTGCGATCCCCGCCATCGGTTCTTCGACCGATCACAACCCGTCTCTCGCTTGGTACTCGTCGGTATATGGAACAGCGCGCGATGCCCGGCGACGAGGTCACCGTCGTCGGCCACATCACTGAGACAGGCAACGGCGTCAACCCACTGGTGGTCTCCGATCGTCCTCCCGGTCAGACGTCCCTCCGGATGGGAAAAACGTCACTCGTCGGGCTCTGTATCGGTGTGTTCGTTGTCGCACTCGGCCTCGTGCTCGTCGTGCTCTGAACAGTTCAGAAGCAGGACACCTACGCCTATCGTCCACGTCCTGTCGATGCTCTCCACCACAAACAATATTGATCTTCGGAGGGAGTTAATATCGCACGACGATACCAGCGCCTGGAACAGCCGCTCAGTTACGCGGTTGCGCTTCTTCTTGGCCTCCTCGTCAGTGCTACGCCTCCTGTTCTCGTTGGTGCAGGCACTACTCGTCGGGCTAGTCGTCGCAGCACTGGTTCGTGTTCCGGTATTCCGCAACAGTGGCACGTTCGACTGGTCACCGACGCCGAGCCTGACGCAGTTCAGGCCGACTTCGAGGGCGCAACGCCGCCCCCGCTTGCTTTTCAGTGGGAGTCGCTGACGAGGTTCGCTCGACAGACGACAGCGTAGTCTACGAGTTTTCGTACCTGTTCGGATTGCGGTCCACCGAGATGACTGTCGAGACTCGCCCGAACGCTCCTGACGTGGAGGAAGAGGGTAATCTCGAACTACTCGTGACGGCAGGCAGCCGACCATGGGCGACGTACACGGCGTCGATCAGTCGGGATGGCGATGACACGGTCGTCGATATTGGGTGGATCTCGGATCGTCGATTCGGTTTTCGATGACTCCCACAGCAGTTCGCCGCCGAGCGCTATCGAGCCGACGCGCTCACCGCGCAGGGCTATACCACCGTCGAATGTGAGACATCGCTCGCTCTCTGAGACCTGGCTTTCACTCCTATTAATGCAGCTATACGTGCTCTTTACCTTGGTTCTTGAGGGGCGCGTCGTTGAATCCCAATGAGATCTATATCGTTCAGTGTATGAACTTGCTGAGTGCTGGCGCAAAGAAAACACATAAGCCAAGGCCGAGCGACTTCTTCGCCTTTGAACGGATCATCGCCGTAGACAACGTCACCACGCTCGAAAATCAGTATCTCTTCGTTGGTCACTGTTCGTCCTCAACGCTCGGGTGGGGTTCCTGCGGTGTGTGCTCGCGCCACGCCTCCTTATCCTCTGTACCGAGTTGATCGTTGAACAGTGCGGTCGCCCGCTCGTACCCGCTGTATCCTTCGAGGCGCTCGGCGTCGTCAGTTATCGCCCAGTACATCGCCTTGTGTTCGACCAGACCACGATCCTTCAATCGTGAGAGCGCAGTGCTTACTGCCCCCTCGTCAACGCCGATTTGAGAGGCAATTTCGCGAGCCTTGAATGCCCAATCCTCGTTGACGGCGAGAAAACCAAAGACCTGATCAGGGACCGAAAGATCCGCGAGCTCGTCCTCGCTCGTGTTCTCGAATGTGTCTCGGTCGATGGACATCGTTGAAAGGAGGTACGTCATCCCCTGTAAAGAGTGAGGTGTGAAATTGACGAAATTGTTGAAGGTTAATCACTGTCCATCGCGAAGGAGTTCGAGAACCATATGCATTGAGACGACCAGTCTCAACTACTGGTGGTGTGGCTGGTGCGTCAACGAGGGATATCTTGAGGCCCACTACACGCAGCGGGCGAGTGCGATGGCGCCGCTGCCCGAGGACGACGGCCGCAAGCCCGGTGACCAGCAGGCCTGGACGTCGGAACAGCGCCACGCCCTCACCCGCTACGTCGACGACCGGGCCCCCGACGCCGTCGAGGCGTACACGACACTCCCGGAGGAGACTGACCCCATCGACAAGCAGCGAGCCCGCTACGCGGCGCTGAAAGCCGCTCGTGACCCGGGCGTTGGTGTTCGTCCTCGCGTACACAGCTGTCCGCGTCGGGGAACTGCTCCGGGACCCGAACGACCCACGCCGGCGCGGCGTCCGCTGGGAAGACCTTTCGCTCGACGACGGGAGTATGGACGTCTACCGGAAGAAACAGCAGTGGGACGCCGCCAGTCTCCCCGACCCGGTGATCTCGCCGCTGCGGAGCTACCGGAAACTGGTGACGCCGTCGACTGAGCGGTGGCCTGTGTTCCCGACGTTCGATCAGCGAACGCTCTCGACGCTCGTGCGAGACGAACTTGCCGACCGTGGACTACAACCGGATGCCAGCGATAAACGCCGTGACACGTACGCTCGCGATCTCTTACTTGCGCTTGACGAAGATATTCGACCTCCGTCGATCACGACCGATGGAGCAAGGTCGATTATTCGACGGCTCTCTGAGGACGGAGAGCTCAACATCGATCATCCGAAACACGACTATCTCGCTCTTCACGGCGGTCGACGAGGCATGGGGGAGGTCCTCGTCAGAGCGTTCGGCTATACTGTCGCAGCTCGATATCTCGACAACTCCGAGGAAATGGTTCGTGAGCGGTACTCACATATAGAGGCGGGTGAGTTAGGCGACGTGGCCACGGAAGCTCTTGCGGAAATCGACAGCATTTCGCACTAGATCTCTCTCACTCGTAGATTGTGACCACATTCAAGGGTGGGTCTTGAACAGGCTGGCCACTACCAGTATCGCTATCCGCGAGAGGTCGCCTCTGCTTCGACAGAAACGTGGCCGTTTGCAGTCGCGGTTACCGAGTAGCCACAGTAGCTGAATATCACCTTCCCGCTGGCGCCATCTCTATCTCCGAACAGCGCGTCGAGCGCGTCAGCATCGAGGGCATTGTATAACGGCTCAGGAAGCTCCGTGGGCTGAACACCCTTCTCCGCGGCAACAGCCTCGATAACAGCACTGCTGAGCGATTTATCCACTGAATAGGAGGGCCCCAAACTCATGAACTGGGTTGGGCCTACACCTGCATACCACTATCGCTCACACGGACGATTACCTATTCGCGCTCACCGTTTGGTGAGCTCGGTCACACATTCAAGCAGTGGCCGAATCTCCTCGAATTGTGGTCCTTTGGCGACTTCGCCCGTGTCTTTGTCCCACCGAACGAACCCCTGATCTTCGAGTTTCGGGAGGTGAGAATGGTACATCGCAATCTGCAGTTCCTGGTCGGCGTCCGCTTGTGCTGTTTCTCCCCCTGCTGGGATCTGCGCCGCGACGGTCTGTGGGTTGGTCTCGAGAAGGTCGAGTAACAGTTCTCGGCGGTGTTCGTTCCCGAGTGGCTTAAACATGGTGTCGTTCATTGTTCCTCCAAAGGTGTGCCCCGATAAGGACGGCCGCTTCCTTCGGCGGTCACTTCGTCTCGTATTAGTCGACCTGTGACACGGATAATGCTGTTGTATAGGATAATCAATTGAATCGGGGTTCCACAAAATTCGTTGGAGAAAGATGTGGTTTACAGATTAGTCGATGTGGTATCCTGATATTTGATGCCCCAAATTTATGAAATTCCAAATTTGGGGGTTCTCACTCGCTTGGTGACACTTCATCGTCCGAGTCGGCTGCGCGCGCGTCCATGTCTTCTGCACCCTGCAGGAAGAAGTGGTTGAATGGCTGGACGTGGCGACGACGTATCATCTCCGATGATTCGGTCTCAATTCCAAGCTCGTGAATCGCGTCGGTGATCCTGGTGATGGCGGCGATGCTGGTTCCAACCACGTCGACGTGGATGTTGCGCCGGCCTGTGAGTATCTCGCGGACGTCGATCACACCATGAATCTGTCGGATTTGCTCGGAGAACTCGGGGAGTCTGGTGGGTTTGGCTGAGATAACGAAAGTCATTTGTAACGGCAGATTCACCTCCTCGTAGTTGATCTCGGGGTGGTAACCTTTGATGATGCCGTCGTCTTCGAGTCGGTCGATTCGATTGCGAATCGTACTGGCTGACACACCGGTCTTGTCAGCCATTTCTTCTGCGGTTGTCCCACGGGCGTTCCGCTGGAGCAGGTACAGGATACTGCGGTCTATGTCGTCCAAATCGCGTCCTACAGGGGGTGTACAGAGTGAAGCTACTGAAAGGTTTCTCCGCTGCGAACGCGGTCGTCGTCCGCTCGCAGCACACTGGGTGTTTGTCTCACCCTCTGTGATGGAAGACCACAAATTTACAGTAGTTGCCGATTCAAATTGCAGAGTGGTCGCTAAGGTGCGACGAGATTGCTAAAATCCGTCTTGGACCGGTTGTTTGAGCCTTGATTCGAGGAGGCGGTGGTGGACAAGACGAGAAATTCACTATCCGGTTCAACGACCGCATCAAATGCCTGACGGACAAAACACCAGCTGGGGTGGTTATTTTGACCGTGGCATTTTTTATCTGTCAGGCCATTAACTGAGAACAGTTCTCATGCCACAGTCAAATACTGTCCTTCTCGTAGAGGACGAGCAAGGGCTTGCAGATCTCTATCGGTTCTGGCTGAACGATCAATATGACGTTGTTGTTGCGAATTCTGGGGAAGATGCTCTTGAAGCGATGGACGATTCCGTTGATGTCGTGCTCCTTGATCGACGGATGCCAGGACTGTCTGGGGACGAGGTTTTGTCCACAATGCGGAACCGTGGTCACGAGTGTCCAGTGGCGATGGTTTCGGCTGTTACACCAGAGTTCGACATCGCCAGAATATCCCTCGATGCTTATGTTCGCAAACCGATTGAGCAGGAACAACTTCGCGATTCTGTTGAACAGCTCCTACTGATAGCTGACTGTCCTGATCGACAGCGTGAAGCCTTTGCCGTCGCTCAAAAAATGGTGGCTCTTGAGGCAGAAACTACATCTGAGGATCGCAATAATAGTCCCGAGCAGGCTCAACTGCAGGCCCGTCTCAGCGAACTTGAGGCTGAGCTAACAAAAGTGATCGAAAAGACAGGTTCCGACACTATCTCCAAGGATTTGCTTAGTAAAACCGACTCATTGTGAGTACGATTCTCTATCTACATCCGATTTGTCATCTTCATATCTCTCAATTATTCGTTGGGGAAGGGTGAGGGGGGCTGATCGCATCGCTGGAATTGCATCTGAACTTCGCTTCCTCCCAGATCACTCTCAGCAAACCTGAGTTCTCCACCAGATGCCACTACAACCCAATTAATGAGCCAAAGACCGAGTCCACTTCCATGCTCGAGAGGGTTCTCCCCATCAACTAACACCCGTCGCTCTTCTGGTGGAATCATATCTCCACTATCCGCGATTCGGAGTGTTACCCACTCGCCAGTGGAATCTATATCGGCAACAATTCGGATTTGTGTACTCGATTGAGTCGTGTGTTGAATGCTATTTTCAAGTGCCTCGGTAATGGCGGCTGTCACATCATCAATCGCGTGAATCCACTTCTCCTCAGGAATATCGACTGCGATATCGGCCGCTGTTTCCGTCTCTTCGAGATTATCTACCGCTGTATCGACCGCATCTTCAAGATTGACTGGTTGCTGTTGTGGGTTGTCAGAAAGCGCTCTCTCGATACGGTTCGCATTTTCTGCTAAACTACTCAGCGCGCGTGCGGTATCGATTATGTGATCGACTGATTGTTGGACGGTTGAACCCGTCTCGTTATCAGCAACTACCTGTGCGTGACCAAGGATGCTATTCATATCGTTCCGGAGATTATGACGCAACACACGACTCACGACATCCAAGCGTTCCTCTCGCAAGACTCGTTCGGAAATATTCCGCCCGGTTCCAACAAGCCCCGTTACATTGTTCTCTTCGTCGACTAACGGTGCCCCGTTAAGTTGGTATGGAATTCGTTCCCCGGATCTCGTGATGAGTTCACTCTCTCGTTGTTCTTGTACCTGTTCTGTAAATATATTTGACATTAAATCCATAATTATCGAGATATTATCGTTAGGAACCAAATCGACCGCCGCCATCCCTGCTAATTCTTGATCTGTATATCCCAATATCTCGGGAACCCGATCGTTCCATTCCACGAATTCACCGTTCCGATCGAGGACGTAGAAGATGTCTGGCAGGGCATTGAGGAGGCTTTCGATGAACGCTCGTTGTTCGCTGAGTTCACGCTCTCGTTCTTTCTGTTCGGAGATGTCGCGTACGATACACACGAGTCCATCATCAGCGAGCTTGGTTAGCGACACGGTCTGTGGAAACGTCTCGCCAGTGCAACGGGTACCGACAGCTTCGCCACGCCACGAGCTGGTCTCTCTCACTTCCGGAAGAATCGTGGATTCGAACCATTCGATTTCTTGATCTTGATACAACTCGCGCCACGACTCGCCGATGAGATCTGCTGGCTCGTCGTAGCCGTAGAGTTCTGCGTGCGCAGCATTCATATATTGATATTTATCACTTTCGTCAAGAATTGCGATTCCGTCAACTACGGCTTCGATGGCTTCCGAACGACGTTCGAGTTCTTCACGCTGCGTTTTGCGTGTTGTGATATCGGAGATTGCGCCGACTAGCCTGGTGGGGTCCCCGCTCTCGTTGTACACGATTCGGCCTTGGTCTTTCACATATGCATACGACCCGTCCGCTCGTTGAAATCGGTACTGTGACTCGACTTGTTGTTCTTGGTTCGCTATCGTTTGTTCGAGATCCGAATTGATTCGCTCTCGGTCATCGGGATGTATCTTATTTATCCACCATTCAAATTGGATTGATCCTTCTCTCTCATAACCGAACGTTTCGTTGAATCCTCCGGAAACCGAGACGACATCTGCCCCTACCTCACGCTCCCATATTACGTCAGAACTTGCTTGTGCCGCCAATTCGAGACGTGACTTCGTTGTGTCTGCCTCCCGTTCGGCCCGGTATCGGCGCGCGTAGTTGTGGAGTCGCCCCGCCCAACGCTCTTTTGAAGCAGCTACCTCACCCTGATACCCGTAGTCTGTGCAACCCGTGGATATTGTCTGTGTGATTCCGTGTGTGTACTGTGAATCCAGAATGAAAATGATCGGGATTTCTGGGCGTCTTTCTCTGATTTGAGAGAGCAACTCCTCACTCGGCATCTCCGGAAGCTGAGTCGAAATCACGACGGCATGGATTGAATTTGTATGCGAATCTAGCTGTTGGAGACCAGCCGCGGCTGAGGAGGTGGTGATAGTAGTACCACTGGTGTTGGTAACGTAGGTAGACTCCAACGGCGCGGTTGCTTGTCCTTCATCCACGAATAATACCGTGTCAGTACTGGAGTTATTTCTCATTTATCTGTCGAGATGTGGAATTTAGCCCCACCGCTTTGGCTCTCACTGACTCTGAGTGACCAATCGTGCGCTTCTGCGATCTGTTCGACTATCGCCAACCCGAATCCGGTTCCATCGTGGTTCGTTGTATACCCCGTCTCAAAGACCGATTCTCGTTCGTCTGGAGGTATTCCAGGCCCGTCGTCTGCCACAAAGAACCCGTTCTTATCAGAACCAACAGTAACAGTCACATTTTCTTCACTGTGTTCGACAGCGTTCCGAAAGAGATTCTCCAGAAGTTGCTGAAACCGCCCTCTATCTGCTTTCAGTTCGGGTAGTGGATCTTCAATAACGATTTCCGCATCCGGTACGTCAACCGTGCTCCAACTTTCCGAAATGACTGCTCCGGTATCGACCGGTCGTATGTCACCAATGGATTGTCCTTCGCGAGCGAGAACTAACATATCATCGATCAATTCATCCATTCGGGTGAGAGCATGCTGTGTATGTTCCAGATGCTCATTTTCGGTCTCTTCGAGAGCGATTTCTACGCGTCCATGTGCGACGTTCAAGGGATTTCGGAGATCGTGCGAAACCATACTGGCGAATTCGTCAAGCCGATCGCGTTCCTGAATAAGTTGTTTTTCCGCAGCTTTTTGCTGAGTCACATCTCGAAACACGATAAGCCATCCTAGTCGCTCTTGGCTGGCTGGAATGAGTGGGGAGGTTCGAATGGCATACATCCGAGTGGTATCTCGCTTCTCGATCGAGATCTCCTCAGAAAATTCTGTCTCGATGCCTTCGGTCAACAATTCCCCAAATTCTGGGATGATGTCTGTTATGTCCGTGCCGATGGCAGTCTCTGATGAATTCAGTACGATCTCATCGAATTGAGCGTTTGAATCCAGTATGTGATGCTGTGCATAATCGCAACAATTGGGTCAGCGACTGCATCGAATAGGTGGTCACGGCTCACGGGCGCCAAGTCAAGCCATTGGAATCGACGGACAGTCACGACAATTGCTGCGGCCGAAATAACGCTTGAGAGTGCAGCGAGATTGAGCGCGGTGTACGGCGTCAATCCTAAAATATCAGCTCCACCAGCGATTCCTGGAACGAGCGAAAGAGCGAGAAGTGATACTGCCTGCCGTCTAATTACTCCTCGCGTCTGAATGATAGCCGTCGTGAGCAGTGCGACACTTCCGAGTAGTAACAGGTACACATATGCTTGATATAGGCGGAAACCAGGCCCAACGACAAGGTTTAAGGCGACGAACGCTCCGGTTTGTTGGAGTGTTGCAGATTGATAGACTAATTGATGGATGGGATTTGTCAGCACCATCCCAATCAATCCAACTGAAATAATCCCACTTACCCGGACAAGTCGACGAGAGGGGTTAGTGTCGCGTCGTGTATACCACTGGACGTACGCCAACCACGTCCATACCAGCGGAAGGAGCATTACGAGCTCGATATGATTTAGGCTGAGTTTTGTATCGAGGACAGTATGTGAAAGAGTCAATAAATATGCAAAGTTGTATGCTGCTGCAGCGAGCAAGAGTGCAGTCGCAAGATATCGGCCCCTGAACGCCTGGTCCGAATCGGACCGCCAAACATATCCCGCAAATAGCACGAGAAAGACACCGGTCCCCGCTAACCAGAGTGTATATGGAGTAAATTGCCAATTCACAAGAAACTCGTCTCCATATTCCTTATATGTTGTACCTATATCATAAATATATTGATGGCGGGGTTCGGCTACACTGCTGTGAAATTTATGTTGGCGGCGGCTAACAGCCCGCTCACGCTGCTGAAGAAGGAAACCGAAAGCGGGTAGAAATTCAGTCAGTCCGACCAATACCACTTTTCAGAGTGGTAACACTGGAAACCATCTCGATGAATTACCGAAATGGTTGATAACACAGCGAGACAAGGTCGTTGAGTGGCGATTTGAGTCATTTCTGATCACTGGCTCGTCCAATATCACCCATAACAGCCTCGCTAATTCCACTGTAGTCTCAACTTCCCACGCTCGCCTGTAGTTGCAAATGCCGGGGCCTGTAAATCAACCTTTGATTAAAATATCGTATCAATATTGATAATCTGGTACAATTTTATTAGTCAATCTGTCCTTCTTTAATTATGTAATGGGGCCACAATTCGGCGCGTCCGATTTTGGGCAGGACGGACTGAACACGCGGCTTGATGCAGATGTACTGCTTGAGGATATAAGTCTCACTCACAGTGAGATACAGTGGCGGAAAGACTTCATCGGCTTCGACCAGAATGATGTCCAGCGCTTAGAGCGCTATCAAGATGTCTTCGCCGCGCACGCTGAAGGGGTTGCAGAAGACTTCTACGAAAACCTGACCGACTACGAAGAGACCGTCGAGGTTATCGGTCGCTCGTCGAAAGGCGTTGAGCAGCTCAAGCGCACGCAATCGGCGTATCTGGTCACACTGGCACAGGGAGAGTACGGCCGCGACTACTTCCGCAACCGCGCTCGCATCGGTAAGATTCACGATCTGCTTGACATGCCGATGAAACACTATCTCGGCCAATACGGGGTCTACTACGACTTGATCCTCCCGCTGGTCGGTGACAAACTGACTGAGTCGCTCACTGACCGGCTCACCGGCGACATCACCGAGAGTAGCACAGCGACTGACGGTGACGCTGACACTGTGGACCCAGTGGGCGTAGAAAGCGAGCTCACGTCAGATTCACTCGAAGCGACAATTCAGAAGGAAGTCGACGACGCTGTCAAAGAACTTCTCTCGATCCTCCGTATCATCAACCTCGATATACAGGTGGTGACCGACACGTACATTCGTTCTTACAGCCAGGACCTGGAGACGGAACTCGACCGCCAGCAGCAAGTCGCCACCGAGGTTGAGACAGCAGTCGCGGAGACGGAAGCAACTGCCGAGGAGACAGCCGAAACAACTGAGCGCATCAGCGACCTGGCCCGGTCACAGGCCGGGTCGATGCAGGACGTCTCTGCCGAGGTAGCGGATATGTCCGCAACGGTCGAGGAAATCGCGTCCACAGCCGAAGAGGTTGCGGTAACCAGTGACCAAGCCGAACAACTGGCCAACGAAGGACGCGAAGCGGCCGACGAGGCTATCAAAGTGATGGAGGCAGTCAACGCCTCGTCCAAGGAAGTAGCTACGGATGTCGACCAGCTTCAGGAGCGCGTCGAAGAGATTGATGAGATTGTCGAGGTCATCAACGACATCGCCGAACAGACCAATATTCTCGCGCTGAACGCCTCCATCGAAGCTGCACGAGCCGGCGAAGCGGGCGAAGGGTTCGCCGTCGTTGCCGACGAGGTAAAACAACTGGCCCAAGAGTCCCAGCAACACGCCAGCGAAATTGAACAGATGGTTGGGACACAGAAGAGACTGTTCAGAACCTTGAGACGACTACCGATGAGATCGACCGCGGCGTCGACCAGGTTAGAGAGACAGTCGAGTCACTCAAGGAGATCGCGACCGCTGTCGAAGACGCTTCACAGGGGATTCAGGAAGTGTCCGAGGCGACGGACGACCAGGCAGCCTCCACCGAAGAGGTAGCCAGTATGATCGACGAACTCGTTGAGCAGGCAGAGCAAGCCGCTACAGAGATTGAGGACGTAGCTGCCGCGAACGAAGAGCAGGCCACGAAAGTTCGAGAGATCAACGAGAGTGTGCAGCGGTTGACTCGCGAGTAATAATGAGTGACTTGGACTCGGTAAACGTCCATAATATAAGCTCTGTCTCGAAGCTGTCGAACTCACCAGTGGCGCTGGCTATAGGACCGATACTGACGGCACCACCGGATACGACAATCCGACGTTCGAGAAGCCGAAGCCTTCAAAAGACAGTCGATCCGTTCATATGTCGTTGCGGGCACGGTACGCGACCGTCCGGTCGGTGAACAGGCTCGCCATGCAGTCGCGAACCCGGTCGACGACGTCGGCGTCGGGGACGCCCAGATAAGTGTCGTGTTGGCCGGCGAACGACGCCGTTGGGAGGTCCTCAGCCGTCGCCGACGAGCGCACTGCGTAGGTCGTGTCGGCGTCGCTATCGAGCGCATCGGTAATCGCGCGTTCGGCCGATTCGTCGAACGACCGATTCTGGATGAGCGCCCGGATCTCGGCCGCTGTCGTCGATAGTGCGTCGGCGGTGTCGAGCGAATCGAGTCGCTCGATCAGTTCCTGAATCTCTGTATCGTCCGTGAGTGCTCGGTACGCAGCGGTCGTCACGACGAGCCCCGGCGAGACTGGCAGTCCTGCGTGAACGAGGACGCCGAGATTCGCGCCTTTGCCGCCGGCGAACGCGAGGTCCTTTCTTCCGGTCTCTTCGAACCACTGTACGTAACTCTGTGTCTGGTGTAACGTCATCGGGTACTCCGTCCGTCGCTGGTTGACTGGGGCTGTTCTCCGTCCGCCTGCGTCTCTGGTGCGTCCGGGGTCGGTTTCGAATCGGTAGTCAATCCTGTGGCGAGGCTCTCGACGAGCGTGTCACGGACTGCGGGATAGAGCTCGTCGCCGCACTCTTCTCGATGCAACGCGACGGACGCGGCGGCGTTGACGGCCCCAGTGATCGCTCTTGGGTCACCGTCGACGAGCTGTCTGTCCGCTTCCACGTCCGGACGTACGGGAGGAGATACCCGAGCTCTTGTTCGCGTTGTTCGGCCAGTTCGTCATCGGAGAACTCCTAAACCAGTCGCGCCCAGTCATCCTCGACGACGAGCTGCTGGATGAGGGGGTTCGTCTCGATCTCCTCGATGGTAAGTCGGAGATACGCGGTAATCCCTTCCTGCGGACCCGACGCGTCGGCGAGCAGGTCGTCGACACGGTCGGCGAACGCCTCCTGCTCTCGGGTGAGTATCTCGAGATAGAGACGCTCCTTCGAGTCGAAGAACTGATAGAACGTCCCGTTGGCGATGCCGACCGGATCGGTGAGGTCCGAGATGGTCGTCTTCTTCAGGCCGTAACGAGCGAACAGCTTCCGACCGGTATCCAGTAGTTCGCTCCGGATGTAGGCCCATTTCTCGTCGCTGAAGCCGGCCATCATTTCTGTTCCGGCCCCGTTTCAGGGCTTTCGCGCACGTCGCCGTAGTACTTCGTCAGGCCGTTGGCTTGAGTCACTGGCACAGATATTCTTACTTGACATTCGGTTAGAAAGAATATGATTATATTGTTCATTTATTCATATACTTTTCACTAGAAATATCTGGCTCTTTCGGTCGATTCCGGCCGCTCTGAGCAGGCTGTATGAGGCTAACGGTCACTTGTCCAGTATGTCCTTTCACGGTGTCCTCGCCTGTAAATTGCCGAACATCTCTCACTTAGCAAACAGTTCGTGGGGTCCGCGGTGTGGACGGTGATTTTCTTTTTGCTCGGTAGAGGTTTGTCGTTTCGCTCGTTCGACGACTCTTCCGGCAAACCCCCAGAATCAAATCGCTAGAACCCAGTCAATTGCCTCCTCCACGCAACCGTCAAATGAGAAGATAGTTTGAGGATTATTTTCGGAGTGGCATCAATAGCGAACCGCTGTACTAAGCCCATTTCACCGCCAACCAGTATGAATAGAAGGCACGCATCAATACCATCTTCTGAGGTTGTGGGGAGTTGAGACTACAGCGGGTTTAGCGGGGCTGTGATGCGTTTTTTCGGCCGAATCGATGAGTAGAAACTGATTCAGATCGCTTTCTGGCCGGACGTTATAGTTGGATAGTCAACTCATCCGGGCTGTTTCCGAGACTGCGGGCAGTGTAGCCACTCAGACGTCGCGCTACCACGGTTAGAGATCTCCGCTATCCGATGCCGGTTTCCTTCTTCACAGCGTAAGCGTGTTGTCGGCCGTTACGATCGGCGAATGTTCATACTCACCGGTCAACTCGACCTGTACCAGCAAATCGACTGGTCGCCAGATAGAGTACAGCAGACACGCAAACGCGAAGTAAAAGAAGTGAAGCCCGAAATCCTTCGACGTCGCCGCCATGAGCCGCTTTATCGATCTGCAGCTGCTCTCAATCTCCCAGCGATAGCCGTACTCCGTGAGGTGACCACTCCCACAATTCGTCATGAACACCGAGTATTGCCGGTGGTCTTCGTGCTCGAAGTCCTCTTTCCGACGGTAGATTAGCGTCGTCTCATGCCACTCGTTCTTGCCGAGGTGGAGCTTCCGGTCGGTTTCGTAGCGGTCTTGACCACGTCGGAGCAACCGCTTTGCCTGCGCTTTCTCACTGGTCTGCATCCGCTTGGGAACGACGTAGGAGAGCCCGCGCTGGCTGATTCTCTCCAGAACGTGCTGGCTATCCAACTCCCTGTCCGTCAGCACGTAATCGACGTGGACGAGCTCTTCAGCCGAATCTAGCAAATCCTCGACGATTTCCAGTCGTGACTTGCCTTTCCGTACCGAACGGGCATCGAGGACCAGCGGGACGGCGTTGCCGACTAACTGGACGATCGCCCACTGGGAAGGGTACTCGTCGGTCTTCTCCTTCGTCCCGATGATCTCGTCCTCGTGGCCCGCGCGGTTACCTGTGAAAGAATCAGCTTCAGTAATGTCGATCGCGACGATTCCGGCTCGAAAGAACTGCTCTGTCTCGGCAACTTCGTTCAGGAGCCGAGTGATGGCCTGCCGGTACATCTCTCGCACTTGGTCAACCGAGAGGTCGCGGATGTGCTCACGGTGGGCGTGGCCCAGCGGTGTTCGATCCCGGGTCGACTCGTAGAGAAAACTGCGAGCCCCTTCGTTCGCAGCCAGCCGCTCGCGAAGTCCGAGATACATTTGTAAGTCCCAATACGCGTTCTCGTGGATTTCCACTCCTTGCCACGGTCCAGCTAGAACGCCGGGAAGACGACGCGGCTGACGTGATCGCTGATCTTCGCTGCTTCTGCCAAAACGGTCTGGTCGTCCGGATCGATCGGCCCAGACTCGTCGTTATGATACTGGAGCTTCCGTTCCGGGTCACGAGGTACCGCAATACCGGCGTTCTGTGCGTTGATTAGGAGCGTCCGAGCCGTTCTTTCGACTGTCTCACGGAGGTCGGCACTGAAGCGCTTGTTCCAACTGCGCCAGAGTGTCGACTGGTCGGGAACGGAACCGAACCCGAGCGAGCGACGGGTTTCTGAGTGTTGCCGGAGATACTCGACGAGCGCGGTTTCGTGGCCCCAGCCGTGTATCTCTTTCAGCAGGAACGCCCTGAAGAGCTGTGACATCTCGTATCGAGCCGGACCGGAGTACTGGTCGTGGGGACTGAACTCCGCGTAGGACAGTGGATACTGACAGACGAACCCCTCAACCGAGTCGTGGGCGTTGTGCTCGAACCAGATTCCCGAGACGGTCCGGAAATCTTCAGTGAGCGCCGGCAGTGAACTCCGATCGTGCAGTGGCGTCGAGTCATACGCCGGCCAGTCGAGATGCTGTGTTGTCGCTATTGAACGGGAGACGTCGCGTCGAGAGACAGAATTCGGTGCCATCGGGGACACGTCTGCCGTTCCGGGCCAATGATATGGCGCTCTCTCCGACGCTCACGTATGGGATTCAGGCCTCCTCAGCTTCGGGGTCGTTCACAGACAGCAATCCCGTCGCCATCAGCCGTCGCGTGATCGCGACCAGCCCGTTGTCGAATGCGCGGCCAAAGACGCCTTGTTCGTGTCCCGACCACGACCCACCCGGCCCGACGGGGCCTTTCACTGGGTCCTCGGGGTCGTGATGTTCCTGTTCACGCTCGTGATGACGTACGTGCTGGCCGGCGACCCGACGAGCCTGCTGGCCTGGCTGTGGACGGGTGCGGGCGCCATCGCGACCGGGACCCTACTGCCGCCGATTAACCGCCGGATACGGCAGCGCGGGTCGATAACGGAGTTCGGCTGGCAGACCGAGACGGACGAGCGAATCGTCCATGACGGCGTCCAGTACCGCCTGCTCATCGTTCGTTGACGACGCCGTCGAGCGGTCCTACGAGAAGTATTTCGCCGTCGCCGGCGCGCGCGTGACGACGAACGAGTCCGGACAAAACTACTACTGCGAGGCGTGTACCACCACGGAGTTGTCGACCAGCGCGGACCGCGAACTGGCCGAGCTACTCGACGACGAGGAACGGGAGTCCGACCGGGAGCGTGCCTGAGCACGATTGGCGCCGCCCAGACGCCGGAGCGGGCAGTGAGCGAATCTCGGGAAAATCGAACGCGGTCGGCAGCTGCAGGGGCTAGCTCGTCAGCCGGTAGACGACGCCGTCCTGCTGTGAGAGGGGGTCCTCGGCAAGCGCCGCCCGGGTTCCGAGCAGGTAGCTGTCGCCGTCGACCTGGCACAGCGAGAGCACCTGAATGTCGAGCCCGCCCTCAACCCGGCCCTCCCGAGTCGGCCACCGTCCGGAGTCCTGTGGTGTGGCCGCGATGAGACGCCTCGCGGCACTCCTAAAAGAGCTCGTGAAGACGCCGAAGAGATACTCGTCATGCAGGGTGCCGATGTCGCCCGTGTGGACGTAGCCGCCGATGACGGCGAAGCCGATGGCGTCGCCATCGTCGTAGAAGTGGGGGAACTCCAGGACGGGGTCGATGAGCGGCTCCCCGCGGTCGGATTCCCTGACACACTCCCCGCCGGTGCTGGTGCCCAATTGCGGGTCGTGACAGTGAAAGCCATCCTTGAGCGGCCAGCCGTAGTTGCCGCCCCGCTCGATGACGTTGACCTCCTCCCAGGTGGCCTGGCCCACGTCGCCGACGATGAGGCGGTCGTCGCTGAAGGCCATCTTCCAGGGGTTTCGCAGCCCCCATGCGTACAGTTCGTCGCAGCCCTCGGACCCCACCAGCGGGTTGTCCTCGGAGATACCGTAGGCCAGGTCGCCGGTCTGGCCGTCCATGTCGATGCGGATAATACAGCCCTTGAGGGTGTCGAGGTCCTGTCCGTTGAAGGGGTTCAGCCCGTCGCCCAGCGCCCCGTAGAGGTAGCCGCCGGGGCCGAACTCGATGGTGCCGGACTGGTGGATGGCACGCTCCCACGGCATGTCCAGCAGGACGCGCTCGCTCGACGTATCCACACCGGCCCCGGTCCGCGGTGACGGTGAACTCGGACAGTATCTCGCGGTGGTCCAGTGCGGGGTCGTCGGTGGGTGTGCTGTAGCGGACGTACAGCTTCCGGTTGTCCGCGAAGTCGGGGTGGAAGGCAAGTCCCAGCAGCCTGCGCTCGTCGTAGGCAATCCAGTTCGGCAGGTCCTCTCCGAGAGCCACGATGCGGTCTGAGAGGTCCAGGAACGGTGGCGACTCGACGCCGTCGTCGCCGAGTTCGTACACCTGCCCGACCTAGTCAAGGACAAACTCCCGCTCGTCGACCGCGACCAGCGCGTTCGGCGAGACCAGCCCCGTCGCGACGGTCTCGACGCCCACGATCGGCCCCTGCTCGAAGTAGTTGTTCGGGCCTTCGTCCTGTCTCGGGCCCGGACCAGGGGCGTCCGTCCTGGCGCCGGTCGGGGTGGCCGTCTCGCCCGCCCCGTCGCGGCCGCCGGAGGAACAACCCGCGAGCGCACCGGTCACGCCCACCGCACCGAGGATCCACAACAGTGTCCGCCGTGAGAGCAACGAATTCTGGCGCCCCCTGAGCGCCTGTTTTCGATTTATACGGTTTGGAAGTTCCGAAACTATTTATCGGTTAATCGGTCCCACCCGGTGACGATGTGGCCACTACCCGCTCCCAGGCCGGACACCGGCGCTCGGGGGGCGCTCGCGGCCGGGCGCGGACCCTGGAGAAGTTCGTCGGGACCTTCTGAGTCCGCCCTGCAGTCGTACCGTCGGGTCCCGAGTGTTGCTGTCGGGGCGACTACCCGTCCGCGTCTGTAATGAGACGCTTCATAATCGGGTGGACGTTCAGCACGTGCATCAGGATAGCGCCGAAACAGAGCAACATTCCGCCAGCGGCAAAGAGCACGGAGACGAGAAGCTGGGAGGCGGCGAGGGTCCCGGTGTCGACATACCTGGTCAACAGAAAGACTGTGACCGCGATACCCATCACCGTCGAGAGGACACCGGGGGTCCCGACCACCAGCAGCGGTCGGCCATACTCGACGGTCCAGGCGATGTTCCGGACTAGGTCGTAGCCGTGTGAGAGCGAGCCCTGGGTGCTTGAGTTCTCGATGTCGTAGTATATCGTCGTCGGGACCTCAACGACGGAGAGGCGGGCCTTGTGGGCGTGATAGAGGATGTCCGTACTCGCGCCCATGTTGTTGCCTATCATCGGGTCGGCCGCGAGCGAGCGGGCGGCCCGATGGCTGTAGGACCGGTAGCCGCTCTGGGTGTCGTGGACGAACCCGCTCGGGCGCAGCTTGCCCATGCTCACGTTCGTCAACCCGTTGATGACGGCGAGCCCGATAGACCGGACCAGCGGTATCTTCGTGTCGCGCTCGCCGACATAGCGGCTGCCGATGACGATGTCGGTCCCATCGCGCTCCTGGGTCTCGACGAGCACCGGGATGTCGGACGGGTCGTGCTGGCCGTCCGCGTCGATGACGACCAGATGCTGGGCGTCCCGGTCGTCGGCCGTCCGAAACAGCGTCTTGAGCGCCCCGCCGTAGCCGCGGTTTATTTGGTGGACGACGACGGACGCCCCGGCCTCGCGGGCCCGGACCGCCGTGTTGTCGCCGCTCCCGTCGTCAACGACAACTACGTCGTCGGCGAAGGCCGCCGCCCGCTCAACGATATCGGCGATGGTCGAGGCGGCGTTGTACGCCGGGATACCCACCACGACACGGGGGTCAGCCGACGGCGTCGACCACGCCTCCGGAATCGCCACGACCTCGTAGTCCGCCCGTTCGTAGGCCGCCGCCGTTCGGTCGTAGTCGATACGGAGGCAGTCACGCGTTTGGAGGACGATACCGGGCAGCCCACGCTCCCGGGCGGTCGCCGAGAGGTGTCTGAGGAGTTCGCTGTGGGTCGGGCCCTCGGCCGGCTGCTCGACGACCATGGCACCCAGCGATTCGAGCTTCGACAGCAGTTCCGACTCCCCGGCGCGCTCGTCGCAGGTCACCAGCGCGGCGTAGCCCCGCTGGCTGGCCCGGACGACCGTCCGCAGACCGGCGTCCTCGCTGCGCGGCGTCAGAACGACGCCGATGGCGGCCCCGGACAGCGACCGCGCTCCGTCTGCCCCATCCACCAAGGCACCGTCCGTCTGTGGACGGTCAGGGAGCGAGAGCAGGGGAAGTTGCAGCTGCGACCGGCCGAACAGCTGCTCCGGTCGCAGGGATAGCTGCGTCTCGGTACCCGTCTCGTCCCGTACCGTCGCCCGCAGTCTGTCGTCGGCCGCCGACAACAGCTCCACTCCCGGCTCGGACAATTCCGTCGCGGTCGGCCCAGATAGGATGTAGCCAAAGCGCAGCGCCGCCTCGGGCCTGACGGTGCCGGTGACGGTGACCGCACCGCCAGACCCGAACGACTTTTGCCCGTCGGTCGAGGTCAGCGCGTGAGTCGACGGGATTCGGTCGGTGACCCGCACTCCATTGGGTTCGGTGCCGGTCGTGGTCGCCGTCACGATGGCGAGCTGGCGTTCGTCGCCGATGGCGACCAGCGAGCGAACCACAGCCACATCGCTCGCGGTGACCACCCCATCGGTGACGGGGTGTCCAAGGTCGGCTGTTGGTTGCTCACTCATAAATACCACGTCCCACTAGGTTACGTACCAGCTATTAAACGACAAGTCAGATATAGATATCGTATCGGATAGTGGCTGCCGGTCGAGTCACGACCCCGGCGTGACGGTGAGCCAGATGTGGACCTGCCGGAGCGGGCTGTCGGTGCCCTGCCGTGGCAACGATTGGAGCGGGATGATATAGAAGCTCGCATCGTGCCGACGGAGAACGGCCGTCTGGACCGCGAGAGCTTCAAAACGGCCGTCAGTGGTGCGGAAATGGTGTGTTTCAGTGCGCTCACGTGGACACACGGGACCAAACTACCCGTTGCGGAACTGGTCGATATCGCACATGACGCGGGTGTGTTCGCACTGGTCGACGCCGTGCAGGTTCCCGGCCAACTGCCGATGAACGTCTCCGCGTGGGGCGCAGACGCCGTCGCCGCAGCGAGCCACAAGTGGCTGTTCGGGCTCTGGGGTGGTGGGTTCCTCTACGTCAACGGGGACGTTGCCGATTCGCTCCACCCCCGAACCGTCGGCTATCGAAGTGTTGAGACACCGACTGCAGACCCGTTTGAGTACGCGGAAGGCGCGCGAAAGTTCGAGGTTGGGCCTGCGAATCCGCACCACACGTGGCGCTCAGAGAGGCAATCGACACTGTCGAAAACGTTGGCGTCGACCGTATCGAGTCTCGTATCCATGCGCCGGCATCTCGATGTACATCAAAGGTGCCCAGTGAGTGGCTACCGAGTCCGAAAACACCCGAATCAGGCCTCTTAACCGTCGACGTCGACGACCCAGAAAAGACCGTCGAGCGTCTGGCCAGTAAGGGTATCGTCGTCCGGTCGTTGCCACAGCCGTCGGCGGTACGAGCGTCGATACACGCCGTCAATACCGAATCAGAGATAGACCGTCTCGCAGCGACCCCAGAAACATCGTTTTGAGATTCTTTGTCAATCATGCTAACGGGAGTGTGAGGGTGACGATAAGTCCTCTTGGCGTGTCGTTCTCGAATTCCACGTCGCCGCCGAGGCCGGTCAGAACCCACTCGACGAGCCACAGACCGATTCCCTCCGTATGGACCAGTGGCGTTTCCTCTCCGGAATCAAGTGCAGCCAGTTGCACGTCAGTAATGCCCGGTCCGTTGTCCCGAATGACCAGAGATGCTTTCGAATGCTCCGGATCAGCAGTGAGTAGAACTGATACCTCCGGTTCGTCTTGATCGCAGTGGACCACAGCGTTCGTCAGGAGTTCGTTGACGGCGACTTCGAGTTCGCCGCCGCCTTCGACAAACAGTTCTGATGGTGTCTCGAGCGTTATCGATGCCGCGGAATTCTCTGAGTGTACCGTATCGCGTTCGCGCTGGAGGACTGAAACAAGGTCGATAGTGTGTGTCTCGTCGATTGACTCAAGGGCCGATGTCACCTGCGTGGTCTTCCGGCTCAACGAGTCAAGTTGCGCCGTGGCCTCAGAGATCTCATCGATTGAACCTTCGGCCGGCGTTCCGGTGACTTCCGAACGAAGGAGATCGAGGTGACCGTGGATGACAGTGAGTTTGTTCCGTAGGTTGTGACGGAACAGCCGCTGGAAGACCTGCAACACTTGCTGTTGGATACGCGACTCGGTGATATCTGAGTGGATGGCCACGTACCCCGCCGTCTCACCATCGCGTGTCTTGTAGGGCGTAATCGTCTGATACGCGTGGTAGAACTCGCCGTTCCTGCGCTGGTCGATGATAGACTCTTCCCAAACCTCCTCTGCCTCCAGTGTTCGATACAGTCGGTCGAAATACTCGTCGTCCATCTGTCCGGAGTTCAGAATCTGGGGCGTAGCGCCGACTGCCTCGTTCCTGTCGTAGCCTGTGATGCGTTCGAATGCTGGATTAACGTACTGTATGACGCTGTCCGTATCAGTGATATACACGCCGGTAGCGGCGTACTCCAGCGCCTGGGAGAGCCGTCTAAGCTCCCGCTCGTAACTGTCCCGCTCCGTGATATCAAGCATGACACCGATAATCAGGCTCCCCGAAGCGGTCTCGACTCGGCTGCCGTACACCTCGACAACGACTGTGTCGTGCTCCGGGTGCGTCCCACGAAACGTGTAGTGGCTCGACTCTTCGACACCCCGCTCACGGCGACAAATCCGCTCACGGACGCGCTCATGATCCTCAGGGGCCACGACGTCGAAAACCGACGTGCCGGTCAGTGCCTCAGGGGTCGTCCCAAATATCTCTGCCACACGCTCGTTGACGTAGGTGAATTTCCTGTCCTCGACAGTGTAGACACCGATGATATCCTGCTCGACGAGCCGTTCGTACCGCTTGCGAAGTAACTCCGCATCCCCCGAGGCCGGCGAGGCCGCCACTCGGTTGAGACACGGGCATAGACAACGGGGATTGGCTGCCACCGACTCTTTAGCACGGATGTCCGCGAGTGTGCTCAGGTCGATTTCGTCGGCGACGGCGTCGAACGGGCGCTCGTGGAGGAGCACGAGCGGGAGGTCCGGCATCACATCTTTGACCATGTCGACGAAGTTCGCAAGCCCGTCTTCGACAGCCCCCTCGGAGAACACGAGACAGGAGATGTCACCTCGGTCGAGGTATGCATGCGCCTCGGATGGCGTCGCTGGCGTCTCGACTGTGGCGTCGACACACGCTGATAGCTCTGCCGCCGTGTCCTTGGCAAACTTTGTCTCAGCAGCTAACAAAAGTACTCGATGGGGTACCACCGTTCATCATGAGTCTCTCAGACGGCTACTTAACTATGCCCGATAGCATCAAGAGGGCGTATTCGAGCGACGAACGGGCAAGGTGACGTTGACGCCGATGTCAGTGTGAATGGTCTGGAGAGCGCTGGTGGGACGCGACAAGAGACACGAAATTGTCGAACACTCCAGATGACTCTCGGGCGGCCGCGACCGACTCGTCTGTAATCGTCGCCAGTACTGACGCTCGCCGGTCCTCAGAGAGGTCCTTGTTGCCGATGACCCATTCGGCCGTTTCGCGGTCATACTCAGGATGGAACTGAACGCCGTAGCGTGTCCCGAGTCTGAAGGCCTGTATACCGTATTCGTTTCTCGCCAGTTTGACACTGCCCGGCGGGAGTTCAGCCACTCTGTCCGAGTGGGTCTGGAACGCGGTAAACGAGGATGGAATATCGGCAAACAACGGATCGTCACCCCGCCGGCGAACGGTTCGGTGCGACGTTCGAACACGGTCGTATCGAAAGTGCCACGCTTGACAGCAATCCCATTGAGCTCTCGCTGGCGGCCGGTGAGACGATACGGACGCAGGCACTCATCGTGGCGACCGGCGCGAGCGCTCGCTGGGTCGGTGCGGAGAACGAAGCAGAGCTGATGGGCTATGGGCTTTCAACGTGTGCCACCTGCGACGGGGTATTTTACCGCGGGCACGATGTACTCATCGTCGGCGGTGGCGACTCCGCGATGGAAGAAGCGCTGTTCCTCGCGAAGTTCGCTGATTCGGTCACAGTTGTCCACCGGCGAGAAGAGCTTCGTGCGTCGGATACCATGGCCAGACGCGCACGCGATCACGATGCTATCAGTTTCCGCTGGAACACGGAACTGGAGTCCATCCACGGTTCTCAAGCGGACGGTGTGACGGGCGCGACGCTTATTTCCGACCCCGACGGATATCCAACAAAGCAAGTCGCTGACGGGGCCGATATCAAGCGAGAGAGCGTCGATATACAGGGCGTATTCTACGCTATCGGTCATACGCCGAACACAGAGTTTCTGACAGATACGCCAGTCAAGCTCGACTCGGCGGACTACATCCAAACCCAAACGAACGCAGCAGGACGGATGACAGCCAAGACTGGCGTCGACGGCGTCTTTGCTGCTGGCGACGTCGCAGATCGACATACCGACAGGCCATAACGGCCGCCGGAACCGGAAGCATGGCAGCTCTTGATGCGGAAGCGTTCCTCGGTTCCAAACCTCCGAGCAGGCAGTCGAGTCCGATCACCTGGTTCAGTAATACCTGCTGGGGCAACACCGAATAGGGACCATTGAATAACACCTACTGCTGGTGCGGTGAATCTCATCGCGAACGAGAGCCCGAATTTCTTGCTCTGGGAGGCATGTATCATTGGGAATATCCGGTTCCTCGAGTGGTTCGAGTTCTTGGGCAGCGCTTGGAGCCGTTCGTCTTCGGCTTCGGCGTAGAAATAGTGCTCACGACGATCATCGTAGAGCGCTCGCAACGTTGATTCGGCAACAGGTGTTCCATCAACTGCTTCAGCGCAGGTGTAGCCTTACTCAACGCGTTCAAGAGCCCGTCGAATAGTCAGGAACTCGTCGGCGTTGACCTAGAGATAGCCGTCTTCGACATCGAACCCAGCTGGGGCCGTCCCGTCCATCGGCCAGCCTCTCTCGCAGCGTCGATACCGGATTGAATTCGACGGAGCTTCTGTTTGTGCTCAACCCGGGCGAGGTCGCCCATCGCACCGGCAATCAGCTGGCTCACCGCTCTGTCGGTAAGGTCATCGTCAAGGCTGATGGCGAGTCCGACTTCTAAATCTTGGATGCCCATTTCGTGGCTAAGACAGAATTCGAGGAAGTCGTGGATTTCTCCGGCGCCGAGTCGGGAAAGACGGGAGAGTTCGTGAACAATGACAACGTCGAGAATTCCGTTTTCAATATCTGACCGGAGGCGCTGGTACTCCTCACCGCGGTCAGAATCTGCACCACTGGTGATGTCTTCGTAGGCGTGAATCGCTGCCTGGTCGTACGTGTCGTCGGTAAACTCCCGCAGTTCATCGAGCTGTCGTTGTGGGTCTTGGTCTGTCGTCGAGACACAGGCGTAGCTGCCGATTTCGGACATACTTACTGCGGCCGCAACCGAGTGTATAAGTTATTCACCTTTTGTCGACCTCAGTAACTGTCACGGGGCAGCAGCACCGATATTATCGCTCGATCCAGCAAACGGGATATCAATTTCGAGCCCATCGTAGGTCAACAACGGTTTCTTTGCCTGCCCGGAGCCCCCTCCTTCGAACTCAATGACACCGATCGATTCGAGTTCAGTGAGATTCCGATGGACCTGTTTGTAGTCTCGGTCGACGAGTTCGGCAGCCTCGCGAATGCTGTCAGGGTCGTGATCCGAGATCGCCTCTAGCAGTTCCAGATTCTTTGGACTGAGGAGCCGACTGAGTGCGGTGTACGATTCGAAATTGAGCACTGGTTGGGCGTCCTCAAGATCTTGTCCCTCCTGTGCAGCCTCGATGCGACTGCGGGTACGCTGATCGAGACGGTCGCGTTCACCGACAGTGACTTTGAGCGTTGGCATAGTGTGAACCTCCTGGAGGCGCCCTACAGTGACCAGTCCCATGAGACGGGCGACAGTTCTTCAGCTTCCTCTTTGAATCGGTCATAGAGCGTGAGCATTCCGGGGAAATCGATATATTCGATATCGGTCTGAGTGTGGCGTTCGTGTCCTTTCTGTCGTTCGTGAGCGTTGTCGTATCGAATGATGGTTTCGCCACCAACTTCGCCGAGATGCAGACTGTAATCCCAGCCACAGGGGTACTTTTCATCGGCGGTCTGCCGGATGGTCACTACAACAACGTAGCCGTCCTCGACATCCCGCCAGTCTTCGATTGTCGTATAGGACGCCATCCGCTAACCTATGTTATTACCTCCATAAACATAAGCCTATGGAGTGAACCCCATAGAACGCGAAGATTCTGATCGGGACTTTTTGTGGTGACTGCTGGATTAATAAACTGGCCGGTTTTTGAACGATTCGTACAAACCGCTATCTACTGAATTTCTTCTTAAGCATTATTTTAGGTATTCGAATAAATATTGCTTGTAATATCAAGCGTGATAATTGGTGGTGCAGGAATAAATATCCTTAGCAGGTAGATGAGGTATGTCCAAAGCGACAACCGATGACGCGGGTACTCTCTCGCGAACAGTACTTTGTGTTGATAAGAGTGACCGAATCGATGCAGTGTCTGAAGCTATCGACGATGAAGAAACGTTGACTGCAGTGGAGGCGACGAGTGTCGAGGCAGCGACTGAAGTCATCGCCGAGGAGCCAGTAATTTGTGTCATCACGGCCTACGATCTGGTCGACGGTAGCGGGATGGACGTAATAAACACAGTCAGAGAACACGCCCCGCAGGTCCCCAGCGTCCTCTTTACTGACCTCCCGCCGAACGAGATAGACACTGCCTCTTTCGAGGAGACTATGGTCGAGTATCTGAACCGTGACCTTCCCGACGCCCACGACCGATTGGGCTTCGTGACGAACGATATTATTGAACACAGCGCCCAAGTCGGATTTCTCCGCCCCGACGACGAGGAAAAACGACTTGCTACACTGTCAGAGTACGACATCGAGGAACTGCCCATTGAGGAGAGCTTCGAGCGGCTTACCGACCTCATCGCCAGTCACTTCGATGTCGGAGTTGCGTTTGTCGGCCTCATCGAGGAAGACGAAGAGAACTTCCTCGCCTGTCACGGCGGCGACTTCGACTCGCTAACCCGTGAGGACACAATTTGTACCCACAGCATGTTACAGGATAACGTGATGGTCGTCGAGAACATTGCGACGGACAGCCGCTTCAGTAAGAACGAACAGTTGGAGAATCTTGGTATCGTCTCCTACGCGGGTGCGAACATGACCGCCCCCGACGGACAGGTTATCGGGCAAGTCTGTGCTATCGACTTCGAGGAACGGCACTACGATGCCGAAGAGCGCGCTGAACTGCAGGATTTCGCGGAGATGGCGATGGAAATTCTCGATCTTCGACAATCGCTTCGTTCGGCCCGTAATAAGGGGGCAAAACAGTGAGTCTCGCAAACGACGGATTCGAGACACCGTCACTGTCGCTGCCGCCCATTGATAGCGGGACGAGTATCTTGCTGACCGGCGACGACACCGAGGCGCTGCAGTCCGTGTTTTCTCACCTGATGGCGGCCGATGACGACGAGCGCTCTATTGTCCTCTCAACAAACGACGGCGGTCGTGCGATACAACGCAATCTAAACGATGTCCGTACTGGTGCCGGTTCGCGCGCATCCGTACTCACCTGCGAAGGGCCCGCAGTTGGTGACGACATCCAGTCGGTTGACGATATCAGCGACCTCACACGGCTCGGGATGGACTTCTCGACGCTCGTGGCGTCGGCACAACAACATTCCGACCGGTTCCGTTCGGGTATCTTGCTGTGTTCATCTATCGCGAGCGAAGTTGACGACACTCGCTCACTGTACCGCTTTCTCAACTCGAATTTCCTCACCGAGTTGCGTCGTGGAGAGGGTATCGGTGTCTGTGCGCTCGACACCAGTGCCGACATCGGAGCAGATATGAATAGCACAATTAAAGGCCTCCAGACCTCCTTTTCGGCACATGTCGAAGTCGAAAAAACCGGCCCAAGTCAAGCGACGCTCACTGTTGAGGGACTCGACCTGAACGAAGAGACAGTCGACGTGTCTCTGTAACCGAAAGCCCCTTGCCATGTTTTAGTCGTCTGTATTCAGTCTTTTACATGATTTTAGATAACAATAATTGTATGATTATCAACTACTGTAATTTGAGCAGAGGAGTCAAATCAGTCAGTCAATTATACGCGGTTGATGATCACCAATGACGTGTCGCCCGTTTTTATCATCTACGTGTTCGCCTACGGACTGGCTACGCTCGGCTGTGTGATCGCTCTCAAACGTGCCATACATATTACAGATGCCGACACCCGTAGAGGGTTGGTCGGGTTGCTTGTCGGAAGTGGCAGCTGGGCGGCACTACAACTTGCCTTTTTGATAGCCCCAACACCTGCGATAGGCTATGGGGCCTATACACTCAGCCTGATAATCGGACTCACTACCGTCGGGGCTTGGCTATACTTTGCTTCAGCTTACACTGGACGGTCTTTCCACCGAGACAGAATGTATAGACGTCTCGCGTTAGCGATATATATCGCCATCATCGCAGTAAAAGTTACTAATCCTCTCCATGGCTGGTACTTCCAGACGAGGTTTGTAACCGTTCCGTTCCCACATTTGACAATCATGCACGGCACATTCCATTGGGTTGTTACCGGCCTCTCCTACGCGCTTGTCGCTGTAGGCTTCTTTATGTTGTACGAGCTGTTTCTGGAAGCTGATTACGATACGCGGCCGCTAGCCATACTTGTCGGGATAACCGGCCTCCCTGTGGTGTTCGATATCATCGGCTTCGCCAGCGATTTTTTGATTGAAATCAACTATGAGCCGCTTGGTGTCGCTGTCTTCGCAATCGGCGTCTTGTACGTGTTTGAAGAAGAGTTTCTCGCGGTCCAACTCACCGACAATGTTAATGCGCCGGTCATCTACCTGAATCGCAACGACCGTATCAATCATCACAACAGACGCGCTAAGCAGTTGTTCCCGGACCTAATTGGAGCAACGGGGGAACCACTGGATGTAGTTATCCCATCAGCAAGTGCGAAGCTTGGTGACCAGAACTGGATTCTTGACTGGACAAGCGATAATGAAACCAAACACTATCTGGTCAGCGATACACCGTTTTCGTTGGGCCGGACCGATATCGGACGGATGGTGCTGTTTACCGATGTGACCCAAACTGAACGACAACGCCGGGAGTTAGAACGACAGAATGAACAACTGGAGGGGTTCGCTGCCGCAATTCGACATGAGCTACTCAACACACTCCAGATTGTCAGCGCCAGAATCGACATCGCTGGCGACGCGGTCGAAGACGGTGAGGTAGATTTAGCTCGGGATAGCTTGCAGACCGCCTCAGATGCCTCTCAACGGATGGCAGATATTGTCGACGATCTGGCGAACCTCGCCCGATACGGCCAAAGCGTCGAAGCCAGCCAGACTGAGACGGTCGATATTGAGAGTATCGCTAAGACCGCATGGGCGACGGCCGATATTGATGATGGTACCCTTTTGATTGAAGAGAATGCAGAACTCACAGCTGATCCCGAACGCCTAGAGGAGATTTTTTTCAATGCGTTTATTTTTGGTACACACAATGGCGCAACCAAGACCATCGTTGCTGTTACCGACAACGGATTTACCATCACTGATGACGGCATGCCGACAGGTGACACTGATCCATCATCATATTTCGAGTACGGCAGCGCGATTCCCGATGCTGAGGCTGGATTGACACTCCCGAATCTACGGGTGCTTGCCGAAACCCATGACTGGGAGGTGACGCTTGATACGTCGTATCAAGGCGGAATCCGAATTGTCGTCTCGGGTGTTAACACGCTCAGCCAGTAGCTTCACCCTCTAACCTGCAAGAATAGTGCCAATTCCAGCGTCAACAATCGTCTTTTACTTGTCGCCGGCCACGACCGCTCGTTAATAGACTGCTGCACAAGAGGTCAAAAATTTTAGACCGGAAGTAGGTCCAGACCGACGCCGTGAGCGTAAGTTGATAATCAAATTAGAAGTGAGCACAGGTTCACCTAACTTGTTATGTAATGTTTCCATGCCTGTGCAACCTATTGTTATAGTCGTGTCTCAAAATAGCTCGATTGAGTTTGAGCATGAACAGTTTGGGAACATTGTCGTAAAGACCTGACAGAGTGGAACGGCGAGACGGAGGAAATAAGCGCCGTCGAAAGTGAATGGCTTGATATCGCCTCACAGCAGGAAGTAACCGCAACGATCACAGAATTTGGTCTCAAGGTTACTCTCAGCCGCGACACGCAAGAGCACCTTGCAGTTGAGTGATCAAGCAACGCTCAGGAAGCCGGTGTGGAAAAAATAGCCTTTGTCTCGGAAGGAATCAAAGCCAGAGCCGTGAGTTCAAATCTTGATGTACCCCAAGAAATCAAGAGGTTCGGATCAGTCGAAGAAGATGTCAATTGGGCAAAAATTTGAAGACGAAGTTATTTCATCCTCTGATCGTAGTAAAATAATGACCTTACCGATCCCGTGAGTCTGGGGTATCGGTAAATTACGCGAACTGGCCAACCGTAGACGAACTCAGTCGTAATCGTGCCGGAATACTCGGCACACCGTTTCACGGTCTTGTCTAACAAGTGCTGTTCCCCTTCGGGAACCCGTTTTCTTCGCCATCCTTGGTGTCCCGCCGCTTTCGAATGGTCGGGGAACGGTTCCATCACGTGCAGAAGGATTCGTTCTTCGGGAAAACGTGTGACAGCGCATGCAAAGGCCAGTCGTGATTCCTTCGAGCCATTGACTGGCACGGCACTGTCTGGTTTTGAATGATCTCAACTGACGTTCTTTCATCGAGCGTCTAGTTCGGCCGTTCGTGGTTGTAGTGGTGTTACCTTGTTGAACTTTTCTCAAAGATGATGACGGTGGCGACTTTGCCTCTGCTACCACTGCGCTCAGTCGACAGTCAACTGCTATGCCTGAGGCGGAAGTTTGTCGGTGTGTACTTAGACTGGTCGTTTCTCAGGCACTCCGTTTAGCGATTAGCACTGGCACGTCAACCGTTCGAAGTACGGTTGAGGCAACGCTTCCGAGCAGTTGACGGCGAAGATTCGACCGACCGTGAGACCCCATGACAACGAGGTTGATCTGGTTGTTGTCGACGTATTCACAGATGCCAGCAGCGGCCCCCTCGAATGAGTTTGTCCGTTCGACAGCAGTCAGTATATTAAAATCAGAACGGGTGTCTTCTATTTCCGTTACGACCCGATCGACAGCTTCCTGCCCTTGCGTATCGAGCCGTTCAATGAATTCCTTCTCGAGGCCGCCTGCGTTAAACGCCCCTCCTGCAGCCTGTAAGTCGACAACGTTCAGCACGTGAACGTCTGAATCGTAGGGCTGGGCAATCGCCGCACCGTATTGCGTCACCTCCTCGGCATTTTCACTCCCGTCCGTCAGAATAAGCATCCGACCGTATTCGGTTATCTCCCCACTCACACGATCACCATCAGGAATGACAAACACCGGCACATCACTCTGGTGGAGAACCTGCTCGGTGACGCCGCCGAGGAGACGTTTACCCAGCCCAGTCATTCCCTGACGCCCGATGGCCATAAGGTCAGCGTTCTGGTCGGCTGCGTACTCACTGATTCGTGCGGCCGGTTTGCCTTCGGACAGTGTTGTCGTAATGGGATAGTCACGGTCTGACGCAAGCTCCTCAATTTCAGAGAGAACATCCTCACCCCGATCTCGAACCCGTGACTGCTCGTCCGCTGTTTGCGTGAGCCGGAGTGACTTCCGTGGGACAACGTGAAGTACATCCACACTGGCATCGACAACCTTTGCGAGGTCAATACCTCGTCTCGCGGCATGCTTGGCTTCGGCGCTCCCATCGACCGCAATGATGATTCGGTCAAACATTCTTCTGGATCTCTGTTTCAACCCCGTCCCCTTCACCGTTGCCGGAGCGACTCCAGCGGACAAGCGATTATACCGGAGGCGCTCGAATCACTACGATGGGAAATGCCATGGACTTGGACGGATTCACAAGTAAGGTACAACACCATCTCGAACTCCGTGACGGCGGTGAGGGGGTCCGTGTGATTCGAGCAACACTCATGACTCTGGGTCAGCCAATCTCCAAGAGAAACGCCGAGGATCTCGCCACCTCAATTCCGATGGCGGTCACGTGGTTCCTGACAGGGGCTGTCCACGAACACAGGCAGCACTTCGACTGGAATAAATTCATTACGTGCGGCAGCGAGATCGAAGGTGGACAGCGACCTGCACACAGTCCTTCCAGACTTCGCTACTATGTATGACCAGATACTGTTCCCGACGGACAGAAGCGAACCGGCCGATTCAGTCCTCGACTATGCACTCGAGATTGCAGCCGAACACGAGGCGACGATCCACATTCTCAACGTCGCAGACACCAGTCAAGACAACCTCACTCAGATACGCGGAGAGGTCATCGACGTACTAGAGCAAGAAGGAGAACAGATCGTTGAGAAAGCAGCACAGCGTGCGACAGCACAGGGAATTTCCGTCGTCCCGGAGGTACGCCAAGGTGGCCCATCGACGTCGATTGTCGAGTACAGCGACCAATCAGACACCGACCTGATCGTGATGCCCACCCACGGGCGGCGTGGTCTCAAGCGGTTTCTCCTCGGAAGTGTCACAGAACGCGTCATCAACACCGCAGAAGTGCCCGTGGTTGCGGTCAATCCCGACAGAGAGCGTCCGCTCACCTATCCGTGCCAGGATCTCCTCGTTCCAACGGATGGAAGCCGCGGTGCCGAACTCGCATTGGCCGAAGGAATCGCCGTCGCGAAAGCGACTGGTGCAACACTCCATCTGCTTCACGTCGTCGAGACAGGGAGTCTGGGCCCCGACGCTCGATCCGTCCTGAAAGAGGAGGAATTGACGGAGCGAGCGAACGAGATTATGGCAGCTGCTACTGAGACCGCGGAGGCGGCGTCACTCGAAGCTATCGAGACCGAGATCGAGTTCGGCGTCCCGTCAAAGGAGATCCGGAACTACATCGAAGGGAACGCGATCGACCTCGCTGTTCTGGGTACGCACGGAGAGACCGATTTCAGCCGATACATGATGGGCGGCGTGAGTGCGAAAATCGTTCGAACGTCACCAGTTCCGGTGATGTGGGTTCGTGAGCCGGAATCGAGTAGGTGACAAACCATTTGGACGTGATTCCCGTAGTCGCTTACAGTACGTATGTACGAGGATATTCTGCTCCCGTTCGATGGAAGCGATGGGGCTGCGGAGGCACTGCATCACGCTACTGAGATCGCCCACTGGGCTGATGCTACGATCCACGTCCTCTTTGTAGCGGATACGACACGCGATAGCGTCACCGTCGTCGAAACCCAAGTTGTCGATGCACTCATCCAGGAGGGCGAAGGCATCGTTGAGGATGCGGAGAAGACACTGCGAACCCTTGGGGCGGACTACGAGTCCGATGTCGTCCAGGGGAATCCAGCGCCGACGATTGTCGAGTACGCTGAGCGGTACGACCACGACCTGGTCGTGATGCCGACGCATGGCCGGAAGGGGGTGTCACGATACCTCGTCGGAAGCGTCACCGAGAAAGTCGTCCGCCTCTCTTCCGTTCCCGTTCTTACGGTGCGGATGCAGCCCGACGAGCAACTGGCGTTCCCCTACGAGAACATCCTCATCCCGACCGACGGGAGTACCGGAGCGACCCACGCTGCTGAGCACGGTCTCTCCCTTGCAGCGGATCTTGATTCGACCGTTCACGCGCTGTCTGTCGTGGATGAGACCTCGCTCGGGCTGGACGTTCGTTCAACGATCTCGGGGCGGGAGCAAGAACAGGCTGCGACCGATGCCGTCGACGATCTTGTATCCGAGGCAGAAACGTACGGGGTCGCGAACACAGTCCGGCACATCGAACACGGGACACCGAATGAGGTCATACTCGACATGGTCGAATCGAGCGATATTCACGCCGTCGTGATGGGGACGACGGGGAGACGCGGGACTGATCGAATCCTGCTCGGGAGCGTCGCTGAAAAGACCGTCCGCTCTGCACCCGTACCCGTTATCACGGTTGGGCACGGCGAGTAGCGGTTCCGTGAACTTCCTCGGAACTATCGGTCTTTCTTGCTTATCGCCTACTTCGAGGCCCTGAACTCAGGTGGGCTGTCGTTCGCTGAGATCGCAGCACCACGGATGACGCTGGCGGTAGCGACAAACGTCAGCGATGCGTTCGACCAGTTTCAAGCACAAGATCAAGAATTAGCGCTCGTCATCCGAGATGGCGAGACCGTCGGGCTTCTCACCGCAACTGACGCCCTCGAAGCCGTAATGGGCGACCTCGAAGATCCGCTTGATTAATACCCGAGAAGCATCTCGTCGTCTGTACTATCGGTGGATACCTACGTCTTCGATTCGAATGTACGGACTGTCAGCACTGGAATTGGTGATGTCCGAACGAGAGACTCAGTGACGCTTCCCAGAACGTATCGATCGAAACCGGTCCGGCCATGAGTACCGACGACGACGAGGTCGATGTCGTGTTCCTCGATATAGGTGAGGATTGCTTTGTGAATCGAGGGGCCGTACTGGACCGATTTCGATGCGACTTCGACGCCCGCGTTGTCCGCGAACGTTACGGCTTCATCGAGGAGTTCATTGGCACTTTCATCTAGCATCTCCGTCTGGATATCGGTACGGACGTCAACTCCCAACGCTGCGATATCGACTGCAGAGAGGAGATGCAGTGCTGCGCCCTCGGCTTCTGTGAGGTCAGTACCGAGAGCGAGCGCTTGATTTGCGCAGTCACTTCCATCAGTGGGGATAAGGATATCTTGGTATGGATGAGCGACTCGGACATCGTCGTCAGGCCGAATCGTAAGTACGGGGACGTCTGCTCGACGGACAACCCGTTCGCTGGTGCTGCCAAGCAGAAACCGTTCGAGTCCTCGGCGTCCGTGCGTTGGCATGACGACAAGATCGAGTTCGTGTTCTTCGGCGTAGTCGATAATCTCGCGATATGGTTCTCCCTGAAGGACTTTGGTGGCGGTGTCAACACCACGTTGGTGTGCCTGCTCGGCTGCCCCACGGATGATTTTGTTACCCTCCTGTTTGAGGGCATCAACATCGTCATCTCGAAGTGTTAGAATATTATCCTGCGTAGTTTCTGCGACGTGGATGATATGGACCGTTGCGTTGTGGTGGGCTGCAAGATTTAATACATGATCGAACGCAACCGATGCCCCACCGCTTCCATCCGTCGGAAAGAGAATTTGTTCGAGCATGGATCGGATAACAGCACGGACGCAGAAAAAATCAGTCCCGGGAGAGCGCCGACCAGTTCCTTCCGGTCCGAGCCTGGGTACTCTGTTCTGACAGGGATTCGAAGACCATCGATAAGTGTCTGATCTGTGCGTTCGGGCCGTTTCACGGCTAAGAGGCAGGCGTCAGCAGCCGAATGATTATCAGTCCACTAGGACAACCTTTGAGTATGGATTCAAATGCGACCGACAATAAGAGCACTCCAAAGATACCGATAGGCGTCCCAAGTATCGATAGTCGTCTTCGTGGAGGTATTCGACCAGGAACCACCCTCCTCGCGATGGGACCGTTTGGAACAGGGTATCATGAGTTCCTTCGAACGATTGCGATACTACACGGAAACTGGCAGGCCGAGTCGGACCTCTTTGAATTAGCATATGGGGAGGTAAGTAGCAATGTTCGACAGCCATCACAGGTTCGGTATTTATCAATCAATGATTCGGAGACGCGATTCCAGAGAAATCTTCACGATACCGGGAGTTCAGAGTGGGTGGATACGGCACTTGAGCACATCAGTTTCCACAGTCTCGCCGATGATGTAGCAGATCTCGGGCCAGTCAAGCCAGCCGAAAACGGAACGGGATTCACATATGAATCAAAGGAAGAACGACCCAGCGATAAATATCAGCAAGTTTTTCGCCGGTTTGACGACCTGATTGAGGAGGTTCCAGGCGAGATTGCGATAGTTGACTCGATTTCTGACTTTCTCCCGATCACCTCGAAATTTCTTGACCCGATGGATCTGTATTTCATCTCGCAGACGCTTTGTCACGTAGCCGCTGAGTCGAATAGTATTCTCATTGCCGGTGCCGATTCTGAGCTTCTTACTGAGAGAGAACGAGCGCTTCTCAAGCGAACCTTCGAAGGAGTCCTGGACTTCGGCTGGTTCGGGCAGGGGAGTCAGCAACGACGAACAATGACGGTTACAAAATTCCCCGAGTTCTGGCGCGAAGCGGATCCAGATGGCCGTATCACGTTCGATCTCGATATTGACCGCGACCGCTTTGGCATTTCAAGCACGGAGAAGATTCCTCCATCAAAATTATGATCATCAATAAGATATGCTCGGAGCCGTGTACATCGTACCGGTATAAATTCAATACGACGGTTACTGGTCTTTTGCGGAACTTATGTCAAAAGCGATACCGACAAGATGGGATGCATCTTTATCTTGGTTTCGGACCAGTCCCGCCTGAGTTTGTATCCAGAGCACGTTACCATCGGAGTGCACGACGCGGTACTCAATCTCACACTCCGCTTCGTCTGCAATAGCCTCTTCTAGGCCTTTTTCTATTCGGTCTCGATCCTCAGGATGCACTACCGCCTCAATGTCACGGATCGTCAGAGAACCTTCGTTGGGCAGATCGAACATTTTGCGGAGTTCATCCGAACAGTGCACCCCATCACTAGCGAGGTTCCAATCAAGGATGCCGAAGTGACCAATCTTTTGTGCTTGTTTGAGACGAGTCTCGTACTTTCTGGCCTGTTTTGCGGTTCGATCGTATGTGACCGTCTGTTCAATTGCGTCGGCAAGTATGTCAAACTGTGTCTGAGGATCACCGCCCTTCTGGAGATAGCGGGTCGCTCCGAGATTTAACGCCTCAATTGCGACTTCTTCGCGACTGTTTCCCGTGAAGATAATAAATGGAGTTGTTGAGTTGAGATTCGTTCGGATGCGATTCAGGAATTCCAGTCCATCGACGTTTGGCATCTGGTAGTCCGAGACGATGCAATCAAACGACTCGTTTTCATATCGATCAAGTGCGGTGGTTGCACAGGAGGCAGTCTCAACACTCAAGTTTGCGCGTCGTTCCAGATACGTCTTTGTGAGGTCTAGCAGTCCCTGATCGTCATCCACGTAGAGGACACGAATCCTCTCGTCCGAAACGATACCATCACCTCCCATCGCATACCCTACAGCCCGACGCTATATGTACTGCACTGCTGGTTTTACTAACATCTGCGTTTCGAAATAACGATTGGTGAAACTCGGATACTCTGGGCTACAAATCAGGAACGCTTACCGGTAAGCCCCCCTCACAGGATAACGGAGGGGAATTGTCACACGCTTCCCTCCCCCCTGATTACAGAAAGTAGTATGCACGGAGTCATATAATCTGGCCGTGTCCATCAGACGCCTCTCAGGCCGAGACCTATACGCACCGGTTTTGCAGTGACTATTCAGGAAACAATCCGCTGGAAACAACCAGCCAACAGTAGTGTCTCTCTCAACGCGTTCGGCGTCACGGACGACCGTTCTGAGGACTACGGATGTGACGAACCCCTCGGAAAGGATCTCTGTAATCCCTGCGTGTGGAACGGTCAGCACGATCTATAGCGGAGATCTTACCCATCGACGATAACACCGTGTCATGAACCACCAACCCTATATCTGTATGGTCCTGTGGCACTAACAGCGATGCGCGGTGCCGAGGTGAATGTATGACTAACTTCGAGAACCATAGCCCAACAGATAGCGAAGGACACGACCCAGACACCGAGACGTATCATGTTCAGTTTGATGCCTCGCGTGACGGCGGAGCGAGCCACGCTGTCGTGACGGCTCTGGCCGCTGTCACCGGCAATGGACCTACCGAGATAGAACCACTATATGACGTGGTTGACCCGGACGCACTGGACGCGCTCTTTCAGCACGGTTCCGACGACTCGAAAAGTGGTATAGCTGTTTCATTTGAACTTGACGGTTCTGACGTGACGGTCTATTCGACTGGAGAAGTTGTAGCTAGTATATCAGAAAGGGGGGGGGGAATCCCCGACAAAAGCGGGCATGAGTAGGAACGAGTTCGGCAGATGGGCTAGTTGCTCTCGGTAATCGTAGACTTCACCGCTGTCCCAACTTGAACCTCGCTACCGCTACTCATTGTCATTCAGTTGCCCACGGAACTGCTCATAGTCGTTTGGCTCTGCGAGTTGGGCGAAGTGAAGATACGGCTCAATGGCGTCGAATTTGTCGGCGGCAGTAACTTTTCCAGTCTCGCAGTCGAAGGTAATCAGGCCACAGTCTGCGAGTTTCGGCAGGTCAGCGTGATAGAGTGCGGTGTAGACGTGGCAATGTTTTTTTTCAGTTTCATTTCCAGCAGCCGTGGTGGCCCTGGACGCCACCAACTGGTCCGCGATATCAGTCAGCGTCCCTCGTCCGTCTCCTTGCTGCAGGTAGTAGAGCGCGTACCGCTTCCGCACATCCGCCAGCACCTCAAAGAGATGGCCCGGCAAGCATGGAACCTCTGCTACCTCTTCAGGTTCAATCACACGAGAGGGTGGTGGCTGGTCGTTAGCACTATCTTCGTTCTCGCGGGTGTCGTTAGATGAAGGCATTGTTGGGTCTTGTCTGGAACCAATGTATTCTATTGGACGCCTGTATGCAAGAACGAGACTATCGACATTAATAAATCCTTGCTACAGCGTGTCACACTCAGCGGTAAGGCGTGTGTTCGCACTTGGAACGGATGTCCCTGTTCACATCCGGAGCAATGAGCCGTAAACGGACCCACAATCACGAAGACTGATCTCCATATTGCGAGTGGATGATTTCGACGGAGAGTTGATGCGGTTACACATCAACCGTACTGCTATTGAGTGGTCAGACTCACAGTGATTTGAATCACACCCCACAAAAGGCGAGAATCCGTAGTAGTGATATGGACATCGGGCTTACTGTCGGCGATTCGGTGGACCGATTAGAAGCAACAGCAGGAGATTTTGCGTTCGCAGAACTCTCGATTGGCGAATCCGCATATAACCCGAGCGAAACCGACGACACCCGCCTTCAGAACGCGCTGGCGGATACGGACGCTAACCCATGCGTCCACCTTCCGTTCGATCAAGTCGTCGCGACGCAAGTCCCTCAACTCAACGACGCGATCGTGGACTACCTTGGCGAGTTACTCTCGTGGGCAGGCACTATCGACGCACAGAAGGCGGTACTCCACGGGACGATGCGCGACCCTCACGACACTGACCAGCGACCGACGTTTGCACGCCAGTTGTCGGCAATCGCTGACGCTGGCGAGGAAGCTGGCGTCGAGGTGGTCGTCGAGAACGTCGGTCACCAAGCCCGCGGACTCCCGCTATCCGTCCTCGGTGAAATCGCCCAGGAGAATGGGATACCAGTCTGTTTTGACGTCGGACACGCCTATATGGAGGATGGCGACGATGGGATTGAGCGCTTCCTCAAAGAGTATGCAGATCTTGTCTCGCACCTCCACGTCCACGACGTCCGCAGTCGCGGGGACACGCACCTTCCGATCGGTGCGGGCGAAATCGAGTACGAGCAATTAGCTGAGTACCTGCCCCGCTTCGACGGGACCGTCGCCGTCGAGGTTTTCACCGATGACAGCCCGTTACTTCGAGATACCGCCCGTCGGATATCCGACCATCTCGACTCCACCGCTTGACTCCTCCCGCGCCCGAAGGAGGAGTACGGACTATATGGTCTCGATAAACCGAGGCAGTGAACCTAACACGTTGAGAACGACTACACGATCGGGGTAGACGGATCTTTGGAAGCGCCTGAAAGTCCATCTCGAAGGGAGCGTTACTACGATTCTATACCGCTCCGAACTGGTAGGACAGGTACCTGTGAAGACCCCCTATTAGACACGAAGGGAGAGAAGCACCCCATCACTTAACGTCCGAGCTCGTCGCGCGGGTGAGCAGGAAGACCGCGACAGCACCGAGTACCAGATCGAGGACTGCGAGAACCACAATTGCCGGAATCAGTGTGTTCCAGATGCCGCTGAATTGCGTGACCTCAACGATCGTCATCACGTCTTGGTCAAGCATCAGCGACCGGGCGGCATCAACCCCGATGTAACGGGGTTGAACCGAGCGAACGTTTGAATCCACTCTGGTAGGGCGTCTAGCGGCAGGAACGCCGACGAGAGGAACAACAGCGGAAACTGGAGGAGGTTCGCCGCGATGATCGTCGACTCCTGGTCTTTCGTGATGACGGCAGCCGCGTTCGAGAGGGCGATGAACCACAGCGAAAACAGCAGGCCGATGAGCATGATACCGACCGCACCAACGAAACCGGTGGCGATTTCCGCGCCGAGCAAGACCCCGAGGCCGAGAATGATCCCGACCTGTACCACGATCCGGAGTGCTTCTGCGGCCGTCTTTCCGACGAACACTGCCGTCCGGTTCATCGGCGTCGCCAAGATTTTCTCGAACATTCCCTCCTCGATGTCGTTCACGAGGCCGATACCGGAGGTGATGGCCGCCGCCAGCGACACCTGGATCGCGATTGCCGGAACTAGATACGTCTCGTAACTGATGCCGGCGCCGCCACCGCGATTGATCGCCCCGCCAGCGATCTGCCCGAACACCTCGGTGAACAACAGCAGGAAGATGATCGGCTGGACGAGCGAGACGACCAACACGAACGGGTTGCGGACGGCTTTCAGGTTCCAGCGTTTGAAATTCGTCCACACGTCACCGACGAAAGAGTTGCTCACTCGATGCACATCGGTGTCGCCCCCCGTCGTGGAATCCGTCGACGGCGTACTCATCGTTCGACCTCCGCGGCAGTTGCTGCCTCGTCACCCGTCACTGCTTGGTCGTCATCCATCTCGTCGCCAGTGATAGCGAGGAAAACGTCGTCCAAGGTCGGGGCACGAATGTTGAACCCGGTCACTGTCAATCCTTCATCCCGGAGGGCGACAAGCAGGTCCGTGCCACGCTCGCGAGCGTTCTCGGAGGTGACGCTGATGCCGTCTTCGGTCACCTCGACCGTCGCTTCCGAGTCGAAGATATCCGTCTCCCGAACGACGGTAGCTGCGCGGTCGCTCGCGTCTTCCCCGTCTTCCAGATCGACGTCGAGGATTTCGCCGCCGACACGGCGTTTCAGATCGGCTGGCGACCCGGTCGCGACGATCTTCCCATCAAGGATGACTGAGAGACGATCACAGAGCTGGTCGGCCTCTTCGAGGTACTGGGTCGTGAGGAAGATGGTGGTCCCCTGGTCGTTGATTCGTTGGAAGTACTTCCACAGCCGGTTGCGGGCTTTTGGATCGAGGCCGGTCGTTGGTTCGTCGAGGAAGACGAGTGGTGGCTGGTGAACGAGTGCCATCGCGGCGTCGAGACGCTTTTTCATGCCTCCAGAGAATTCTTCGGCCTGCTTGTCGCCAACGTCGGCGAGGTCGACGAGATCAAGTAGTTCGTCGATACGGTCACCAC